>NZ_LR778174.1:607500-1467500 GCF_902810435.1 Veillonella parvula
AGGTAAAAGTTAGGTAGACATAAGAGCCCTTGAGAAAGGGCTCTTTTCCTTTAATAATCACTATTATTTTATCGATTAAAAGGCCTTTATTTCTTGACAGAGTATGTAATATTTGTTAAACTAATCAAGTATCAAGCAAAGCTTGATGAACATAGGGGTATAGCTCAATTGGTAGAGTAGCGGTCTCCAAAACCGTTGGTTGTGGGTTCAAGTCCTACTGCCCCTGCCAAATTTTGGATGGCGGTCTTCGGACCGCATGTCCATAAAATTACTCAAAAAATATTAAAAAATGCTTGCGTAGCTGCAATCATTATGTTAATATAAGTGAGTACCTTGTACATGACTCAGTAGCTCAGCTGGATAGAGCGTTTGACTACGAATCAAAAGGCCAGGGGTTCGAATCCCTTCTGGGTCACCAAATTAAAGCATCACAGTAATGTGGTGCTTTTTTATTTTGCTTTTTATATGTATATAAAGGACTCTACATATTTATGTAGGGTCCTTTTATGAGCTAATAATCTTTATTTAATTAACTAAGTTTTATTATTTCGCATGTGGCTGATCTGATTCAGCTACTACGTTAACGACGATTTCTTGATCTGCAGAAATAAGATTCATAATGATGGGGATTGGCTGTCCGATGGCTTCAGCTATAGCTTTAATTTGTCGCATTGCAACAGGATGAGGTGTCGTTCCATCGCTTTGAAATAATTCTTCCAATTGGTTGATTTCTGTTTGCCTTAGATTCGATTTATTTGCGAATTCTTCAACCGTCATATTATGTTGTTCGCGATAGCTTTTAATGATTTCACCGATATACATAATCGCCTCCACTTGAATTATATTAATACATTTTTATTTTATGTGAAAGTTTGATAAAACTCAAGTTAGATTAAAATGATACTTCATATTATTGATACATAATGGTTTTATATTATAAGATGAACATATAATGATACTGAAATATATGGAAATGAAAAGAGGTTTGCTATGATGACGAATAGAAAACAACTTTTAATTGTTTATATATGTTTAGCATTAGGGGCTTGGAGTGCTAGCGCGGGCGTCAGTTTTAGTCAATCAAACGGCGATGCAAATCGAACGAGTCGAGATAATACGACAGTACAGCATAGGTCTGAAAAAACTGTTGACGATTCTGACCAAGGCAGTTCTGTCATTGCATCGTATTACAAGGATGGCAAAAAAAAGAAGAAAAAGAGCACTGCTGCTGAAGAGCCTAAGCTTTCAGAGAAACAAAAAGCAACTAAAGAATTGAATGAACATTCTTGGGTAGAGGAAGCGGGAAAACATCCGTTACCGTATGAGGTTGTAGAAGGGAAAGCGGTCAGTGAAGAAGAATTAGCCCACTGGTGGAAGGTTTTTAACGATCCTGTCTTGGATCAATTAATTGATTTGACCCTCAAAAATAATCGGCAGTTAGAGGTAGCTCGTTCTCGAGTTAGACAAGGGCGGTTACAGTTGGGTATTGCTGAAGCACAGCGATTACCTTGGCTAGATGCTTCCGGTTCATGGTCGGTTAATAGAGGTCAGGGCGAATGGGATTCGGACCGAGAAGCAATAAAGAATTTGCCTATACCTGATAAGATGACGAGAAATGTAGAAACCGGTAAATTAGGAATTGATGCGCGATGGGAAATTGATATATTCGGGAGACAAAAAGCAAAATCACGAGCTGCATCGAATTCGTTACAAGCATCACAGGCGGATTTATATTCCACCTGGGTATCATTGAGCGCGGAAACAGCATTACAGTATATGTCGTTAAGAACTTTACAGGAGCAATTGCGCATAACGGAAGAGGATGTGAAGCGTCAGCAGGAAGCGTTGGAACTGATTAAGATAAACTATCAGTCT
The DNA here is from genome assembly GCF_902810435.1 of Veillonella parvula. Classification (GTDB taxonomy): domain Bacteria; phylum Bacillota; class Negativicutes; order Veillonellales; family Veillonellaceae; genus Veillonella. The sequence goes on from NZ_LR778174.1 coordinate 609,376, forward strand.
GGTATTATCAACGAATTACCTGTACAACAGGCTACATATGCATTATCTCAGACTCAAGCGGAGATTCCTTCATTAAAGAAAAATATAGCTTCCACAATGTCCGCGCTCTCTATATTGACGGGAACGGTTCCGGGTGAGGTTGACGGGTTATTGATGGAAAATACTTCATTACCTGCGGTGGATCCACACATGTTTATCGGTATACCGGCGGAAGCTTTACGACAACGGCCTGATATTCAGGCGGCGGAACGACGTATTGCGGCACAACAACAGAAAACCAAGGCTGCAAAGGCTGACCTTAAGCCTAGATTTTCATTAAATGGCAGTATAGGCTTGGAGTCGTTTTCATCGGGAGGTCTTATTTCGGCTATCGGTAAAATGATAGGAATAGGACCATCTATCACTATGCCTATTTTCAATGCCGGTGCTATTCGTAAGAATATAAAGGTACAAACAGAAAAGGAACAGGAATACTTGGCACTTTACGAAGAGACTGTTTTGAAAGCTGTAGGGGAGGTCCGAAATGCGGTAACGGATGCATCTCAGGATCATATTAAGTCTGAGGAATTGAAATCTGCTGTAGAATCTGCACAGCAAGCAGAATCTTTGGCGCAAACCAATTTTGACTCCGGTCTTAGCGATTACTTAAGTGTTCTTGATGCACGACGAAATGTATTGTCTGCAAGGCGGCAATATATCATGAGTCGGGGGCAAGAGTTTGCTGATACCGTTCGTTTATTCAAATCCTTAGGCGGTGGTTGGGAAGCCATGGACATGGATCAGGAGGCAGAGGCGGACTCGCATGCTAAGAAATAGTGTGAGAAACGGGGAATGATTATGAAAGAGAAACTTGATGTCCTTAAACGTTGGATGGCGAATAATAAAAAAAAGTGCGTAGGTATAATGATTGCTTTTCTAATAATTTTGGGTGGCGTAGGATATTATGCTTATAATCAATACGAAGCGTACATGGCCTCTCATCACATCGTGTTGCAAGGTAATGTGAATCTGCGGGAAGTGAATGTTGCATTTCGGGGAAGTGATCGGATTGCCAGCCTTTTGGTGGATGAAGGTGCGGTCGTGAGCCAAGGGCAGATTTTGGGGTATTTACATTCTGATGAATTGAATCTTGCTGTACAGAAGGCTAAGGCTACCATTGCGGCACAGAAAGCTATAGTGGACAAGTTGCAAGCAGGCAGTAGACCAGAAGAAATCGCGCAAGCATCGGCACGAGTTACATCTGCAGAAGCTGCGTTAGCTCAATCGAAACAAGAAGCAGAGAAGTTACAAAAATCATATAATGCTTCAAATGGTAAGGCCGTCAGTCGACAGTCTGTAGATGATATACAGGCGAAGGTGAAAGTATCGGAAGCCAAATTAAATGAGGCTCAGCAAGCATACAATTTAGCTGTCGCAGGGCCAAGACAGGAAGATATAGCACAGGCCCAAGCACAATTGGATTCGATGAAAAGTGAATTGGCTCGTCAGGAGTTTTTGTTAAACCAAACTGTATTAACGGCTCCTATAGACGGTGTTATAACGGCCCGATTATTACAGGTCGGTGATATGGCTTCACCGAATACACCTGTATTTAAGTTAGCTGAGAATACTAAGAAATGGATCCGTGTGTATGTGAACGAACGGGATTTAGGGAAAATTTATAATGGTATGGATGCGAATGTGACGACGGATACCAATAAGAATGAACCGATTCACGGCACAATCGGATATATATCCTCCGTAGCGGAATTTACACCTAAATCGGTAGAAACGGAGGATGTGCGTACTACACTTGTGTATGAAGTGCGGGTATATGTGGATGACCCGAATAATCGCCTTCGTTTAGGAATGCCTGCCACTGTTTCCATTGATATATAGAGGTGTGCGGTGAATGATGTATATGCAATCAAAGCGTCACAATTATATAAAGAATTTCCCATTGTTGGAGCTGATCCTATAATAGCATTGGACCATTTGGATTTTAAAATTCGGAAAGGCTGTTTAACTGCGTTGGTTGGGCCAGATGGGGCGGGGAAAACGACTTTGATTCGTTTAATTGCAGGTTTATTGGATGCCACGTCTGGCTCTTTAGATGTCCTTGGAATGAATGTGAAAGCATATTCGCAGGAAGTTCAAGATAAACTCAGTTATATGCCTCAGAAGTTTGGGCTTTATGAGGAATTATCCGTCAGTGAAAACATGAATCTCTATGCAGATTTACATGGTGTCCCTTTGGGGGAGAGAACGGAACGGTTCGAAAAATTACTGCATATGACGGGGCTATCAAAATTTACTAAGCGTCCTGCCGGTAAATTGTCGGGCGGTATGAAGCAAAAGCTTAGTTTAGCCTGTACCTTGGTGCGTTCTCCAGAGTTATTATTGCTTGATGAGCCTACCGTAGGGGTCGATCCATTTTCAAGGCGAGAGTTATGGGAGATTTTAGAGTCGTTAGTACATACAGATGGAATCAGCGTACTTGTTAGTACTGCATACTTAGATGAGGCGGAGCGTTGTAAAGATGTTTTCGTCCTTAATAAAGGGCGGTTTTTAGCAACTGGGACACCGAATGAATTGACTCAAATGTCTGAGGGGCGATGCTTTCAGGTAAAAATTCCGAAGTCATTGAGCATGCGAAATGTACAGGCCGCATTGATGGATGATAGAAAATGCGTGGCAGATGCAGTTCCGGAGGCTAGTACCGTACGATATATAAAAACGAAAGAAATGCTTTCGATTCCTTGGCTTAGCGAGTACGGTATGGAGGAACAATCAGTTCAAAGCCGTTTGGAAGATACCTTTATGATGCTGTTAAAAGAGGATGAGTTTACTTCGAAACAGAGGACTTCCCTTTTAGATACTATCGATATGGACTTGGATGAAAGTGCGATAGAGAAAGAACGAAAGCGTTTGTTGTCCCCCAATGAAATGGTTGAGCGTCCAGTAGAAATTTCCGTATCTCATTTGGTGAGAACATTCGGTGATTTTACGGCGGTAGCTAATACATCATTTACGGTACAGCGCGGAGAAGTATTCGGATTGCTTGGACCAAACGGAGCTGGCAAGACGACGACATTTCGTATGTTGTGTGGATTATTACCTGTAACGAGCGGTGATTTACGTGTAGCTGGCGTTGATGTCGTTAAATCTCGTACGGCGGCAAGAAGCAATTTCGGATATGTAGCGCAGAAGTTTTCTTTGTACGGTAATCTGTCTGTTATGGAAAACTTGAATTTTTTTGCCGGTGTGTACGGCCTTCACGGACAGAAGAAGCTTGATCGTATAGAAGCCGTTATCAGTGAGTTTCGTCTAAATGATGTGCGCGATATGATAGCCGGTGATTTGCCTGGTGGTTATAAACAGCGCTTGTCCATGGCGACTGCCTTAATGCATGAGCCAAAAATTCTTTTCTTGGATGAGCCCACAAGTGGTATTGATCCTCTTACGCGGCGTAATTTCTGGCGACAGATTACTTCTTTATCAAAGCGAGGAACAACGATTATTATTACGACTCATTTTATGGATGAATCGGAATATTGTGACCGTATTATGATTCAGGATGCAGGGAAACTCGTTGTACTGGGAACACCTGATGAAGTTAGACGGACTGCTGGCGACGAGACTTGTACTATGGATGAAGCGTTTATCTCCGTCATACTGGAAAAACGGGAACAGGAGGAGGACGTATGAACGGATTTATAAGACGGTTTTCCTCATTGGTATATAAGGAAACCTCACAAGTATTGCGCGACCCCAGCACTATTTTGTTGGGTGTTGTACTACCTATACTACTTATCATCCTCATCGGCTCAGGGGTTACTTTGGATGTTAAACACGTGCCGATAGCAGTGGTTATGGAACGTCAAGATTCGATGACCCAAAGTGTGTATGACTCCTTATACGGCTCTGAGTACTTTCAACCTATAGCGGTTCGCGATAGAAAAACGGCGGAACTATTGATGGAAAAACGAAAGGTAGATGCCATATTGGTGATTCCACAGGACTTTTCTGATCAAATTATGCGTGGACAAGGGAAAGTGCAGGGGATTTACTATGGTGTCGATACTTCGGTAGCGATGAGTATAGAAAGTTATGTAAACTCAGCTATTAACTTATGGGCCGTTAAGAATATTCCGTTTATGCTACGTGGTGGATATATAACAATGAACCCTCGCATGTGGTTTAATGAGGCAAATACAAGTACCTGGTTTTTGATTCCCGGGCTTATTATGATTATCATGACGATTGTATCCGTTTTTCTTACGGCTGTCGTTATGGCTAGAGAATGGGAACGTGGTACTTTTGAGGCTTTATTCGTTACACCAGTTAAGCCTATTGAAATTATTTTGGCTAAGGTAGTGCCTTATTATGTATTGGCCATGTTGGGGCTGTTGTTTTGCCTCGGTGTTTCGTATTTCTTTTATGAAGTACCTATGCGTGGTTCCTTATGGATCATCTGCATTGTGTCCACATTGTATTTGATTGTTTCTTTAAATATGGGACTACTTATATCTGCGTTTACGAAGAAACAGTTCTTAGCTTGTCAAATGGCATTACTCACCAGTTTTTTACCAGCTTTAATATTGACGGGTTTTTTATTTGATCCACATTCACAACCTGTGGTGATTCAATATATTTCACGGCTTTTACCTCCTACATATTTTTTAGAATTACTGAAATCATTGTTCCTAGGTGGAAATAACTGGTATTTGATTATTAAAAATAGTGCCGTATTATCGGGGTTTGCTATTTGCTTTACAATATTGACAATTTATATTACGCGGAAGAAGGTGGAATAATGAATTGGCGCCTGTATTGGAATCAAATTGTCTCCATCATATGGAAAGAGCTATTAGCCACCTTTAAAGATCCGAAAACTCGTATAATCTTACTGTTACCGGTCATTATTCAAGGGTTCCTCTTCGGTTATGCCGCAACCTATAATCTCAACAAGGTTCCCTATGTATTGATTGATGAAAGTCATACGCAGACCGCAGCTGCATTAGAATCGACTATTAATTCATCCGGTGTTTTTGAACTGTATCAATCTGCGAACTCTCCGGATATAATCGCACCATTAATAGACTCCAACAAGGTTATTATGGCGGTTATCATACCTCAGGATTTTGAAGAAAACTTAAAGCATAAACAACCTACATCTATTACTGTTATTGTAAATGGAACGAATACAATGACTTCAGGTCTTGCCACAGCCTATATGGGGCAAATCATTTCTCAATTCAATCAGACTTGGTTAGGTGTTGAGCATAAGGGAATCACAATTGAATCTCGTACCTGGTACAATGAAAATCAGCAGTCTTCTTGGACTTTCTTGACAGGTCTCGTTATATTGATCAGTATGACACAAGTTATCATGTTGGGGGGGCTATCTGTGGCACGAGAACGAGAGCAGGGGACCTTTGATCAATTATTGGTAACGCCCGTATCATCTATGCAAATTTTGGTTGCAAAGTCTATACCACCCATGTTAATAGGACTGTTTCAAAGTACTGTATTGTTATTAATAGCCATGTTTTGGTTTAAAGTTCCATTTCGGGGCAATATATTTCTTGTGTATGCCGTGTTGTTTACGTTTATAAGTAGTAGCATTGGATTGGGGTTATCTATTTCGGCTATTGCAAAAAATATGCAGCAAGTTCTCGTATATGTTTTTGTCTTTCTTTTTCCACTAGCCTTATTGTCCGGATTAATCACACCTGTACATAATATGCCGAAAATATTGCAATATCTTACATATGGAAATCCTATGCGGTTTTCTGTTGAGGCAATGCGCAGAATTTATCTAGAAGGTGCAGGATTGACGGATATTTGGTTTAACTTTATTCCTATGATTATATTAACTATTGTTACTATGTCAATGGCGGGGTGGTTGTTTAGAAATCGTGTGGGATAAGTTTGTTTTCTAGCTAGTTGAATTATTAATTTCTGTTATAACAATACGGCAGAACTATATAGCTTTTTTTTATTAATAAATATGCTTTTGCCGTATTGACGAAATGAATTTAGACTGTTAGAATAAAAGCATAGAAAACATCATATTTGGGAATAGGTGCTGAAAAGCATAATAGAGAAGCTGGTTAAATGCCAGCACGGTCCCGCCACTGTATGGTCGAGCGAGTCTAAATTAAGTCACTGGGAAACTGGGAAGGCTAGATGAGCGATGAAGCCGAGTCAGGAGAACTGCCTATTCAACATTCACCATTTGACCTACGAGAGATAGGGAGGAGAAGTTAATAGCTCCTTTTTACGTATCCGTAAAAAGGATTTTTTAGTTCTATAGGATTTAAATTGTATTATATTTAATTTAGATTTTAGTTCTATACGACCTAAATGTCGTGCTATGGTCATGGTGGATTTACCTTCTTGGTATTACCAGCATGACGTATGTTATGACTGTTAATATATTTTATGGTAAATGTAGGGCATGCATTTATTCATCATCATCCTAAAAAAGAGGCTGACCCAGGGTTCTAGTAGTTCGGATTCTGGGTCAGTCTCTTTTTATTTTGCAAATATTAATTATCAGTAAGAACTTTTAGATTGAGACCTGTAGCGTTAAGGTTTAGATGAGGCGTTAAGCGTTAATATATATACAATTGTAGAGTTAAGAGTTTTTAGATTTAGAATTTGTTTTAGGTTTACGTAAATTGTAAGGTTTAGATAGTTATTATCCTTGGAATATATTTTTCGATGTATGAATTTTAAGTCATTTATAAAAAAATGATTGACGATGAATTCCATACATGATATTATTATTTCAGTTGAGACGCGGGAGTGGCGGAATTGGCAGACGCACCAGACTTAGGATCTGGCGCCTTACGGCGTGGGGGTTCAAGTCCCTTCTCCCGCACCAACTTTATTGCACCTATTGCACCTTTAGAGGTGTATTTTTTTTGCCTAAATTAAGTATTAACGTGGATATTTATATCGATAAACACATACATTTTGATAGGAAGATAGGTACAGATTTAACTACTACGTTATATGTTATAATAAATGAGTTAGAACTATTTAATTAATACAATCATAGTAATACTATATGGTGCAGTATGGATAATACATTAACAAAACTGCTTTCACAGAACCCATCCTTTGTGGATGGGCTAAACGCATTTCAGCGAAAGGGGAAGTCAGTCATATATGGTCTTAGCGGATCTCAAAAGAGTTTCCTCTTAAGTCAATCTTTTTCTGCAGGTCTTACAAAACCTGTAGTCATCGTAGTCCATGATAAGGACCATAAAGAGATGTGGGAACGGGACTTAGCTTTTTTCATGCCTAATGTGCCAGTCTTATCATTTCCTACAACAGATCATGTAGACTTTACGACTGTGGCTCGCAGTCTTGAAGACCAAGGTGCGCAGATGCGAGCATTAGCACTGTTGGCGTGGCAAGAGCCGGCAGTAGTCATTGCCAATGCTGAAGAGGTTACACAGTATGTTGTATCTCCTCATTACTTAAAGGGACAATCGTTGCATTTTGCTTTAAATGATGCGATTGAACGTGATGTAGTCCTTGAACAGCTCGTAACAATTGGATATGAACGCGTAGACCAGGTGGAACAACGTGGTCATTTTGCCGTGCGTGGAGATATTTTGGATATTTATCCTGTAAATAGTGATCATCCGATTCGTATTGAATTCTTTGGCGATGAGATCGATACATTGCGTTTCTTCTCCGTTGAGAATCAACGTTCCATTGAGCAAATTGAATCCTACACGGTGACGCCTTTCTTTCTTGGTAAAAGTGATGCAGAAAGTACTTTATTATCTTATGTGAAAGAGGGCACTCTAATTTATGATGAGCCAGGTCGTATTCAAGAAGCATTAAAGAAATTCCTTAAGGAAGATCCTACACATCGGAAAAATCATTGTGATTGGAATGAACTACAACGCACTGTAGATTCTATGAATCAAGTGGCTTTCACATTTATGCAACAACGCTCTATTGGTCTCACTGGATTTAACCCTATTGGTATTCAAGGGAAGACGATGACGAGCTTTGAGCGTCAAATTCCCCTATTAACAGACGAAATAAACCAATGGCATCGTTTAAATCACCAAGTGGTACTAGTATTAAATAATCAGCAACGACGAGAAGGTATTGAGCGTGCCCTTGAAGGGGAAAATATTGCATTTACTCATAGTGATACATGGATAGCAAAGCCGAACACTGTCGTTATTTTAAAAGGATTATTAACAGATGGTTTTGAATTGCCCAATAGCCATCTCGTAGTTGTCGTAGAAGGTAATATTTACGGACAACAAAAGCGCAAGCTTCGAAATAAGCCTAAAAAGGGCCAAGAGATCAATTATTTCACGGATTTAACACCTGGTGACTATGTAGTACATAGTATGCATGGTATCGGCAAGTATATTGGTCTCAAAACAATTGAAACGGAAGGCATTCACCGCGATTATATTGAGATTGCTTATGCTGGAACGGACAAACTGTTCTTACCAGCTAATAATTTAGATCAACTGCAAAAATATATTGGCAACGAAGGTGATGTGCCACGTATTAATAAGATGGGTGGCCGTGACTGGGCTAAAGTTGTTACAAAGGCAAAAAAATCCATTGATGATTTGGCAGATAAGCTCGTTGAGATATATGCACAACGAGAAATCACAGAAGGCTTTGCATTCTTGCCGGATCAACCATGGCAGCAAGAGTTTGAAGATGCGTTCCCATATGAGGAGACGGAAGACCAGTTACAGGCTACGGCGGAAATTAAAGAATCTATGGAACGACCTGTTCCTATGGATCGCTTGCTCGCTGGTGATGTAGGCTTTGGTAAAACGGAAGTGGCTATGCGCGCCATTTTTAAGGCCGTTATGAGCGGTAAACAAGTAGCGGTACTTGTACCGACCACGGTATTAGCACAGCAACATTTCCAAACCTTTTTAAATCGATTTGCTCCATTCGGGGTTAAAGTAGATGTACTCAATCGATTCCGAACTACATCAGAGAAAAAGCAAATTCTTAAAGGCGTAGAGGATGGATCTATTGATATTCTCATTGGAACCCATTCATTACTTAACAAAAAGGTGGTATTCAAAGACTTAGGAATGCTTGTTGTAGACGAGGAGCAACGCTTTGGGGTAGCACAGAAAGAAAAGTGGAAAGAGTGGGCTAGCAATATCGATGTACTCACCTTGAGTGCTACACCGATTCCGCGGACTTTACATATGTCCCTCGTTGGCGTTCGAGAAATGTCTGTTATCAATACTCCACCAGAGGAGCGCTTACCTGTTCAAACCTATGTGGTGGAATACGATATGAATCTCATCGCAGATGCTATCAAGCGAGAATTGGCGAGGGGCGGACAGGTTTACTTTGTATATAATCGTGTTGCATCCATTAATCATATGGGAGAGCTATTAGCGGCTACCTTGCCTGATTTACGCTATGCTATCGCTCATGGACAGATGACAGGCCGTCAAATTGAGGAGATTATGACCGATTTCTATGAAGGTCATTATGATGTGCTCTTGTCCACGAGTATCATTGAAACCGGCTTAGATATTCCTAACGCCAATACTATCATTATTTATGATGCGGATCGTTTAGGTTTATCTCAGCTATACCAAATGCGAGGGCGTGTAGGCCGTTCTCGTAGACGTGCTTATGCATACTTTATGTATCGGCCAGATAAAATACTTTCAGAGGCAGCTGAAAAGCGTTTAAAAGCTATAGAGGAGTTCACTGAGCTCGGCGCAGGATTTAAGTTAGCCATGAGAGATTTAGAGATTCGCGGTGCCGGTAATCTATTAGGCTCACAGCAACATGGTAATATCGCATCTGTCGGCTTTGGTATGTACGTGAGTATGTTAGAAGAGGCGATTGCAAAGGCTCAAAATAAAGAAGTTGAGCGAGATGTATCCATTGATCCAGCTATCGACTTAGAGGTAGATGCGTTTATTGATGATGCGTATATCAAAGATAGTGCTCGTAAGATTTCTGTATACCAACGATTGTTACATATTAAATCTAAAGAGCAACTCGACGATATGACGGATGAGCTCATTGATCGCTTCGGTACACCAACCGATCCAGTAGACCGTTTGTTGCGCATTGCTCAAATTAAGGAGCAAGCACGTCTACTGGGCATTAAGAGTATCGTCCGTAGAGATAAGCAACTCACTATCCATTGGCATGACGATTCTAAAATGGCCGATTGGGATATGGGGGCTGTACCAGAAGATTTATGGAAAAAAATGAAGTTTATGGATACCAAACCAGCCACATTATATGTGAGCCTTAATGGTATGAAAGGTTCTATTTTGACCATTACGGAAGCGGTGATAAAGGCTCTTAGCCACAAGTCACCGACTAAGGAGGGCCTATGAATCGATTTTTAAAGGGTGCCATGATTTTAACCTTAGCCGGTATTATCGTGAAGGTCATCGGTGCGTTTAGTAAAGTTCTTATCGCACGGATTTTAGGTGGTGAAGGGATTGGCCTATATATGATGGCCTATCCAATCTATCAAATTATCGTTAGTATTTCTGCTGCAGGTATTCCTGTAGCCATATCTATTATGATTGCGGAAAAGCTTGCTAATGATGATATGCGAGGCGTACAACAAGTATTTTTTGTATCATTAAGGGTACTCGCTATTTTAGGCTTTGTGTTCAGTTTGGCCTTATATGGTAGTGCACAATGGCTCGTAGACAATCAAATCATCACCGATCCACGTGCTTTAATTGCTATTCAGCTATTATCTCCAGCCATTTTTGTAGTGACTATCCTAAGCTGTTTTAGAGGGTATTTCCAAGGTTTCCAATACATGGTACCTACTGGTATGAGTCAAGTATTTGAACAGATCTTTCGCGTGTCTTCTATGGTAGGTTTGGCATACTACTTCATTGATCGAGGACTTCATTTGGCGGCAGGTGGTGCGACCTTTGCTACATTCCCAGGCGTATTGGCGGGGTTACTTGTATTAATTTATTTTTACTACCGACAACGCAATATTCGAGAAAAAATGTTTTCACAACAGAATCCTAATGCCATTTGTGAAAGTAACGGCACCGTAGTTAAACGATTGTTTAGTCTTGCCATACCGGTTTCTATGGCGAATATTATGCTTCCGATGGTATCACTCATTGATACATTTATCGTCCCAAAACGATTGATGGATATTGGATACTATCTCAATGAAGCAACCACACAATTTGGTTATCTGACGGGTATGGCAACATCTCTGATTGGGTTGCCGATCATTCTAACTACATCCTTAGCCGCTAGTCTTGTACCAGCCGTATCTGAGGCACATACTCAAGGTGATGTACATCGCATCGTGAAACGGGCGGAAACGGCGATTAAAATTGCTAATATGTTTACGATTCCAGCCTGCATTGGACTTTGTGTACTAGCTACGCCAATATCACAACTAATATATGCAACACCTCATGCAGGACCTGTTATTGCTGTTATTAGCTTGAGTATTGTGTTCCTCGGTTGGCAGCAGGTTACTGCAGGTGTTTTGCAAGGGTTAGGAAGAACAATAATTCCTATGGTATCGATTTTTATAGGCTTATTAGTGAAGACATTCTTAGATTATGAATTGACAGGTAGTATTGAGTTGGGCATTAATGGTGCGGCTTGGGCGACGAATTTAAACTTTGCTATTGCAGCGCTTATTAACTATATTTTTGTAAAAAGATATGTAGGTTCGGTACTGAACACATTAGAGTTATTAAAAATAATAGTATCTGCCATGGCCATGGGCGGTGCTACACAAGTCATCTATGTGAGCACTGTTGATTTATTAGGCAATGGTGGCGCTGTGGCTGCAGCAATTGTAGTGGCTATTTTTGTATATGGTTTATCGTTATGGCTTACTAAAGCTGTCGTAAAAGATGATATTTACCATTTCCCAATCATAGGCAAGCGCTTACAAGCTAGACGCAATAGGGAGGAAGCAAAGCTATATGAAGAACAATATTGATATTCAACCTTTAGTCGATGTAGTGAAAACTTTGCGTGCACCAAATGGCTGTCCTTGGGATCAAAAGCAAACGCATGAATCTTTACGTCGCTATTTTATAGAGGAAACCTACGAAGTGGTAGATGCCATTGATAATAAAGATATGCCGAATCTTCGTGAAGAGTTAGGTGATGTATTATTGCAAGTTGTCTTTCACAGTCAATTGGCAGAGGAGGCTGGTTATTTTACACTTCAAGACGTAATTAATGATGTCGCTGAAAAAATGATTCGTCGTCATCCTCGTGTTTTTAGCCCAGAAAATGATGAAAAATCATACACTTGGGATGAATTAAAGGCACAAGAAAAGAAAAATATTCAAAATTCTGTATTGGATGGTGTATCGAAAAGTTTACCTGCTTTAATGGCGGCTTATAAGCTCCAAGAAAAGGCTGCAAAGCTAGGATTTGACTGGGATGAGCTTGATCCTGTTTGGGCTAAAGTTTCCGAAGAAATGGGGGAATTTAAGGAGGCTATTGACCAAAATGATAGAGAAAATATGGAAAAAGAAGCAGGAGATGTGCTTTTTTCCTTGATTAATCTATTCAGATGGTATAAAATAAGCGGTGAAAATGCACTAAATCGCACAAACACAAAGTTCCGACAGCGTTTTTTACATGTAGAAGCTTGTGTTAACCAAAGCGATCGCTCATGGGAAGACTTTTCATTAGCTGAGCTCGATGCTTTTTGGGAGGAGGCTAAAGTGCAGGAAAAGTAACCTAGAGGTTTATACACTTCTAAGGTATTGTAATTTTAAGGAGGTTCTGTCATGAACAAAACAGAATTAATCGCAAGTGTTGCACAAAAAACTGAATTAACTAAAAAAGATGCTGAAAAAGCAGTAAAAGCTGTATTTGACACAGTAGCTCAAGAATTAGCAGCTGGTGGCAAAGTACAAGTTATCGGCTTCGGTACTTTCGAAGTTCGTGAACGCGCAGCTCGTGAAGGCCGTAACCCACAAAACGGTAAAACTATCACAATTGCCGCTTCCAAATCCCCTGCATTCAAAGCTGGTAAAGGTTTGAAAGAACAAGTTAACGCTGCAAAAGCTAAAAAACGCAAAAAATAATCCATATTGGATGTGAAAGAGACCTTTCGAGGTCTCTTTTTTTTATCTATTTATGGTATAATGCACAGAGAAAGGGTGCATTATGAATAACGAAACATCAAGGAAGGTTCTCATCGTGTCCGCCTCAATCGGCACTGGACATATGCAAGCCGCAAGAGCCATAGAAGAATATTGGAAAGAAAAAGAGCCACAAGCATCAATTACCCATGTTGATTTTCTTGATACAGAAACTATGTCTGTAGAGCATTTAATTAAGGGTACCTATATCAAGATGATTGACGTATTCCCCATGCTCTATGATATGATTTATCGCGTATCGAAAGGGGAAAAACGAGGTACCATTATGCAAACCGCATTGTCGTACCTACTAAAAAGCCGCATGCTTAAACTAGTACAACAAGAAGAGCCAGATGTAATGGTCTTTACGCATCCATTTCCTTGTGGGGCGGCATCGATTTTAAAACGTCAAGGTCATATAGATGTACCACTAGTGGCTATTATGACAGACTTTAGTAGTCATCAGTTTTGGCTCTATCCACAGATTGATGTTTACTATGTTGCAACAGAATCTATGGTACCTGAAATGGTAGCTTCAGGTATCGATGAATCTCGTATTCATGTATCTGGCATTCCAGTGCGGCGATCTTTTTTCCGTGATGCTATTGAAGAGTATAGCTTAGAGGAACCTGTGAAAGTTCTTGTTATGGGTGGTGGCCTAGGTTTAGGCTCTCTTGAGACGGCTTTAAAACATCTAGATGAAGTAAATGGTATTGGTGAAATTACCGTTGTAGCGGGACAAAATACGTCTCTTTACGAATCGTTAGTTGTCCTTAGTGAATCTATGAAGACGAAGACCACCGTATATGGTTATACTACCAATATTTCTGAGCTCATGAAATCATCGTCTTTACTCGTTACAAAACCTGGTGCATTGACCTGTATGGAGGCTGTTACAATCGGATTGCCAATGGTATTCTTTAATGCTATCCCAGGGCAGGAAGAGGCAAATGCAGAACTATTAGAGCAACGGGGGTGTGCTCGTTGGGCTCGTGATATTCATAACTTAGAAGATGTGGTAACTGCACTGTTAATTAATTCTCCGCGACTTCAACAAATGTCTGAGCGAGCTCGCGAATGGCATGTGGATGGGGCTGCTGATATTGTAAATAGTCTCATTGAAATTTTAGATGGTAGTGCACAAGATGAGCTTGTGAAAGCTCAAGAGGCAATTAGCTAACCAATATAGAAAAAGCGATGACCAAAAGGGCCATCGCTTTTTTCTATTGATACTGTTCAATATGTTCTTTTCGAAGTTTTTGTAATGTGACTAAGAAAGCATCCGTACTTTCTGCACCATCCAATAAATCTTTTAATTGGTAAGAGTCATCAAGGGTAACACTCCATTGGAAGGAGTCGTTATCGTCGTACACATTGAATACGACTGGTGTCTCTAAGTCCTCTGGCATATAGCCGTCATCATCGGACACAGTTGCATACGTGCCATCCTCTAAGAGCTCGGTAAATAATGTGTCATACCCATCAATGTCGATAAGTTCAAAGTTGATACTTTCATAAAAGTCTAAAACCATATCCGTCGCCATGTGGACCTCCTCATGAATATATATGTTACGTTTATTCTACTGAGGGCGCCTGTTACTGTCAATGGTAATGTGTAGTATAATAAATAACAGAATTACAAAATAGGAGCGGAATATGAACGTTATTAGTTTACAGAACATAGAGAAATCATATGGCACAAGGCTACTGTTTAAAGAGGTGAGTATGACTTTTACCACGGAAAAACGATTAGGTCTTGTGGGCATCAACGGAACGGGTAAGTCTACATTTCTAAAAATATTAGCAGGACAAATGGAAGCTGATAAAGGCACCATTGAGCGTAATGGTAAGGCTAGCATTTATTACTTAGCGCAGACACCTGATTTTGATGCGGAAGCTACTTTGCTTGAGGCCGTTCTTGATGGAAATCATCCTCGGTTGCAAATGGTAAAAGTCTTTGAACGTATTAGTCGTGAGTATCGCCAAATGCAAGAGTCTGGTAAAGACGATGCTAAAATATCTCGCAACTATATGAATGCACTGGAGCAAATGGATCAGCAAGACGGGTGGCAAGTAGAGCAAGAGGCGCGCATTATTTTATCTAAATTGGGCTTTCCTGATGTGGAGCAAAAGGTAGCTATGTTATCAGGAGGGCAAAAGCGTCGTCTTGCATTGGGGCAAGCATTGCTATATCCATGTGATCTTTTATTACTAGATGAGCCGACTAACCATTTGGATGAAGATAGTATTGATTGGCTAGAGTCGTATTTGAGTGTACGTCAAGGAGGATTATTAATCAGTACCCATGATAGATATTTCCTCGATTCCGTATGTAATGGTATTTTAGAGCTATCAAATCGTCATATGTATCAATACGATGGCAATTATGAAGAATTTATTGCCTTGAAAGCTGATCGAGAGGCTCGTGAAGCTGCTACGGAAGAAAAACGACGTCAATTTTTAAAGCGGGAAATCGAATGGGTACGTCGTGGTGCTCTGGCAAGAACTACAAAACAAAAGGCTCGTCTTGACCGTTACGAAAAATTAAAGAATATGGAGAAAACCCGTCGTCCGGATCAAATGGATCCTATTGCGCTGAAGACACGTTTAGGAAAAACCATCTTTGATATTGAGCATTTAGAGTTTTATTTTGATGAACGTCCTATGATTAAGGACTTTACCTATCACGTGGTACGCCATGATCGTATCGGTATAGTAGGGCCCAATGGTGTTGGTAAGTCTACCTTTATGAATATCCTTGATGGCACCTACGAAGCGACGAGAGGTACTATTGGTAAAGGTGAGACCGTTCGTATTGCTCATTTTAAACAAGAGCTACCTGAATTTGATGAAGATATGCGCGTTCTCGATTATATTCGTGAGGACCACTCTTATATGGTACTCGGGGATGGATCTACATTGAGCGCAGGACAAATCCTTGAGCGATTCCTTTTTACCCCAGAATTACATGGTGTACCGATTCGAAAACTCTCTGGCGGGGAACGTCGTCGTTTATACCTCTTAAAATTGTTGATGAGCGCCCCTAACGTATTATTGCTGGACGAACCAACGAATGATCTTGATATTCCAACATTGGAGGTATTAGAGGATTTCCTTGACTCCTTTAGTGGCGTCATCATTACAGTTTGTCACGATCGGTACTTCCTAGACCGCGTAGTAGATAAATTATTTGTCTTTACCGGCGATGGGCATATTGAAATCGTTCATGGCTCCTATTCTGACTACAAAGATGCTCTTGATGAAAGTAGTGGCAGCAAGCGCCCATTCTATATGCCAAATGATAATATACCGGCTAATTCCAAAGTGGTACGAGCTGTAGTAGGTGGAGAGGCTGATAGCGATGACTCTGTTGATAATCAATCTAATAGGGTAGATACCCTTGGAAATGATAATGTTGTTGCTGGTGATAAAACAGATACTTTCAAAGAAATACTAAAGAAGGGTCTCAATAAAGCAGAAGAAGCGGAGTATGCCAAAATTATGGATGAATTGCCTAAGCTAGAACATTTAGTGAAGGGCCTCGATGTTATGATAAGCCAAGTGGCTACTGATTATGAAAAAATGCAGTCACTGATGGAGGAACGAGAAGAAACACAGGCCCAAATAGATGCTCTCACTGAACGGTGGATGGAATTAGAGGAACGCCTATAATTCCTTTTATCATGCTATTTTTTAATATCTGTTATGCAAAGGAATTACGTGTAAGTTTATTGATAAAACTCACAATGTATAGTATAATTTCTACGATTAACGATAACAACGTTACCTAAGTAGGAGGAACTCATGAGTAAGTACCAATTTTTAGACCGTCGCGTGCCAATTGAAGACGGAAATATTGCATTAGTACAAGATTTAACTAAATGTAAAAACTGCTCCTTATGTCGTAAAGCTTGTGCTGTAGACATGGGTGTATTTGATTATTATGATTTAACAACGAATGGGGATCATCCAATTTGTATTCATTGTGGTCAATGTGCATCTATTTGCCCATTCGATTCCATTAATGAACGCTCTGAAATTGATGAAGTAAAAGCAGCTATTGCTGACCCTAATAAAATCGTCATTTTCCAAACTGCGCCTGCCGTACGTGTTGGTTTAGGCGAGGAATTTGGACTTGAGGCTGGTACATTTGTAGAAGGTAAAATGGTGGCTGCTCTTCGTAAATTGGGTGGCGACTATATTCTTGATACAAACTTTGGTGCGGACATGACTATCATGGAAGAAGCATCTGAGTTATTAGAACGCGTTATTAATAGTGATGCAGTATTGCCTCAATTCACATCTTGTTGTCCTGCTTGGGTTAAGTTTGCGGAAACATTCTATCCAGAATTCTTGCCAAACTTATCTACGGCTAAGAGCCCGATTGCTATGCAAGCGCCTACACAAAAAACATATTTTGCTGAAAAAATGGGCCTTGATGCAAAACAAATCGTTGCCGTTGCAGTAACACCGTGTACAGCTAAGAAATTTGAAATTCGTCGCGATGAAATGAACTCCTCTGCGGAATATTGGAATACACCAGAAATGCGCGATACAGACTACTGTATTACTACACGGGAACTTGCAAAATGGTTGCGCGCAGAAGAAATCAATTTTGATGACCTTGAAGATTCTGCTTTTGACCCATTGATGGGTGAAGCTTCTGGTGGTGGTATCATTTTCGGTAACACTGGTGGCGTTATGGAAGCGGCTATGCGTGCGGCTTACAAGATGGCGACAGGTGAAGATGCACCTCAAACATTGATTCCATTTGAAGCTATTCGTGGCATGGATGGTGCTCGCGAAGCAGACGTAGTGATTGGAGATAAAACATTACACGTAGCGGCAGTTCATGGTACAGGTAATTTGCGTAAGTTCATCGAACGCATGCGTGCAGAAAATATCCATTATGACTTCATTGAAGTAATGGCTTGTCGTGGTGGCTGTATCGGTGGTGGTGGTCAACCACGCGTTAAATTACCGATGGCTGACAAAGCTCGTGAAGCTCGTATTGCATCCTTGTATACTCGTGATGCAGAAGTAACTGTAAAAGCTGCTTGTGATAATCCAGATATCCAAAAATTGTATGCTGAGTTCTTTGATGGCAAACCTATGAGCCACAAAGCACATCATATGTTACATACTACCTTTGTAAATCGTTCTGAAGATTTAGGCCCTAATGGCGCTTGTACGCCTGCTACATGCCCTACATCCGTACCTAATTTGAAAAAGGCGGCAGAGGCGGCGGAAGCTAATAGCTAAGAGTTGATGGTTATTAGTTAATAAAAAGCACAAAGATAGCTAAGAAATATATAGCAGATAGTTGATATGTTAGTCAGCTATCTGCTTTTTTATCTATTTTATATAGTGGAAATATGGTCATAAAAGCTTTCACAGATGTAGATTCTATATATGCCATATACGCATAGGGGTTAAAATATAGAGATTGGTAAATTGGTTTAGGAATTACCTGTAGTATGCTATAATTAAATTGTTATTATAGAAGCAATCAATACTGGTTCGGGAGGATCTTCATGGCTTTTAAATTAAAAGGAAAAGAAGAAAAATTTTTCAGTATTTTGGAAAAGCATGCTGCACTAACTTATGAAAGTGCGGAAATGATGGAACGCGTGTTTAAGGGGGATATCTCTAAGGAAGAGGCATTTCTTGAAATTGATACAAAGGAAAAAGCTGCCGATGAATTAGTAAATGAAACTGTAGAGCGTTTGCGCAAAACATTTATCACTCCAATGGATCGTGAGGATATTCAGCTTTTGATTGACCAACTGGATACTACATTGGATAATATCAAAGAAATCATGGATAAAATGGTTATGTATCACGTTGGCAAACCAAGTGATGGTGCTATTCGCATGAGTGAAATTGTTGTTAAATGCGTTAAGCATATCAATAAATCCATTGGTTATATGGGTAGTCTTAAAAAGGATCATGTGAAGGTAGAGGGGCGTGTTCACCAAGTATTGAAACTTGAGTCTGAAGCGGATAATATTTATCATGAAGAAATGGCTAAGCTCTTTACAGAGTGTACAGATCCAATTGAAATTATCAAATGGAAGGAAATCCTTAGCGCTATGGAAGATGTAATCGATGGCTGCGAAGATTTGGTTGGTACATTCCGCCGGGTAGTATTGAAGTATGCTTGATGCTCATTATTTAGTATGGCTAGTTGTATTTTTAGCATTAGCCTTTGACTATATCAATGGCTTTCATGATACGGCGAATGCCATTGCCACATCCGTTTCTACACGAGCTATTGAGCCTAAAAAGGCAATTATGATGACCGCTGCTCTCAATTTTTTGGGTGCAATGGTTAGTACAGGTGTTGCAAAGACTATCGGTGGTGATATAGTAATGTCGCCATCTCTTATCGATAGTGGTATTATTTCTGCAGCCCTTATCGGTGCCATTACATGGAATCTTTTAACTTGGTATTGGGGAATCCCAAGTTCCTCATCCCATGCTTTGATTGGTGGTATCATCGGTGCTGTGGGCTGGTCTGTAGGATTTGATGCGTTGAATGAGACGGGGATTTTAAAAATCTTTTTGTCTCTTATTTTATCTCCGATTGTAGCCATGATTGGTGGCTATATTGTGATGAAAGTATTGTTGCTTATTTTCGGTAGATTTTCTCCAATTGCTTTAAATGATCGATTTAGATCCATGCAAATTGTATCAGCAATTATGATGGCATTTTCTCATGGCTCTAATGATGCACAAAAAGCGATGGGTATAATCACATTAACTTTACTTAGCGGTGGTTTCATTGATACATTAGATGTACCGATTTGGGTAAAACTTTGTTGTGCTACTGCAATGGCTATGGGGACTGCTGTAGGCGGTTGGAAAATTATCTCTACAATGGGAACCAAGATTTTCAAACTAGAAACTATTAATGGGTTCGCTGCTGATTTAAACTCGGCGATTACTATTTTTACAGCTACATTCTTACATTTGCCTGTAAGTACTACACATGTAGTAAGTGGTTCTTTACTAGGTGTAGGCTCTTCTAAACGCATTAAAGCCGTTAACTGGGGCGTAGCAAGATCTATGGTTATGGCTTGGTTTGTAACGATTCCATTATCTGGCATCGTTGCTGCTATTGCTTATGAAGTAGGTCACTTACTATTTGGCTAATTCATATACTTTTTATTATAGTAAAAAAGACTGCAAACGCAGTCTTTTTTGTTTATCAAAATATTCTTGCTATATTGTCATATTTATAGATAATTTGCTTTTCTATTTTAAAATTCTATTTACTATATGTGTACGTGATAGTATCTAAATAGTCTAAAAATATAGAAATAAACTGATTTGTAAATACTATATTCTATAAAAGAGATTTATCTATATTTGGCAACATTAATGTTACAATTCAAGTTGAATAGGGGAAAATACTTATAAATATGTGTTTTGTTGATTATGCATTTTACTAATAAATGAAGTTTATTACTTGTTTATAGGCTGTTAAGAGGTTGTTTAAAGTGAATGGCTATTGCATACTTATGTATACGAGGTTATACTATCGGTAGAAGGAGTTTTTCAAGTGAAAAGTGAGGTATGTATATGGCATGGGGTGGATCTAGACGCGGTGCCGGGCGCCCACGTAATCCTATTAAACGTATTGGTAGAACCTTTCGACTCAGTGATGAAGAGTTTCTTTCGCTAAAGCCATTGATCATGGCTATTAAGGCAAATAATGATAAACGATATAGGCAACAATATAGTCGAGAAGTATAAATAATCAGGCATTGTCACGGCATATACAATTTAATACATTTTAAATCTATTTTACAATAATTCATTATTTCTAAATCTTTCAACTACAACACATCTTTACTCTCTAAACAATATGCTGTGTGCAATACAAGTAGTACGAAGAAGGTCCCAATTCATTTGAATTGGGACCTTCTTCGTTATATATAATATAATATAATATACAATACATATTACATATTACATATTACATATTACTCTATATCTTGTTATATTAAATTAGTCTACTTTGATGCCGTGAATTTCTTCAGCTAAACGTTTTAAAGCATCAACTGTACGTACCCCAGGTGTGATTTCGGAAAGTTTTACACGAATGAAGTGACCTTCTTTTACGGCTGTGATGTCTTGAAGTTGAGGATTAGCCTTGATCTTTTCAATTTTTTGTTGGAAATCATCATCGTTGCGAATAGAATTACCATAGTCGGCGATAATAATGTAGTCAGGGTTTTGTGCAATTACTGTTTCCCAAGAACCTTTAGCCCATGTTTTATCAACGCCTAAGCCGCTCATTACATTATCAGCACCGATAAGTTTTAAGATGTTAGTAGTATAACCCTCGAATGCTGTGAATGGTTGACCGTCTTCAGAGTCATAAATGAAAACGCGTTTACGAGGTAAGTCTTTTAGTTTATCCTGGATAGCTGCCAATGTTTTACGTTGACCTGCAACCCATTCTTCAGCTTTAGGTTTTACGCCGAAAATCTCACCCAATTTAATCATGTCGCTGAAGTTCGTTTCGAGGTCAGCTTTAGTAGATAACATGGATTCAGGGATCCAAATATTAACCTTTTGGGAAATCATTTTATCTGCAGGTATAGCTCGTTTGCTGAAAGAATCAGGCCATCCCGTAGCGAAGTCAGGCTTTACGGACATGAATACTTCATAGGAAGGCCATTTATCAGATAATACTTTTACTTTGTCGTAAGCCGCTTGTAAAGGTGGGTAGATTTCTTCTTCTTTGAAAGCGGTCCCAGCCATTTTGTCTTCAAGGCCTAATTGTAACATCATTTCCGTTGTTGCTTGGGACATGGACACTGCATGAGTTGGGGCGGATTTTACGGCAAAGTCTGTTTTTGTACCATCAAATGTTTCACTCCATGTTACAGAGGTCCCGTTATCAGCTGTAGTTTTTGTAGAATCAGAACCACAACCAGCAATAGCGAATGTAGCACATGTCATAGCGATTAATAATAATTTTTTTGACTTTCTTAAATTCTGAAACATAGTAAGTCCTTTCTTTACTAATTAATAATATAAATGATAGCGTCCTTCATCCCAAGAGGTTTTAAAAGGAACTTCAAAAATTGGTTCAAGAATTTCAGGTGTGAGCACCTCGGTAGGGGAACCTTCTTTTAGGATAGTTCCGCTGTTCATGATGACAATATGATCGCAATATTGAGCCGCTAGATTTAAGTCGTGAAGGACTACAATTGTAGTGCCTTTAAAAGCACGCAATTGCTTCATAAGTGCTATTTTATACTTCATATCTAAATGATTAGTAGGTTCATCTAAAAGAAGTATTTGAGGTTTCTGGGTTAAGGCTTTAGCAATGAATACGCGTTGCTTCTCACCACCTGATAAATGATGAATTTCTTCATTTGCTAAATGGGTGATGCCTACTTCATTCATATAATGCTCTGCAATTTTAACATCCTCAGAACTATAGGTGCCAAAGTGTTGTTTGTACGGATACCGGCCCATAAGAACGATATCTTTTACGAGAAAATCGTCGATCATAGCATCTCTAGATTGTGTTAAAACTGCTACCAATTGAGCAAATTCTCGACCTTTATAAGATTCTAAAGGTTTTTCGTTTAATGTGATTTTGTTTTTTGATGGATGAAGTCGATATAGATGGCTAAGTAGTGTAGACTTACCACATCCATTCGGTCCAATTATGGCTGTTATTTTATTGGTAGGAAATGTTACAGAAATATTCTTTAACACTTCTTTTGTTTCATAAGAAAAAGACAGCTGATTAATTTGATACATAGTATCTCCTATAGATATGATATACACTAACCATTGTGTTTATAACGATTCATGATAATCCAAATGAAGAGTGGAGCCCCTAATAAAGATGTAAGCACACCAATAGGAATTTCTTCTGGACTGTAGAGTGCTCTCGATAATACGTCTGACCAGATCATAACGATGCTACCGATGAGTGCACTAAATAGTAATGTATGTTTATGTTTAGGTCCACCTATAATCCTAGCAAGGTGCGGGATGATAAGGCCGATAAAGCCAACTACACCGACCTTTGATACTAGTGTGGCAATTACAATAGAGGATATGATAACGATGCTTAATTGTAACTGCTTAACGGAAAGTCCCATTTGTGCTGCTTCATGATTACCGAGTAGCAACACATCAAGGTCTTGATTAAACATATAGATATATAGCATAAATAAGATTACGATAATTGCTGTTAATGGTAAATCACTCCATTGTATGCCTGCAAAGCTGCCAAGTAGCCAGAACATAGCACTTCGCACTTGAGCTTCGTGTTTGGCTCCGTAAATAATCATCATCGTTAAGGCTGAGAATACACCAGTCATACCCATACCTATGAGGATAAGTTTTACGGGGCTGTTGCTTTTACCAACACATAAGAGGACTAATATAATTGAAAGTGCTGCTCCTAGGGCCGCAAAAATAGGCGTATTGTACTGGCCTAAGAATGGAAGCCCACCCATGATAATAGCGAAAACGGCACCTGTGCTTGCGCCAGAAGAAACACCTAATACATAGGGATCTGCGAGGGCATTGCGCGTGACAGCTTGCATTAATAGACCTACAAGTGATAGACCTATACCTGTTAGAACAGAGTAAATAAGTCGTGGTAAGCGAATATCTGTAATAATTGTATCAGTCATAGATGCTGTAGTATTTGCATCAATCATAGACATAAGAGCTGAAATAATTTGGTCTAGAGAAATGAATTTAGCGCCAAACTGTAAAGCTGTTACTAATGAAATACAGAGGATTAGACAGAGTACAAATACTTTTACCGAAGTCTGCATAAAATCTCCTTATTCTATTTTTTATTTAGGCAGTTTAAGTCTTATCTAAGTATAGAGAAATTTCAATATATATACAATATTAATACCTGTATAGGTATTATACGTATAAGGGTTTATTAAATTATAAATAGCAAAATCTTATGTTAGCTTTATTCATTTTTATAAGTTCATTGTTATTTTGATATATGAAAAATTTATTATAATAGCTATAATAGAACTATATGTACAGAAGTACGTTTAGGAGGTGTTAGTTTGATACAAGATTTATTATCTGAGGATAATGTATCCTTTCATTATCCCGCTGAGACGTGGGAGGATGTTATTCGTCATGGTGGTCAACTGATGGTTGATGCGGGTTTTACGGAGCCATCTTATACAGAGGCTATGGTTGAAGTAGTTCGCGAAATGGGCCCATATATCGTATTGGCTCCAGGTCTTGCTATGCCACATGCTCGCCCAGAACATGGTGCAAAGCGTGTAGGGACAGCTTTAGTGACATTGGAAAAACCATTGAATTTTGGCAGTCCTGATAATGACCCTGTATCTGTCGCATTATTCTTATGTGCTCCCAATAAAGATGAGCATATTCAATTGTTAACAGATATTGCTACTTTATTTGAGGATGAAGAATTCTTAGATGCGGCCGTTGACTTTGAAAGTATTGACGACGTACAAGCATTCTTGGCAGAGCATTTAGACGAGCAATAAACATTTAGAAGGAGGCAAGTATGATTTCTGTATTAACTGTATGTGGTAATGGTATTGGTTCTAGCTTGATGTTAAAAATGAAAATTGAAGAAATTTGTGCTGAAAATGGTATCGATGCACAAGTCGAATCTATCGATTTTAACGCGGCTCAAGGTCGTAAGGCAGACCTCATTGTAACTGTGAAAGAGTTGGCTGAACAATTTGACGATAAAAATGTTGCTATTGTTCGTAGCTATATTAATAAAAAGAAGATTACAGAAGATGTTCTTGAAGCATTAAAACAAGCTGCTCAATAATATGTAACAATTATATAGGAGGTAGTGCCATGGAAATGGTATTAGAGTTCTTGCGTGATGTGCTGTCTCAACCGGCACTTTTGATTGGTATTATGTCATGTATAGGCTTGATCGCCTTGAAACGTCCGTTTCATAAAATAATGACGGGCACATTAAAACCTATTCTCGGGTATTTAATGTTAGCTGCAGGTGCGGGTGTTATCGTTAGCAATCTTGACCCATTGGGAAAAATGATTGAACATGGATTCCATATTACTGGTGTAGTGCCAAATAATGAAGCTATCGTAGCTGTTGCACAAAAGGTACTTGGCGTTGAAACAATGTCTATTCTTGTTGTAGGCTTATTGATGAACTTATGTATTGCACGTTTTACCAAGTTTAAATATGTGTTCTTAACAGGTCATCACAGCTTATTTATGGCATGCCTTATGTCTGCCGTACTTGGTACAGCCGGTTTATCCGGTATGGAACTCATACTTGTAGGTGGTTTCTTAATGGGGGCTTGGTCTGCTATTTCTCCAGCTATTGGCCAAAGTTATACATCTAAAGTGACAGATGGTGATGAAATTGCCATTGGTCATTTTGGTAGTTTAGGCTACTATTTATCGGCTTGGGTTGCCAAATATGTTGGTAAAGCTGAAGATAGTACAGAAGATATTGAAATACCAGAAAAATGGGGCTTTTTACGTGACTCAACATTATCTACAGCATTAACTATGATTGTATTCTACTTAATTGCGGCTTTTGCGGCAGGTTCCGAGTTTGTAGCCACTTTATCTGGTGATATGAGCCCATATTTATACGCTGTTATGAGTGCTATGAACTTTGCTGTTGGTGTAACAATCGTATACTCTGGTGTGCGTATGATCTTAGGTGATTTAATTCCTGCATTCCAAGGCATTGCTACAAAAATTATCCCTAATGCAATTCCAGCTGTAGATTGTGCCGTATTCTTCACCTATGCTCCAACTGCGGTGGTATTAGGTTTCCTTAGCTCCTTTATAGGTGGTATTATCGGTATGCTTATCCTTGGTGCTGTAGGTGGCGTATTAATCATTCCTGGTCTTGTGCCACACTTCTTCTGTGGTGCCACTGCAGGTATTTATGGCAATGCTACTGGTGGCCGTCGTGGTGCAGCAGTAGGCGCTTTCCTAAATGGTTTGGCTATTACATTCTTGCCAGCTTTGGCGCTTCCTGTTCTTGGTCAATTAGGCTTCCAAAATACAACCTTTGGTGATGCGGACTTTGCCGTAATGGGTCTAGTATTAGGTAATGCTTATGAATGGGTAGGTATGGCAGGTATTTATGGCATTGTAGCTATTGCCGCTTTAGTACTCATTGTTCCTAACTTTATTAAAACAAAGGGTAAAGTTATTAACTACGTAGAAGAGGATTAATGAAAATAACTGAGCAATATCGTAATGTAGTTGTTCGATATGTATTCCTGACTATTGGGGCCATAAGTTTTGCCCTTGGTACAGCAGGTATCGTACTACCACTATTGCCAACAGTCCCTTTTTATATGCTAACGTTATTTTGTTTGGCTCGTGGATCTGAACGACTCCATAAAATGTTTTTGGCGTCTAGTTTATATCAAAAGACTGTTGCTGCTTATGAACGCGATAAAGCGTTGACATTGCGGGCAAAGTTGTCCATTCTCGTATCCGTTAGTGCCATAATGACAATTGGTGCCTATTTTAGTCAAGATATGCCTATTGCTCTAATGGTTATGGGCATTATATGGGTAGCTCATGTCATAGCAATAGCTTTTATTATTAAAACAAAAAAATAGAAACTTATATCCTTAGTTTTGAATATAGCCTCATGAATTAAGTTCTTGTAGTTTAATTTATGAGGCTTATTTTATAGCAAACTAACTATATCTTAATGATGATATTAATTATTCTATATTACTAAAGCTAACTAGCTTATATTTTTAAATATAAAATGAATTATTACTATTTTGAAGTTGACAATGACTATCAATAAGTATACTATAATATAATATTATTAATTTATGTTTATAGAATTTGTGTATATGGTGATAGTATGAATCCACATAATCATGCGGCCTCACATGCTGGAACATCTATGTCAAGGTATACGGTGTTTGACGGTATCGATCTAATGTTTCTAGATGTGAAGCAAGAGACGATTCAATTTTATGCTAAATCACATACCAAGACGTTTGCTATAAATCACTGTGAAGAGGGGCGCATAGAGTGCAAGTTTTCATCTGGTGAGTATTTATATATGGGGCCAGGGGATATGTCGTTAGGTTGGCATATACGCTCTGATTATCAACATGAAAATTACTTTCCTACAAAATTATTTAAAGGAATTGTATTATTAGTAGATGTTGAAAAAGCTCAACCCGTATTAGATGCACTTGTTAGTGATTCTCGAATTGATTTGACTGAGTTGGCCAATCGGTTTTGTGAGCATTCTGATTTTGGTATGATGATGGAAGAAACGGAAACTGTTCGTCACATTTTTTCCAGTTTATATAATGTGTCAGATCAAATAAAAGAGCACTATTTTAAATTAAAAGTGATTGAAATCTTTTTATTATTATCTGTTATCTCTACAGCTAATCCTGAAAAGAGAAGTACCTATAGAAAGCAACAGGTAGATATTGTAAAAGCTGTAAGTGAATATGTATCAACACAGTTTATGAAGCGTATTACTATTGATTCCTTGTCTGAACAGTTTGATATTCCTACATCTACCCTGAAACGTTGCTTTAAAGGTGTATTTGGTACAACCATACATCAATATCTAAAAGAATGTCGTATTAATGCGGCGAAGCGATTGCTTCAAGACTCAGATCAGTCTATTTTAGAAATCGCTAATGCGGTAGGGTATGAGAATGGTAGTAAATTTACTAGTGCATTCAAAGAGGCTACTGGTGTAACGCCAAGTGCTTATCGTAAGGTCTAAATAATTTGGACCTTATATTATCCTAGCTAAAAATTTTTGTGCTTTAGGCTAGGTTTGATAGTCTATGAAAATTAAATATTGTCCTAAACGTATATTTTTGGTCTATTCGGAGTAGATATGTATAATACACTTTGCTACTATTAAACCTGTAAATGATTTTCAATGTCATTTGGTTGTAGTGGTAAAGTGTATTTTTATATGCATAGTTAAATATATGTGTGGAGGAAATTTAATGAATAGGAGTTGGGTGCGGGCAAGGAGATATGTCATACTATCCTGTGCAGTAGCGTGCTGGTTGCAAATGCCGGTGGTTATGGCGGACAATGCGACTGTAACAACCGATGTGGTTCATGTTCGCGGTACATGGGCTGAAGAGCAGGCAAAACAAGAGTCTCAGCAGACGACGATTATCACGAAGAAGGATATTGTCAAAAAGCAGGCAAAATCCGTAGAAGATATTGTGTTTTCCGAAACTGGCGTATCTAGAACCGTCGATTCGATGGGGCGCGTCGGCGTATCTATCCGTGGAGCGGATCCTCGTCATACCTTGATTCTTGTGGATGGACAGCCTGTGATGGGCGACCTTGCCAAATATCAAGGTGCTGGTGATGAATTACAACGTCTCGGTACAGAAAATGTGGAACGCATAGAAATTATCCAAGGTGCGGCTAGTGCTAAATACGGATCCGATGCCATCGGTGGTGTTATTAATGTTATTACCAATAAACCGCGTAAGACCGCTGGCCTTCAGTTTAATGCGGAAGGTCGTAGAACTAAAGGCGACGGTGATATCGTACCGTTTTCCAATTTCTTTATGCGCGCTGATTCTGGCTCATTAGGTAAGTTAAAAGTTAATATTCACGGTAGTAAACGTGACATTATGCCTATTTATGCCAGCGAGCAGCGTCGTATCAGCGCTATGACCAATGATGAAGACCACGGTTTTTTAAAGAATTCCCTACGGTATTACGGTACAAATTCTAATATAGGTTTGGCCGCTACGTATGATATTAATGATAAGCAGTCTTTGGGAATTCGCATCGATCGGTATAATGAGGACTTAGAACGGTATGTAAAGCGCAGTACTTCTTATTTGGAACCTCAGGTTCATTACAAACGGGATTTAGACAGGAATAATCTTAATTTGACATATACTGGTCAGGACAATAAGAGTTCTTGGAAAGCGGAACTGAATTATACGCGGACCAAAGAAGATGATGTAACATTAACCAGTGACTATGGGAACAGTACCTATGAAGGGAAAAATACATTAAACTATGTGGATAATGTAGATCATCGTCAATGGAGCGTAACACTCGGGGCAGACACACAAGTCAATAAGAAACATCTCTTGTCTTATGGTATTGGGTTTATACGGGAGACAGGCGAAGGTAGCAGACTTAAAAATGCGCCTCATACCTATAAACGGCATATCGATCCCTGGGATTACGATAAAAGTCTAGCTGTAAAAAACGGTGTTCCTTCATCCACAATTTATGACCATTCTTTCAGAAAAAACGACGCTGGTGTAGAGCAGTGGAATAAGGAGAAAGAATGGTATAACGGGGATAAAAGTAAGCCAAATACATTGCCGGAATTTACTTACGAAGAATATCTTCAATATTTGGATCCCCAGGCGGGAATTGATTCGGCGGCCGTAATGGGGCTTGTGGATGGCCCTGTGACGGAGCGTACGCTGAAAAAACGGAATCCTGAAGCTTATGCGCGATATCAGCAGTTTGCTAAACGTTTGTTAGCGGAGAATAAAGAATTTATTGAAGACTATCATTTTAATAAGGAAGGCCGAAAAGATGAGAACGGTAAGTATTATCCTGCACTTTATGATGCCTATTTACCGAGCTTTTACTATGGCGCCGTACCGGATTTTGATTCTACGAAGTTGAAATTAAACGGAGCTTATTTTAAAGAAGAGTATTTAAAACGCGTTAATCAACAGACCGCAGGACGTGCGGAGATCAAGAAACAGAATTTCTTTATTCAGGATACGTGGCAGGTTAATAAAAATACTACTTTATCACCAATTATAAGACTGGATCATAGTGATTTATTTGGCTCCAATTGGTCGTTTAATTTCGGCATGACGCACAATGTACATGGAAATGTACACCGCAGATTAAAGGCTAATGTGGGTACCAGCTATACGGAACCCGGTATGGGCGAGCTGTATTATAACTGGGAAATGTATGGCCCGAATATTACAAATGCCACAATCGGTGGAGGTGAAGCCCGATTAGGTTGGTATTGGGTCGGAAATCCGAACCTTAAACCAGAGAAATCCATGAATTTCGACCTTTCTTTGGAAGGGGAAAATAAAAATACCTATGGTAAAGTAACCGTATTCCACAATAATATTCGGAATTATATGTCGATTTACAATACGGGATATTTGATGGATTTTTATCCTCAATATGATGAATCTACCACATATGGAGCGGCGAAATTTGCGCATGCGCCGGATATGATTTACAGTTTCCGTAATATTGGCAAGGCCCAAATCACAGGTCTTCAATTTGAAGTGAAACAGACTTTGAATAAGCACTGGAAAGCCCGTTTGGGATATACGTATTTACGAGCGCTTAATAAGAGCGATAAAGATATGCCTCGTGAATTACTGGATAAACCGCGTCATAAAGTGGATATCGGTGTGGATTTTGAGGATAAGGCCAGTGGATGGAGCGGTAGCCTGTGGGGCGATTATTATATTCATATGCTGGATAGTAACTCCTTGTCTGGCGGCGGTAATTATATGGTATCTTATATTGATCCTAATAATTCCGATCGTTCCGTTATCAGATATAATTTGAATAATAGAAGAACCGCCGATATGTATGAACATAAAACTTACGGCATATGGAATTTGATGATTCAAAAGAAGATTGATAAGGATTCACGAATCTATTTCGGTATTGATAATCTCTTTAACCATCGTGATGATGATCGGGCTCTATCGGCTCGAGTATATCGTATTGGATTAAATATGAAATTCGGTTTCGGTTCAGGTGAAAGTAAAACGAAACTTACGAAGGAGCAGTTTGAATCGTTACCTCCGGTTATGCTGCATGATTTTATTACGCGTCCTTTCGATACAGACAGAAAACGAGGTACGGAATTGGTAGGTGACTATCGTGTACGTAATGACAGTCATCTTGGATCCGATCGTCCTGCTACGCGGGTGACGACTACTAGTTACGTATCCGACGAGGCCGCAAAGAATCTGGCGGATCGGAAGGAACACGGCTTGAATCAACGTATACGTGTCGGTGTCGATGCTCGCATTAACGATAATACGAATATACGTGTTGTAGGCAGTGCTTCCGGACAGAGCGGTGTGGACAGTGGTCATGAAACAGAGGGGTCTAAAGGGTTTAATCATCAGAGACTCGATGAATTGGATGTAACTCATCATGAATCCAAGTGGGATTATAGTATTGGACGTATCACGGAATCCATGGGGGTTACAGGTTATTGGTTTAATAAGGAATATGACGGTCTTCGTAGTGTTTGGACGAATAAGAATACTCAAGTCCGTATCGGTGTGGGGACCTTTAAACATAGTACGGGAATTAGCGATAGTGCTTATACTCATGCTATTTATACGCATTTTAAACGGGTTCCAACGGTAGAGGAATTCTTAGGTGTTACTATGGATTCGGACGGTGCTAATAAGGAACTCATCGTACCAAATGCAGGGAATACTATTAATTTCTACCAGCAATTAAAAGCCTTGCGCGATAAGGAAGGCGCTTTAGATGCGGAGGTAGGTACATTAAAGAAAAAAATCGATGATATGACTTCCGATATCTGGTCTAAAGAATTTATTGACGGCATGTCCGCGGATCAATTGGCTCCATTAAAAGCGGAGCTGGCAAAGTTGGAAGCATCATTGCCGGATGTGGAAGCTCGTGTGGCGAAAGAAAGGGAACCTTTGCGAGCTGCGCAGTTTGATGTGTTGCGCCGGATGCAGGAAATCGCGGTGAAAGCTTATGGTGCGGATGCGGCTAAACAGACTGTATCGATTAAGATGCCAGATGTGTCGGTAACGTATTCTTATAAATCGCGATACTATGATGAAGATGATGAACAATGGTATGAAGATGAACGTACTTTCACTCAGAAAATAGCACCGGGAACGATTGGGCTTGATAAGAAAAACCCATTGTTTGAAATGAAGTTGAGTGATACCTTTGTTCTTGCTAATGGCGGAAAACCGTTTATTTCAAATTGGTATAATCAGAATAAGGCGGCTATCGTAGAGGCGTATCGTGCCAAGGCGAAAGATATAGCAACCTATAGTTTCGGTAATAATCCATATACGATGAAATTTGAAGATAATGCCTTTGACGGGCTGGACGAGTCTATTTATAAGGCAAATGTCGTTGATATTAACGACTCCGGCACATCCGGTCTTATTAACGTAAAAGGAAGTGCCTATTATCCTTCTATGATAGCTTCGTACTTTAATAGCTTGGCTCGAATGCTTGAAAAAGCGGACGGCAACAGTCGTTTGCCGAGAGAGGCGTTAGGAAAATATACAGGTGCTGTTATTCCTTCAATAGGTGTCGTATTGGAGCGGGATACAATTCCACCAATTGAAAAGGCTGCCTATGTTCAAGTTAAACATATGGTAACACCTCGACTTGGCTTAGCTGCATGGTACTTGCGCTCCTTTGGCGGTAGTGACTATCGCTTCTATACGGCGAATGGTAATGCTACAGAAGCGCATGAATTCAACAATATGGCTAATATTTTCGGTGTTGGAGCTAAGTATCAATTAAATCATAATGTAAGTATTTCCTTCGACTATGGACAAAACCGTAGTGACTTTGGTCGCTTCATGAATGGCAATACTCATTATGAACATAAGGCTGGATCTGCTCAATTCGATATCAAGGGTCGTGATATAGGTGGTGTACCTCATTTCTGGGCATTGCGCTTTGATGTTGGCCGCGTTGATATGAATAAACCTGGCTCTTGGAATGCCTATGTGGACTATAAATACTTTGCTCATGGCTCCTTCTTCGGCGGCAATGGCACAGAGGCTGTACCTGACCGTTACTTGGATGGTATTAAGAGCTTTACCTTTGGTGGTGGCTATGTGCCAACTAAAGATCTTCTTTTACAAGCATTCTATACATTTGATGCTAAAGGGATTAATAAACGAGATACCTTATATGGATCTGAAAACTTCAAACTTGGGAATTATACTCGTTTCCAAATGACGTATAAATTCTAAAAATTATGTCCGATTTGTCCGAAACGTATATTTTTGGTCTATTC
Organism: Veillonella parvula; assembly: GCF_902810435.1. GTDB lineage: Bacteria > Bacillota > Negativicutes > Veillonellales > Veillonellaceae > Veillonella. The sequence goes on from NZ_LR778174.1 coordinate 642,568, forward strand.
GGAGTAGATATGCAAGATACACTTTGCTAACATTAAAATGTGAATGATATTCAATGTCATTATATGTTAGTGAAGTGTATCTTTTTATATTTGTGTGTAAGATACAAGATATATGTTTAGTTATAAGTTTAGGAGGGCATAATGAACCGGTGGGGACATACAAAGCGTACCATAATCCTGTCTAGTGCAGTTGCCTTGTGGCTTAGCGCACCTCTAGTGGTTTGGGCAGATAATGCGACTGTCACTACAGATGTTGTTAATGTGAAAGGCACATGGGCAGAAGAAGAAGCAAAATTGAACTCACAGCAAGTGCAAATCATTACCAAGAAAGAGATTGAAAAGAAACAGGCGAAGTCCGTTGAAGACATTATTTTTACGCAAACAGGCGTATCTAGAACAGTTGATGCTATGGGGCGTGTGGGCGTGTCCATTCGCGGTGCAGAAGCGCGTCACACTCTTATCCTCGTAGATGGTCAACCAGTGCTAGGTGATTTTGATAAGTACTCTGGTGCGGCCGATGAAGTACAACGTTTGGGTACAGAGAACGTAGAGAGAATTGAAGTTATTCAAGGTGCGGCTAGTGCTAAATACGGATCTGATGCAGTAGGTGGTGTAGTTAATATCATCACTAAAAAAGCACAAAAGAAACCATCCGTACAATTTAATGCTGAAGGCTTGCGTCGCAAGAGCGATGGCGATGTATTTCCGTTCCAAAACTTCTTCATTCGTGCCGATTCTGGTCAAATGGGCAAGTTAAAGGTTGGTTTATCAGGTAGTAAACGAGATCTTATGCCTGTTCTAGCATCTGTTAAACGTCGTGCCTCTGGGATGGCCTTTGATTATGCAAAACATAACTTCAAGCCAAATGTACTTCGTTACTATGGTGATGCGGCAGATATCGGTCTTGTAGCGACCTACGAGGCAAATGATAAAAATAAGGTGGAATTGCGACTTAATCGTTACACGGAAGATCTTGTGCGCGATGTTAAGCACTCCGACTCCGACTTAGAGCCACAGCAACACTTCAAACGTACCGCAGATCGTAATACAGCTAATCTGCAATGGTCCTCTAGAGCTGGAAAGAGTGACTGGACTGTTGAAACAAACTATTCTCGCATTAAAGAAAATGACGTAGCGCTCATTAACTATACAGGTCGTTCTGCTTATGAAGGCTCTAATGAGTTGCGTTATATCGATAACATCGATCATCGTCAATTAGATATTCGCGTAAATGCAAATACGCAAGTTAATAAAAATCATTTGCTAAGCTATGGTGTTAGCTATGCTCGTGAAGAAGGCTCTGGTAGTCGCTTAAAGAGTTCTCCTAATACAAGTACGATGTACATCGATCCATGGGATTACGATAAAAGCTTGTTAGTAGACCGCCTTGATCGTCTCGTGCGACGTAAAGGCGATAATAGTATTAAAGTTTACTCTCACATCCATGACTATAAATTCATTAATTCCGGTGGCGGCATGCCGCAATGGGATATGGATTATGAATACTATGGAGCTGAAACAAAGGCACAAAAGCCGGGCATTACGTACGATGATTATGTGAATTATGGTTTATCGGAAAGCAGACTTAGTGAATGGTCAAGCACATCGCCGAATAATCAACCCGTAACGGATGAATTTAAGAAGCGATATTATGCTTTGGAAAATCGGTTGAAATCGGAAAATCCTGAAATGGCGGCACATCGTGCAAACATCGTAGGTGACTATTTTAAATATGGTGAGTCTAACGATCCAGAAATGCGTAAGAAAGCACCTAAGCTAAATGGTAAGGCTTTCTTGGAAGAGTACCGTAATCGCGATCAACGCTTGACTACTGGTAGTGGTACGATTCGTAAAATAAACGCTTACATTTCTGATACATGGCAAGTTAATAAGAATTTAACATTGTCTCCAATTGTGCGCTTCGACAATAGTAGCTTGTTTGGTTCTAACGTATCTGCATCTTTGGGCATGACATATAACGTTAAAGGTAATACACATCGCAGATTTAAAGCCAATGTAGGTACCGGTTATACAGAGCCTGGTATGGGCGAATTGTGGTATAACTGGGAAATGTACGCTTCTAACCCTGTAGGGATTGGGGTAGCAAAACTCGGTTGGTATTGGGCTGGCAATCCTAATTTGAAACCAGAAAAATCGGTCAATTTCGACATGAGCTTGGAGGGTGAAAATAAAAATACATATGCACGCGTAGGTGTATTCCATAACCGTATTAAGAACTATATGTCTGTATACTTCACTGGTGATTTTATGGACTTTGCACCATATCTTAAGGGTGATGCGAAATACCAACGTGCCCCGGATATGATTTACAGCTTTAAAAATATTGGTAAAGCTGAAATTACAGGGCTGCAAGCGGAAGTACAACAAAAATTTGGCAAATATTGGTCTGGTAAATTAGGTTATACATATTTACACGCTATCAACAAAAGCGATCCATCCATGCCACGTCAATTATTGGATAAACCAATGCACAAAGTTGATATTGGCATTACTTATGATAACCCTAAATCCGGTTGGAATGGCTCCATCTGGGGTGATTACTATATTAATATGCTTGATAGTAATACTCTTAATAACGGTGGTAACTACTGGCCAGATATCTTGTCTGGTGATGCAGGCGTATATAAGAAACAAATGTATGAAAAGAAAACATTTGGCATTTGGAATGTAATGATTCAAAAACGTTTCAATAAAAATGCCATGATGTATTTCGGTATCAATAATATCTTTAACCATCGCGATGATGATCGTGCTACTCAAGAGCGTGTATATCGCATGGGTGTTAACCTTAAATTTGGTGGTGGTGATAGCAGCAAAACTACGGCTATCGGGAAAACTAAAGATGGTGCGAATGTTACAGGTGCTAATGTAGCTAATGGTGAAGTGGTAAACTCTGAATCTGGTGTACAAAACGTAGCTGATGTAGTTCGTTTAACTGACTTTATTCGTTCTGATTTCGATACCACTAAAGAACGTGGTATTACAATGGTTGGCGACTATAGAGCACGTTGGATGGCACATGATGGTTCTAATAGACCACAATCTCCATTTAGATCGAATTCTGCCATCGGTTCTGCAAAAGCCAATATGTACGATGCTAATCGTCATAGTTTTGAACAACGCTTACGCCTTGGCTTTGATGCTCGGCTTAATGAGTTCACAAACCTCAAGGTTATTGGCAGTATGAGTGGTATGATTGGAGTAGATACAAGCTGGACAAAATCTGATTCCAAAGGTCTCAACCATCAACGACTTGATACAGTTGATCTTACAAGACGCGTTAAGAAATGGGACGTATCTGTAGGGCGTTTAACTGAGCCTATGGGCGCTAGTGGTTACTGGTTTGGTCAATCTTATGACGGCGTTCGTGCTGTTTGGAATGGCCATGATTCTCAAGTTCGTATTGGTGTTGGTACTTTCAAACATAGTACAGGTATCACTGATTCTGCATATACTCATGCAGTGCACAAAGTTATCTTTAGACCACCAACAGCAGCTGAATTGATTGGTATCAATCGCGATGATTATCCATACGATATTGAGAGTGCTACTAAAACCGGTTCTGATGGTGAGAAGAAGACCTCAACAGATCCGGCAGCTCCAGATAGTCCAACTGGTATTTATAACTCCACTTACAAAGGTAAGACAGATAGCCTCTATTTCTATCAACAGCTCAAAGACTTGCAAGCTGAATACGAAGCTTATAAAGAAAGCTTAGACTTAAGATGGAGTAATCCGAACCGTGATCAAGAACTTGAAAAGGCTAATGCTAAATTAGCTGAAACTCAGAAAAAACAAGCTCAAATTATGGGTCGATTACAAGATATTCTTACAAAAGCATATCCTACAGATATGGCAGAGACTAAATTCTCCCTTGATATCCCATCTGGTGGGTATGCAATGTATGAAATCACCAATAAGAAAACAGGGGAAAAACTGTATAAAACAGGCGACATTATGTATAACGTAAATTCCCCATTGTACCCTGAATCTATGAAAGAAAAGGCAAAAGGTCTTATCGTATCCTCTGATAATAAAGAAGCCTTGCTAAATCCTAAAGAGTATGTTGATAAACATGCAGCTGAGATTAATCAATCGATTACAGAAATTGCCAAATATAATGCAAAAGATAACTGGAGTAATTATAACAATAGTGGGCTTGACGAAGTTTGGGTGAAACAAGCTGATGGTACATTTAAGAAATCTTATGATTACTATGGTCAACCGTCAAGTGATTATGAATTCACTGGCTTCTTAGGTGCAAAGACTTACAAATACGATAGTGGTAAATACGTATTTAGTGATTATGATGCTAAAGATGCCATTTACAAAAAGAACTTCACCATGTCCTCTGGTGATTATGGCGAAGGTGGTTCTTACTATGGTTGGGGTATGCCTAATGCATTGTTTAACTATATGTATAATCTTGAAAAAGTTGTACATGATGCGGAATCTGAAAATAAATTGCCACGTGAAGCAATTGGTAAGATCATTGGTAATTTGATTAGAACAGAAGGTGTAGTTCTTGAAAAAGATACTGTACCAGCTATTGATAAGGCAGCCTTTATTCAATACAAGAAACAAATTGGCTCTCGTTTAGGTTTGCAAGCTTGGTATTTACGCTCCTTTGGCGGTAAAACACATACATATTTAAATGCAAACGGTAACGGTAATGATGAACATAGCTTCTCCAATGTAGCTCATGTGTTTGGTATTGGTGCTAAATATCAACTTGGTGCTAATGCAGCTGTTACAGTTGATTATGGTCAAAACCGTTCTAACTTAGGACGTTACCTCAATGGTAATACCGTATATCAACATGAACGTGGTACAGCAGACTTTACTCTAAAAGGTCATCAAATGGGCGGCACACCACACTTCTGGATGGCTCGTCTAGATATTGGACGTGCTGATCTAGATGTTCCGAAATCTTGGAATGCATTCATCGATTACAAATACTTTGAACATGGCTCCTTCTTCGGTGGTAATGGTACGGGTGCAGTACCTGATCGTTATTTAGATGGTGTTCGCAGCTTTACATTTGGTGCCGGCTATGTACCGCGCAAGGACTTGCTCCTTGAAGCATTCTATACTTTCGATGCGAAGGGCACTAATAAACGAGACACTTTATATGGTAGTGAAAGCTTTAAGTTAGGCGATTATACACGAATTCAAGGAACCTATAGGTTCTAATGCTCAGTCTGTAAACAGGCAGAAAGGTTACTAATATGGAAAATTTAAATTATGTCATTCACTTATTTCATAGTGGCGGGTATGTAATGTATCCATTGTTACTCTTGTCTTTCATGGTTATCGCTATAGCTGCAGAACGTGCTTTCTTCTATCGTAAGTATGCAGGTAAAACATTTGTTGTAACTCATGCCGTAAATGAATTCGCAAAATTACAACGTTGGGATGAAATTGATAAAGTAATTAAAGAGAACCCTTCTATTGCAAGTCGTATTGCGGAAGCAGGTTTAAAAAATGATTCTAGCGAAGAAGCAATGAAGACCGCTTTTGCTGATCAAATGGGGGTTGATGCAGTTGGTTTCCGAAAATATATGGACTACTTAAGTGCAACAGTTACAATTTCTCCATTATTGGGCTTGCTTGGTACAGTAACAGGTATGATTGGCTCTTTCAGTATCCTTGACTCCGGTGCGGGTGCATCTGCCATTACTGGTGGTGTAGGTGAGGCGCTTATCGCGACAGCATCTGGCTTATGTGTGGCCATAATGGCATTTATCGTTTACACAATTTTTAGTCATCGTTTGGACTCCATTATTAACCAAATTGAAAATATGTGTGTAAATATAGTTACAGCTAAACGAGAAGGGTGGAAATAGTTATGAACTTGCAAAGCTTTCGTATGAAAACTAAGCCGGAATTCATGATCATTCCAATGATTGATATCATTTTCTTCTTGTTGGTATTCTTCATGATGAACAGCTTGCAAACAGTGGCTCAAAAAGCCTTGTCTGTACAATTACCACAGGCTACTAGTGCTTCTGCACCAGCTCAATTACCAGTGGTTTTAACATTAGATGCGGAGGGTCATATTACGATTGATAACAAGCCAATGAGCATTGACGATGCTGAGGCAATGGTAAAACAACGTATCCAAGAAAACCCTAATGCTAGTGTTATCTTACAAGCCGATAAACGAGCGGCTCATGGTCAAGTAGTAGCGATTATGGACATGTTAAAACAATCTGGCGTTAAACGCTTAGCTATTGCAGCTGAACAGAAAGGATAACTATGGGACTAGGCATATCATGGAAAAAAGCAGCCATTATATCCGCCGTAGTTCATCTTATTGCTCTCTTTATTGCTGTAATCTTTTTTGTAGTGGTTCCAGCCATTCAAGAAATGGATACCTATGAAATCGACCTCACACAAAGTGTGCTCGATGATGGTGGCAGTGGACATGCTGGTGGTGGCGGAGGTAACAGAGCAGATCTGTTCCCAAAACCATTGTCAGCAGATGAAGTAGCGGCAAGAACAAAGGCTGTTGTAGCAAATGTTGAACCATCTACAGCAACAGATATCCCTGATGCAGTAGATGTGGCAGCTAAAGCAAGTGAAAATAAAGGCAATACATCCGGTGATAATTCCGCTTTTGGTGGCACAGGCCCTGGATCAGGTGGTGGTTCTGGCGGTGGTCATGGTACTGGTGAAGGCACTGGAATTGGTGATGGTAGAGGCCATGGTACTGGTACAGGTGATGGTACCGGTGAAGGTGATGGTCACGGTACAGGTAAAGCCGCGTTCAATGTAGAGGGCTTTTATGCAGCCGTAGATAGCCAAAAACAAATTCCTTATGCGGCTATTAAACGTAAAATGAACGTAGATGTTACAATTAATGTAATGGCTAAATTAGATACTAATGGTAATTTAATAGACGTATATCCAACTAGTGGTGGCGATGAGATATTTGTAGAAGCGGCTCTTGATGCAGTGCGACGAGCGACTCCGTATCCAAATGAAACAGGGGATATACAACCAGTAGAAGTTCCTGTACACTTTGTAGTACAGGCCGATGGCGAAGATGAAGAAGAATAAATATATCTAAGTAATAAAGGAGATAAATATGAAATCTATTATTTTATATTCTTCCCTTACGGGAAATACTAAAAGTGTAGCGGAAGCAATGGCTTCCGTTATGCCTGAGGGAACACCTTGCGTTTCTGTAAAAGATGCACCTGAAAATTTAGCTGATTATGATACAGTATTCGTAGGTTTCTGGGTGGATCGAGGTACAGCGAATAAAGAAGCGGCTAAGTTGATTGAAACTATGACAAATCCTAACATCGTATTCTTTGCTACGTTAGGTATGTATGCTGATTCTGATCACGCTCGTGAAAGTATCGATAAAGCATCTACATTGTTGCAAAACAAAGAATCCCTTGTAGATGGGTTTGTATGCCAAGGTAAAATCGATCCTAAAGTAATCGAAATGATGTATAAAATGTTCCCACCTGGATCCGCACATGGTCAAAGCCCAGAACGCGATGCGTTACATAAAGCGGCTGAAACTCATCCAGACGAACAAGACTTTGCAAATGCAAAAGAATTCACAAAATCTGTACTTGCAAAGTTGCAAGCCTAATTTCTGAAAGGGGATTGGAGTATGAGTTTAGCAAGTTTCTTTGAGTCCATTCCGGAGAAGCAGCGAAACCTACAACTAGGTTTAGAATGCGATAATCCGATGAGTGGTGCATTTCCTCATAAACGTGTTGTTCATGCAGGTCTTAATGGTACGCTTGTTTCTCCAAAAGAAACGCAAGCCGTTTGGGATGCATTAATGAATGGGGCTCCTAAAAAGGGCGAAATGCAATGCGCTTACATTCATATTCCGTTTTGTAAGACAAAATGCACATATTGTGGATTTTTCCAAAACGGTACGAGTCAAAGTGTTGAAGACCAATATATTGATGGTCTTATCAGTGAATTAAAGCTCGCTAGTGAGCGTCCGAGATTAAAAGATGGCTTAATCCATGCCTTGTTTATCGGCGGTGGTACACCAACATCTTTATCTCCTACAAACTCTGAAAGACTGCTTAAAGCGATTAAAGCGTACTTGCCATTGGCAAACGATTATGAGCTTACCTTAGAAGGTCGTATTCACGATTTGATCCCTGAAAATCTTGAAGTTTGGATGGCAAACGGCGTCAACCGTATGTCCATCGGCGTACAATCTTTTAACACAGAAGTGCGTCAAATGGTAGGCCGTTTAGATACGAAAGAAACCGTATTAGAACGACTAGCTGCTTTGAAAGCTTATGGTCAATGCTCTGTCGTTATTGACTTAATCTATGGCTTGCCTGGTCAAACTATGGAGGTGTGGGAACAAGATTTAGCTGATTTAGTAAGCTCTGGTGTTGATGGTGCAGACCTATATCAATTAAATGTATTTGATGGTAGTGATCTCAATAAAGACATTACAAACGGTAAAGTTCCAGCTGCAGCCACAACAGCGATGCAAGGAGATATGTTTGAATTCGGTCGACAATACCTAGATGCGCGATCTTATCGCCGATTGAGTGCTGCACATTGGAGTGCTAATAATCGTGAGCGTAGCTTATATAACACTTTAGCTAAATCGGGCGTCCCAATGTTCCCATTTGGTAGTGGTGCAGGTGGTAACGTCGATGGTTATGGCATGATGTTACATCGTGCATTAAAACCATACGAAGATATGGTTACCCGCGGTGAAAAACCATTTATGGCCCTTATGAAACAAAGTGATTTACAACCTATCGTCAACCGAGTAGTAAGTCAATTAGAACAAGGATTCCTCAATATTATGAGCTTAGTAAAAATGGATTCCAGATTAGATGAATTGAACTGGCTCTATAAATTATGGGAAAAACGAGGTCTTGTTGCCTATAATGGTTTGCTTTATAAATTGACTGATGCAGGCGAATTCTGGACTGTAAATCTTACGCAAAGTACATTAGAAGCTGTTGAATATATCATGACTGGTAAGAATTCCTTCGCTATAGAAGCAGTAGCAGCACAAGATACAAAAACAACTTCTAAAGAAAATCCTAACCAAGAGGTACGTGGCATCGGCCAGGGTAAAGCCAATATCTCTGTACCAACTGACGAAGATTCCGAAGCACAACGTAAAGATGCTCTCATTGCTAAGGCTAAAGCTGAAATTGCTAAGAGCGGTGCTTCTGGCGAAGCAGCAGAACGAATGGTACAAGCTATGTACAATTTAAGTGCTGATGAGATTGAATATATGATGGAACGTATGATGTCTTAAACTGTTATGTTACACCTTAATTCTAACAACCTCTTCCAATAACCAACATATAATATACAAGACATATTACGTGACATATACGTGCTCTCTGTAGTACAAAGTAGCCCCAGACTGTAGTCTGGGGTTTACTTTTTATAGAGCGAAAGGTATTCTGTAGGTATAAGACTTAAATGACTTTAAAAAGTATAGCAATAGATGTATAGGAATAGATTTATAAGAATAGATTTATAAGTCTATAAGGACAATAAAAATCTAATTGCTACTAAAATCATAAAACAATAAGTGAGATAGTAAATCTATAAGATGTGAAGTGATATTGCTTGTATAGCTGATAAAAGGCTTAGGAGGTTAGTATGAGTACATGTCCTCAAAAAGAAATAGATATATTAGGTATTGGGGCTAGCACATTAGACCGCTTCATCGTTGTGGATCATTACCCAACGGGACGTGAGGTACAACAAGTTGTATCTTCTACCACTGATGGTGGAGGACCTGTAGCTACAGCATTAGCCGTCGCAGGTAAATATGGTGCACGTACGGCCATGATTGACAGTATCGGTGACGATATGGTGGGGCGTCATATTTTAGATGATTTCAAAAAATATAATGTTAATACTGATGCTATCCACATTGAAAAGGGGGAAAAGAGTGGCGTTGCTACAATCCTAGTAAAGCATAGCACTGGCGAGCGTGCCGTATTTTTTGAACGCTCTACTGCGCCAGAGCCAGTATTTTTAGACACTCATAAGCAATTAATTAAAGAAGCTTTCATTTTACATGTTAACGGACGGCATCGACAATTCATGTGTTCTGCCATGGCGTTAGCACAAGAGGCAGGTACTATTATCTCCCTCGATGGAGGTGCACAGCGCTACGATGAAGAGATGAAATCTATTACAGGGTCAAGTCATATTGCTATTGTTGCTCGTGATTATGCTGAAAAATATACGGGCACTACTAATTTAGAAGAAGCTTGTCGTATCATTCATGACCGTGGTGCTCTTATTGCGGGGGTTACGGATGGCGCTAATGGTAGTTATTTCGTATGGCCTGATGGAACTTTCTATCGTTGTCAGGCATTCCCTCAAGAATATGTAGTTGATACAACGGGGGCCGGAGATAGTTTTCATGGTGCATTTCTTTCAAAGCTTGTTACATTATTGAGAGAGTTAGCCCCAGTAGAAGGGTTAAAGACCTCTACATATGCTATAGATTTATTACAACATTGTGGGCATTCTGATTTAGAAAAAGCTGCTATTTTTGCGTCCGCTGTAGCAGCTTTAAATACGCAAGGGATTGGTGGTCGTAGCGCTTTACCAAGTTTACAAGTTGTATATAAGTTAATGGGATTGGAGTAAATCAGTATGTGGCACGATATTTCCCATTCTCATGTACAACGGTACATGCAACAAAATCCCTATCGATTATTAGCGTTTAGCTTTCTAGGCGTCATGATTATAGGTACAATATTGCTTATGTTACCGATGGCGAGTGCTCAGGGGCAAACGACGGCTCTTGTAGATGCCGCTTTTACCGCCGTATCTTGTGTTTCGGTAACAGGGCTGACCACTGTAGATACTTATTATCATTGGTCTTTATTTGGCCAGATTGTAATGGTTATCCTTATTCAGTTAGGTGGGTTAGGAATTGTATCTTTCACGACCATAATTGCTTTGCTTCTAGGTAAACGAGTAGGCCTTAAAAATCGTATGCTTTTGTCCGAGGATGTCGGACAGGAGGGTATGACTGGTTTATTACATATTACGAAAAAGTTAACGCTTTATACCTTTGCTATTGAAATTGTGGGAGGCATAATCTATACGATTCAGCTATATCCCTATATTGGACAGGCTGCATTGTATACCGGTATCATGCAAGCTGTTTCCACCTTTTGTAACGCTGGATTTGTATTTTTTGATAATGATCTACCTTATGCCATGGTAGGGGACATATTATTTAATATCAATACAGCAGTACTAATTGTTATCGGTGGTTTTGGCTATTTAGCGGCCTTTGACATATGGTCACACCGTAAGGTGCGACGATTTGTTGACTTAAAACTTCACACTAAGATTATGTTAGTAGGCACAGCGATTCTTATCCTATTAGGAACTATCATTTTTTTAGGTGTGGAATGGTCAAATCCAAAAACCTTTGGGTCATTACCGATTTGGAATAAAATAATGGCCTCTTTATTTCAAGCGATTACGCCGCGTACAGCTGGGATTGCAACGGTTGATTATAATGCATTACATCCAATTACCTTGTTTGTTACCATTATTCTCATGTTTATTGGTGCGGGTCCGAACTCTACCGGTGGAGGGGTTAAAATTAGTACCGTAGCAGTAACCATACTTGCATCGCGTACCTTGTTTAATAACCGTCCAGATACAGAGATTTTTGAACGTCGTATTTCATTAGTAACAGTGCTTAAAGCCAACGGGATTATATTTTTATCGCTTCTTCTTATTTTAATAGCCACATGTTATCTAGCTTGGGATGAGCCTTATGATTTTATTCGATTGTTATTTGAGGTTACGTCCGCCTTTGGGACTGTAGGCCTTACGACGGGAATTACGTCTGATTTATCTGAAAGCAGTAAATGGGTGCTGATGCTTGTTATGTTTACAGGTCGTGTCGGTGTTATGACCGTTATTGGTACATGGGCTCTTAGGACTTCACCAACGAAGCCAATTGGGTATGCAGAAGAGAATGTATTGATGTAATTGAGTAGAATAGTTAGTCTATCAGGAGATATAGCATGAAATATAAAACAATTGCCGTCATTGGTCTTGGTCAATTTGGTACGACTATAGCCAAGATGTTAGCCTCTATGAATCATGAGGTTTTAGGTGTAGATATTAATCCAGAAATTGTACAAAAGGTTTCCCCTTATGTAACACATGCTATTGTAGCAGATACTACTGATGAAGAGGCTATTAAAGCCTTAGCTTTGAGCCAATTTGATATAGTTATTGTTGCCATTGGTGATAATATCCAGGCTAATCTCATGACTTCGATGTTGTTGAAAGAAATGAATATGCCTCATGTGGTTTCGAAAGCTGAAAATGCACTCCAAGGTAAGATGCTCAAGAAGATGGGGGTAGATATGGTCATCTATCCAGAATATGATGTGGCACAACGGTTAGCTCAATCGTTGACACGAGAACATGTAATGGATTACTTACAGCTATCTAAAAGCATTAGCCTTATTGAAGTAGATATGCCTAAATTTTTGGTAGGCACCTGCTTAAAAGATTCTAATCTGCGTGAGAAATATAATCTTAATGCTGTAGGCATCAGGCGTGGGGAGGATTTAGAAGTCCCTCCTAATCCGTTTACGATTCTTTCGGCGGAGGATAAACTATTAATTATAGGAAATAATTCTGATTTAGATGCATTAACAGTGTAGTAAGTATACGAAAGAGATATAAATATATCGAAAAAATATGATATAATAAGATAGAATTCAGTATAGGCCATACGTATTCGTATGGCCTTTTAATATAGAAATGAAGGTTATTATGACAGAGGAACAATATATAACGGCGCTGACCAATAACCCACATGGGATTCGAAATATTCCAAATCCTACAGAAGCTATGCAACTTACATGTGTGGGACAAAACGGCATGTTGTTACAATATATTAAAGAACCTACTCAAAAGGTTATTGAAACGGCGCTTTCACAAGCACCACGAGCTATACAATTCGTTGAAAATCCTACAGAAGAATTGTTAAAAGCCTTAGTGGAAAAAGATTGGGCGGTTTTAGAATATATCGACAATCCGTCTGATACATTAATAAAAAGTGCGTTAGCTCAATCAGGTTGGGCTATTCGCTATATTGCGAACCCATCTGAAGAATTGCAATTAGAGGCGGTGAAGGCGAATTATGATGCCTTACAATATATCAATGCTCCAAGCGAAGCTGTGCAGTTACAAGCCGTGCAAGAGAGTTACTTAGCCTTGCGCTACATTGATGAGCCTAGCGTAGCTGTACTAGAAGCAGCAGTAAAGCAAGATCCACAGGCAATGCGTCAGATTACAAACCTCACTAAGAACTTGGCCTTGCATTTATTTAAGGTAAGTGCGGCTATCGTCGGTTATATACCTAATACATTGGGCGTTACGGTAGACGAAATCAAAGATATAATTCTAGATGCCATTTCTAGCGATACCGTTGATGAAGACTATGTACGCGAGTTAATCAACAATAAAGCTATCGGTGGACGTCAATCCAAATGGCCTATTGATATATTGTCACTTATTGATAGGTATGGTACTAGAACTGTTAAGAAAATTGCAGTAGGCGAATATTTGAGATATTAGAACGGAGATACAATGAACTTTATAGATACAATGGCAAGCGTTGAGTTAGTGCTTGCTGCTAATCAAGTACCCTTGCTCGTCGGTGAGACGGGTATAGGTAAAACCTCTCTCGCAGCGCGCGTTGCAGAGGTACATAATTGGGAATTAGTAACTATTGACGGAAACCTTTTAAAAGAAGGTGAAATTGGTGGCTTGCCTACAGTAGAAACGGTGACTCATACGGATGGTCATGGCAATACACGGGATGTGAAAACTACAGTATACGCTGTGCATCATACATTGGAACATGTGGCACAAGCCGTAGATAAAGGGCGCCAAGTATTACTGTTTATCGACGAAATTAACCGCGCAGAACATGCAGTTCAACAAGAATTGATGAACCTTATTCTAAACCGTGAAATTAATGGCTTTTCTTTAAGTGATCAAGTGCGCATCATCGCCGCTATGAACCCTGAGGATTCCTTTGATTACCAAACGATTGACATGGACCCGGCACAGCAAAACCGTTTTGTATGGCTTTATATGAATGCTGATTATATGCAATGGATTGACTGGGCTATTGGTGCTGGTATTGAAGAAAAGGTTATTGAATTTATTTCTTCCTATCCAGAATATTTAAATCAACGTCACGAAGACGATATCGATGCCACACCTCGTTCCTTTGAACGCGTGTCCGGTCTATATAGAATTTATAAGAATCAAGAGGGCACAAGTTATAGTCGCGACGTATTTATGAATGTTATTCGTGGTAACGTAGGTAAACTCATTGCGGAGGCTTTTGTAAACTTTATCGAGTCCGATCAAGAACCTCTTATTACCTTTGATGATGTATTGGCAGCGGTTCAAAAACCAGGTGCTATTATGTCTATGGCTGAGCAGGTTAAAGGTGAAAGCCCAACTCGCCTTTATGTAGCAGCAAAAAATATGTTGCATCGTTTAAATCGCAATAGCAATGCGCAGGAAGTACATCATTTTGTGGAGTTTTTAACCTTGTATCCAGGCGATTTGCGCGTAGCGGTTATGAAAGATCTTCGTAACACGTATGAGCGCGTTTACGCTTATGCTATTGAAAATGACCTTTTTGTAGATACTTTCTTTGACGCGCAAAAATAATTTTATGTGCGTAGTTAACCAAATCGAAGCTATCTATATAGATAATCAACTGTAGTAAATTATTAGTTATGAGGTTAATTGATATATAGCATGTGACATATATTAAATTTGTTTTCTAAAGAAAAGGGGGTGTAAATATGCAACGAAACTTAGATAAGGATGATATACGTGATGCTTCGGATTTGCTGACTCATATCGATGGTTGGGAAAAGACGGGTTCTTATGATGCGGAAGCTATCGAGGCTCTTGATCGATGGCATGCGAAACGAGAGCGCATACATCGCGAAGCAGAGGCTTTGTATACGCAAATATACGCATCCTATGAGGCCTATGTAGATAGCTATGAAGAACAACATCATAGCATGGCGCCTGAACGTATAGCGGCTGATCTTATGAACCATAATATGTCGGATAGCCATATAGGTACTATCGGTCGTGCTCTTGAAGACGTACAAGTGGAGGGGACAGACCTTTCCGTTATGCAGCAAGCGATAATGACACCTGCCTATGAGCAACGGTTGTGGAACATATTGCATGATGTAAACAGTTTGCTCCTTGAAGAGGACCAATTCTTTGGTTACTTTTACTTACAAATGACTCATCGCATTCGCTTTGATATGGCCAGTGCTTTTGGTATTAATCTTAAACAGGGCGGATATGTATTATATGTAAATCCCTTTATCTTGTTACGCCAATCACCTGATGTGATGAAGGATGGTATTAAGCGTGAAGTTCTTCATATCATTTCTGCTCATTTGATGCGGGTAAAAGCACTGAGCCAAGGCTTTCACAAAACAGCAGTCCATATGGCTATGGACATGGTCGTAAATGATTACCTTGAACATGTAGACCGTGATGCAGTAACGGTAGCCAATGTAAATGCGCGCTTTGGTTTGTTATTAAAGCGTTTTCGTACCATTGAATACTATGCGAAGGCTATTGATAAGGTCATGAAAGAAAAACCAGATCTCTTTGTGCCCATCGATAATGCAGATACAGCGGTTGCTATGGAGTTTGACCCTCAAACTAGCCATGATATTTGGGATGAATCTGATTCTATTGATATAGATACGATGGACCAAATCACGGAGCGCTATATCAACGAAGCCTCAAAGGGTGATATGGAAGGCTATGTGAAAAGTCTTATTGATACATTCCAAAAAACGCGACGCGCTTTGCCGTGGTATTTTTATCTCAAAAAGTTGATGGGCAAGGTAGCGAGTGGATACAAAAAAACGACGATGCGTCGTAATCGTCGTCAGCCTGAGCGTTTGGAATTGTCTGGTACATTGCGCCAACATAAGGCAAATGTATGGGTAGCTCTCGACATGAGTGGCAGTATAACTGATGTAGAGTTTACGAATGCCTTAGAGCAAGTGTTACAAATCGTGCATGCCTACAACCATCGCATTACCGTTGTAGAATGTGATAATGAGGTGCGCCGCACCTATACGATGGAATCTGTAAAAGATGTAAAACCTCGCCTCGATGTGCGTGGTGCAACGGCCTTTACCCCTGTATTCTCTCTGGCTAATCAAAACCGTGTAGATTTACTTGTATATTTTACGGATGGCAAAGGGGAAGAGCGACTTCGAGAGGCGCCAAGGGGCTATAAGGTGCTGTGGGTGTTGACCGGTGAGAACCCACAACTATCTTTGCATACCCCATACGGCCTGGTTCGTGAACTCGGCTATGTTGGTATTGATGAAACTCAAGATATTGATGAATTTGTACGCATGGCTAACCGCGGTGGTTTTTCCATGGCAAACCAAGAGTTTTAGAGCATAGCGTTTTTTTGATAATTACATGATAACTATTAATGGTTATTTCTTATGATATAATTAATTTATGGTTGTGTAAGGTGTTTTAGCTGATATTCATTTGTAATGGGAGAAGAATAATGACAGCTATAAGAAAACGAAAATGTATTTACCACTTGACTGCTTTAGAAAACTTAGAAAGTATTATTGAGAATGGTTTGTTATCAAGAAAAACTTTAGCGGAGCTAGGTCCAAAATTTATTGATGTAGCAGATCCTGAAATAATAGAGAAACGTAATACTCTAAATATAGCTGATTGTGTGCCGTTTCATTTTCATACATATACGGATTTTGATGTCTGTGTTCAGCATAGTCATGATAAAATATTTATTTATCTTGCTATTTACAGAAATATAGCTAGAGATAAAAAATTTTTAATTATACCGAAACATCCATTATCGTGTGAATCAAATGAAATTTTTGATTATGATATGGGGATTGATCGAATTAATTGGGATATAATGGAGCTAACAAAACAGCAAGATGGATATAATTCTAGCATTAGAATGGCAGAATGTTTATCTAATCATTGTGACCTAAGTATTTGTGATATAAATATAATTTTTGTTCCTAACTCGGACGTAAAACGAGCGGTGAATAATATTTTAATATGTCATAGTATTAGCAAGTTAGATATAAACATAACTCCATGTTTATTTGCTCGTAAATAATGGTAACGGCGAAAGGAGAAATTGAAATGATTCATTTTGTAACTGATGATATCTTTTTGTCTCCAGCAGATGCATTGGTAAATACGGTTAATTGTGAAGGCTATATGGGCAAAGGGTTAGCTTATCAATTTAAATTAAGATATCCTAAGAATAATATTGATTATATTAAGGCATGTAAAACTGGAAAGCTGACTATTGGTCATTTACATTGTTACAGAGAATTAGAAAAATTAATTATTAATTTTCCCACAAAAGATAAGTGGAGAACGCCTTCAAAATTAGAGTACATTATTAAAGGTTTAGATGATTTAAGACGTATTATTATTGAGAAAAGATTAAAGTCTATTGCAATCCCTCCGTTGGGTAGTGGTAATGGAGGATTGAATTGGTTAGAGGTGAAATCTATTATTGTAGAGAAATTATCTTCATTAACTGATGTAGATATTTATATTCATGAACCTGGTGTGACTTCTGTAGTGATTCCAAAATCTAAGCCTAAAGTATCCTTAGCTGCATTAATTTTAGTATATATAAAATTGAATTTGAATAGTAAAATTTTTAAGCCTTTAGTTCTTCAAAAAACTGCTTTCTTTATGGATGCTAAATTAATAAATCCATATTTTAGATTCAATGCTTATAAAAATGGCCCTTATGATGACTCTATTCGTATAATTTCACGGAATATACTTGAGTACAAAAACTTTTATAATATTAAGTCTACTAAAAAGTTATTTGATAGTATAAATTCTGAAATAATAAGTGAAAAAACTATAAAAAAATGTAACGAGTTAAAACCGGCATTAGATAAATCTATATATTTTATGAATAAGGTAGCTGATATACATCAAATAGAATGTGTTGCTACAATTTTATATATTGTACGAGAGCAACGTGGAGCAACCGAAAGTGAAATAATTGAAGGTTTTGTTAAATGGTCTGTTGATAAGTGCAATAGATTCCCCGTTTCAGATATTTTAGATGGAATTCAGCTTTTAATTGAAGAAGATTATATCGAAGAAACTTTAATGGGCTATTCTTGTAAAAATATTTTTTAGTATTTAAATATAAAAAGTAGCAGTTATTTAGTAAACACTAAATAACTGCTACTTTTGTTTGTAAATAATTTCTATTAGCTATTAAGCTCGATAGAGGATCCTGGATCGATAATGAGAGCTGTTTGGTTGTATTTGCCTTCAACTAAACTTGTGAATACACCTGGTTCACGGTCGATAACAGGCCATGTTTTGTAGTGAATTGGAATGGAGATGCGCGCTCTTACATAGGAAGCGGCAAGGGCTGCATCTTCAACGCCCATTGTGAAATTATCACCGATAGGAAGAAGTGCGTAATCGATTTCACCAAAGCGATTTAATAATTTCATGTCACTAAAAAGTGCAGTATCGCCAGCGAAGTAAATAATGTCGCCATAGAAATCTACAAGACAACCTGCGGCATGACCTCCAGGAATGCCAGCACCGTGGAAGGCAGGAACCATTCGAACAGAACCGAATTCAAAGTCGAACTTGCCACCTAAATGCATGGCGTGTGTACGACAACCGGCAGCTGCCGCTTTACCCGCTACCTCAGCAGTAGAAATAACGAGTGCATCATTTGCTTTGGCAATAAAATCTGTGTCGCCATAATGATCATCATGACCATGACTGACAAAGATATATTGGCATTTGATGTCTTCTCTTTTAGCGATATCCCATGTATTACCGGTCAAGAATGGGTCGAAAATCATGGATACATCGCCACGTGTGAGCATAAAGCAAGCGTGACCAAAATAAGTTAGTTTTGTTTTCATAGGAACACTTCCTTCCTTGTACATACAATTCTTAATTCTATTGTATAATATAATAAATGAAAATAAAACTATTGGTGATAATTTATACATAATTAGTAAGGATATATTATGGATTTAACACATTTTGATCAAGATGGAAATGCTTGGATGGTAGATGTATCAGATAAGGATATTACAACTCGTACTGCCGTGGCAGAAGGGTTTATTGCTATTAATGATGCCATTTATGAGCGCATCGAGGCGGGAACAATAAAAAAAGGGGATGTTCTTAGTGTGGCTCAATTAGCAGCTATTATGGGGGCGAAACAGACGAGTAATCTCATTCCCCTTTGTCATCCATTGGCGTTAACTAAGGTTGAGGTGCATTGTACTCTTGTTGATGGTGAAAGTCCTGCCTGTACGGATGCTACACATAATCGTGCTGTTAAGGTTCGGGCTACCGTAAAAACGACAGGAAAGACAGGTGTTGAAATGGAAGCGCTTACAGCGGTTCAAGTAGGACTTTTAACAGTCTACGATATGTGTAAAGCCATTGATAAAGGGATGATTATAGGTCCTACATATCTTGTAGAAAAAGAAGGCGGGAAAAGTGGACATTTTGTCCGTTCCTTTGTAGAATAATATAGATATAAAGAATAGGGGATTGAAAATGGAAATAGTACTTTATGAGCCTGAAATTCCAGGTAATACAGGAAATATAGCGCGTTTATGCGCCGCCAATCATATGACCTTACATCTGATCAAACCCCTTGGCTTTTCTATTGATGACAAGCATGTAAAACGTGCTGGCCTTGATTACTGGCACTTGGTAGATGTACAGGTACATGAAAATATTCAAGAATTATATGAGAAATATCCTGATCGTAGATATTTCTATGCTACTACCAAAGCAAAGCATACTCATTCCGAGGTGAAATATGAAATTGGTGATATGCTCGTCTTTGGACCTGAAACAAGAGGGTTGCCTGAAAGTTTATTAGATGGTAAAGAGGATACATGCATTCGTATACCCATGGTAGATGAAGCACGTTCTTTGAACTTATCTAATGCGGTGGCAATCATAGCTTATGAAGGTATGCGTCAACTTGATTATCCAGATCTTAAGGCTGAAGGCAATTGGATTCAATCAAAATAAATAGACTTTTATAATTAAGGAATATATTATACGTATGTGTTAGGAGACCTACCAAATCTATATGACCGGTAGCGATTTTAACGGTGTTGTTTGGAGGAGGATATTATGAACTACGATAAAGCTCATGATTTAGCTCACGCAATGCGTGAATCCGAAGAGTACAAAGAATTAATGGCTGCTCAGGAAGCAGTGAAGGCAGATGCAGTAGCAACGGGTTTGGTTCGCACATTTATGGCACAACAAATGCAATGGGAATATGCTAAGTTGTCCGGTGCTCCAGAAACAGATGAGTTGCAAAAGAAACAAGAGGAATTGATGCCTCAAATTCAGGAAAATGCTGCAGCGACTGCTTATTTGCAAGCGCAAATGCGTTGGAGCCAGATTTCTAATGATATTTACAAAATCATTAGCGAACCAATCACTGAGGGGATGAAAGTGTTAGATCATGGCGAACAACAACCACAACATTAAGGTATTACAAACCGCTTTATTAGAAAAATTACCAAGTACACGTGTACGCGAGCAGGAGCTCCTTTGTCATCATACGACATTCAAAATTGGAGGACCTGCGGATTTATTTATTGAACCTACTACGATGGCAGAACTTAGTTTTACGCTTCGTACCATTCACGAATTAGATGTGCCTGTAACTATTATTGGTTGTGGATCTAATATTTTGGTGAAAGACGGAGGTATCCGCGGTGCTGTTGTATCGGTTCGACATATGACTCAAATTATGGACTGTAACGAAAACACATTGTGCATTGGTTCCGGGTATATGTTAAAAGATGCTTCTGAATTTGCTTGGGAGAATAGTTTATCTGGTCTTGAATTTGCTATTGGTATTCCAGGCACACTTGGTGGTGCCGTATTTATGAATGCAGGTGCTTATGACGGGGAAATGAGCCATGTAGTTACTGCAGTGAGAGCCGTGGATTTCCAAGGAAATATTAAAGAGTATGACGCATCTCACCTGGACTTTGCTTATCGTCATAGTGTATTCCACGATAATCATGAGGTTATTGGGGAAGTTATTATGACACTCAAACCAGGCGACAAGGATGCCATCAAGGCGCGTATGGATGAGTTAACAGAAAAACGTGAATCCAAGCAACCTTTGGAATATGCCAGTGCAGGTTCAACCTTTAAACGTCCACCAGGATACTTTGCAGGTACATTGATTGAACAAACAGGCCTAAAGGGGTTGTCTGTAGGTGATGCGCAAGTGTCCCACAAACATGCAGGCTTTGTCATCAATACAGGTAGTGCTAGTGCAAAGGACGTACTTGATTTGATTGCAGAAGTACAGCGTCGTGTGTACGATAGACATGGTGTACACCTTGAGCCCGAAGTACGTATGATTGGTGAAGACTAATATCAACTAAATACTAATATAAGATTTCTTATGTAACGTTACTCTTTTTAGGGATGATGGATTCATAAGAAATCTTTTTTTATGTCCATTATAAGCGTATGATATTTATATAGTTAGTCTATATTTGGGAGGCGATGATATGAATACATTGTTGGCCCAAGAGATTCATGATAAAGCATTAGCATGTGGGTATGACGATTGTGGTATAGTACCTCTTGATGCACTTGATTTTTATAAAGAACGAATGATAAAGCGTTTAGAAGATGTACCTGAAAGTAAAAAGGTATATGCACATAGTAATGCCTTTTTAACATTGAAAGAAAACTATCCTTGGGCACAATCTATAGTGGTTTGTACTGAATATTTTGGAGCGTATAAGTTTCCTGCTTCGCTTCAAAAGCGATATGCAAAAGGCTTACTACTATCGTTAGCTAATATCCCTGATGGGGTCGAAGTCAAACAAAGGCGATCTTTTGAAACATGGTTCAATGATAAGAACATCCAATTTATTGGTGGTGAAACAGCAAAGCCTACTGGTGTTGTTCCTTTGCGCCCTGCTTCTGTAGCGGCAGGACTTGGAATTTATAGAAAAAACAATTTCTTTTATGGACCTAAAGGCTCTAATTATGAATTGGTAGCCTATTTAATTGATCAGCCTTGTGAGTATATTCGTCATCTAGAGATACCACCATGTCCAGAGACTTGCGATTTATGTCAGCAAAAGTGTAAAACGAAGTCTCTATCTGCACCTTTTACAATGAATCCATTAATCTGTGTATCTTATATCAATACCTTTGGTGATGGTAAATTGCCAGAAGGTGTGACAGAGGATATGTTGGAAGAGTGGATATTAGGTTGTGATAATTGCCAAGACTGCTGTCCGTTTAATAAAAATCATGATTGGAGTATAGGTAAAGATTATCCTGGGCTTGATGCATTAGAACTTATACTACAGCCAGAATATATTTTGAAAGCCTCTGATAAGGAGATTATAGAAAAGTTGATTCCTAAATTCTGTTTCCATTTAACAGATAAACAAATTCCGTTGTTGCGTAAATCTGCTAAGCGGGCGATAGAGCATAAATAGGTTGTGTCCTAAGATGAGTCAAAAGTATAATCGAATGTTGAAATTGCCATGATTAGAATAGGTGTACTGTTTTGACTTTTTTCTATAGACTGCGTTATAATTAACTGTTGCCAATTTTGGGGAATATACTTGCATAGCCTGTTTTATCGAGGCTATGTGATATAGAATATACTGAAAGAATTAAAGGGAGGATCTTATGATTCGCGAAAATCTTCGTAATGTAGCGATTATCGCCCACGTTGACCATGGTAAAACTACTTTGGTGGACGCGTTATTAAAACAAAGCCATGTGTTCCGTGAAAATGAAAAAGTAGCAGAACGCGTAATGGACTCCAACGACTTGGAACGTGAACGCGGTATTACTATTTTGTCTAAAAACACTGCTGTAATGCATGATGGTATTAAAATCAACATCGTTGATACTCCAGGCCATGCTGACTTCGGCGGCGAAGTGGAACGCGTACTTAACATGGTTGACGGCGTATTGCTTCTCGTAGATGCTTACGAAGGTCCAATGCCTCAAACTAAATACGTTTTGCGTAAAGCCTTAGAACAAAAATTGAAACCAATCGTAGTTATCAATAAAATCGACCGTCCTGACCAACGCGTTAAAGAGGTTGAAGATGAAGTTCTTGAATTATTCATGGAACTTGAAGCTGATGATGATCAACTCGACTTCCCTGTAGTATACGCATCTGCTCGTTCAGGTGTGTCCAAAACTAATTGGGATGATGAAGCTGTAAACATGGAACCGTTATTCAAAACATTGATTGATGAAATTCCTGCACCACAAGGTGATATGGAAGGTCCTCTTCAATTTATGGTAACTACACTTGATTACGATAACTTCATCGGTAAAATCGCCGTAGGTCGTATCGTTCGCGGTAAAATGAAAACCAACCAACAAGTGGCTATCATGAATGGTGAAAGTACTCGTAAAGCGAAAATCGGTCGTGTGTACACATACAATGGCTTAAACCGTGTTGAAACTGATGAAGCTGAAATGGGTGATATCATTGCATTTGCTGGTATTGACGATATCAACATCGGCGAAACAGTAGCAGATGCTGAAAATCCTGAAGCATTACCATCCATCTCCATCGACGAACCAACATTGTCCATGGTATTCTCCGTAAATAACTCTCCATTCGCAGGCCGTGAAGGTGAATTTGTTACATCCCGTCACTTGCGTGATCGTTTGTTCCGCGAAGTAGAAACTAACGTATCCATGAAAGTAGAAGAAACTGATTCTGCAGATGCTTTCAAAGTATCTGGTCGTGGCGAATTGCATTTGGCAGTATTGATTGAAACTATGCGTCGTGAAGGCTACGAATTACAAGTAGGTAAACCTCGCGTAATTTTCAAAACTATTAACGACCAATTATGTGAACCTCTCGAAGCATTGACCATCGATGTACCTCAGGAATTTATGGGTACCGTAATGGAAAATCTCGGTCAACGTAAAGCTGAATTGACTAATATGGTTGAATTGGCCGGTTATCTTCGTATGGAATTCGTAGTTCCAGCTCGTGGCTTGATTGGTTTCCGTGCCCAATTCTTAACAGCTACAAAAGGTAATGGTATTATGAACCATGTATTCCATGGCTATGCACCATACAAAGGTGAAATTCCTTCCCGTACACGCGGTGCTTTAGTAGCCTTCGAAAATGGTGAAACTACTCCATACGGTTTGAACTCCGTTCAAGACCGTGGTACATTGTTCGTTGGCCCTAATCAAGACGTTTATGCAGGTCAAGTTATTGGTGAAAATACACGTGAACTTGATATGGATGTTAATCCATGTAAGAAAAAACACGTTACCAACATGCGTTCCAGCTCCTCTGATGAAGCGGTACGCTTGACTCCACCTCGTATCTTCTCCTTGGAACAAGCTCTTGAGTGGATCAACGATGACGAACTTGTTGAAGTAACACCTGAAAGTATTCGTATGCGTAAAACAATCCTTGATCGCAACGCACGTGCGAAAGCAGCAAAGAATAAAAAATAATATCTTATACAGATATATAAAGGCGCTCCTTAGGGGGCGCCTTTTTTATCTAATCTATAAGTTGTTATCTAACATATTCCTGTGGATTATATCTCCATGAAAATAGATGATAATTTTATCATTTATGATTAATGGGTATAAAAATGCGTTAATATACTAAATACGCATAATAACTTGCTGATAGGGGTATTGGTATATACGAAATATTTGTAACGCTGTATAATAATATCAAGTTTGTTGAAATAAGTTATTGATTATGGAGGTTCTTATGAATAAGAAAATCTTAGCTTCTTTATTTGCAGTAGGTTTGGCTGCAGGTTGTGTGTGCTCTTCCGTTGATGCGCATGGCGTATTCTTTGCTAACCGCTTAGATGAAAAAGCGCTAGTACTTGGCGAAGGCCCTGTTGATGATGCATATAGCCCAGAAATGGTAAAAAGCATCATTGGTTTAGATAACAATGGTATGGTAATTCCTGTACAAGTTATTAAACATGAAAAAAATGTAGTAGTTGTACCAAATGATAAATTGGGCATTACAGTAACTGATTTTGACTATGGCTATTGGACAAAAGACAAAGATGGTAAAACAGTTCATAAACCAATTACAGAAGTACCAGGCGCTCAAAAAAGTACACATGCCATTAAATATGACGTTCACTACTGGAATGCAGAAGCAAAACCTTTCAATAATAAAGATGCTTTCATTCAAATCATTCCATCTGTTAACCCATTAACTCTTAGAAAAGGTGATACATATGAAATCCAAGTCTTGAAAGACGGTAAACCATATGCAAATGCACCTCTTATTAAAGACGTAATTAATGATCTTACTAACGAAAGCAAAGCTGATGAAAACGGTAAAGCAACTGTTGCAGTAAGTGCTAACGGCCTTAACGTAGTAGGCGTTGAAGTGGGCTTCCCAACTCAAACTAAAGGTGAGCAAAATAAATACTTCAGTGCATTGTCCTTCATCATCAATCCTGAATAATATAGGATATACTATTTACTAAGTGTGTGAAATAAACAAGACCTCCTAAGTTGGATTTAGGGGGTCTTTTTATAATTTTAGGGTGTACGTATAAATGCGTTCTGTGAGAGCCTCGTATTAAGCGAGGTAAGAAAGAGAGATTTTTATGAAATTACAACGAAATGTATCAGCTGTGATGGCTGCATTGGTATTAACTGGAATGACCTGCTCTGCATTTGCTACAGAAATTAATGCCACAAGCGATAAAGCGGAGGAATTGCTTGGCTTAACAATGGGGTCACCGGTACAAACACAACCAGAAGTTAAGCATATAGAAGATACCTTGACGGTTAATGTGCATGGTAAAAGCTTAACAGATACAGGTAAAACTAAAAATGTATCAGGTATTTATAATGGATTTGGATCACAATTGACGGTGGATAAAGATTTGATTGTACGCCTTAAAAATGATGCACCAGCCTCAAAAAGGGAACTCGGTCATTACTATATGAGCGCTGTGTATGCTGGTTACGGTGGTAAAGTGCCAAGACTCAGCAAGGACAATCCTGATAGAGATTATGGAGATACTAATATTCACGTCAAAGGCAATGTAGATATCGATGCTATCGGTGTCGGTTTACAAGCTAATCAACGTGGTCATATTATTGTTGATGGTGGTGGACGTATCATCACGCATCCTTTAGAAACTTCTGATACTTACTCTGTGGTGGCAGAAGAGGGTGATGTATATGTTAATACTGGCTCTGATGGTAAACATCCGGGGTCTAAAGAATTGGTCGCTGTTGGGAATGTAGGGTTAATTAATAAGGATTATGGACGTGATCCAAATCATAACGAAATGCCAACGAATATAGCATTAGCTTTTACAACACCTAATTCTAAACTTACGGGCGCTGTATTAAATGAATATGCTGAAAGCAATAAGAACCCTCATAATTCTGGTGCTGATATTTACTTACAAAATGGAGGGACTTGGAATAATGAATGGATTGGTATGGAGCGGCCTACCCCTAAAAGAGAACGTCCATCTGGGGATAATGCAGCATATCTATACAAGGGCAGTAAGGTTCGTAATCTCGTAGGTGGATCAAATCCAGCGGCAGCCGGTATCCTTCATCCTATCGATGCACGGCCTATTACAATTCAAAATTATAGCGGCTATGTGAATGCTGTTTATAAGGCCGGTGTTCCAGCTAGTGAAAAAGGAAAGGGGAATATTGTTGTTGAACATGCTGCAGATAATAGCCATATTACCTTGCAAGGCGATGGAGCTAATTTGACTAATGATGATAGCTACCGAAAGGAAATACAAGCCTTAGCTGATAAATTACAATATACTGGCAATGATAAAAAACTGAGCACAACAGTTCAAATCAATGAAGGGATTACTCGTCCAGGTGCTGTTGCAGAACTAGGTGCAGATCATTTTGACTCGCAGGGGCGTCTTGTTGTAAATGATACAACAAAGATTAATCGTGCTAATGAATCATCCTTAGTGAGTGATTCAAAATCTGCTCTTACATCGACTGCTATGGCATGGAAGAGTAATACCAATGATTTACAACGCCGTTTAGGAGATCTTCGTTTAGCTAATACAAACCAAGGTGTATGGGCAAAATATATAGGCGGTAAATCTAAAATCACAGACGGTGCTGATGCACATATGACGTATAATGGGGTACAAGTCGGCTACGATCATAAGGCTTCTAATGGTTGGATTTTTGGCGGCGCTATTGATTACAGTACATCTAGTAATTCATATGCCAACGGTAGTGGTGATGGCAAACTTGGCGGCATCGCCTTGTATGGCACAAAACAACATGATGATGGTCGTTATTTAGATATCATTGCACGTGGTAATAGATTATCCAATGATTATAAGCTCTACTCCGTAGGTGGACAACGTGTGAACGGTGATTACCATACATATGGCACATCCTTAAGCGCTGAATATGGTAAACGTATTAAGAAGGAAAATGGCTTCTACATCGATCCTAGTGTAGAATTTATTGTAGGCCGTTTGAATGGTGTATCCTATGATGCTTCTGTTGTCGGTGGTGGTTCTATGCATGTGAAAGCTGATGCTGTGAACTCTGCTGTAGGCAGACTTGGTATTGGCATTGGGAAAGAAACAGAAAAATCCAATATCTTCGCTAAATTAGCATTAGCGCATGAATTCTCTGGTAAGGTAAATACAACATATTCCGCACCAGGCAATCCAACAGTACAAACAACAGTAGATTTGAAGGATACATGGCTCGATGCTGAAATTGGTGGGTCTTGGAGTGTCCGTCCTAGTACATATCTATATGGTACATTCACTAAAAACTTTGGTGCTACTGTAGAAAATACATGGCGCATTGACGCTGGGATACGGCATAATTTTTAATTGAATATTGCATTAATGGTCCTTATAGCGTATGCTGTAAGGACCATTAGTATATAAGGAGTTTTTTATGATTAAGTTTCTATTCATTAGGAGTTATAATGGTTAATATTTTATTCATCTGTCATGGCAATATTTGCCGTTCTACGATGGCAGAATTTTATATGAAGCATATCGTTGAGCAGGCTGGACTAAGTGATTCTATTTATATTGAGTCTGCAGCTACATCTCGTGAGGAGATAGGGAACGACACTCATTATGGGACTAAAGATAAATTAGATGAAATGGGTATTCCCTATACTCGTCGCAAGGCACGACAAGTGACGATGGAAGATTATTACAACTTTGATTATCTCATCATTATGGATGAAAATAATGCGCGTAATTTAAAGCGTATTATTGGGGATGACGTAGATTTTAAGGTTTACAAGGCAATGTCGTTCATTGGTGAAAGCCGTGATGTAAAGGATCCTTGGTATACGGGAAACTTTGACGAAACCTATGATGATGTCAGTCGTAGCTGTGATGCTCTACTAGCAGTGCTTAAAGAGAAATTTTAAGCGGAAGATATATACTGATGGGTCCTCAATGGTAGCTGAAATTTTAATCTACATTGAGGGCTTTTCTATAAGCCTATCTGCCTCATATACTTTATACTATCGAACCATAGCGTAATATGGTATAATTTTTAGGTATTCATGTGCCTATAGCTCAGGGGATAGAGCGCCGGTCTCCGGAACCGGGTGCGCAGGTTCGAATCCTGCTAGGCGCACCAAATAAAAGGCTTCTCGAAATTTCGAGAGGCCTTTTTTGTATGTATTAATGGGAGAGAAATACATGGCGATATATGCATGAATTAGTTAGAGATAGATAAATACATGAGCTGAGGTGCTGATAAGATTTCGATATAGAGTTTTATATTTAATAATATCGAAATAACATAATAAATGTGATTTGGGTAACACATTTTGTTTTGAGAATGATGTACAATAAGGATAGCTATATGAAAATCTGAACATCCTAGCCGGAACACTAGGACATATAGGGGAGCGTTAAATTACGTAGTGAATTTAACTAAGTGAATATTACTTATATATGTATCAATAGCCCATCCATTTAGGTATGGGGCTATTTAGAGGGGATAATATGACAAATAAAATACAAGAGCTTACCGTCAACGAAGTTTGGCGTGATGAGCAAGACGCATGGAACCATCGTTCCGAGTACTTTGTAGAAATGCACAATCGCGAGGATCGCAAGGCTCAGGTCACTGATTTTTTAGCCTTCTTAAAGGATGAAAATTTATTACCTGCAGCGAATGGTCGTACACTTGATGTAGGCTGTGGTGTTTGTGATTATGCATTGGGCTTAGCTCGTGAAGGCTATAAAGCGACTGGTATTGATTTATCTGATGGTATGATTCGTGGTGCTAAACAATTGGCAGAGGCAGAAGGTTTAGATCTTAGCTTATATATTGGACCTTGGTCTGATGAAACTCGTCGAGAACTCGGTTGGGATAAAAGCTTTGACCTGGCATATAGTATCTTCTGCCCAATTATGGTTGATGTAGAAAATATTCGCGCTATGCATGATGCAAGTAAGGATAAATGCTTGTGGATTGCTTTCAGCGAACGCAGTGACGAAATGGTAGATATGCTATCTGAACATTTCTTTGGTCGTGATTCTTTCCCATGGGATGGCAAGATGAAAGAGTGTTTAGATGCAATCTATGAGATGGGGCATAATGTGAAAGTAACTTATAAAACAGTTCCTGAAACAGAGGTTATGTCTCTTGAAAAGGCAGTTAATTATTTTACCATGCGACTTCATAATAATGGATGGGGAGACATGGAAGACATGAAAGAAGAGATTAGAAATCTCATTGAACCACTAGCTATTGATGGAGAAATTCATAATAAGACTGTTGATAAGGTGGCATGGGTTTCATGGTCTGTGAAATAGGAGAGAACCATGACAGTTGATGAAAAACGTAAGTTAGAACTAAAAACTATGTACCAAATTATTGGCATCTATTGTCATAATAAGCACCACACTCCTAAAGGGCAACTTTGTGAGGAGTGTCAGAAAGTTTGGCAATATGCAGAACATCGTATAGATGTATGTCCTCATATGGAAAGCAAAACCTTCTGTAGCGTATGTAAAACGCATTGCTATGCTCCTACGTATCGTGAGAAAATACGTGAAATCATGCGCTATGGTGGACCTAGAATGTTATTTGTATCACCCATTCAAGTTGTTCGTCATATGTATTTAGAGTGGAAGGATAGAAAAAGGAACCGTACATCTTATGAAAACTGATATGATTGTAAAGACAGGAATATTTGTAGCCTTGACGGTCTTACTATCTTATATATTTGCTATTCATACTACATTTATACATATTACCTTTGGATTCTTATCAACCGCTATATTTGGCATTCTTTATGGGCCTATGGCAGCAGGTATAATGGCTGCTATTGCCTGTTTTATAGGTATGTCCCTATTTGGGCAAGGGGTATTCTTTCCCGGCTTTATCGTATCTGAATTTCTTGTAGGCTATGTGTATGGATATTTTTTACACGGTCGTAATGTTACATTTAAACAATTACTTTTACCGGAAACGATTGTTACTGTATGCATACATCTGATATTGAATACAATGTGGCTTACAATATTTTATAACAAAGCAGTATCTGCTATATTTATTGGACGTCTTATTAAAAATATCATTTGTTTCCCTTTAGAAATTGCACTGATTTTAATAGTGTATAAGGCAGTCAGCAAGTTTATGGTACAAAAAAAGCTATAATCTTACAGTATACTAAAATGCACCCCTAACATTAGATTATATGTTAGGGGTGCATTTTTATTTGTAAATATAGCCTTTTACGCGAGTGCTTTGTCCAATACAGCTTTGATTAAAGATTTTGTTTGGTCATAGCTTTCACCAGGTTGCGCCTCGTATTGTTTGTCGAGGTCGAACCACAAGTTTGGATAGTATTCATATGGGTGAGTTTTGAAGAGCTCATGAGCATCTTGATCTTCAACCCAGTTGATGTGAATATCTGCGTATGCAGGATTTTCTGCAACGAGTTCATCGATAGCACGGAATGCATTGGCGCAATAAGGGCAACCGTTTAAATGGAAACCTAAGATTTCTTTCATGATATTCAGTCCTTTCAAAATAGAATCTACATATATTTCTATAATTTGAGATTTTATACATATTCATGTACCACAACATATGGTACACTACTGAGTATAACATATCTAGATAAGATATTCAATTTTTAGATATATCTGATGTGAATATTGAGAATTCGATATGCATGCATTATATAAATAAGGAGATACCTATGATTTCAGGCGCACAGTATTTGGTAAAAGCCCTTCAAGAGGAGCAGGTAGAGTTTTTATTTAACTATCCTGGGGCCGCAACCATCGATATCATGGATGAATTATATAAGCAAGATAAGGTAAAAGTGATTTTGCCTCGTCATGAACAAGCCTTAGCTCATGCTGCAGATGGCTATGCTCGGAGTACTGGTAAAGTAGGGGTGTGTATGGTAACCTCCGGTCCAGGTGCTACAAATCTTGTGACTGGTATTGCCACAGCGTATGCAGATAGTGTGCCCCTCGTTTGTATTACTGGACAAGTTGATTTAGGCCTCATGGGCAATGATGCTTTTCAAGAGGTAGATACTGTTGGTATCGTCCGCAATATTTGTAAATATGCCGTTACTGTTCGCGACCGTAAAGATTTAGGTCGTATTTTGAAAGAGGCCTTTTACATTGCTCGCACAGGTCGTCCAGGCCCTGTTGTAGTAGATATTCCTAAGAATATTCAGAAGGCTATGGGGTCAGATGAATATCCAACAGAGATTAATATTCGCGGTTACAAACCAAATACCACTGTTCACGTAGGTCAAGTTAAAAAGGCCTGTTCTATTATTAGTAAAGCTAAAAGGCCTCTATTCCTATTAGGCGGTGGGGTAAGTATTAGTGGGGCCAACGACCTTATGATGGAGTTGGTTGAAAAAACAGGGATTCCTGTTGTAACAACCTTGATGGGAAAAGGTGCTATTGATAGCCGTCATCCATTGTATCTTGGTAATGTAGGGATTCACGGTGGCTATGCCCCTAATGTGGCTATAACTGACTGTGACGTGATGATTTCTATTGGTACGCGCTTTAATGATCGTATTACCGGTAAACTAAGTACCTTTGCACAAAATTGTAAGATTATCCATATTGATGTAGATGCGGCATCTATTTCTAAAAATATTAAGGTTGATATTCCAATCGTAGCAGATGCTAAATTGGCTATTGAAAAAATCTTAGAATATATTGAACCTCACGACCTTGGCGAATGGCCAAAACAATTACAGCAACTTAAGGCAGATCGTCCTGTCACTCAAGCTGACGAAGAGGGGTTAACACCTCAAACTGTTATCGAGTACATCAATCATCATTATGAACATCCTATCGTTACAACCGATGTGGGTCAAAATCAATTGTGGACTACCCAGTTCCTTGATGTGAAAGGTCAATATCAAATGTTGACGTCTGGTGGCTTAGGGACTATGGGCTATGGTTTCCCTGCTGCATTAGGGGCGCAAATGGGAAATCCAGATAAGCGTGTATTTGCCATCTGTGGTGATGGTGGCGTGCAAATGAATATCCAAGAGTTTGCCACTGCTATGCACTACCGTTTGCCTGTGACGTTAATTATTTTAAATAATGGCTTCCTCGGAAATGTACGCCAATGGCAGCAATTATTTTACGATAAACGTTACGCTTGTACGAACTTGATGATGGATGAAAGTGCCATTGTTACGCGAGACATAATCGACAATGATGAGTTTGAGTATGTACCGGATTTTGTGAAATTGGCGGAAGCTTATGGCGCAAAGGCAATGCGTATTACTAAGGTAGAGGACATCGAAAAAGGGTTCCAATTGGCAGATACTTTCAAAAATGGTCCAACCCTACTCGAGTTCATCATTCCAACGGAGCTCAATGTGTTGCCAATGGTACCAGCAGGTAAGTCTTTAAGTGATATGTTGTTGAAGGATAAAAAATAGGAGGGGCTATGGAAGTACAAATGAAAAAACGCTGTATTTCAGCGTATGTAGAAAACCAAATCGGTGTACTAGCTAAGATTTCAGGCCTCTTCGCAGGCAAAAATTATAATCTTGATACATTGACGGTAGGGGAAACTGAAGACCCTACCATGTCTCGTATGACGATTGATCTTACTTGTGATGATTTGACGTACGAACAAATTATTAAGCAACTAAATCGCAGTGTGGAGGTTATTAAAGTTATCGACTTTACTGACATGCGAATTACGAAAAAAGAATTACTATTTATCAAGGTCAATAGCTGTAAAGAAGCGGACAAACAAGAAATTTTTCGCATTGCCAAAACCTTTGATTTGTTAGTTGTGGATTATAATCGTAAATCTGTACTTGTTCAATGTGTAAAAACTGTATCTAAAAATAATGATATGATTGCCTTATTTAAAGATATGTTCGTGAACCGTATTGAAGTCGTGCGCGGTGGTAGCGTTGCCATTGAAGCCTTATCCACACCTGACAAATAAGGTGTGTACTCTAAATGTACTTTATAAGCGTTTTAGGTCTATTCAAATATATAATACATGTATTTGAATAGACCTATTTTTTGTGGCTTAAAGCGTGTACAACTTAATATGATATAATATGTATATCGACCATTATTGATATAGAGAGCTTGGTTGTATGCCGAGACCTTTAACTATAGGAGGTATCATGAGTTTATTAGATGATATTTTAGCCCACAATAGAGAATATGTAGA
The DNA here is from genome assembly GCF_902810435.1 of Veillonella parvula. Classification (GTDB taxonomy): domain Bacteria; phylum Bacillota; class Negativicutes; order Veillonellales; family Veillonellaceae; genus Veillonella. The sequence goes on from NZ_LR778174.1 coordinate 676,420, forward strand.
AGATCAAAATACAGGTTATGTAGATACAGATACAAAGTGTAGTAAAATGCCTAGCCGTGAAATGGCTATTGTTACATGCATGGATACGCGCCTCGTAAACTTTTTAGAGGATTCTATGGATATTGGGCGAGGTGAGGCAAAGATTGTTAAAACGGCAGGCAATTGTATTACAGGCCCTTTTGATGGTATTGTACGGAGCTTGCTCGTATGTATTTATGAGTTAGGTGTTAACGAAATCTTTATTATTGGTCATCACGAATGTGGCATGGCTAAAACTACAGCAAAAGATTTAACAGAAAAAATGTTAGCTCGTGGCATTTCTCCAGAAGCGATTCACATGGTGCGAAAAGAAATGGAACGTTGGGCTGATGGTTTTACCCATCCTGCAGAAAATGTGGAAGAAACAGTGGACGAATTGCGTATGAATCCTTTAATTCCTAAAGACGTGCCAATTCATGGACTTATCTTCCATCCTAGAACGGGAGAAATTGAAGTCATCGTTAATGGCTATACGCAAATGAAACAATATTACGAAAAATAATAGGTAAATTCTTTAATAGAGGTATTGTGAATTGAGCAATATAGATAGATTAGATACATTTGAGGGAGCGTGTAAACAGTTTCTTACGGATCTTTCAAATTTTAAAAAACTCATTTCCAACCGAGTTCAATCGTTGGATGATCAAGAATGGTTATTTGATAAAGGTTTCATTAAGGTCTGTAGTGCTGATGAAAGTGGACGAAAGAAACGCTGCAAAGTTGGGATAGCATATAGACTACAGGTTGAGTTATCTCAAGTTGATGCGGAAACTATATGGGCAGAATTTAGTCGGTTTTGGGGTGGCACTACTTTAAATCAGATTGAAAGAGTAGGTAGCAATGAGGAACTAGGTCGCTATCAATTTATAGCCAATAACTCCTTAGGGGATGAGCTTACCTGTGATATCTATTTACCTAATGAATGGAACATACCGCAATTAAATATGTTGGGATGTATTTCTGCTAGATATAGAAACGTAGATGTTGAATAAGTATAGAAAAATCTTATTTGGCTTAAAGTTAAGTTTAAGTTTTATAATGTGTTCATATTAGTACTTAATAGATATCTACATAAAGGACCTATATGAATAAAAGTAAACTATTAAAAACAACTGTAGCTATTGTGGTTTTGGCTGTATTAGTTACTGGAGGCTATGTATATAAAGATGCCATACAGAGTCGTATAGCTAGAACAGCGGCTGTTGTAAGTGGCCAAGAGATAAAGCCGCTCCTCGATTCTGAAAGTCGATACATTCGACAAATTGTAGCTCAAGATAACAGCACGAGTCGTACTATTATGTGGCAATCAGATAACAGCGAAGCTGATGCGGTAATAGAGTATCGTCTTGTTGGAGCCGATACGACTCAAACGATAAGAGCTACAGATAAAGCTTTTACCGATGATGGTAGTACTACCTATATCCATGAGGGAACATTAACTGGTTTGGCGCCTAATACTAAATACGAATATCGAGTTGGTTATGGTAGTGATCGCCGTAGTGATTGGTACTCCCTGGAAACGGCTGGCGCCAGTGTGTATGATGTTCTTATCTATCCAGATTCTCAATCTGGCGATTATTCTGCGTGGGAGCAGATTGTTAAGGATTCCGCACATCGCAATCCAAGGACGGCCTTGTATATTAGCATGGGCGATCTCGTAGATAATGGGGAGCAGGCATATCAATGGCGCACTTGGTTGAATTCCATCAGACCATTGAGTGCTAATGTGCCGTTAGCAACGACCTTAGGCAATCATGAGATGTATACATTAGATTGGAAAATGCGCGAGCCTTATGCATATTTGAATTACTTCGCAGTACCGCCTAATGGGAATGAAATATTTAATCGCCGTTATTATTCCTATGATTTTGGCGATGTGCATTACGTTGTATTAGATACGATGTTGTATGAAAGTAATCATGAGGATAATCATGATACTCATCATCCTGATTTGTACGATGTAGAGGTTCAGTGGCTACGTCAAGATTTAGCAGCTAATACTAAAAAGTGGACTGTAGTCCTCATGCATCGTGATCCATTCCGATATGCCTTTGACCGACCAGGTGCAAGTCGCGATGTAGGTTTCGATGATGAGGGCGTATTATTTATGCCTATCTTCGATGAGTTTAATGTAGACTTAGTTTTATCTGCTCATTTACATACATACCGCAACCGTGGCCATGTACGAAACTTTGATCGAGACCCATCTGGTCCACTATATATCCTTACAGGTATAGCTGGTGATGCACGACGTCCTAAGTGGAAGCAACATCCCTTAGATGTATATGTAGCACCTCAGCCTGAAACGAATAATTATATGTCTATGACCGTAACACCAAATAAGCTGATTGTAAAATCATTTTTACCTGATGGTACTCAGCTCGACGAATCAGTCATTGAAAAATAAGAAAAGACACCTTCTTTGGGAGGTGTCTTTTCTTATTTTTCTCTAATTAAAGGTAGCAAGAATCCATGAGTAAAATTGATTAATAATATAACAAATAAAAATACAGAATGTTTGTATAAATACTTGCTTATTATGGTAGGTAGTATTATAATACGTGTATAGATTATAAAAATACACAAAATATGTATAAAATATACATACAGTGTATAAAGGAGATAGAGTAATGAACACATTACAAGATTTAATTAAGAAATATGCCTCCCAATATAAAGAACAAGTTGTGGAATGGCGCCGACATATTCATAGTCATCCAGAGTTATCTGGTGAAGAAAAAAATACCTCTTTATTTATTCAAAAGGTGCTTGGTGAACTAGGAATTCCCTTTGTAAACGATGTTTCTGATTATGCTGTTATCGGTAAGATAGAAGGTGCTCATACAGGCCCTGTTATTGCATTGCGTGCCGATATGGATGCGTTACCCATACATGAAATAACAGGCTTGTCCTTTGCTTCACAAAATGAAGGCGTTATGCATGCCTGTGGTCATGATAGCCACATGGCAATTTTACTTGGTGCAGCGGCGATTCTACAATCCATTAAAGATCAATTACATGGGACTGTGAAACTGGTATTCCAACCTTCTGAAGAAGAGGCTTTATTCCCAGGGGCTCAAGGCATTGTTGATAGCGGTATCCTCGACGATGTGGATGAGATATATGGCCTTCATGTGGTGCCTCAATTGCCAGTAGGTACGGTAGGTCTTAAAAAAGGCAATCTTATGGCTGCTTCCGATCATTTCGTTGTGCATATTAAAGGAAAATCAACCCATGCTGCTGAGCCACATAACGGTGTAGATGCTATCGTAGCTGCTGCAAACTGGATTGTAAATGTAGAGTCGATGGTAGCTCGCGAAACGAATCCTATGGAAAATCTCGTGTGTACTATCGGAGTTATTAATGGTGGGGACCGATATAACGTAGGATGTGGTGATGTGTATCTTGAAGGTACTTGTCGGACCTATGAACCAGAAAAACGTGATTATATTGAGCGACGATTAGGTGAAAGCTTACAGGCCCTCGATGTGATGTTTAAAACGGAAAGCACTTTGGATTATAAACGTGGTCATGGTGCTACTATCAATAATCCAGAGGCCATCGATTATGCCACATCTATTGTAGAGAAATATCTTGGTAAAGACGCAGTGGTACATCCTGAGTTCCCATCCATGGCAGCAGAAGACTTCTCCGCCTATCTTCATAAAATCAAAGGTGCGTTCCTTTGGTTAGGCACTGGCTTTGAAGGCAATCCGGCTTTGCATAATGCAGCTTTCACCATCGATGAAAGTATCCTTGAACCAGGTATCACAATGATGGCAGCTATTGCCGCCGAATATTTACAAGAAAAGTAGTTAAACACATAGTTTGAAATAAGAGGTTATCATGAAAAGTTTACAACATACATCATTTAAAACAATGCTTCAATATACACCAGAGGAAATTAAATACTTCTTGGAGTTAGCAAAAAAATTAAAAGCTGATAAAAAAGCAGGTAAAGAAATCAAAACATTGGTGGGTAAAAACTTTGCATTAATTTTTGAAAAGGATTCCACACGGACACGTTGTGCCTTTGAAGTCGGGGCTGCTGATCAAGGGGCTTTTACAACATATCTTGGTCCTACAGGTTCTCAAATGAATAAGAAAGAATCCTTAAAGGATACGGCTCGTGTTCTTGGCTCCATGTATGATGCCATTGAGTTTAGAGGCTTTGACCAAGAGGATGTAGATACATTGGCAGAATACTCTGGTGTACCAGTTTGGAATGGACTTACCGATATGGATCATCCTACACAAACATTAGCCAATTTCTTAACACTTCAAGAAAATATCGACAAACCGTTGAATGAAATTTCTTTTGCCTATGTAGGTCATGGTCAATCTAATATGTGCAATGCTTTGATGAGTGGTGCCGTTAAAATGGGGATGGATTTCAGACTTATTGGCCCTAAACAATACTGGCCAGCTGGTCCATTCTACGAAGAGTGCTTAAAGGTGGCTAAAGAAACAGGTGCTACTATTACTTGTACAGATGATGTAGCTGAAGGGGTTAAAGGCTTAGATGTTATTTACACTGGTGTGTGGGTAACGATGGGCGATACATATGATATGTGGGAGGAACGTATCAATACCTTTAAACCATTCCAAGTAAATGCAGAAATGATGGCATTAACTGGCAATCCAAATACTAAGTTCTGCCATTGTTTACCTGCGTTCCACAACACAGAAACACAAGTAGGTAAAGATATTTATGAACGGTTTGGCATGAATGGCATTGAGGTGACCGAAGAGGTATTCGAAGGGCCAAACTCTTTAGCGTTCCAAGAAGCAGAAAATCGTCTTCATACTATTAAGGCGGTTATGGTTGCCACATTTAGTGACTATCCATTGAAGTAAGTTCATCTCCCTAGAAGGTGATGTATGGTATAGTTGGTTTTCTATTTATACTGGTTCAAGGGATGTATAAATAGGTGTGAGTCACCAATAGGTGAGAATTGAGGTTTATTATGACACCCCACAGAGTATTTATTGTTGGTCATGAAGGCACAACGGGTCTTAGAATTCATGAACGATTATCCGATCGAAAAGATATAGAACTCTTAGCGACTGCTGATGAGGATCGCAAAAATGTAGAGGCCATTAAAGTGGTCGCAAAAAAGGCAGACATCGTATTTCTTTGTTTACCTGATGCGGCATCTAAAGATATTATGGCGGTTATCGGTGACTTGCCGTGCAAGGTAATCGATACATCTACCGCTTTTAGAACTGATTCTAATTGGACCTATGGTTTCCCAGAACTTGGTACTAATTATAAGCTAGCTATTGCTACTAAAAAACATATTGCAAATCCTGGCTGTCATGCGAGTGGTATGATTGCTTGTATAGCGCCTCTTGTAAAGGCAGGGCTCGTGCCAGCGGATTATCCTTTCACTATTACATCCTTAACAGGCTATAGCGGTGGTGGTAAGAAGATGATTGGTCAATATGAAAGTAGTCCTAAGGACTATTTCCTTTATGCTCCACGTCAATATGGGCTTGGTCAAGAACATAAACATTTACCCGAAGTACAACATGTATGCGGCCTTAGTGAAGCACCAATTTTTATGCCAATCGTTGATGATTACTATTCTGGGATGGAGGTTACAGTAGGTATTCATAGTCGTTTATGTCATAAACCTGTTTGTATTGATAAGGTACAACAAACGTTAGAATACTTTTACAAAGATAGTACAATCGTTACGGTTGCACCATTTACTGAAAATAGCAATAGCGGTATGTTAAACGCTAATCAATTGAGCAATACGGATAGCATGAAAATCTATGTCACTGGTAACGATGAACGCATTATGGTTCACGCCATTTTCGATAATTTAGGTAAAGGTGCATCGGGTGCCGCCGTTCAATGTATGAATATTGCATTGGGGTTACCAGAGGATACTGGTTTAGTATTAGGTTAGAGAGGAATCTATGAAGAATGTAACAAATGCAATGCGGGCGCATATCTTAACGGCGGCCGTTCCATATATAAAACAATACACAGATCAGTACGTTGTCGTTAAATACGGCGGCAATGCCATGGTGGATGAAGAGTTAAAGAAATCTGTCATGAAGGATTTACTATTACTTCAATTAGTGGGGGTAAAAGTAGTCCTCGTTCATGGTGGTGGTCCAGCTATTAATAGCACCTTAGAGGCGATGCAAATTGAATCACATTTTGCTAATGGATTACGTGTTACCGATGAAGCAACGATGGATGTTGTACAAATGGTGCTAGCCGGCAAAGTGAATAAAGGGCTCGTGGCGGATTTAACGGATCTTGGTGGCAAAGCTGTTGGCCTTTGTGGCGTAGATGGCAACATGATTCAAGTTCATAAACAAAACGAAGAACTTGGTTACGTAGGTTATATTGATACCATTGATACCAGCATTATCCATGACGTAATTAGCCGTGGCTATATTCCGGTTATTTCTTCTATCGGCATGGGAGCCGATGGCAAGACCTACAATATTAATGCGGATACGGTAGCTGCGAAAATTGCAGGTGCCCTCAAGGCGGAAACCATGGTAGCTATGACCAATATTGATGGTGTATTGCGAGATGTGCATGATCCAGATTCTTTAATTTCTAAAATTACGATGGCTGAGGCAGTTCAGTTAAAAGCGGATGGTGTCATTGCAGGCGGTATGATTCCAAAGGTAGATTGCTGCTTAGAGGCCATAGAAGCAGGGGCACAAAAGGTATTTATCATCAATGGTGAAATTCCACATGCCATTCTTATCGAGTTATTAACCGATGAAGGCCTTGGCACCATGTTTGTTGCTTAATATAGTAAACATAATACTGGTAATCATCTATTGGGTATCTTTTACATAGATAGACGACGGCATGACCGTACATTTGGAGGATATAATGAGTAATGCAATCGATTTTGAACAACAAGATAAAGAATATATAGCCAATACGTATGGTCGGTTTAACGTATGCTTTGAAAAAGGAAAAGGTTCTCTCTTGTGGGACGTAGATGGTAAAGAGTACATCGACCTCGGCTCTGGTATTGGCGTAACCGCCTTTGGTGTTGACGATGATGAGTGGACTGAGGCTGTTACTAAGCAGTCTCATGCGTTGAATCATATTTCTAATTTATACTATTCTTTGCCACAAATTGAACTAGCGAAACAACTCTGCGCGAAAACGGGGATGAAAAAAGTGTTTTTCTCTAACTCTGGTGCAGAATCTAACGAATGTGCGATTAAGGCAGCGCGTAAATACAGCCATGACAAATATGGCGAAGGGCGTCATATAATTGTTACCTTAGTCAATAGTTTCCACGGTCGTACTATTACCACCTTGTCTGCGACAGGACAAGATGTATTCCATCAACATTTCTTCCCATTTACGGAAGGCTTTATTCATACCCCAGCCAATGATATTGATGCGGCTTTGAAAGCCCTTGCTAATCCAGCTGTTTGTGCCATCATGATGGAACCTATTCAAGGTGAAGGTGGTGTTATGCCATTAGATAAGGAGTTTGTCCAAAGCGTAACAAAATATGCTCATGAACACGATCAATTGGTAATCATCGATGAGGTACAAACTGGTAATGGTCGGACTGGCAGCTTATATGCATACCAACAATTTGGTATCGAACCAGATGTTGTATCTACTGCAAAAGGTTTGGCCGGGGGGCTACCAATGGGTGCAACCTTATTCAATGAAAAAATGCAATATGTATTAAATGCTGGTGCTCATGCCACTACTTTTGGAGGTAATCCAATCTGCGCGGCTGCAGGTAATACCATTATTAGCCGGTTAACTCCTGAACTCCTTGACTCTGTAAAAGCAAAAGGGGAATACGTAAAGGCTACCTTAACTGGTAAACCTGGCGTTCTTGGTGTTAGCGGTATGGGCCTCATGCTTGGCATTGAAACTACGGTTGATGCTAAAGCCGTTATAGCTAAATGTCTTGAAAAAGGCGTAGTATGTTTATCTGCTAAAAATAAGGTGCGTCTTTTACCATCTCTTAATATTCCGCAAGAACAATTGGAAAAAGCTATTGCTATTTTAGCCGATGTGATTGAAGAATTAGCGGCACAGTAAGATTTTGTTTAACTTTCATAAATATTGTTTACTATAGTTATGTAACATTGAACTATGGAAATAAACCGATGATTATATAGACTTTACTCCGTATTCGTGTTACCCTAAAAGAAACAGTCTATATTGGAGGAGTAAATATGAATACAGAATCCTTACGTAATGAAGTATTGGTTCCAGCGGTAGCAAAAACGTTGGACATTGCAGCTAAAGCAAAACCTACAAAAGAAGAAATTATCACAACGGCGAAAATCACCGCTGCTGTGACAGTTGCAACAGCTGTTGTATCCTTAGCGGTACAAGCAGTATTGCGCAACCGATAAGAAACTGAGAAAACGACATGGCGTTGCCTGTCGTTTTCTTTTACATTTACCCTGTTATTCCCCTAAACAAAGGGTTTTTCTTGGTACAGTAGATTTTGTATTTATAAATTCGTAAACTGTTTAATCAATATATATTAACAATGCATATTGATATACGATTGATATACTGAAATTAGAGGATATTAGAGGAGGCGATATGATGCATAGTCGCGATTTAATAGAACAATATAAAGGTTATGTTCAAAATTGGCGTAGATATTTCCATAAACATCCAGAGCTTAGTAATGAAGAGTTTGAAACGACGAAGACCTTGGCTAAAGAGCTAGAGTCTATGGGCGTAGAGGTTCATGTAGATACAGACCGTGGTATCGGATTAATCGGCATTATTCATGGTTCTAAGCCTGGCAAAGCCATTGCGTTACGTGCTGACATCGATGCATTGCCTGTTCATGAACATAATGCAGTAGATTATAAATCTGAAGTAGAGGGTAAAATGCATGCCTGCGGTCATGATGGACATATGGCTATTTTACTAGGTGCGGCAAAGATGCTAATGTCTATGAAAGACCGCATCGAAGGCGATGTATATTTAGCATTTCAACCTGCGGAAGAAACTGGAGCAGGGGCTCCGGATTTCATTAAGTTTGGCGATTGGTATGATAAGGTAGATGCTATCTTTGGAGGGCATGTGTGGATCGATTTGCCAGCGGGTCTTGTGTCTGTTGAGGAAGGTCCTCGTATGGCTGCAAGTAGCCAAATTACTATTAACGTAAAAGGCAAACAAGGTCATGGTGCGCAGCCACACCAAGCGGTCGATGCTATCGTGGTGGCTAGTGCCATCGTTATGAATTTGCAAACTGTGGTTTCTCGTAATGTGAGTGCCCTTGATTCCGTCGTTGTTACGATTGGCAATATTCACTCTGGCTCAGAATGGAATGTCATTCCTGGGGAAGCTTCCATGGGCGGTACGGTTCGTTTCTTTGATCCAAACCAAGAACAATACATTGTCGATACTATTCGCCGCATTGTGGAACACACTGCAGAAGCCTATGGAGCGACTGCTACATTAGAATATATAAAAAAAGTGCCTCCTACTATTAATGATCCTGAATCCAGTGAACTTGCAGAACGTGTCGTTATTGATACATTAGGTGAGGACAAGCTTTCTAAGATGCGTAAAGTAATGCCTGGAGAAGATTTTGCATGGTATTTACAAGATAAATCAGGATGCTTTGCCTTTATTGGTATTCAAAACCCTGAAGTAGAAGCTACATACGATCATCATAATAATAGATTTAATATGGATGATACCGTATTATCTGCAGCATCTGCGGTGTATACTGAATATGCAATTCAGTGGTTAAAAGAACATAACTAAAATTCTATGTAAGAGGTTCTTATGAATATAGTTATATGTCTCATTATTATTGCTATAACAGGCATATTATTGATGAAGCGCTATCAACCACAGCCTATTTTGATTGGCATGGGAATCCTCATGATGTTCATCGCTTATGAGGGAAAATGGATTGATGCCATATTAGTTGATGGTCAATCTACAGGGGTTCTTATATTTGATGCCATGGATATCGTAAGGATAACGACATCTAATAATATAGTTAATTTGGGCCTTATGATTATGACTTGTGCAGGCTATGCAAAATATATGGAATATATTGGGGCAGGAACGCGACTCGCAGATACTTTTATCCGCCCTTTATATCGCCTTAATCGACCATATATTGTGTTAGCCCTTATGTTTTTACTCAATATGGGATTAGCTATTTGTGTTCCCAATCCTTTGAGTCTTGCTCTCCTCATGATGGTCACAATGTATCCTGTTTTAGTTCGATTAGGTGTAAGTCCTGTAGGGGCGGCTGCAGTTATTGCTACGGGACACCTTATGGATGTAGGACCTGGGGCGGTGTCTACTTTATTGATTGCAAAGGTATTAAATATTCCTGTGCCAAACTATTTTGTAGGCTATCAGTTGAGGATTTATTTCTTAGTTGCTATTGTGACTGCCATAGCGCACTTCTGGTGGCAGAGATATCGAGATCGAATTGATGGCCCTATGGATGTAAATGATCTTGAAAGCATTCCTAAAGCGCCTATTGGTCCCAAGCTATATATGATATTCCCATTATTACCATTGTGTTTTATCTTAGGCTTTAGCCAGTATGGTTTTTCTGGTGTAAAGATGAATGTTACTCTTGCCATGATGCTTGCCTTTGGCATTGCTCTAATGACAGAATTAATTCGTCATCGAAATCTGAGAACTGTACTTAAGAGCACCACAGTTTTCTTTGAAGGTATGGGGAATCAGTTCTCTTATGCAGTGACTCTTATTATAGGGGGGCAAATCTTTGCACAAGGTTTGGTTAGCCTAGGCCTTATTGATTCGTTAGTTAGTGCACTTCAAACACTATCCTTAAACTCTATTGGACTTACCTCTGTTCTTGGAGGGGGGATGCTGGGACTTAGTATGGTTACAGGTAGTAACGTAGCACCATTATTTACGTTAGTTCCACTAGTACCTAATATTGTATCTAATCTTAGCCTAGATCCAATTACAACTATGTTGGGAATGCAAAATGGTGCAAGCTTAGGTTTATTCTTAAGTCCTATTAGTCCTGTAATGGTCGGTGTAGCAGGCGTGGCTCATATTAAATCGGTAGATTTACTTAGACGAACCTCGGTTCCTGTAATCGTAGCACTTATTACGAGCTGTTTAGGAATATGGATATTCTATTAATATCAATGAATAATATAATAAGGAATGTTATTTTGTAGGAATAACTTGTTGAATTAAAAATTTAATCTACTTGAATTAAAAAAGAAAACAGGCTCAATCTTAGTATTTCTAAGACCTAGCCTGTTTTCTTCATATTTATGAGAGGAAAATGGAATGGAAGCTATGTAATGTCATTTACGAGTGCAAGGCATTGAGATATTCTTTTACGGGGTTGATTCCATTTTTAGAACATTGTAAAAAGTGTGCTAAAATGTTTTCCAATGTGACCTCTGAATAGGACTGGAGCTCTCCTGTCATATAAGTTTCTACAGAGGTGTGGGTTTGGCTATTATTGATTGCTTCTATTGGCCTATGCTTTGTATCGAATCCTGGAATTTCCCGTTGTATATCTAATTCCCATTTCATATACAATGTCATAATCGCAGTAACTAATGAATGTTTTACTGTTGAAATGGGAGGTAGTTTATCTTGTATATTCAAGAATTCATCAGGATGTGTATAGGCCATCATATATCCATACTTAAAGGTGATGAGATTTTGACCTTTCATATGAGCTACTTCTAAGTCATGCAAGTAGGATTGCAAGACTGGAGAGGAGTACATAGACCAATAAGCATGGCGAGATATGATGAAGTTAGCCATTTGATCTTGGCATGCAGAACGTTGTCCTACATTTTGTGTCTTCGTAAATAGTGGCCATTCTTTTTGGATTATAGATATGATTAAATCATCTTTCATAATATATCTCCTATTTGACCCACGAGTCCTCTAATTTAAGGTCATCATCTTGAATTTGTTGCATAACTTCTTTAGCTTGATACGTTAAAAAGTCGATAGGACTAGTACTTAATGATTGACGTTGAAGTTCTTGAATAAGTGCATTACATAAAAGATCAATATGTCGTTTTGTATCGGTTAGAGGAGAATCTAAAAGGTCTGGTATTCCATATTTTACAGTATTTCCAAGTATAGGTAGAGCACAGGTATGTCGATAGAGCCATTTATAAAATGGAGCATATGACTTATTTAATAGATGAACTATCAACATATAGTGTTGGGTGAATTTAGTTCGAGCAAGATGAGCTGCTACCGTATCATTACGTTCTATCATACGTAGTAAATTGTATTGTCCTGATTGAGCAAGTTGATTGAGTTCATAAGCGATTTTTCTAATCCTAATATCCTCAGGATAATAAGAGAGCAATCGTTGACGTATAGTTGTAAACGTACCTAAATTATCTACAAATACTTCTCCATTAGTTGCTGTACACAATAGGTCTTGTGGTACACGACGATATTCACTTGGACTTTGTGGGCCTTCTGGATATAGTGTGTAGCGCTTATAAAAGTGTGAAATACTTTCTATTTGTATTTGTCCGTGGGCGTAGTTTGTAAAATAAGATAATAGATTGTCTTTGCTTGATTTATATATATCATCTGGTAAAAAGAGTTGGCACCGTTTTGTAAAATCATGATCTTCTGAAAGCATATCATCGTAGCCAAGACATTCCGATCCTGTTCCCACTAATGCTAAGCAGAGAAATGGACAGATATCTGGCATGTTTAACTCTAAATCTTGTGCCACATAATGGGCTAATTCGCGACCTAATTGGAGCCCAGTTTTACGAGTTGGTTTGGATTTCTGCTGTAATGTTTCAATTAAATCCTTTACATAGTCTAAATTTTGTTGTACCGATTGATAGGCTTGACTATCTATACCATAGTTGTGTTTTACAATCGGTAAAGCTTCACGATATAACTGAAGTGCTTTGTCGTAGTGGTGTTGATTTATTTCATAGTCTGCACGATTATTCAATACTGCTGCATACATAGGATGACTCGTACCTACTTCTCGCTGTAGTATATAAGCTGCTTTATCTAAATATATCTCTGGAGATAGTCCGTTATAGTCTTTGATATGTTTGCTAATTTCATATAAATTATTATAACTAATAGCAAGAGGTACTTGGTATTCTGTAGTTTCTAGCAGTTCTACCGCTTCTAATTGTAGTTTATGAGCAATGTCATAATTATTAGTGTTTTGGTATAGAAGTGCTAAGTTGTTTAGTAATCCAATATATGCGTAAGATGTATCCTCTAGAGATTGAAATATTTCTTTTGCTTTTAATAGATATGATTCTGCTTCGTAATATAATTTTTTTTCTCTATATGTATTACCAAGATTTATTAAAATTGTGGCATATGTTTGCTGGGAATAGGACTTATTTTTTTGGAGAATCTTAAGTGATTCCTCAATAGCAGTAATCGCTTCGTCATATCGGCCAACATTACGTAAAGAGCCACCATATTCATTTAAAATTTCAATAAGTTTTTTGTCATTCTTTTCTTGACGACACAAGTGAATTGCTTTTTCTAGATATTCAATCATACCTTGTTCATTACCTTGTCGCCATAAAGCATGAGCTTGTTGTAATAAGAATTGTATAGACTCCATAGAACCTCCTATAAGAGTGAAAGCAATTCTGGGGATGGATCTGAAATTGTTGCGTGACTCACAATATCTTTTGGATATAATTGAGGCAATTGGCTTTCAATTGTTTTTAAATCAGTATAGGATGCTGCAATGGAAATAATACTTTTACCACATAGTCCGATACCGATTTGTATATGTAATAAATCTACTTGATGATGCCAAGCTAAATAATTTGCTAAATGAAAAGCGGATACAGATGTAGTACATTCATAAATTCCCAAGTGAGTTACCTTGGGAATTATTTTTTTGTGTTGAAATACTGAAAGTACATCAGGATGAATGCCGGTGACAACCCGATATTGAATACAATCCTTGTGTTTTAATGTACATTCGATTTGTTTTACTATATCCGTATCTGCACCGAGTAAGAAAAATGCTTTACCAGGGCAAATACGATACTGTTTGACCAAAGAAATAGGATAATCTTTTAATAACTGATCTAACAGTGAATATCCTATAGCAATACGATTTGTTTCCCAAAGACAAAGATCTGTTTGCGATGCCATGGTAATCACCTCCTACCTATAATCATTTTCAGTATAAATAGAAAAAATAAATAGAACAATAGAGAAAAGCTTGAAGGTTCGATTATTACCTAAAATAGGTTTGTATATTACCACTCTGTAATATTTATTTATATACATTATATGTGTTACATGGAAAATAGTATTCTAGGAAAAAAGAGGTTTGAAATTTACAACAAAGATGACAAGAAAGTCTTATGAGTATGCACGAATATTATGATAGGATTTTCTTAAGAAGTATGCTAGGTATTCTGAATTTGCATGAGGTGACACAGAAAACAGATGAATAGCATGATGGAGTATTTTACGTTGTTAGGAGGTTAGAAAATGCTAGAACGAGGATTTAGTAAACCCACAGAACGAATTGAGAAATTAAGACAAGTAATTATTGATGCAGTACCACAGGTAGAATCAGAACGTGCCGTTTTAATTACACAATCCTATAAGGAAACGGAAGGTCAACCTACTATTATTCGTCGTGCAAAGGCAGTTGAGAAAATCTTTAATGAGTTACCAATTACAATTCGAGATAATGAATTAGTAGTTGGGTCCATTACAGTTAATCCAAGATCTACTGAGATATGCCCAGAATTCTCTTATGATTGGGTAGAAAAAGAATTCCATACTATGCATAACCGTATGGCTGACCCATTTGAAATTTCTGAAAAGGTGCAACATGAATTACATGATGCATTTTTATACTGGGATGGAAAGACAACGAGTGCTTTAGCTGATTCCTATATGGAACCAGATACAAAAGCTTGTATTTCTAATGGAGTATTTACAGTTGGCAACTATTTCTACGGAGGCGTAGGTCACGTAAATGTAGATTATGGTAAAATCTTGAAAAAAGGTTTCCGTGGTATATTGGAAGAAACAATAACAGCTTTAAATGCGTTGGATGAAGATGATCCAAGTAGTATTAAGAAAAAACAATTCTATAATGCCGTTATTATTTCTTATAATGCAGCTATCCGGTTTGCACACCGTTATGCAGAAAAAGCTCGTGAATTAGCTTTAAAAACTTCTTGCCCAACTCGTAAAGCAGAATTAGAACAAATCGCAGCCAATTGTGATCGCGTTCCCGAATTTGGTGCTCGTAATTTCTGGGAAGCATGTCAATCTTTTTGGTTTATTCAAATTATGGTACAAATTGAATCAAATGGTCATTCAATTTCACCAGGCCGTTTTGACCAATATATGTATCCATACTTGAAAGACGATTCAATTGACCGTGTTAAAGCACAAGAACTGGTAGATTGTATTTGGGTTAAGTTAAATGATATTAATAAAACACGTGATGAAGTTTCCGCACAAGCATTTGCTGGCTACGCAGTATTCCAAAACCTTTGCGTAGGTGGTCAAGATGAAGAAGGTAAGGATGCTACAAATGAAGTATCCTACATGTGTATGGAAGCCGTAGCACATGTACGTTTGCCTGCACCATCGTTTTCAGTTCGTGTACATCAAAATTCTCCAATGGAATTTTTATATCGAGCATGTGAAGTTTCCCGTTTAGGATATGGTGTACCAGCATTCTATAATGACGAAGTTATTATTCTAGCATTAGTATCTCGTGGTGTAGCCTTAAAGGATGCGCGAGATTACTGCATTATCGGCTGCGTAGAACCGCAAGCGGGCCATCGTACAGAAGGTTGGCATGATGCTGCATTCTTCAATATTGCTAAAGTTCTTGAAATTACACTTAATAATGGTCGTTGTAAAGGAAAACAATTGGGACCAAAAACTGGTGAGCTAGAAGAGTTAGATAGCATGGAAAAAATTCTTGCAGCTTATCAAAAACAAATGGAATACTTTGTTCGCCATTTAGCTAAAGCTGATAATGCAGTTGACTATGCACATATGGAACGTGCTCCTTTACCATTTATGTCAGCTATGGTTGATGATTGTATCAAACGCGGTAAATCTTGCCAAGAAGGCGGTGCAATCTATAACTTTACAGGACCTCAAGCATTTGGGATTGCTGATGCTGGTGACTCTTTATATGCTATTCAAAAGAATGTATTTGAAGATAAACGTATTACATTAAAAGATTTACGTGGTGCTTTGGAAGCTAACTTTGGGTATAGTGATGCAGCAGCACCTATTTGTACTCCATCTATTTCTGAAGCTACTTTAGATGAAGCTCAAATTTATGAAGCTGTCAAGAAAATCTTATCTTCTACAGGATCCATTGATATTGCTACATTAGAATCTCATTTAAAACAAGGGGCAGGCACAAGCTGTGGCTGTAAATCTCAATCTGATCCAAGTAAATATGCGACAATTCACAATATCTTAAAGAACACAGATTCCTTTGGTAATGATATTGAAGAAGTTGATGAACTTGCATATCGTTGCGGCAAAATCTACTGTAATGAAGTTGATAAGTATATGAACCCTCGTGGCGGTCAATTCCAAGCTGGTATTTACCCAGTATCTGCAAACGTTTTATTTGGTAAAGACGTAGCAGCCTTACCAGATGGTCGCTTAGCAACAGAACCATTGGCAGATGGTGTATCACCTCGACAAGGTAATGATGTTAATGGCCCAACAGCGGCATCTAACTCTGTTGCAAAATTAGACCATGCACAAGCATCGAATGGTACATTATATAATCAAAAATTCACTCCTGCAGCCGTTAGTGGCGAACAAGGCTTGAAAAACTTCGTATCCATTATTAAGAGTTTCTTTGATAAAAAAGGTAGTCATGTTCAATTTAACGTAGTTGATAAACAAACATTAATTAATGCACAGGAACATCCTGAAGATAACCAAGATTTGATTGTTCGTGTAGCAGGTTATAGTGCTCACTTCGTTACATTGGCAAAAGAAGTACAAGATGACATCATTAATCGTACAGAACATAATATGTAGGTGCATATATTAAAGGATAAGTTTGTATGGAATCAGTAGATTATAGTGTACAAGGCACTGTATTTGATATTCAACGCTTTTCCATTCATGATGGGCCGGGAATTAGGACAATCGTTTTTCTAAAAGGCTGTCCATTGCGGTGTAAATGGTGTTCTAACCCAGAATCGCAACAATATTATCCTGAGGTATTGTATCGAAAACAACTTTGTATTGGATGTAAGGCATGTCAAGCGGTATGTCCAAAACAGGCTATTGCTGATAGCAATCCTTATTGGGTCGATCGTACGCTCTGTGATAATTGTGCAGAGTGTACGATAGTCTGTCCTACAAGTGCACTTTCTATGAAAGGTAAGTTGATGACTGTAGAGGAAGTAGTGAAAGAGCTTCGTAAAGATGCGACACAATATTTTCGTTCTAATGGTGGTATCACCTTATCTGGTGGAGAGGCTTTAACACAACCTTTATTTGCTAAAGAAATCTTTAAAGCTTGTAAAGCACAAGGTTGGCATACGGCAATAGAAACAGAAGGATACTATGATACAAAGATTGTAGAAGAAATTATGCCGTATATTGATTTAGTTCTATTGGATATAAAAAGCGTCAATCCAGAACAACATAAAAAGTTTACTGGTGTTGATAATGCAAAAATAAGAGAATCGGCAAAGGTTATACAATCGATAGCGAATACAACAGTGCGTGTTCCTACTATACCTGGGTTTAATGCAAGTGAAGATGATATACGAGGTATTGCGGAGTTTGTAAAAGAGAGTATGCCAAACGTGCATGAAGTACATTTGTTGCCATATCATAATTATGGTCAAGGAAAGTATGAACTCTTAGGACGAGAATATGAATTAGAAAAAACACCCAAAATTCCAGAAGAAGAAATGGAAAGGTACAAAAAAATTGTAGAATCAAAAGGTTTAACCTGTATTATTGGTGGCTAGGAGGTACTATGGATACAGCATTATTAGAAAAAGTGATGGGGCAGGTATCGGAAGAACTTGGTATTAAAAATCCTAAAGAAACAACAAAAACGTCTATAGGAGTAACTGAATTTGTCGGTACTGCAATAGGAGATACAATCGGTCTTGTAATAGCAAGTGTAGATCCATTATTAACAGAAACAATGGGACTGGGTGAATTTAAGTCTATCGGAATTATCGGTGGACGTATTGGTGCCGGTCCTCAGATTATGGCTGTAGATGATGCAATTAAAGCAACAAATACAGAAATTATTACAGTAGAGTTACCTAGAGATACTAAAGGTGGGGCTGGTCACGGTTCTCTTATCTATATTGGTGCGCATGATGTATCTGATGCACGTCGTGCAGTGGAAATTGCTTTAGAATCATTACCAAAGTATTTCGGTGATGTATATAGCAATGATGCAGGTCACCTCGAGTTCCAATATACAGCACGTGCTAGTTATTGTTTAGAATCTGTATTTAATACACCATTAGGAAAGTCTTTTGGTATGGTATGTGCAGGGCCTGCTGCTATTGGTACGGTTCTCGCCGATACAGCAGTTAAATCTGCAAATGTAGAAGTAGTATCATATTCATCTCCTAAAGCAGGAACAAGTTACTCAAATGAAGTTATTCTAACCTTCTCAGGGGATTCTGGAGCTGTAAGACAAGCTGTTAGAGCAGCTCGTGAGGTGGGAATAAAATTACTTGGTACATTAGGTGATGAACCTAAATCAAGTACTACTCCATATATTTAATAAACAGTTAGTAGAACATAGGAGGATATTATGATTTCAGATGCATTAGGAATGGTAGAAACAAAAGGTTTAGTTGGTGCCATTGAAGCAGCGGATGCTATGGTAAAAGCAGCAAATGTAAATTTAGTTGGTTATGAAAAAATTGGTTCTGGATTGGTAACTGTTATGGTTCGTGGTGACGTTGGTGCAGTTAAAGCTGCAGTAGATGCTGGTGCAGTAGCAGCACGTGCAGTAGGAGAAGTTGTTTCCTTACATGTTATTCCACGTCCTCATACTGATACAGAACGTATTCTTCCAACTCTTAAGGCATAAATATAGTGTGGCATATGAGGCTATATCCTTATATGCCACTACTTTAGAGGAGGCACTATGGAAGATAAAGACCTAACTAGGATCTTAGAAGACATGGTGGCACGTATTTTAGCAGAACAAAATGCAACAAAAAAGTTGCGTAAACTATATGTTGCTTTTGATGATATATGGCATCATGAAAACTATTCGTTAGCTAGCCAATTAATATCATATAAAGAACGACCTGTTTATGCACTTGTTGCTAAGCCTTGTGATTCTGAAATGGAGCGTAGAGTTAAGGAAGTATATCCTTTCCTTATGCTACATTCTTATGATGCAGAGCCGAATTTTACAGAGAATGATTGCGTGGTATTACCGTATATCCCACGAAATGACGTCATTCATATTGCATTGGGGTATAGTCAATCATATTTGTCAGAAGTTGTTAAAAGGGCTTTTGCACAAGGTGCAAGCGTATATGTTCTGCCTACGTCGATAGAGCCTTTATCAGGAAAAGAGCCAATTTCCTATCAAGAGATGGTACGTTCCTACTATAAACGTATATTTGAGTTAGGGATACAATACATAGACCATATTCGTTATATAAATTGAGTTTTATGAGATAGGAGTCAGCATGTATTTAGCAAAAGTTATTGGTAATGTAGTCGCTACTAAAAAGAGTGATACCCTTCTAGGATATAAATTAATGATTATACAACCGGTAGATGCATCGCTTTCACCAGCTCATAGAGAACAAGTGGCAGCCGATTTTGTAGGAGCTGGTGTAGGCGAATATGTACTAGTCGGTACAGGGTCTTCAGTACGGGTAGAAGAAAATCGAAAAGGTGCAACTATTGACTTGGCAATTATAGGTATTGTAGATTCTGTTGATATTTAACAAGGAGGTAAATATGGAAACCCAATGGGGGGTATTTTCCTCGGTTACACAAGTTGTAAGTGCCGCTAAAGAAGCATTTCATATGTATAGAAAAGTGAGTTTACGAGAAAGAAAACAGCTGATTCAAGCTATTCGAGAAGGCTTACGTGATTATACCCGTGAGTTTGCTACTCTTGCATGTACAGAAACAGGTATGGGAAAAGCAGAAGATAAGATTATTAAAATTAAACTTGCACTAGAGGAAACCCCAGGGCCTGAAGATTTACAAACTAATACGACACAAGGTGAAGGTGGTATGGTTTTTACAGAGCCGTTTCCATATGGTGTTGTATGTGCCATTCATCCTAGTACAAATCCATGCGAAACGCTTATTAATAACACGATAAGTATTTTATCAGCGGGTAATGTGGCAATACACTGTCCCCATCCTAGAGCGATGGGTGTATCAAAATATATAACTAAAATTATCAATCAAATTATAATGGATAAATTTGGTATATGTAATCTTGTTACAACAGTGGATTCTTGCTCATTAGCCTATATTAAAGAAATTATGAACCATCCTGATGTTGAATTAATACTTTCAACAGGTGGCTCTGATGCAGCAAGAAGTGCATTATCATGTGGGAAAAAAATAATTTCTGCAGGCCCAGCAAACCCAACATTTATTGTAGATGAAACTGCTGATATTGAAAAAGCCGCATATTGTATACATAAAGGTGCATCTTTTGATCATAATATAACTTGTATATCAGAAAAAAATGTAGTTGTTGTTCAAGATATATTACCTAAATTTAAAGAGGCTTTAGAACGTCTTAATGTGTACTATGTGGATTCTATTGGTGAAATGTTAAAGCTATCAAAGATTTTGTTAAATGAAGATTTGGAAGTAAATCGGTTATATGGTGGGAAATCTGCAGATACTATTTTAAAGGACGCAGGAATTTTAACTGATTGTTCTTATGATTTAATTGCTGTTGAAACGGTACGCATTCATCCATTTGTTACAAAGGAACTACTTGCTCCATTGATTGCCATTGTAAAAGCTAGAGATTTTGAATGTGCATTACAAATTGCTATTGAGGCTGAGCAAGGTTGCCATCATACAGCAGGTATACATTCTAGTAATTCTGAACGTTTAAGACGTGCAGCTAAGGAGTTTGAAACGGCCATTTTTGTGAAGAATGGTTGTTCTCTAGATGGCATCGGTATTTGTGGTGTAGGGTCGACGTCATTTACAATTGCAAATATTACAGGTGAAGGCGCTGTGACGGCAAAAGATTTGGTTCGTAAACGAAGATGCGTGTGTGTTGAAACATTAAGCTCATATGCATAAGCTTATGAAAGTTGGTTATGATAAATAATATTTGCATGATTTTTATGATTATCGTCGAATACTATATGTAGAGATATTTTGCATATCGTATGAGAAAGGTAGTAAAAACCAATGCCACGAAATCAATTCGAAGAACGTCAACAAGAGCAGTCCTGTTTAGATATCATGACAGTAATTGGATATGATCTACTTGAAGAGATACAGCAATCGGTTGCAGATGTAACTGGAATTGCTTTTGTTACAGTAGATTATAAAGGTGATGTATTAACTAAGACTACACATTTTTGTAAGTATTGTAAGAAAGTACGGAATAATCCAACATCATTGTTATTGTGTAAATTGTCAGATGCATCTGGAGCTATTATTGCTGCTACTAATAAGGAGGTAAGCATTTATATTTGTCCTTGTGGTCTTCTAGAAATTGCCATTCCTATTATTGTAGATGGTCAGTATTTAGGCGGCTTTATTGGAGGTCAAATTTTATGTGATGATGCGCCAGATACAATTGTTCGGTTAAGTAAAAATATGGTCCCTGGAGGACAAGATTTAATTGAACATGATGTATTGAAATCTACCTCTGAAGAGTTGGAAGATATCAAACGATATAGTTACAGTGAGGTTCTTTCCATTGCAAAGCTAGTAGAATTTATTATTAATCAACTAACAAATCATGAAATCGTATCAAATCGTAATAAGCAAAAAAATTTAAAACGTATTGATATATTGGAGTTAAAATTACAAGAGACAGAGGATAAGCTATATAGTTTACAAACTGAGTTAATGCAATGTAAACGGTATATTGATATTGTACGTAACTGCAAATTATTGGACATAATAGATAGTTTATCGATTTTAGAAGATGCTACCACAACTGAAGCTGCTATTTTGGATTATACACATACATTAGCTCTTCAGAATGATAGTTGGGCTGAAGCTACTATCAAAGAAGAGTGTTCGCGAATAGAAACTATGATAAATTTGCTCAATTATCGTGAAGATTGTCATGTGTCCTGGAAGATTAATGTAGATGAATCGATGTGGCATTGTATGGTACCAGCCTATAGTATATGGCAATATGTGCAACATATTATAGAGGTGGTTCAACAAGATGGGCATAGTGAAATTTCTATTATGTTACACACCATGGTTCAAGAAAATCGAGCCTCTATTATTTTAGACGATGATAAGCTTGAACTTGAATCGAGTGATTTAAAGTTACTACAAGATTTGATTCAGGAAAAGGATTCTATATCTTATGAAGCTATGTTAGAACAAAACATAGCTTCCGTAGTTAAGTCTATTATTGAGTTACAGAGGATGTTTATAACAAAATATGGCATATCTGCAAACATAGATTGTCATTATAAATCTTGTGGTGGCATGCAAGTAATACTTTCATATCCGTTAGAGTGAATAAGGAGCTAAGTTATGATCAAGATTCTTTTGGTGGATACTGATCAATTGCATATGAAAGCCCTACGAAAAAGAATTGCTATGCATATGGATGCAGATGTGGTTTGTATAAGTACATATAAAGAAATATTGGAGTTAGGCAAACATACTGAGTTTACGGTCGCTTATGTTGCAATAGATATATATAACCAAAAAGCAAGTGATATCATTCGATATTTATATTATACATACCCAGAATGTCGTGTAGTGATAATGATTAATAAAAAGATTGAATCAATTGTTGCCATGACGATGAAATATGAGGGGATTGGATACCTTTATAAACCTTTTTCTTGGGAGGATTTTATTAAATGGATTCCAAAGGATAAAGGTATGATAAAGCATAATATATGTGAAGATAGTTCCGTATATTTGGACGAAGTGTATAATGCATTTCTTAAAAGTGATTTTCTTCTAACCTTAGAAAAGATGCATCAGCTATGTGAACATATATATAAAGGCTGTGATAAACATGCATTTATTAATATGATGTATTCAATTGTTGATGAAATTCAAACGAATTTAGTGGATTATTCAAGCTCTGTTAAAACCGTATTTAATCTTCAACTACCCCATGCATATCTCACAACTAGCTATCCAGAAGGTCTAAATGTATGGATATTTAAAACTGTCGATTTTCTATTTATGGAAATGTATAAAGGAAAACAAGATATTTTATATACAATTCTTTGCTATATACATAATCATATTCAAGAGGATATATCATTAAAAGATATAGTGATTGCTTGTAATGTTAGTCAAGGGTATGTTAGTCGTATATTTAAAAATAAATTGAATATGACTATTATGCAATATATACATAAAAAGAAAATAAATTTGGCTAAAGAATATCTATTAGGTACAGAAAAAAGTGGAACTAATATAGCTAATATTCTAGGATATAGTGATATCAGTTATTTTTGTAAAATTTTTAAAAAATATGAACATAGAACGATCTCTCAATATAGAGAGCAGTTAGTTAATGGATAGATGAATACTTATGAAACAGTCTGAATATATACATCGAGTGACAGAACGAGTGATGACGAGATTAACAGAAATCAATCGCTGTAGTGTTCCGATTGGCGTCTCAAATCGTCATGTTCATGTGTCTAAAGAAGCATATCAAGTATTATTTGGACAGGATAATCTGACTAAAAAAGTAGATTTGAAACAACCTGGTCAATATGCTGCTAATGAAACAGTAACATTGATAGGACCGAAAGGAAGTATTGAAAAAGTACGGATTTTGGGACCATTTAGAGAAGAAACACAAGTGGAGATTTCTCTTACGGATTCATTTGTGTTGGGGGTGTCCGGAGTTATTCGTGAATCAGGAGATTTAAACGGTACGCCAGGCATTACTTTGATGGGTCCAAAAGGTGTGTTCACAATTTCTCAAGGCGTCATTGTTGCTCATAGACATATTCATATGCACCCAAGTGATGCGAGTCGAATGGGTGTATTTGATAAAGAACGAGTATCAGTAACTATTTATGGAGAACGAGAATTGATATTTTCTAATGTAATTGTTCGTGTATCCCCTAAGTTTGCTCTGGAAATGCATATAGATGTAGATGAAGCGAATGCAGGGTATATTAAGAACAATGATGTAGGACTTGTATCGAAAACATAGAGGAGATACACATGAAAGTAGACATGATTGAAAATATAGTAAAACAAGTTGTAAAGGATTTACAACAAGAAGGCATTACCTTAGATGCATCTGCTTATGAGTATGGTGTTTTTGATACTATGGAGGCGGCTATCAATGCTAGTGAAATAGCACAAAGGAAATTATTATCATATTCTTTACAAGAACGTAATGCTTTTGTAGATGCGATTCGCGATACAGTATTACAAAAAGATCATTTAGAAATGATTTCACTAATGGCTGTAGAAGAGACTGGTATTGGTAGATATAGTGATAAATTGATTAAGAATCGAGTGGCTGCAGTGAAAACACCTGGTAAGGAAGTGTTGGAAACAAGAGCCATGACGGGTCATGATGGATTAACGCTTGAAGAGTTTTGTCCATTTGGTGTTATAGGTGCTATTACACCTACTACTAATCCTACAGAAACGATTATTAATAACTCTATATCTATGCTTGTAGGAGGTAATACAGTAGTATTTAGTCCTCATCCAAGAGCTAAAAAAGTATCTACGATTTTGGTGCAAATGATAAATAAGGCTTTAGAAGCTGTAGGAGCACCAAATAATTTAGTGACTATGGTTAGAGAACCATCCATCGAAAATACACAAATTATGATGGAACATCCTAAAGTTCGATTGCTTGTGGCAACTGGTGGACCAGGTATTGTAAAACAAGTACTTTCATCTGGTAAAAAAGCAATTGGCGCAGGTGCTGGGAACCCTCCTGTTGTTGTAGATGAAACCGCACATATAGAACAGGCGGCAAAGGATATTATAAATGGTGCAAGTTTTGATAACAATGTTCCATGTATTGCAGAAAAAGAAGTGTTTGTTGTTGAAGAAGTAGCAGATCAACTAGTGTACTATATGAAGAAAAATGGTGCCTATGAAATAACTGATATGTCTACGCTTGATAGTTTAGTAAAAAAAGTGACTAAAGATGATGGCAAACCAAATCCAGACTACGTAGGTAAACCTGCAAAAGATTTACTTGCATTAGTGGGGATTGCTGTAGATGACAGTATTCATTTGATTATTGCGAGAACATCAGAACATCATCACTTAGTAACAGAGGAAATGATGATGCCAATTTTACCAATTGTATCTGTTCCAAATGTAGATATTGCTATTGAATGTGCACATCGAGCAGAGTTAGGTAATCGTCATACAGCAATCATGCACTCGCAAAACCTTGAAAAATTATCAAAAATGGCGCGTTTATTAGAAACTACAATTTTTGTTAAGAATGCACCATCTTATGCCGGTATTGGTGTAGGCGGTGAAGGACATACAACATTCACAATTGCAGGACCAACAGGTGAAGGAATTACCTGTGCACGCTCATTCTGTCGAATTAGACGCTGCGTATTAAGTGAAGTGTTTAGCTTAAGATAAGAGAGGTTTATATGAATGAATCATTAGGACTATTAGAAGTAAAAGGCTTATTAGGAGCTATTACAATGGCAGATGTGATGGTAAAAGCATCAAATGTACATGTAGTTAATATTGATAGAGCTAATGGTTTTGGTTGGTTTACCATCAAAATAATAGGAGATGTAGGTGCTGTACAATCAGCTATACAAGCTGGCAGTTCAATAGCTAAAGAAATGAATTGTTTTATTGGCTGTAAAGTAATACCACGGGTATCACAAAGTGTAGTTGATGTATTCCTGAAAGATAATCAGGTTAAAGAAACTATAGAACCGCATCAAAATGATGGTACAGTAAGTACTGAGGTTATTGACGTGGATGAAGCTGCTTCAATTTTAGTAGAATCAATCATTGATAAATCAAGCGAATCACTTGATTTAGGAAATACTTTACAAAATGAAGATATTGAGATTAATGAATCAAAAGATGATGCGTCATTAGTTGAAATTACTGAAAATGTAACAGAAGTACAACAACCTAGAAAATCAACTAAATCAGGAAAATCTAAAAAGAAAAGTAATTCTAAAAAATAAGGAGGTTTATTATGAATAATGCATTAGGAATGGTAGAAACAAAAGGATTGGTAGCCGCAATAGAAGCTGCAGATGCAATGGTAAAAGCATCGAATGTAGAATTAACTGGATATGAAAAAATTGGATCTGGATTGGTGACTGTTATGGTTCGTGGTGACGTTGGAGCCGTTAAGGCAGCTGTTGAAGCTGGTGCTGTAGCAGCTGGTAATGTAGGATTAGTTATTTCAACACATGTAATTCCACGTCCACACAATGATATAGAATTATTATTAGCAAAATAAACTAGCCCGTAACAAGGAGGCTAGACATGGATATTTATGATTCTGTCCAAAAAATTATAGAGACTATGGAGAGAACTTCTTCAACTATAAAAAGGGAAAATCGACTCTTTGGAAATCCAGAAATATCACAAAATCATAAACCTATTACTATTGAATCCGTTGTGGATCAAATTGTAAAAGCGTGTGAAACTGAAGCAAATCGTATTGGTGTACCTGTAGTAGTGGCTATTGTAGATGCTAGTGGCAGTTTAGTTTATCAAAGACGAATGGAACAATCTCTTGGCGTTAGTATAGACTTGGCACCCAATAAGGCTTATACGGCCATTGCATTTAGATGTAGTACGGCGAAACTTGGTGAGAGAATACAGCTAGGGAGTTCTCTTTATGGTATAGAAACTATGGTGCAAAGACCAATAGTTTTATTTGGTGGCGGTGAACCATTAATGTGCGGTGATTACTTAATAGGTGGTTTAGGCATTAGTGGTGGTACCGTGGATGAAGATATGCTCATAGTGAAAGCAGGACTACGAGCTTTTCAAGAATGTATAAAAGGAGCGTAATAATGGAATCATGGACCTTTAAAACGCAAATTTTTACAGAAAGTGTTAATCATTCTACAACAGATTCAAAATTAGATGCATTAGAAAGGCTTCGTCAATTAAATGGAGAGCGAATTTTTATCGTTTGTGATCCTTTTTTAGTAGGAACTCCAGCATTACAAACCGTGATTGATATAATAAGTACTGATAATACTTATATTGTATATTCTGATGTAGTTCCTGATCCGCCTATTGACTCTATTATAAAAGGGGTCTCGGTATTAAAAAAAGCGGAATCTACAATACTTATTGTAATTGGCGGTGGATCTGCTATAGATATGGCAAAGGGTATTAATTACTTTTGTAAAACCTTATACCATGTAGGGGTTAGAAAATTTATTGCTATACCAACCACTAGTGGTACTGGATCTGAAGTGACCTCATTTGCTGTTATAACAGATACTAAAACTGGTATTAAATATCCTTTAGTAGATGATAGTTTATTACCAGATGAAGCAATATTAACAACATTTTTTGTAAAATCTGCACCCGAAAAGGTGACTGCCTACAGTGGAATGGACGTATTAGTTCATGCACTCGAGGCTTTGGTAGCTAAGGATGCTAATAATTTCACTGATGCGCTAGCTGAAAAAGCAATAGAATTAGTAGTCAACAATTTGCCAATTTGTGTGACTGATGGAAAAAATGAGAGAGCACGAGCTGCGATGCATGAAGCTTCTTGTATGGCTGGCATTGCATTTAATCAAGCAGGATTAGGTATTACACATGCATTGTCTCATCAACTAGGAGGACAATTTCATGTGCCACATGGGTTAGCTAATGCGATGCTATTACCTTATGTAATTATGTATAATGCAGTAAATTCAAAAATTGCTAAATCAAAATATATTTTAATCGCTCAGAAATTATCTTTAACAGATGTAAATGATGATGAAAGTTCGCAATTATCGGCATTAGTGAAATGTGCACAATCATTAGCGCGTCAAGTGGGGTGTGTCATGACTATGAAAGAATTTGGCATCAATGAAATAGACTATAAAAACGCATTTCCTGTATTAGTTCAACAAGCAATGTCTGATCGTACTTATGCAGGTAATCCATACGAAGCAACAAAAGAAGATTTAACACGTATATTGACATGTATTATATGAGGTAACACATATGGATGCTACACAAGTGTATGTTAGTGAATTTATTGGAACGGCTGTCTTAATGGCATTTGGTAGTAGTTGTAATGCAGGGCTATTATTGAAAAATACGCTTACCAGTGCACTTAAGTCAAATTGGATTGGATTGATGTTTGGTTGGGGTTTTGCAGTCACGTTTGCTGTATATACTGCTGTTGGTTTAGGTGGTGTTGGTCATTTGAATCCAGCTATTACCATAGCGTTTGCAGCGGGCGGATTATTTCCTCCTGAATTAGTAGTGGGGACAGTTATAGCACAACTTTTGGGTGGATTTTTAGGTGCGGTTATTACTATGTTACAGTATTATCCACATTTTAAAATAACAAGTCCAGAAGAGGGAAATAGTGTGTGTATTTTTGCCACTGGCCCAGCTATTGATCATCGTGGATGGAATTTACTATCAGAGATTATTGCAACGTTCTTATTTATCTTCTGTGTGCTTTTGTTAGGACCTATGGCAAATGGCTTAGCACCATTAATTATAGGGTTCTTAGTAGCAAGTATTGGTTTCTCTTTCGGAGGAACTACTGGATTTGCATTGAATCCTGCACGTGATTTTCCATCAAGGATGGCTTACGCCATTTTACCAGTTCCAAATAAAGGATCTGCAAATTTAGGCTATGCGTGGGTTCCAATAGTAGGACCTATCATTGGTGGGTTCTTAGCTGTAGGTGCATTTTTATGGATTAGAGTATTTGCAAATCTGTGATTTGAAGGGAGGCTATATACCGTGATAGACAAGCAACGAATCATACAAGAGTCAGTACCAGGAAAGCAGGTTACATTGGCTCATGTATTAGCTAATCCTAAAAGGGATTTATATAGCAAATTAGGCTTGGATAGTGAGGGGCGCAGTGCAATAGGTATTTTAACTATTACGCCAGGAGAAGCCGCTATTATTGCAGCGGATATGGCCTCTAAAGCTGCTAATGTTCATATTGAATTTATTGATAGATTTTCAGGAGCAGTATTAATCTCAGGTGATGTTTCAAGTGTAGAGGTATCTTTAACAAATGTATTACAAGGCTTTTCTGAACTCTTACAATTTAGTGTAGTATCACTTACAAGGAGTTAACAGTGCAAAACCTAAGAAGCACACTTTGGGTTGGAAGTACCTATTGCCACATTGAAAAAGTGGTAAAAAACATATTGGATTTACCGTATTCTCTGCCACGCCCCATGGCAATTTATCGTAAAGAGAATTGTCTTTTAACTCCAGGCGAGTATATTGAAAATCCATGGTATTTTTCTGCTCTATTAGTTTCATCATACGATGTAGAAGTTGTTGTATTTGTATATCTATTAGGCGAACCTTATAATCCATATCCACCGGCTACAGCCGGTGCATTTAATCGTGATGTAATAGGGGTTTTAATCATTCCAAACTCTGTATCAGATAATCTATGGCACCAAATTGAGGAGGCTCAGCATATTTTAGAATTAGCAGGAGCTATGAATATTTGTATTGTTGTAGATAAAATCGGTGATAATATATGTGAAGAAGTATCTAGTATGTGTGATAAGCGTGGATTTATATATGGTTATGATGCACTAAGAAATATACTAGTAGCCCAAAAAAATAATAATATATGAAGTAAATAATTATATTCAAAATACTGGAAACGTATCTATAATAAATGTTGGAGTGCTATTATAATAATGTCGCTCCAACATTATTTTTTTATAAATCTTAAATTATAACGTGAGATTGAACATTATCCAAATCTACAATTAAGCTTTTTAATTTAATTTTAAATTTACAAAACCCTCTTTACATGTTTTGTAAAGAGGGTTATTATATTTCAAGATTAATACATATGTAATTAAAATGGTTTCCTGTAATGGCGCATATTTTAGCGCTTTGCGGATAAAAAGGACCTTTCTTCACCGGACGGTTCTAGAAGCCAGAAAGGATGTAATGAACGATAAAGTTTCTATTTCAACAGCAAATATTCGTGGTGCTTTTGGGGCATTTTTTATCCCTGGTATGTACACAGCTTTATGGGCTGGTTTTGTGCCATATTTAAAAGCAAAGCTTAGTATTGGTGAAGATGTATTAGGTTCCATGATTTTGTTGCTCGGTGTAGGTTCTTGTTTATCCATGGCTATAGCAGGTAAGCTTGTAGAAAGCTTTGGGTGTAAGAGAGTTGTTTTGTTAGCTAGCTTTATTGGTATGGTATCTCTTGCCATCGTTACTATGTGTCCTACTATTGCTACAACAACAGTAGCCCTGTTCTTTTTTGGTATTGGTGTAGGCCTTAGTGGTGCTTCTGCTAATTTACAAGCTATCCTAACAGAAAAGGTGAGCAAAAAACATTTAATGGGCGCCTATCACGGTGGCTGGAGCTTAGGTGGTTTTGCTGGTGCCGGTGTTTTGCTCGTGCTTTTAAAAATCTTATCGCTGCCTGTTAATCAAAGTATTTGGGGACTTCTCATCGTACTATTTATTGCGATGGTTGTAGTTAGCCAATTTATGTTGACCTTTGGTAGTGATCCAAATGCAAAGGTTACTAAAAAATCTAAAAGCCCATTGTCCTTTCATCCAATCGCTCTTATTTTTGGTTTATTGTCCTTTGTTTCTTACTTGGTAGAAGGTGCTGTAGGGGATTGGAGTGCATTATATTTATTTGAAGATAAAGGGATTGTTATCGAAGAGGCTGTCATGGGTGTAATGCTCTTTAATGGTACTATGTGTATAGGCCGTTTGCTTGGTAATAGATTAGGTAAACACTTAACATCAAAGCAAGTTGTTGTTGGTGGCTACTTACTTGGCTCTATTGCGATGGGGCTTATCGTGTTCTTGCCAGGTCATGCCTCCATGTATACTTACTTATTATTGGGTATTTCATTAGCTATGATAGTACCAAACCTATTCTCTGCAATGGGGGAACAAAATGTCATTCCTATGACACAAGCGGTCGCAACATCCACAATGCTCGGTTATATGGGTATTTTGATGGGACCTGCCTTAATTGGTTTCATTGCGCACGGTACAAGTCTTACAGTAGCATTTATCGTATTGACTATATTGCTTGTTGTAAGTGCAGGTATTGGTAAATACGCATACCATTTAATGAGTAAAGACTGTGGTCTTAGTGAAGAACAAATTTAATAGCCTATAATTAAGGAGCTACGATTTTCGTATCGTAGCTCCTTTTTCATATTTTTATATTTTATGTATTTCTCGCATTAAAAAGCCACAGGTCTAGAACCTGTGGCTTTTAGAACTATCATATATATTTATTAGATTAGCGATCGCCATTGAAGATAGAGTTTTTAACAAGTACATAGTCGACTTTGCGAATGGCTTGTAGAGTCGTACCGCCAGCGTAAGAGATAGCGGATTGTAAATCTTGTTCCATTTCAGTTAATGTATCGAAGATAGAACCTTTGGAGTCGATGAAGATTTTTTTACCTTCTACGTTTTTGCGTTCCCCTTTTTGGAACTCAGAAGCAGAGCCAAAGTATTCTTTTACAGCTTTACCGTCAACGATTTTTTCTTCCCCTGGAGATTCTTCATGACCAGCAAATAGGGAGCCAATCATAACCATGGTAGCACCAAAGCGAATGGATTTTGCGATGTCGCCATGGTCACGAATACCGCCGTCAGCGATGATAGGTTTAGTAGCTGCTTTTGCGCACCAGCGAACAGCAGCCAATTGCCAGCCACCAGTACCAAAGCCGGTTTTCAATTTTGTGATACATACTTTACCAGGACCGATGCCTACTTTAGTCGCATCAGCACCAGCATTTTCTAGTTCACGAACTGCTTCTGGAGTGCCTACATTACCAGCGATAATGAAGGTTTCAGGTAAGTTCTTTTTTATGTATTGGATCATTTCGATGACCGCATTGGAATGACCATGTGCAATATCAATAGTGATATATTCTGGGGTTAAGTTTTCTTTCTTGAATTCATCAACTAAAGCAAATTCTTCAGCTTTTACGCCGATAGAAATAGAAGAATATAAGTTAAGGTCGTGCATGCGTTTTACAAAATCCATACGACGTTCTGGTTGGAAACGATGCATGATATAGAAATACCCTTCACGAGCTAATTTTTCAGCCAACTCTTCGTCGATGATAGTTTGCATATTAGCAGGTACCACTGGCAAGCGGAATGTGCGTTTACCTAATTTTACATGTGTATCACATTCGCTACGACTGGAGACAATACATTTGTTAGGAATCAATTGCACGTCTTCATAATCAAAGATGTTAGTTGTATTAATCATAGTTTCTATATCTCCTTCGAGTATTACATATTGAACCTGTACCATTATACAAGAGACTCATAAAATTTTCAATACGTTCCGAATATTTTGTTTGGTGTAAGGGATAAACTGTAGTACAATACAAGTAGATTGTATAAATAATATATTCATTTATAGATATATGGTAAAAGGAGGTTGATTAATGTGGAACAGTCTAAAATCCGTATGCTTACTGAAGCTGGCGTAGCAATTGCCATTGCTCAAGTGTTGTCATTTATTACGATTTTTCATATGCCACAGGGAGGCTCTATTAAGGCGGCAGCTTTGGTACCACTCATGATTTACGCATATCGTTGGGGCGGAACACGAGGTATCTTTGTAGGTGTTGTATATGGTATATTACACTTTATTTTAGGCTTTAAATCATCTGTTCATTATTTAAGTATTGTATTAGACTACTTGGTTGCTTACGGTGCTATTGGCGTTTGTGGTTACTTTAAAGATTCTCTTTCTGGACTTATCACTGGATCCATCGTAGGTATTGTATTGCGTTGGGGGGCATCTGTTACGAGCGGTGCTGTGGTCTTTGCTAGCTATGCTCCGCAAGGGCAGAATCCTTGGGTTTATTCCATGATTTATAATGCATCCTATATGGTACCAGATGGGCTTTTAAATATTGCAGTTTTACTATTCATCTACCAAGGTGTTAAACGAGGTTTACAACGTCGTGGATAAATTAGGTTTAATTATTTTGGCTGGAGGACTCAGCACTAGAATGGGGCAACCTAAGGCTTTGTTGTCTTGGATTAATGGTGAAAGTCTTATATCTCATGCCCTTCGTAAGGGCTTAGATGCAGATGTTCAAGATATTCTTATCTCCATTGGTGATGACGAGCAATTAGGACTTGCTATACAGACTCATATTATAGATACATTATCGAACGATGAGAAAAATAAGGTTTCTATTGTTCGTGATTCTGTTGGGCGATGCGGACCTTTAGGGGGGCTGTATAGCACTCTAGCGGTTGGTACTAGTTCTGCTTATGCAGTAATGGCAGTAGATATGCCATTCATGGAAATGGATTTGTATTATGATTGGCTCTATCAAGTAGAACATAATGATTGGAATGCCATTGTTCCTTATGGTGAAAGTGGTAAGGCTGAGCCGATGGCCGGTATTTATAGACCACATATTGCGTCTTTAATTCAATCTATTCTTGTTAGTGAAGATGTGTCTTTGCATCATGCTCTTGATGTTATTGGTCATGTTGAATCCATTGATGCTTGTGACTATAGCTGGGAATTAAGTAATATTAATCGCTTTGAAGATTATCAATGGGCACGAGCTTTAGCGGAAAATGAATTTCGTCGTGTACCTTTAATTAGTGTGGTCGCATCAAAACGTAAAACGGGTAAGACAACTGTTGTAACGCGTCTTGTGTCTGAGTTACAAAAAATCGGTTTATCCGTTGGTGTTGTCAAAAGCGATAAACATGGCTTTCAGATGGATTATGAGGGAACAGACACAGATCTTGCTTATAAAGCTGGGGCTGATGCGGTTGCTATTGCAGGGCCTACTGAAACAGCGATTCGCATACGTACAAAAGAACAATCAAACCTGTATGAAATATCACAGTTTATGCCCGTAGATATAGTTATACTAGAATCACGGTCTCAAGGGATTGCCCCTATTATAGAGGTTACCCAAGAGGGACATACGGAAGAGCTTATCTCGGATTCCATGGACCGAGTGGCGACGATAGAAATTGGTAAGTTAGATCAAGACGTACCTGAATTGGTACGTCACATACAGGAAATGATGAGGAGTTTAAATGGCCGTCGTTACTGTTGAGAAGGCGCTCCAATTGTGGGATGAAGCCTTACAAACGCAAGTTCATAAAGTTGAAACAATAGATGTTAAGGCTGCGAAGGGGTACGTGTTAGCAGAGGACATTATTGCACCCACAGACGTACCTGCATTCCCAAAATCTGCTATGGATGGTTATGCCATCGCCTACGAAGAAGGTCGTAATGAATATATCGTTGACGGTATCATTGGTGCTGGTGTTGTATGGGAACATCCCGTAGACGTTGGTCATGCGGTGCGTATTATGACTGGTGCACCGGTACCAGATACATGTGATACTGTCATCATGCAAGAACAAGTGGTTGGCACTGGTGAACCACAAACTACAATTACGATTCAAGGCAAATATCATTGTGGTGATCATATTATTCCACAAGGTGAGGAGTGTGTTGCCGGCACCATTGTGATCCCACGTGGTACAGAGGTAACATTTACAGTACAAACCATTTTGACGGGGCTAGGTATGACGGAAATATCTGTTAATGCCATGCCTCGTGTATTAGTTCTTACCTCTGGCCATGAGGTTATTGAACCTGGTGAAAGTTTAACACCTGGTAAAATCTACAACTCTAATCGAGCTATGATCTGTGGGCTCTTGGAGGATTTAGGTTTTCATAAGATAACACATTATCATGTAAGTGATGCTCCGGAGGAGTTAGACTCTGAAATCAACCATGTGTTGAAGCTTAGTGAAGAAGCAGATGTTATTATCAGTTCTGGTGGTGTGTCGGTAGGCCTTTTCGATACGATGCCTCTTATTTATGAAAAACTAGGAGCAAAATCTATCTATGCCCGTATTCAAATGCGACCTGGTGCAGCATCTTATGGTGCGGTTACCCCAAAAGGTCAGATAATCTTTGGTTTGTCCGGTAATCCAGGGGCTGCCTTTAATGGATGGCATTTAATCGTAGCGCCTACCTTGAAGCGTTATAAAGGGTTGGCTAATTGGACGACTCCAGTGGTGGCTTGTGTAATGGATACAGAAATCTTCAAACGTAATGCTTTTGATCGTTATGTACAAGGGAAAGTCATATTTTGCGGTGGAGCGCCACGTTTTGTGGCTAATCGTCACTTTAATAGTAGTAGTATGTTAGGGCTATATACTGTGAATGCGTTGGCATGTATTCCACGAGGAACTCATGAAGTACATCCTGGTGATACATTTAATGTGTATCTGTTAGGCTTGCTGCCTGCAGTTTAGACCCTTTTGATTTTTAGATTCTTACTTTAAGGCGTTAGATTTTTTAGAGTTATAGAGTTTTTGAGTTATAGATACAAATATACTAGTTAAAAAACTATAATATTTATAGCTAATCATAATGTAAAAAGACGAGGTTTCTTAGGAGGCCTCGTCTTTGCGTTTATTCAAAACATTTCGTTTATCCAAAATAATTTTAATTTTGTTACCAAAGACACTGAAATTAAATCTCAATTAAATTATAATAAAATTAAGGGAAGGATATTTTTTTA
Source organism: Veillonella parvula (assembly GCF_902810435.1). Taxonomy (GTDB): domain Bacteria; phylum Bacillota; class Negativicutes; order Veillonellales; family Veillonellaceae; genus Veillonella. The sequence goes on from NZ_LR778174.1 coordinate 712,390, forward strand.
GTTATATCAATTGGTTTTGATAAAATTGTTTTAATCTACTTTTTATTTACTTTTACTATTATATAGCTATATAAGGAGTGATTTCTATGAGTAAGACTTTCACAAAAAATATCCCAGTAAACGAAATTTTACATCTAGGTGAGCACCTAGAGTATAAAGAGGGTCAAGTGATTAGTATTACAATTGCTCAAAATGAGCGACTCAGCATTACACTATTTGCGCTGCCTAAGGGGGAAGAAATCTCTACGCATGTAACAGTAGGTGATGCGATTGTGCAAATCCTCGATGGTGAGGCGCACATCGTTGTTGGTGATGTGGAACATACTGTGAAAGCTGGTGAAACCTTGATTATGCCATCGGAAGTACCTCATAGCCTAGATGCAAGAGAAAGCTTTAAGATGCTGTTGACCGTAGTTAAATAAATATATCATAATAAATGCATCCCTTATATCAATAAGGGGTGCATTTTATATGTATTCTTTACAAGCCAGAGCTACACCTAAAGAGCATCACGATGAAATTGTGAAATCTTTGGTATCTAATATTAATGAATTAGAACAAAGTGGATTATTTGAAAGTATTCAAGTATATAAATGGAATTTAGTACAAGTGTATAATTCCAAACAATGTACCGAACCAGTTGGCACTATTGTAGAGAACGTGTTATTTGGTACTTGGACACAGGATGAAACTGATTTGTTAAATGTAGGTAAAGCACAAGAACTGGCGTTAAGAGCGAAATTACCTTAGGGAGCAAAAGTGTAATGGACTATTTTGACTATTCATATAAACATAAATATATAGAGTTTAGCAGTAACATATATAGGGTTAATACATATCATTACAACTGGCATGCAGAAACAGAGATTTTTATCTTGTTAAAAGGTAGTGTTGAGATGAGTTGCAATGGTGAGGTGTTTACGTTGAAACCTCTTGATGTCGTGATTATCTCTCCTCAAGTAGGGCATGCAACATTAGCCCTCGAAGAGGATGCTATAGCCTTTGTTATTCATGTAGGTAACGAGTTCTATCAACAGTATGATCCGGATTTTGGATCGTACCAATTTGTTTTGCGTTCAGATGATAGTACGCGTCATAACGAATTCTTTACAACCTTACGCCATCATGCTGCTATGACGATGTTGTTGATGACTAAAGGTGAAAGCCCAGTACATCGAATGTGGATAGAACATCATTACTTAGCTTTGGCCGGTGATGTATTTAGAGAGTTTGATCCGATTAAAAAGGTTCACGAAAATGCTAGACCTGGCGATATAAAACCAGCATCTTTTGATAAAATGATCGTCTATATTGATGAGCATTATGAACAGAAAATAGAGTTAGAAGATATTGCTAAAATTGGAGGCTATAATATTGCCTATACATCGCAGTTTTTTAAACGGCAAATGGGGATTTCATTTGTTGAGTATGTATTGAGGTTAAGAATCCGTGACGCTACTGTTCGCTTAGCTAGTACGGATGAGGCTGTCGCAAGAATTGCAAGTGATTGTGGATTTGCAGATGTGAAAGCCTTTAATGTGGCTTTTAAAAAACACTTTAATATGACCCCCACAGAATATCGTAAGCAAGTCAAAAGCATTGGGCGTAAAACCGTCTTACAAGATTGGAAAGAAATTATTTCTGTAGACAATCAAGATGTTCTTGATGTATTGCATTCATTCTTGTCGTATGAAGATGATTCCCGAGCTAAGAGCGAATTGGAATTTATGAGCAAAAAATTGGAATCTTTGAAAGAAAAGTTAGCAGATGTAGTAAAGGATTTATAAAGGTATTTTGTTATATCTCTATTGCAACTAGATTCTTATAGTAACTAATTCTTATAGTAGCTATATTCTTGTGATAAGAGTTTGGTAAGCAAATTATTTTGATAAATTTATGACACATATAGAAAGATTAGAATTGGGTAAATTTCTATATCAAGAAACCCTATAAAGTTATTGAAAAAGCACTACTGCTGATAAGTAGTGCTTTTTTATATGTATTTTCCGGGTGAATTTATATATTGTTATAGTCCCAAAATACAATAAATCGAGAGAAATCTATCTTTTTTTGTTGATTTTAATATAAAAATTACCTTTTAATTTGGATAGTTATATTCACTAAACTGAGTAGAATATATCTCATCAGGAGTAAAAAAATTAGTAAGTTATAATTTTGGAGGATATATGAATCAAGTAAAATTTATGGAAAACGTAGGTAAAGTTGCAACTGTTACTGCTGTAGCTATGTATGTATCTTATTTCCCACAAATCATGCATAACCTTGCACACCCAGGTACTGGTGATTGGATTCAACCACTTGTAGCTGCAATCAACTGTACATTATGGGTAGCGTATGGTTTGTTTAAAGAACATAGAGATATTCCAGTAGCATTAGCCAATGCACCAGGTATCTTCTTTGGTTTAGCAGCGGCTATTACAGCGGTTATGTAATTTTAAGAATAGATATATAATGCTATAGAAGCATAAAACTATAATTTATTAATATATAAAATAAGATTACTGTTGACCGTTATTAATTATATATATCATAATGAATGCATCCCTTTGATTAATAAGGGGTGCATTTTTTATGTAAATAATTGAGAGGTATTTATTTGATTTTATGAGGGGGGTTACGTTGTTATGGACTACTTTCACTATACCTATAAACACAATCATATAGATTTCAATAGTGATATATATAAGGTTAGTACATATCATTACAACTGGCACAGTGGCGTTGAAGTCTTGATCTTGTTAAAGGGCAGAATCGACATGAGTTGTAATAGTGAGGTTTTTACAATGGAACCTCTTGATACCATTATTATTTCCCCTCAAGTAGGTCATGCTACGTTGGCCTTAGAGGAGGATACAACAGCTCTTGTTATTCATGTAAGTAAGGAGTTTTTCCAATACTTTGATCCTAACTTCGGCATGTACCAATTTGTATTGCGCTCAGATAAAACTAATAGGGATAATGAATTCTTTACGTCCTTACGTTATCTTGCGGCACAAATGATGTTGTTAATGGTGAATAGTGAAAGTCCTGATCGTCAATTATGGTTGGAGAGTCACTTTTTAGCCATGACGAGTGATATATATCGTGAAATTGATGCGGTTAAGACTATCCCTATACATACAAAGCCTGCTGATATGACTGTAGCTACCTTTGATAAAATGATTGCCTATATTGATGAAAACTATAAGCAGAAGATAGAGTTAGAAGATATTGCTAAAATAGGCGGTTATAATGTGAACTATACATCTCAATTTTTTAAACGCCAATTAGGGGTTTCCTTTTTAGAGTATTTGTTACGGTTGAGATTACGAGAGGCTACAGTTCGTTTAGCTAACTCTGAAGATGGAGTAGCACATATTGCGAGTAGTTGTGGCTTTGCAGATATTAAAGCCTTTAATGTGGCCTTCAAGAAACATTTCCATACAACACCATCTGAATATAGAAAGCAAGCAAAAGAGATGGGGCGTAAGACAAAATTACATGATTGGAAGGAAATTATTTCTACTCAGGAAGAAGATATTATAGACATTTTACAAACTTACTTACCCTATCAAGATGTCTCTATCGATAAGAATAGATTAGATGAGGCTAATCAAAAGTTACAGGATGTTAGAGACCAACTTGAGATGGTTGTAAAAAGATTACAATCATAATTTTCATTCTTATAATAACTTGTAATTAGCTATAATTTCATGATTTTGAAAATTAAATTAGGTGGATATACAATTATTAGGTATAGGTGATTTTGTATATTTGTTAATCCTATTAAAATATATGGTGAAAGAGCACTACGTTCTGATGGTAGTGCTCTTTTTTTTATAATCATATAGGTGAAATTGTATATTTTTAATGGGTTAAAAGAAAATAATTAAGGAAATTTTGTATGTGTTTGACAGACTTTCACCAATAAAAATCAACTTGTAAATTGGATAGTTATATACTGAAAAAAGAGTAGAATAGAATCATCGAAAGGAGCTAAGGTTCCGAAACAGAAATAATCACGTCTTAAATATTGAAGTCTTTTTGGAGGTTTGCGATGAGTACGAAGGAACAACAAGTACAAGAAATGACTGATAAGATAGCTAATTTCATTTCTTATATGGCAAAGGTATTGCCTGATGATGTACAAGAAAAGATTCATGAATTAGCACAGGATGAAAAAAATCCTATGGCCAAATCTATTTATGAAACAATGCAACATAATATGGATTTAGCAGCTCAGCTTAATCGTCCTTCTTGTCAAGATACTGGTGTATTACAATTTTGGGTAAAGGTTGGATCTAATTATCCCTTACTAGGAGAATTAGAAGATATTCTAAGAGAAGCAACTTATAAGGCTACACAAGAGGCTCCATTACGATTGAACTGTGTAGAAACTTTTGATGAGTTTAATACTGGTAAAAATATTGGCCTCACTGCACCTTATATTCACTGGGATATCATTCCTGGTTGCGATGATGTAGAAATCTTCCCTTATATGGCTGGTGGCGGGTGTTCCTTGCCAGGGTCAGGTAAAACATTGATGCCAGGCGAAGGCTATGAAGGTGTTGCTAAGTTTGTTCTTGATTTGATGACAAGCTATGGATTGAATGCGTGTCCTCCACTATTGGTAGGTGTAGGGATTGCTACAACTATTGATACCGCTGCTGGATTATCTAAAAAAGCATTAATGCGCCCTGTATCTTCAAAAGCACCTAATGAAAAAGCGGCTTATATGGAACAATTGTTAGAAGATGGAATTAATAAGATTGGTATTGGGCCTCAAGGTATGGGTGGGGATAAAACTGTACTAGGTGTGAATATTGAACATGGTACACGTCATCCATCTGTTATTTCTTGTGCTGTTAGTGTAGGTTGTTGGAATCATCGCCGCGGCGATCTCGTATTTGACAAGGATGGTAATTGCATAGTTAAATCTCATAAAGGAGTGACATTATAATGGCTAAGAAAATATTAACTACACCAATTCAAAAATCTGATTTAGAAGGCATTAAGCCAGGTGATGTGATTTATTTGACTGGGCATATTACAACCTGTCGTGATATGGGGCATCGTCGTGTGGTAGAAGAAGGTAAAACGTTACCGGTTGATGTTAAAGATGGGGCTATACTTCATGCAGGTCCAATTATTCGTACTATAAGCGATAATGAATTTGAAGTTGTATCTGTAGGACCTACTACATCTATGAGGATGGAAAAATTCGAATATGAATTTGTTAAAAAGACAGGTGTACGTCTCATTGTAGGTAAAGGTGGCATGGGGCCTGAAACAGCACGTGCCTGCAAAGACTTTGGTGCACTACACTGTGTATTCCCTGCAGGTAATGCCGTACTTGCTGCTACAGAAGTCGAAAAAGTAGAATCTGCTAATTGGCGTGAATTAGGTATGTGTGAGACTTTGTGGACTTTTAAGGTTAAAGAATTTGGTCCGCTTATCGTATCCATTGATGCAGACGGTAATAACTACTTTGAAGAAAAGAAAATAGAATATAATAAGAAAAAAGATGAAATATTAGACGAAATATATAAACACGTAGGTTTCATCAAATAATAAGATAAGAATAGCGATTTCTTTATATTATGAATAACTTCATAACTTCATAACTTGTAAATATATCTATATGAGAAATAATTATTAATAATATTGTTTTGTGATTTACAGCGTATCTTCATATAGATATACTATAAGAGTATGACTACCATGAAAGGAATTCTCATGGATTATAGTATTGCTATTACACTGGGATTTCTTGTATTTGCAATCGTAATGTTTGCATTGGAGAAAATTCCATTGTCTATTACGGCTATGATTGTGGCCGTTGGATTACATCTTTCTGGTGTATTAACTGCAGCGGAAGCTTTTAAAGGTTTCGTTGACTCTAATGTTATTTTGTTTATTGCTATGTTTATTATCGGCGCTGCTTTCTTTGAAACAGGTGTAGCTGTTGATGTTGGTAACGTTGTTAATAAATTTGCTAAAAATGAAACTATCCTTATTATTGCTATTATGATGCTTACAGGTATTATGTCTGGCTTCTTATCTAATACAGGTACTGCAGCGGTTATGATTCCTGTTGTTATTGGTATTTGCAAAAAGGGTGGTTTTAACCAAACTAAATTCTTAATGCCAATCGTATTTGCCGCTGCTATGGGGGGGAATATTTCTATGATTGGCTCTCCTGGTAATATGATTGCAAATTCTAATTTGCAAGAAGCCGGCCTTGGATCCTTTAGTTTCTTTGCTTATGGTGAAGTAGGTTTACCTATGCTTATCGTAGGTACTTTATTCTATGCATTCATTGGTAAAAGATTCTTACCTGAGGTTCCAACGCGTGAACCTGATCCAAACTATCAAAAAAATGCTGATTTTAGTCATGTTCCAGTTTGGAAAAAATGGGTAGCTGGTTTGGTATTGGTGTTGACTATCGCTGCTATGATTTTTGAAAAACAAATTGGCGTATCCTTAGCGGTTAGTGCTTGGGTAGGTGCACTTGTTATCGTAGCGACAGGAGTTATTACCGAAAACGAAGCAGTTAAGTCTATTGATATGAAGACAATTCTACTATTTGTAGGTTCCTTAGCTCTTGGTACAGCAATGGTAAAATCTGGGGCAGGTGCATATATTGCAAATCTTATTGTTGATGCTTTGGGGGATACACCTAATCCATTGGCATTATTAGCGGTACTTTTCTTCCTATCTGTATTTATGACAAACTTTATGTCCAATACAGCAGATGTTGCATTATTAGCTCCAATTGGATTGTCTCTAGCATCTCAATTAGGTTTTGATCCTAAAGCGATTCTTGTTGCAATCGTAATTTCTAGCTCTCTTGCGTATGGCACACCTATAGGGATGCCTGCAAATACTATGGTATATAATGTAGCTGGTTATAGTTTTAAGGACTATGTGAAAGCCGGCGTACCGTTGATTGTAGTATCTGCAATTGTATCTTTAGTATTGTTACCGATTTTGTTCCCGTTTAACCCATAATTATATAAAGGTTAGTCATACAAGGGGCTGTAACAGGATGTGGTTGTACCACATTCTAGTTGTAGTCCCTTTATAATATAAAAAATACCAAGAAAATTAAGTTTGTAACATCCTAGGTTTTCTTGGTATTTTTTGTTTTTAGACGCACCTAGAGTTGTTTTGTTACAGCCCCTTATTTCTATACTATTTGGAGAAAATATTTTGGTAATAAGTTAATATAATATAGAGATAGGCAAGAATTGATTAGACATATGGTCTACTTTCATATATAATAGATTACTGTAGTTGCACAAATATACACCTACAGTAGACAGTTAATATTAAATATTGAATATTAGAGAGTAAGGTTATAGTTGTTATATAGTTTATAGATGGCCTTAGTGCCGAGGAGGCTTTATGTTAAGCGATATTGAGATTGCCCAACAGAATAGAATGGAAAAGATTCAGGTTATTGCCAATAAATGTGGGTTAACACCTGATGACATTGAACAATATGGTCATTATAAAGCTAAAATTTCTTTTGATGCTATTCGTCGTTTAGAATCTAAACCAGATGGCAAATTGGTGCTAGTCACAGCGATTACGCCAACACCAGCAGGGGAAGGTAAGTCTACAACGAGCATTGGTCTCGTACAAGGCTTACAAAAAATCGGTAAAAATGCAATTGCTACATTACGTGAGCCATCCTTAGGACCTGTTTTTGGGATTAAAGGTGGTGCAGCAGGTGGCGGTTATGCTCAAGTTGTACCTATGGATGACATCAATCTTCATTTTACAGGTGATATGCATGCTATTACAGCGGCTAACAATTTATTATCCGCTATGATCGATAACCATATCCATCAAGGTAATGAATTGCAAATCGATTTGCGTCAACTATCTTGGACACGTGTTCTAGATATGAATGATCGTGCTCTTCGCAATGTGACAGTTGCACTTGGTGGCAAAGTATGTGGATTCCCTCGGGAAGATCATTTTATGATTACCGTTGCTTCTGAAATCATGGCTATTCTTTGCTTAGCTAAGGATTTAGAAGATTTGAAAGAACGGTTTGGTCGCATCGTTATCGGTTGTAACTTAGCAGGTGATCCTGTTTATGTTCATCAACTTGGTTGCCAAGGGGCAATGGCGCTTCTCATGAAAGATGCTATCAAGCCAAATCTCGTACAAACATTGGAACATACACCAGCTATTGTTCACGGTGGTCCCTTTGCAAATATCGCTCATGGTTGTAACTCCATTGTAGCCACAAAACTAGGACTTAAGCTTGGTGATATCGTAGTTACGGAAGCGGGCTTTGGCGCTGACTTGGGTGCTGAAAAGTTCCTTGATATTAAATGCCGATACGGCGATATTTTCCCTGATGCAATCGTTATCGTAGCTACATTACGAGCTCTTAAAATGCATGGTGGTGTACCAAAACAAGAGTTGAATACAGAAAATGTTGAAGCCGTAACTAAAGGTTTCAGCAACTTACAAAAAGCAATTGAAAACATGCGTTATTTCAATGTGCCTGTATTAGTGGCAATCAATAAATTTGCTAGCGATACAGATGCAGAAATTGCTGAGTTGACTCGCCTATGTGATGAGTTTGGCGTGCCTGTAGAGCTTAATGAATGTTGGGAAAAGGGCGGCGAAGGCGGCACTGATATGGCAAAAAAAGTCGTAGAGTTACTTGAAGGTCCTAAGCCAACACCTAAATTCGTATATGATTTGGAAGATAGTTTAGAGGATAAAGTTAATAAAATCGTTAAAACTATTTATGGTGGCGATGGAGTTATCTTTACGGACAAAGCTAAAAAGCAAATTAAACAATTAGCAGATTGGGGACTGGATCGTTTGCCTGTATGTATGGCGAAAACGCAATATTCCTTATCTGATAATCCAGCATTATTAGGGGCTCCAACAGGATTCACTATTACTGTATCCGATATTCGCGTTGCCAATGGTGCAGGCTTTATCGTATGTCGTACAGGTGACGTAATGGTCATGCCGGGCCTTCCTAAACGTCCTGCTGCTCTTAATATGGATATCGAAGCAGACGGCACAATTAAAGGCTTGTTTTAATAGAAAGTGTTTTTACATGAGGCTATGTTATGAAATTAGTAGAACAACGAGTAATAGATTTTGTGGCTGCTACTGCATCGAAAGAGCCAACACCAGGTGGTGGTGCTATTGCGGCATTGACTGCCGCAACGGGGGCGGCTTTAGCAGAAATGGTGGCAAACCTTACATTTGGTAAAAAAGGTTATGAAGAGATTCAGGACGAAATGGAGGAGCTTCAAACTAAGGCAGAAGCGATTCGTAATCGTATGCTCGAATTATCTCAAGCTGATGCAGATGTATTTAATATCTTTATGAACGCCTTAGGATTGCCAAAGAATACAGATGAAGAAAAGGCTGCGCGTACAGCTGCTATTCAACAAGCTTACAAAGATGCGGCTATGGTACCTTTTGAAATTGGAGAATTAGCGAATCAAATATTTGATTTAGCAGAACTAGCCTCTCGTAAGGGTAATCAAAATCTTATTACAGATGGTATTATTGCTGCTATTAATGCTCGTGCTGCGGTGAAATCGGCCTTTTTGAATGTGCGTATTAATTTATCTGGCATTAAAGATGAAAGTTTTGTAGCAGAACTAATATCTAAGATGTATGCCATTGAAAAAGATCTTGATGATAAAGAGTCGGCTATCATAGGGTTATATAAATGATAAAACATTATAATATAAATCGAATAATATAACCGATCGAATTATAAAAGTTCGGGAAATAATAAAAAGAGATCCTGTTAGTATATATAAGTATAATAGGTTCTCTTTTTTCTATTGTTAAAATCCGAACGATAGTGTAAAATAAATGGGTAATATTTCGAGGTTTTATGTAGGAGACATTATGACAGAGCAGAACCCAATAAATACAGTCGACAGTATGTTGCCCATACCACAGCTCTTTGCCTTTGGTTTACAGCATGTACTTGCCATGTATGCTGGAGCTGTTGCGGTACCGATTATTGTGGCACAGGCGATGAATTTACCGGTAGAGGATTTGATTCGCCTTATTACAGCCGACTTGTTTACCTGTGGCATTGCGACCTTAATCCAAACATTAGGCTTTGGTAATATAGGTGGGCGTATCCCTATGATTCAAGGTGTTACCTTTGCATCTGTCGGACCTATGACTATGATTGGGGCACAGCATGGTATGACTGCCATTTACGGTGCCATTATTGTAGCAGGTCTATTTACTTTTATAGTAGCTCCATTCTTTAGCCGTCTAATTCGACTGTTTCCCCCTGTTGTAACGGGAACAATAATTACTCTTATTGGGATTAATTTGATGCCAGTTGCCATTAATTGGATGGGGGGCGGTGTAGGAAATCCAGAATTTGGAAGTTATACGAACATAGGACTTGGATTTCTTACGTTCTTAATTGTTGTCTTTGTATACAAGTTTGCTAAAGGTTTCTTAAGTAATCTTTCTGTATTAATAGGCTTGATCGTAGGCACAGCAATTGCCTTTGCAATGGGTGTTGCTAATTTTGATGAAGTTGGTCGATCTCAATGGGTTGCTTTCATTGAACCATTCTATTTTGGTTTGCCAACCTTTGACTGGGCTTCTGTATTATCTATGATTATCGTCATGCTCGTTGTCATGGTAGAGACGACAGGTGATAGTATTGCTATTGGTGAAATTGTGGATAAGCCAATAGGTCGAAAAGAATTGGCTTCTGTTATTCGTGCCGATGGTATTTCTACTTTAATAGGGGGAATTCTTAATAGTTTCCCATATACAGCCTTTGCTCAAAATGTAGGACTTATTGCGGTTACAGGTGTTAAAAGTCGCTTTGTAGTAGCTGCATCTGGAGTAATCTTAATTTTGTTAGGTTTATTCCCTAAATTAGCCGCTATTGTTGCTAGTATACCAAATGCAGTACTCGGTGGTGCTGGCATTGCTATGTTTGGCATGATTGTTGCCAGTGGTATCCGCTCTCTTGGCAAGGTTAGTTTTGATGGTAATCATAACTTGATGCTTGTGGCGATTAGTATTGGAGTGGCTATGATCCCTATTGCGGCGCCGAACTTTTATGCTAATTTCCCTGATTGGGCACAAATTATATTAAAATCTGGCATTACCTTTGGTAGTATTACGGCAATCTTGCTTAACTTATTACTCAATGGTGTTAATCATGGCGATGAAATTCAAGAAATGGGCCGTCGCTAAATAATACATACGAGAACTCTATTCCTATAGAATAGAGTTCTTTTTAGTGATTAAATTCACAGGGAAAATGTATGAATACTATGCTATAATATATAGATAATTGTAGAACTATTTTGTGATACTTTCATAAAATAGGAATACAGTCTGGATTTACAATTAAGTGTTTATAAAAAGTTATGTATATGGAATGTTCCCATAAGAAGGGAAGGGGCACGTGGCAGACGGAAAGATTATTGCTATCTCCATTAGTGAGAAAAAAGGGCAAAAAAAACATAATATTGAATCCGCCAATCTCATTGTAGATCATGGGATGGAGGGAGATGCTCATGCAGGAAATTGGCATCGTCAAATCAGCTTACTTGGTATCGCTAGTATTGAACATATGCGGGCGCAAGGTGCAGATGTTAAACCTGGTGATTTCGCTGAAAACATTACAGTAGAAGGTATGGTTCTTTATGAATTAGCTGTAGGGACTCACTTACAAGTAGGGGCTGATGTGATTCTTGAAATTACTCAAATTGGCAAGGAATGCCATCATGGTTGCGAAATCATGAAACAAGTTGGTTCTTGCATTATGCCTACACAAGGTATCTTTGGTAAGGTTCTTAAAAACGGTACGATTCGCGTAGGTGATGAAGTATCTATTATTAAATAATTTTGAGTTGGTAAACGAGGTGTATTATGAAAGACGCATGGGGCCGTACTATTGAATATGTACGTCTGTCGCTGACAGATGCGTGTAATTTTTGTTGTCCCTACTGCCGACCTGCAGAAATTACTCCTCAAAGTCAAACGCAACTATTGTCTGTTGATGAATGGATGACCATTTTAGGAGCTTTCCATCATATTGGTGTGAAGGCAGTACGCCTCACAGGTGGTGAGCCTTTGCTCTATCCACATATTGAAGAACTACTAGGTCGCATCAAAGAATCAGGTTGGTTTGAAGATATCTCTATGACTACCAATGGCAGTCTATTAGCTTCACGAGCGCAACGGTTAAAAAAATTTGGCTTGAATCGTGTGAATATTAGTTTGGACTCTCTTGAAACTGAAGCTTTTGCTGCTTGTGTTGGTAAAGCGGGACAGTTGGAGTCTGTTCTCGACGGTATACGTAGTGCTATTAATGCTAACTTTAAATCCGTTAAGATTAATACGGTTTTATCTCGTTATTGGTCCGATGATGAAGTTAAATCTTTATTACAATATGTTGAAAAATGGCCTGTTGTTTGGCGGTTTATTGAATACATGCCGTTCCAAGGTGATGCCTTTCATGGGCCTACCTTTGATGAATGGAAGGAACAATTAGAACGCGTTAGTGGCGGATCTCTCACAGAGGTTCATTCTGTTTATGGCTTTGGTCCAGCTACATATTTGGCACTGCCTAGTGGTAAGGCCGTGGGCTTTATTTTTTCTATGTCTCATAGCTATTGTGATACATGCAATCGTGTGCGCCTTACATCTGATGGTCAAATGCGATTGTGCTTGTTGCGAGATGATGAGGCTGACCTTGTATCGCTCGTGCGCAATGGTGCCTCAGAAGAGGCTTTAGCCAAGCATATCGAACGTGCTTTGCAACGAAAACAAGAACGACATGATGGTATAGGCATGGAGCAACCAGAACGACCAATGTGGCGAATCGGAGGGTAGTATGGGATTTTTTGATTTTTTAAAGCCTAGATCAAAGGAAAATATTGAATCATGCTGGCCTGGAGGCAAGATGCTTCAAGTCCATATAGAATACGATACACAAGAGTCTGTTTTTACCTATTTTGGTCGTTATGGGTTACAGTTTAGCGTTCCTAAGTCTAATTTAACGAATATTATTGTTAAAGAAGTAAGCCGCACTCATAGTGTGCTTCAACTATATAGTGGTGAAAACTGCGTAGGGACTAGTGATTTACTCCCTACTGAGGCCTGTAATATTATGAAGGATTGGGTATTACAATATTAATAATATGAATGTTGATATTTTATAGGAGTGTAATAAATTTTCTTTACATTCCTATAAAATAAGCATATAATTATTCATGTCATGGACCACTAGCTCAGCTGGCAGAGCACCTGACTCTTAATCAGGGTGTCCAGGGTTCGAACCCCTGGTGGTCCACCAGAGTAAAGAACTCACATTTTGTGTGAGTTCTTTTTTTGTGTAAATATTTTTCTTTTAGCTTTTTGCATATCTTTTTAGCCTTCATATAGTTATTTACATGGTTAAAATACGTTGTGGTTTAATCCTATTTTTCTCAAACGAGTAGTCATTGATTCAATTAAGTTTATAAACTTTAACATTAATGGAATATAGTATTGATACAATATAATATATTTTATAGACAGTAAAATTATAATAGCTTATGATGGTTGTATAATAGTTTTTCTCATTAGGAGGTACCAAATGGCAGTAGATGTTTCTAGAACACAAGATGTGTATAAAGATGCTGGCCAAAGTGTCAACTTCACCACTTTGTTGTTAAACCGTAAAGATCATGAGGCAGAGCTTGAAGTGATTCAAGATATGGCAGATCGTATTCAAGCCATTAAACGTTCTGTTAGTATTCGCGCTAATGGGGAAGGTTTGGGCATTGCCTTTGGCTTTAGCCGTAAGGCATGGGATTATTTGTTCCCTAATGCACCGGTACCAAAAGAGTTAGAAGACTTCCAAGGCATAAAAGGTGATAAACAAGATGTACCAGCTGTAGCAGCTGACTTATTTTTGCATGTCCGCTCTAATGATGAATCTGTTACGTATACTGTAGTAGATCAAATTATGGAGTTCTTACGCCCTATTACATCTGTTGTAGATGAAACCCATGGCTTCCACTACGAACAAGGTCGTGCGATTATTGATTTCGTTGATGGTACGGAAAACCCTGTTGGCCAAGAGGCTGTAGAGTGGGGCGTTATTGGTGATGAAGATCCTGAATTCACTAACGGCTCTTATGCATTTGCTCAAAAATATGAACATGATCTTGATGCATGGCGTGCACTTCCTACAGAAATGCAAGAAAAATTCATTGGTCGTCGTAAATTTAGCGATATTGAATTAGAGGATGATGAAAAAGATCCGGCAGCTCACAATGTAGTGGCTCAAGATAATCGTGATGATGAAGAACATAAGATCGTTCGTATGAATGTTCCATTTGCTCAACCTGGTCAAGGTGTCCGAGGTACATACTTTATAGGTTATGCTCGTTACTGGGATGTGACTAAAACTATGCTTACCAATATGTTTACACAAAATGATAAATTGCTTGATTATTCCAAGCCTATTACGGGCATGCTATTTTTTATTCCGTCTCTTGATATATTGGATGCTATTGCAGAAGGTGAATTATAAGGGATTTCTGATTGTTAGTGGAGACTAAACATTTATCTAATTAGTTAGTAATGTTTAGTTTTATCTATCAGATTAAAATTTATTATATAATTCTATAGAAAGCGCCCCAAGTGGGCGCTTTTATGCTATAATAAATCTATTAAACTCGTAAAAATCCATTGTAGTTATGAATGAGGTATTCCATGAATTATACTAGCACCCGAGGTACCGTTGTGGTAAATGAAACATATGCATTGTTGCACGGCTTAGCAGAGGATGGTGGTCTATATGTACCATCTTTATTTCCTACAAACTGCTTAACTTACAATGATGTGAAAGATAAAAATTACCAAGAAGTAGCAGCCGTTGTTTTAGCAAAGTTGTTTCCATGCTTTTCCGAAGCTCATTTAAATGAAATGATTAATTCTGCTTACTGCGATGCTAATTTCAGCACCCGCGATATTGCACCATTACACTCTTTATTGGAAAAGGTTTCCGTATTGGAACTATTCCATGGCCGCACACAAGCTTTCAAAGATATGGCATTATCCTTATTTCCATACCTTTTAGTAGCTGCTAAGGAGGCTGAGGGCGAGAAAAAAGAAGTACTTATCTTAACTGCTACCTCTGGTGATACTGGTAAGGCGGCTCTTGAGGGCTTCAAGGATGTACCGGGAACTCATATTCAAGTATTCTACCCGACTGATGGCGTTAGTCCTATGCAAGCGGAACAAATGCAAAAACAAGAAGGGGAGAATGTTAATGTTACGGCTATTCATGGCAATTTTGACGATGCTCAACAATTCTTGAAACGCCTCTTTGTTGATAAAGCGACTGCTGAAGAGGTTGCTGAAAAAGGGGTTATGTTCTCCAGTGCGAACTCTATCAATATTGGTCGTTTAGCTCCACAAGTAGTTTACTATGTAAATGCCTATGCTGAACTGGTTGCACAAGGTGCAATCCATGAAGACGAAGCTTTCAACGTTGTAGTTCCAACAGGTAACTTCGGTAATATCTTGGCTGCTTACTATGCTAAAAAAATGGGGATTCCTATCGGCAAATTGATTTGTGCATCTAATCAAAATAACGTACTTACTGACTTCTTTGAAAACGGTACCTACGATATGAACCGCCCATTCTATACGACGATTTCTCCATCTATGGATATTCTTGAATCCTCTAACTTTGAACGATTCTTATATTATATTTCTGGTGAAGATAGCGAACGTACAGTAGGATGGATGAAAGATCTTAAAACAACAGGCAAATTAACTGTTAATGAAGAAGAGTTCAAACGTGTTAAGACTGATTTTGCTGGTGCCTACGTTGATGATGAAGAAACAAAAGCAATCATTGAACAAGTATACAATTCTTACGGTTATGTAATGGATCCTCATACGGCGGTTGCTATGGGGGCGTATATGAAGGAGTTGGAGAAGCATCCTGAAGATGGCGCTCGTCATACAGTGATTGCATCTACAGCACATCCGTTTAAATTTCCTACACCAATCTGTGAGGCATTGGATATCAAGGTGGGCGAGACTCCTTATGAAAGCTTAGATAATATCTCTGCTGTAACGGGTGTTGCCTTCCCTAAACAATTGGAAGCCTTACAATCCAAACCATTGCGCTTTACAAAAGCAATCGACAAAGAGAATATGAAACAAGAAATCTTAGATTTTGTAGATACATTCTCTAAATAATACAATGCCGCCTTTCCTTAGAAGGGCGGCATATCTATATGTTTTTTATTGAGTAATCATTTTTTATTGATTAACCAATTAAATTCATTTTCTCATTAAATTAACATTCATCATATATGATATGGAATTTTGTTAGTATGTATTGATGTATTCATTATTTATAGAAATATGGGTTTATAATTATATAGAGAAATATAATTATAGGAGGGGCTATGGCTAAAAAGGGCCTTATATATGCACTGTTATCTGCACTTTTGTTTAGTACGATGAATGTATTCGTAAAACTGTTGGGGACGAATATTCCACCTGGGGAGATCGCTTTTGCCCGTGGGTTCTTTGGGACTGTTGCGGTGCTCATTATCATGTATGTGAAGGGAATCCGATTTTCAAAAGAGAATCGGGGGCTCCTCGTCATGCGTGGCCTATACGGCGGTTTTGGTATGGTATGTAATTTTATCGCTTTGGTACACATAAAATTATCTGATGCAACAATTCTATTTCAGACGACAGGAATATTTGTTTTTATCTTTAGTGCTCTGTTTCTGAAGGAATCGATACCTAAAGGGGCTGGCAAATGGCTCGGAGTCATTTTGATTGCTGTCTTAGTCATGGTGAACCCTTTTAGTTATGAATCATTTTCTTGGTATGCATTGGTGGCTATTTTAGGTGCTGCTCTAGCTGCAGCGGCCTATACGACGATACGAACTATTAGTAAACGCGGAAAACATAGTAATTTTGAAATCATGGCCTATTTCATGATTACTGGTATGATTGCGGGCCTCGTCACTACTGATAAGCTCGTTATGCCTCAAGGTACAGATTGGCTCATTATCTTCGCTATCGGTGGTATTAGTGTAGTGGCTCAGTTTTTCTTGACCGGAGCCTTTGTTACGACCAATGCTGTAGTGGCTCAATTCTTGCAATACGTTGGCGTATTTATTAGTTCCTTCTATGGGTTCTTAATCTTTGGTGAAAGCTTATCCATAGCAACAGTAGGGGCTGGTATTGCTATGTTTATATCCTCTGTCATGTTGGCGCGTCTTAAAGAACAGAGTGGTCCATTAAGAGAGGGCAAGGTTATAGAGGATAAAATTAAATAAATGTCGAATATATACAGTATCAGACTGTATATGACAGTGGGGGTGCTGATTACATTCGTGATTGGCACCTTTTTACATAAAAGATAAAATACAGGGGTATTAGTTAGTGATTTATTGTAATGAAATATACTAGAGCTTTTTCATTTTGAAAGTAGCTACAGACGGAGGAGCTATGTATATAAAATGGATGCATATTGAAAACTATAGGAACTTAGCGGATGTAACGTTGAGCTTTCACAATGATATTAATTATTTTGTTGGTGAGAATGCGGTGGGTAAGTCTAATTTTCTAGATCTCTTAGAAATTATCATGGAGTGCCATGGGTTCATTGAAAGTGATTTCACGGATGTAAACAAGCCTATCCGCATTGATTTTGAAATATCTTTAGGTGAGTTAAATTATAAAAGCATGTATACTGCTGATGAAGGCCCCACCTACCGTTTACGACTTGAACAAGTTGTACAAGAGGTATATCCACGATTATACAGAGTCACTGATGCAGGGATTGAACCTATGGCGTTATCTATGATTCGTCATGCCTTATATGTGTGTCATCGCGATACATCAGAGCAAGAGCTATTTTCTATACCCTCTGCTGTATATGTTGAATTAGGACATCTCTTACAAGCTTATGTATCTCGATTAGAAATGGCGACTGATGATTTGCAGCGTGAAATTGTGAGTTTACGCAAGGATTTAGATCCCTATTGTATGCTCAATATTCAACACCTTATAGAGGTGTTGTCTACATCTTCTGCTATAGAACGCAAGTATTCTGCTGATAATGTGCGTTTAATAATGGCTGTGGCTCTTAAAATTTTAGCTCAAATTTATATGAAGGTGAGTAGTGCGACTACAAATCTAGAAGCTTTACTTGTATATGATGGAAAGGGTCGCAAGTTTTTACCAATCTTTATCAGTGTGGATGAGCCAGAGCTACATTTAAGCCCTTATTTGCAACGCGCTGTGCTCAATTATTACCGCCAAATTGCAACTAATGAAAATGAAGAGTTTTTAGCGTTGTTGCGAGATGTATTTAAAATTGATGGATTGTTAGGACAACTTTTTGTAGTTACACATAGTACAGATGCGCTTGTTGATGATTATCGTCATATTATTCGGCTTTATCGGGATGAAAATAATATGGTCTGTGCAGCGTGTGGAGTTACTTTCAATTTCCCTAAAGAGGTAGAGAAACACTTGATTATGCATTTTCCTGAGGCAAAAGAGGCTCTATACGCTCGGTGTATTATCATCGTAGAAGGGGAGACGGAGTATGGTAGCTTTACAGGCTTTGTTAAAAAATTAGGCGTGGACTTTGATTATTTTGGCATCTGTCTTATCAACGCTCGGGGCGAATCCTCTATCAGTAAATTGCAAAAATTGTTTAATAGATTCTCTATTCCTACAGTAGCTCTCTATGATCGCGATGTAGAGGGAAAATATGCAAAAGCACATAGCAATATATTCTATACGGAGGAAATTTGTTTTGAAATGGATTTTGTATCGTATCTACTTGCGATGCACAAGCGTTCCATAATGGATGCCATCATCAAGGACATTATTGATGACGCTCGTCCAATGGTAACAAAGGATATGGCGCGGCGTGGTTATGCTAAATTAGGTATTACTAAAAGCCAAATTGTACAACGTTGTTTACCGAATTTTTCGGATCGTAAGTTGGATGATTTACATATCTATTACTTCTCTTGGTTCTATGCCAATAAAGGGGTAATTGTAGGGCGACGTATTAGTCAATTTTTAGATACTTCTATGATACCACCTGCATTTATTGCAGTAATAGAGCGTGCTAAACTTCTTTCGCTAGGTTTAGGTTAATGGAGTAATACATTACTACTTCTAATTAATAGAGTCTGACCAAAGTTTGGTTAGACTCTATTTTTTCGAAGGTAACATAGCGTTTTAGAGTGTAGGCATAGGAAATATGGTGTAAAAAATACGCATAATAAGCGATTTATTACAATAATAGATAGAATTATGAAAAAATATATTAACTAAATTTTAAAAACTACATCGAAATTTCTTGACATCTTTTTATCTTTATTTTATGATTAGTACTGTTATTAATGCATTCTCAATTAAACGTATCTAGGAGTATGAAAATGAAAGACTTTTTAAATGACTTTAAAGCATTTGCTTTCAAAGGCAATATGATGGACCTAGCTATTGGTATGATTATTGGTGCTGCTTTCACAGCATTGGTTAATTCTGTTGTAAACAACCTATTCATGCCTGTTCTCAGTGTATTCACAGGTGGTATTGATTTTAGTAATTTGTACTTGCCATTGAGCACAGGTTCTAAAGATGCATTCATGGCTGGTGCTGATATTGCTACAGCTCGTGCAGCTGGATCTGTATTGCCATATGGTACATTTATTACTGATTTGATTCAATTCTTGATTTTGGCATTTGTTGTATTCTTGATGGTTCGTGGTTTGGCTAAAATGATGAAATCTGCGAAAGAAGAGGAAGTTGCAGAAGCACCTGCAACGAAAGAATGTCAATTCTGTAAATCTGAAATCAATATCAATGCAGTTAAATGCCCTAACTGTACTGCAGATTTGAACTAGTTCAAATTTAAATTATACATAAAAGGAGTGAGGTTTTGACCTTACTCCTTTTTGTTGTATTACGTTAGCTTTCTAGTATAAAATATAATTATAATATATAGAATTTTTTAGGGAGGGATATACATGGAAAAGAAACCTCTAGTAGTAGTAAATGGACTGGTTCGCAAAGATGCGATTGCATATTTAAAAGAGCATGTAGATGTGCGCCAATGGACTGAAAAAACAGTGATGCCTCGTGAGGTACTGAAGGAATGGCTCATTGATGCGGATGGTTTGTGGTGTGTACGACCTTTAGATGTAGATGGTGATCTTGTAAAGAATGCGCCAAATTTAAAGGTTATAGCACAAGCGGCCGTAGGTTATGATAATGTAAATATTGATGAACTAACAGCGGCAGGTATTCCTTATGGCAATACGCCAGGTGTTCTCAATGAAACGGTAGCAGAACTTGCATTTACGTTGATTGCTACGGCTAGTCGTCGTATTATAGAAAATGCTAACTTTGTAAAAGACGGTCGTTGGGCTCAAAGACCTTCTAACATTAAAGGTTTTGATTTAAGTCGTCGCACTCTTGGTATCATTGGCATGGGAGCTATCGGCGTATCCATTTCTCGTCGTGCCCGTGCGTTTGGTATGACTGTTGTGTATCATAATCGTAATCAACGTTTGGATGATAAGATTCATAAGACTACTTATATGGAGTTAGATGATTTATTAGCCATTAGTGATGTAGTATGCGTTATGGCTCCATTGACAGATGAAACATATCATATGTGTGATGAAGCGTTTTTCAAGAAGATGAAGAATACAGCTTTATTTGTTAATGTTGGTCGTGGACCTATCGTAGATACTGATGCACTTATCAATGCTCTTAAAACGGGTGAAATCGATTATGCTGCCCTCGATGTAACGGATCCAGAACCATTACCAGCGGATCATCCATTGTTAGATGTAGAAAACTGCCTTATTGTACCACATATTGGCTCTTACACAGATAGAACTCGTTATGACATGTCTATTTTGACAGCGGATAATATTATTGCCGGCGTTCATAAGAAACCTTTAAAAACATGTGTAAATGAAGAAGTAAATTATAAGAAACCTCAAATGGATGTAGAGTCTGCGCTAGAAGAGCTTAAAAAGGCTGGCGTTGATTTAACTGATTTCGACTAAAAGTGGAAGACATTAAAAGATATGCGGTTTTATACAAAATATGGTAAAATAAAAGAATATTTTTCCTATGGAGGTAAGAACGTTGGAACATAAAGACATTGAAAAAGATGTAGCTCCTGAAGAAGTTGTATCTGTTAACTTTATTGAAGCTATTATCAACAAAGATAACGAAACTGGCAAATACGGTGGCCGTGTATTGACTCGCTTTCCACCAGAACCAAATGGTTACTTGCATATTGGACATGCTAAATCTATTTGCCTCAACTTTGGTATTGGTAAACAATACAATGGCTTAACAAATCTTCGCTTTGATGATACAAATCCTGTAAAAGAAGATGTCGAATATGTAAACTCCATCATGGAAGACGTTAAATGGCTTGGATTTGATTGGAATGAACAACCACGCTATGCATCTGATTATTTTGACCAAATGTATGAGTATGCTAAGAAATTAATCACCCTTGGCAAGGCTTATGTAGATGATCAAACTGCAGATGAAATTAAACAAAATCGCGGCGATTTCTCTACTCCTGGTGTCAATAGTTCATACCGTGAGCGTAGTGTAGAAGAAAACTTGGCACTCTTCGAAGAAATGAAGGCTGGCAAGTATAAAGATGGGGAAAAGGTATTGCGTGCAAAAATCGATATGGCGCATCCTAATATCGTAATGCGTGATCCTGTTATTTATCGTATTGTAAATACAGAGCATCATAATACGGGTAATGAGTGGAAAATTTACCCTATGTATGATTTTGCCCATCCTATTGAAGATGCTATTGAACGCATTACGCATTCTATTTGTACATTGGAATTTGAAGTTCACCGGCCATTATATGATTGGGTGTTAGAGGAATGGGATGATACTGAAATTCCACAACAAATTGAGTTTGCTCGCTTGAATGTAACTAAAATGGTTATGTCCAAACGTAAATTGCGTGCTCTTGTTGAAGCTGGACTTGTATCTGGTTGGGATGATCCTCGTATGCCGACAATCTCAGGTTTACGCCGCCGTGGTTATACACCGGAATCTATTCGTGATTTCTGTGAGCGCATTGGTGTAGCGAAGGCGGATAGCGTTGTAGATATTGCTTTGCTTGAGTTCTGTATTCGAGAGGACTTGAAACTTAAAGCTAAGCGTCCTATGGTTGTTGTGGATCCTGTAAAGGTTATTATTACAAATTATCCAGAAGGCAAAACAGAACTTTGTACAGTTGAAAATAATCCTGAAAATGAAGAACTTGGTAATCGTGAAGTTGTATTTGGCCGTGAAATCTATATCGAACGCAGTGACTTTATGGAAGAACCAGTTAAGAAATTTTTCCGCTTAGCACCAGGCAAAGAAGTACGCTTGAAAGGAGCTTACTTCATTACATGCACTGATGTTATTAAAGATGAAAATGGTAATATTACAGAAATTCACTGTACATATGATCCTGAAACTAAGAGCGGTAGCGGTTGTACACGTAAGGTTAAGGGCACATTACATTGGGTTGAAGCGTCTACTGCAGTAGATATTGAATCCCGCTTGTACGATTACTTGCTAAAAGAAGATTCTGATGGTAAGGACTTCTTAGGTGATTTTAATCATGAGTCTTTACAAGTATTCAAGAGTAAAGGGGAAGCATGCCTTGCTACAACTGTACCAGGGGATCATTTCCAATTCTTGCGTCAAGGTTACTTTGTTACTGATAAAGACAGTACTTCAGACCATATTGTAGTGAACCGTATTGTTGGTTTACGCGATAGTTGGGCTAAGGCACAAAAAAAATAGCATAACGCATTATATTAATGCTTTCATGAGGAGAAAAATGAAAAAAATAGTACTACTTGCTACGGTAGCGGCTGTGTTGGTATCTATGCCTGCTATGGGTTCCGCAGCGAACATTAAGTCCATTTTAAATAGAAGTCAAACTGTAACATATCAAGGTGTTAAATTGCCTGAAGGCGTTACTATGTATCAAAATAATCCTAAAGCGTTGTTTGCTGGGGAGGGCAAAAAAGATATTAAGTCCGTACTTCTTGAGGCGGGCGCGTCTTCTGCAGATGTATATACATTAAATATTAAAAACGAGAATGAAATGCAATATGCTGTTTATGCTAATGTTGTGTTAGGAAAACAATTATCTAGTCGTATGAGTGAAGCAAAGCATATGAATACAGATTCTTCATCTCTTGGAGCATTAGCAGCTGCTATTAACAATGGCGATAGCCCTGTACTTGGTACTTTCACGGTAATAAATCCATTAGCAAAACAAGGCAATGCCTATAAAGGCACATTGAAATATAAAAGTATAGCTAATAATAATTCTTATAATGAGATATTACATATTAGTATTTCTGAAGATAAATATACAGGACCAAATGCTCATTTAATTGCTGTTGACGAAGCTAATGATAGTGTTGTATTCCCTAAAGTTAAAGGTTTATTACATACCAAATAATTAATAATTATTGAAAATATATATCAATTATTCTTGACAATTTTTCTCATCAAGAGTACTATGAGCCTATAGGAATTATTCTCATTAGAGGAAATTCTAACGATGTGCAACAGGCAGGTACTATTATGATGAATTCAATTGACCATATCATTGGATATCATTGTGCACCGGCAATTCGAGGTATTAAGCTATCGAACTTGGTTTCTATTCCACGGGACATGAATGAACAAATCCAATTTGTATTGATAGAGTATAATAAAGCGTTCAATGAAAAAGGATTGTTCTTCTTTGAATTATGTCGTTGTAAAGCGCGAAGACTATTATTGGTATTCCGTGAGAAGCAATTAAGAGACTATGTACGGCAACCTGCGGTGATGTTATTTTTGAAAGCCTACGGTTATCATGATCGAATGAGCATTATGGAGATGCTCGAACATCTTAGATATCGTATGGAAGTAAGCATTGAGTTTCCACATGAAATCGGCATTTTTCTAGGTTACCCATTAAAGGATGTGAAATGTTTTATTTCTTATCGTGGTGGGGGATACCGAATGTGCGGAGAGTGGAAGGTTTACCATGATGTGGTAAATGCGCAACGCTCTTTCTTGTGTTACAAAGCATGTCGTGAATTTTGTCAAACTCAATTGATGTTGGGAAAAACATTTAGTTCATTGGTCGCAAGAACGGCCTAGGAGGTACAAGATGATTGGTGTAATTTTTTGGTCCGGTACAGGCAATACAGAACGCATGGCTTATGAAGTAGCTGAAGGTATTAAAGCTGCAGGTCAAGAAGTTGAAGTAAAATCCGTTTCTGAAGTATCTGTTGATGAAGCAGCCGCTTATGAAAAATTAGCTCTTGGCTGTGCTGATATGGGTGCAGAACAATTAGAAGAAGGCGAATTTGAACCATTCTACACTGAACTAGAAGGCAAGTTGAGTGGTAAAAAAATAGCGATCTTTGGCTCCTATGGTTGGGGTGGTACTTGGTTGGAAGACTGGGGCACTCGAATTAAAGATGCTGGTGGCGAATTAGTGGCTGATGGCGTAGCAATCTTGGGCGAACCTGATGATGATGGTAATGCACAATGCCAAGAATTAGGTAAAACATTAGCAAACGCTTAATTTGATTTTAATTACTAACATAAATACTAATAGTTAATAATAAAAGGTTGTAATGACGATAATTCGTTATTACAGCCTTTTTTGTATGTACTTATGATTGATATGATGGAGCAAAGGTCATTAAAAATTTTGATATCGATAAGTAAATGTGATGAAAATCATAATGTTTATTTATCTTTATCTCTATTTGTGTATATAAGCGCATAATTATAAATAACTTTAATACATAATTATATTGCGTTTTTGTACACATAGTCCTATAATTTAGTTAAAGAACCTAACAAAAATTTAGGTTGATACAAAAATAGTTAGGGTTAATTTTATATTAGCTATTAACCGGGCTAGCGTAATTTAAACGGGAAAGGTTAATCTATGACATTGAAAGAGGGGTTATTTCAATGAGTACATTAGAGCGAATAAAAGTCATAGCCCATGGATTAGCGGTACAATTTGGACCATCCTGTGAAGTATTGATTCATGATTTACAAGGGGATATTAATTCTTCTCTTGTATATATTGAGAATGGAACTATAACTAATAGACATGTTGGTGATGGCCCATCGCATGTGGTTTTAGATGTGCTGAGTCATGACGATGGTAGCGAGGGCAGATTTGGTTATCTCACAAAGACTAAAGATGGTCGAATATTAAAATCTTCTACCATGTATATTCGTGATGATACAGGTCGTATAGCATACTTGTTGGGGATTAACCAAGATATAACAGAGTTTGTTATGATGCATCGACTTTTGGATAGTTTGGTCAATACAGGTCAGGAAGATGCAGGATCTGTTGAAAAAATTACGACGAGTGTATCGGAACTATTAGATGATTTATTACTAGACGTAGAGCGTTTAGTTGGTAAACCAGGACCATTGATGAATAAGGTGGAACGCTTAAAAGCTATTACCTATTTAAACGAAAAAGGGGCTTTTCTTATCTCGAAGTCTTCTGAGAAGATAGCAGAGTATTTTAATATTTCTAAGTTTACTCTTTATAGTGATTTAAATACTGTAAAGGAAGAATCCTAGGAGGCAAATATGGAACGAATTCAGTGGAAACGTAATACAATGGCACCATCAAGTGACAAGTTTTTGTCCGTTATGGATATTAGAGAGGTTAAGAAAGCTAAAGCGTTTCATGAAAGTTTTCCACAATATAGCGTTACTCCACTTGTATCGCTTAAGAATTTAGCGTCTTATATCGGTGTTGATGCACTCTTTGTAAAAGATGAATCCTACCGATTTGGCCTTAATGCATTTAAGGTATTAGGCGGCTCCTATGCGATGGCAAAATATGTGGCGCAACAAACTGGTAAAGCTGTTGAGGATGTACCATATGATGTATTAACATCAGCAAAATTAAAAGAAGAGTTTGGTCAAGCTACATTCTTTACTGCCACTGATGGTAACCACGGTCGAGGTGTAGCATGGGCAGCCAATAAATTAGGTCAAAAATCTGTAGTATTTATGCCAAAGGGCTCTACAGAATATCGTAGAAAACAAATCGAAAACGAAGGCGCTACTGTAACAATCGAAGACTTCAACTACGATGAGTGTGTACGCTTAGCAACTAAAAAGTCTAAAGAAGTTCCTAATGGTGTTGTAGTTCAAGATACTGCCTGGGAAGGTTATGAAGAAATTCCAAACTGGATTATGCAAGGCTATGGCACAATGGCTATGGAAACAGCCAATCAATTAGAAGCTGATAATTGTAAAGTTCCTACTCATGTATTTGTACAAGCTGGTGTAGGTTCCCTTGCCGGTTCTGTAGTGGGTTACTTCACTAATCTATACAGCAATGTGGCTAAAAAACCTAAATTAATTGTTGTAGAAGCGGCAGCTGCAGCTTGTTTATACAAAGGTGCTGTAGCTGATGATGGTAAACCTCGTATCGTAGAGGGTGATTTAGAAACAATCATGGCAGGCTTAGCTTGTGGTGAACCGAACACAGTTTCTTGGGATATTTTGAGAAATCATGCAGATGTATTCGTTTCTGCGCCTGACTGGGTGGCACGTTTAGGCATGCGCGTTGGTGGTGCACCAATTAAAGGTGATACTCCAATTACTACTGGTGAGTCTGGTGCAGTTCCATTAGGCCTTGTAATGGCACTTATGACGATGCCGGAATATGAAGATTTACGGAAAGAGTTAGAACTAGATGCGTCTTCAAAGGTACTCTGTTTCTCCACTGAAGGTGATACGGATCCTGAAAGATATAAAAATATTATGTGGTATGGTGAAGATCGTTAGGAGGCATTAATTATGGATTTACAAGCAATTAAACAAGCAGCGGCAACTTATGGCCCAGCGATGACAAAATTTTTACGTGAGATCGTAGCATTCCCAGGTGAAAGTGCTGAAGAAAAAGATCATGTAAAACGTATAGAACAAGAGATGAAAGACCTAGGATTTGATGAAGTTGAAGTAGATCCTATGGGGAATATTCTTGGATATATGGGTACAGGGAAAACCCTCATTGCCTTTGATGGACATATTGATACAGTTGGTATTGGCAATCGTGACAATTGGGATTTTGATCCATATGATGGTTTCGAAGACGAAACTAAAATTGGTGGCCGTGGCGTATCTGACCAATTGGGTGGTATCGTATCCGCTGTATACGGCGCTAAGATTATGAAAGATTTAGGACTTCTAAGTGATAAATATCGTGTACTTGTTGTAGGCACCGTACAAGAAGAGGACTGCGATGGCCTTTGCTGGGAATACATGATTAAGGAACGCAATATCCGTCCTGAATTTGTAGTATCTACAGAACCAACCGATGGCGGTATCTATCGTGGGCAACGTGGTCGCATGGAAATTCGTGTAGATGTACAAGGCGTATCTTGCCATGGTTCTGCTCCTGAACGCGGTGATAACGCAATTTATAAAATGGCAGATATACTTCAAGACATCCGTGAATTGAATGCTAACTCTGCTGATGAAAGCACAAAAATTAAGGGCCTTGTTAAAATGCTTGATCCAAAATTCAACCCTGACCACTATGAAGAAGCTCGCTTCTTAGGTCGCGGTACAGTAACTACTTCCCAAATTTTCTATACTTCTCCAAGCCGTTGTGCAGTAGCTGACTCCTGCGCTATTTCCTTGGACCGTCGTATGACTGCTGGTGAAACTTGGCAAAGTTGCTTGGCAGAAATCGAAGAATTACCACATGTTAAAGAATATGGTGCGAAAGTATCCATGTACGAATACGCTCGTCCATCTTGGACTGGTTTGACATATCCAATCGAATGTTACTTCCCAACTTGGGTAATTCCTAAAGATCATAAAGTAACAGAAGCTTTGGAAGAAGCATACACTAGCTTATATGGCAACGAACGTATTGGTGCAGAAGATACAGTTGAAATGCGTAAAGCTCGCCCATTAACTGATAAATGGACATTCTCCACAAATGGTGTATCTATCATGGGTCGTAATGGTATTCCTTGCATCGGCTTCGGTCCTGGCGCAGAAGCACAAGCACATGCTCCTAACGAAATTACATGGAAACAAGATCTTGTAACATGTGCCGCTGTATATGCATTGTTACCATCCGTATACTGCAAAGACTAATATCACATATATTGAATTAGATCTATTTTAACGAAAATAACTGAAAATAGTTGATATTAAGAATTTCATATGGTACCTCAACATTTGATGAGGCATCGTATAAAGTTAGATCCTAAGTAGCCCTTTAGGGAATTGAAAGAGAGGACTTACAGATGACAGACTTCAATAAAAGTATTGAAACACTACAAGGCTTAGATGTTAGTAAAATGTACGGCGAAGATTTCTTCCTAACTTGGGAAAAATCTGATGACGAATTAAAAGGTGTTTGGGCAGTAGCTGATGCATTGCGTGCTCTTAGAGAACGCAATATCTCCACTAAAGTATTTGACAGCGGTCTTGGCATTTCTTTATTCCGCGATAACTCTACAAGAACTCGTTTCTCTTTTGCTTCCGCTTGTAATTTGCTAGGCCTTGAAGTTCAAGATTTAGATGAAGGCAAATCTCAAATCGCTCACGGTGAAACAGTTCGTGAAACAGCTAATATGATTTCCTTTATGGCAGATGTTATCGGTATTCGTGATGATATGTATATCGGTAAAGGTAATGCTTATATGCATCAAGTATCCGATGCAGTTAAAGAAGGTCACGAAGATGGTGTACTAGAGCAACGCCCAACACTTGTAAACCTACAATGTGATATTGACCATCCTACACAAATCATGGCTGATACAGCTCATATCATCAAAGAATTCGGCGGTGTAGAAAACCTTAAAGGCAAAAAGATTGCTATGACTTGGGCATACTCCCCATCTTATGGTAAACCTTTATCCGTACCTCAAGGTGCTATTGGTTTATTTACTCGTCTCGGTATGGAAGTTGTATTAGCACATCCAGAAGGGTATGAAGTAATGCCGGAAGTTGAAGAAATCGCTAAGAAACAAGCTGAAGCTAGCGGCGGTTCATTCCGTAGAACTAACGACATGAAGGATGCTTTCAAAGATGCAGACATCGTATATCCTAAGAGCTGGGCTCCATTCGGTGCAATGGAAAAACGTACAAAACTGTATGGTGAAAATGATCATGAAGGTATTAAAGCATTAGAAAAAGTTCTTCTTGAAGAAAATGGTAAACATAAAGATTGGGCATGTACGGAAGAGATGATGAGTCTCACAAAGGACGGCAAAGCTCTTTACTTACATTGCTTACCAGCAGATATTACAGGTGTAAGTTGTGAAGAAGGCGAAGTAGATGCAACAGTATTTGATCGCTACCGCATACCTCTTTATAAGGAAGCAAGCTACAAACCATATGTTATTGCAGCTATGATTTTCCTTAGCAAATTTAAAAATCCTGTAGAAACCTTAAAAGAATTAGAACGGAAGGGAACCGAACGAGTTCAACCGTAAAGTAAAGTTTAGGGGCCATCCGTATTGATGGCTCCTTTTATTCTTAATAGTTTGTTATGAGGCATAACATGAAAAAGAGAGTTGTAGTAGCACTGGGGGGGAATGCATTAGGCAATTCCTTACCAGAACAGAAAATTGCAGTAAAAAGTACAGCTAAAACGATTATTGATTTAGTAGAAGCTGATTGTGACGTAGTGGTAACACATGGTAATGGACCTCAAATTGGTATGATCAACAATGCGATGGCTGCATTGACTCGTGAAGTAGAAGGTCAACCAAACACTCCATTATCTGTATGTGTAGCAATGAGCCAAGCTTATATTGGTTATGACTTACAAAATGCTCTTCACGAAGAGCTCTTAAATCGTGGTATAAAAGATTTGCCAACAATGACTATGGTTACACAAGTACTTGTTGATCAAAATGACCCAGCTTTTCAAAATCCTACAAAACCAATTGGACACTTTATGACTCAGGAAGAAGCTGAATACGCAGAAAAGAATTACGATTATGTGGTAAAAGAAGATGCGGGACGTGGTTATCGTCGTGTGGTGGCATCTCCAGCACCAAAAGAAATTATTGAACTAGAAGCAATTAAAGGTTTAGTAGGTAAACAATTAATTGTTGCTTGTGGCGGGGGAGGTATCCCAGTAACTAAAGAAGGTAATGAACTTCATGGTGCAGCTGCTGTTATTGATAAAGATTGGACTAGTAGTTTATTGGCCCAAGAAATTGATGCTGATGTTCTCGTTATTTTAACAGCTGTTGAAAAGGTTGCCATTAACTTTGGTAAAGAAAATGAAAAATGGCTTGATGAAATAACCGTTACACAAGCTAAAGAATATGTATCAGCTGGTGAGTTTGCAGAAGGCTCGATGAAACCAAAGGTAGAAGCCGCTATAGCATTTGCAGAATCTAAAAAAGGCCGTGTTTCAATTATCACATTATTAGAGAAATCTAAAGATGGTATAGCAGGAAAAACAGGAACACGTATCGTATTATAATAATATATAAGTTTATAAGTATGCATTTCAACGAATCGTTGAGGAGGTGCCCACATGATTATATTAGGAAAAGGTACTGTTATTACTCGCGACGCTGATAGACCTATCATTTATGATGGTGCTGTTGCTATCGACGGGACTCAAATTGTTGATATTGGTATATATGATGAATTATGTAAAACGTATGTAAATGCAGAAATCATTGATGCTCATGGTGGCCTAATTATGCCAGGTTTCATTAATGCACATCACCATATTTATTCCGCTCTTGCACGAGGTTTATCATTGCCAGGTCCGGCACCGACTAACTTCGGTGAAATCTTGGAAGGACTTTGGTTCTACTTAGATAATAAATTGACCGCTCCTGATGTAAAAGCAAGTGCATTACTTACGTATTTAGGCTGTATCGAAAATGGTGTAACTACTATTTTTGACCATCACGCAAGTTATGGTGAAGTTCCTAACAGCTTATCCATCATTGCAGATGTAGCTAAGCAATTTGGCGTTCGCTCTTGCTTGTGCTACGAAGTGTCTGACCGTAACGGTGTTGATCAGATGAAAGCCGCTGTTGCAGAAAACGTACGCTTTGGTAAAGAAGCCAAGCAAGATTCATCTAGACTTGCTGCTATGATGGGCTTGCATGCATCTTTCACACTAAGCTCTGATACATTAGACTATGTGAAAGCTCACAATGAAGATCAATTAGGTTATCATGTTCATGTTGCAGAAGGGCCTGAAGATGTGGCCGATAGTAAAGAAAAGTATGGCATGACACCTGTTAGACGCCTCGTAGAGGCAGGTATTTTAGGCCCTAAGAGCATCGCTGGTCACTGTGTACACGTAACTGACGAAGATGTGGCATTATTGAAAAAATCTCAAGCTAAGGTCGTACATAACCCAGAAAGTAACATGGGTAATGCAGTAGGCACGACAGATATCTTAAAACTATTAGATGCAGGGATCACTGTTGGGCTTGGCACAGATGGTTATACAAATGATATGCTCGAATCTTATAAAGTAGCGAATTGTCTCGTGAAACATGAGCAACATAAACCATATGTAGGCTGGGGCGAAGTACCTCATATGCTATTTGAAAACAACCGCAAAATGGCTAATGAATTCTTCGATACTACGGTAGGCATCCTTAAAAAAGGTGCCGCAGCTGACGTAATTGTTCTTGATTACGCAGCACCAACACCACTTGATGAAAACAACATCAATGGTCACTTACTATTCGGTGCTAATGGTATGTATGTGGTAACAACTATTAGTGATGGTGTACCACGCATGATTGATCGTAAATTACAAGGCATTGATAAAGCTGAAGTAATGGACGAAGTTTTAGCAACATCTAAAGGTTTATGGAAACGACTAAACCCATAACGCAAACGCTTTAAAGGAGTGTGACATTATGAGTGACATTATGTATCCGGTAAGTTTCGGAAATTTGATGAACCACATTATGACTGAGTACAAGATGTACAATCGTATTTACAATGTAAATAAAATTCATCGTACGAATCATGATCAACGCTTATCTATCTTTGGTAAATCTATTGAAAATCCTGTAGGTCCAGCAGCTGGCCCTAATACACAGTTGGCACAAAACATTGTGGCATCTTATGTAGCTGGTGCTCGTTGCATCGAATTAAAAACCGTACAAATTATGTATGGTGAAGAACTAGGTATTCCTAGACCTTGTATCTACTCTGTAGACGAAGCCTACAACGTAGAGTGGTCTTCTGAATATAGCTGTGATGAAGCTGCTGATGAATACATCAAAGCTTGGTTCGCATTGAAATTAATCTCTAAAGAATTAGATTTAGGGGATCCAGATGGCTTCTTATTCATCATGAGTGTTGGCTACAACTTGGCTGGTATCAAGAGCCCTATGGTTGATAAATTCATTAACACAATGCGCAGTGCATCTCAATCCCAAATGTGGGATACTTGTAAACAATGGTGTCTTGACCATGTAGATGAATTTGAGCATATTGATGCTGATTATATCAACTCTATTAGTGATGAACTTTGCCAAGCAATTACATTGTCCACAATGCACGGTTGCCCAGCAGAAGAAATCGAATCCATTTGTTCGTACCTTATCAGTGAAAAAGGTCTTCACCTATACTTAAAATGCAACCCTACATTGTTAGGTCCAAAACGCATTAGAGAATTATTGGATAACGCTGGTTTTGAGTACATTGACTTTGAAGATCATCAATTTGAAGTTGACCTTCAATTCGATAAAGCTGTTCCAATGTTAGAGCGTCTTATCGCTCTTGGTGAAAAACACAATAAGATTTTCGGTGTTAAATTGACAAATACATTCCCTGTACAAATTCACAACAATGAATTGCCAGGCGAGCAAATGTATATGTCTGGTAAATCCTTGTTACCTGTAACAATTGGTGTAGCTGAGCTCTTAAGTGCTCAATTCGGCGAACGTTTACCTATGTCTTATAGCGGTGGTGCTGTAAAACAAAATATCAAAGCTATCTTTGATTGTGGTATTTGGCCTGTAACAGTATGTACAATTCTTCTACAAGGTGAAGGTTACAATACTTTCAAAGGCTTAGCAGACGAAGTAGAATCTACTGATTACAATGCTGCTTTAAAAGTTCATAAAGAACTTATCGCTGAACTTGCTAAAGATATCGCTGAGAACAAAATTTTCAAAAAGAGCGATGCTATGAAGAAAAAACGTGAAGCAATGCCATCTTTCCCAGGTACACGTAGCTCTGACTACCACTGCCGCGTAGTTTGTGGCGCTTGTGTTCGCGTATGTCCTAATAGATGTAATGAAGTCGTTACTGTAAATGATGCTAAATTGATCGTCCATGTTGATCAAAGCTGTAATGAGTGTGGTAACTGTGCATGTCATTGCGTAGAACCTTGTCAACCATACAAGGATCGCATTACATTCTTCCACAATGCTGAAGCTTTAGCAGATAGTACAAATGATGGTTTCTACATCAAAGGCACTAGCTGTGGTTATCGCTTCAAAGGTGAAGAAGCCGTATGTGACATTGATGCATTACCTAAAGAATTGAAAGGAGTTGTACATGCCTTCTGTAAAGAGCATGTGTACTATGTATCATGATTATCATACAACAAGGGGAATTGGTCTTAGCTGATCGAATCCTTACCGGAGATTTATTAATTGATGGCGACAAAATTGTCGCCATCGATGAACACGTTCCTGTTCCAGAAGGGGCTAAAGTAATTGATGCAAAAGGTTGCTACGTATTCCCAGGATTTATAGATCCTCATACGCACTTTCAAATGACCAATACTTTAGCATCGACTGCGGATGATTTTGATAGTGGTACGAAGGCTGCTATACTTGGTGGGACTACTTCAATCATCAATTTTGCTTCTCCCGAGGATGGCTCCCTTTGTAAAGGTTTAGAAGTTCACAAGGAGCGTGCCGCAGGGCGCTGCTCCTGTGACTACAAATTCCATATGGAGCTTGTAGAAATGAATGAAGAGGTATCTCATGAAATACCAAAGGTTGTAGAAGCTGGTGTATCGTCCTTTAAAGTGTACTTAGCGTATGGCTTCCGTTTAACAGATCGAGAAATTTATGATGCTATTGAAGCTATAAAACCAACGGGTGCGCTTGTAGGGGCTCACTGTGAAAACGGTGATCTTATCGATGCCTTTGTAGCAGATAAACGTAAACGTGGTGAATTAGATGTAGACAATCATCCACTCACAAGACCGGCCATGATTGAATCGGAAGCGATTAAGCGATTTAGTACAATTGGTGCTGCATTAGAGTATCCCGTGCATATTGTGCATGTAAGTTCTAAAGAAGGCGTAGATGAAGTTCTACGTGAGCGGGCATTAGGACATCAAGTGACTTGTGAAACATGTCCACAGTATTTGGTGCTTGATGAATCACGATATAAATTACCTGATTTTGAAGGGGTTAAATTTGTGATGAGTCCTCCACTTAGAACGATACAAGACCAAATGGCATTGAAGCATGCACTAGTAAATGGTGTATTCCAAACCATTGGTTCCGACCATTGTAGCTTTACCTTTAATGATCAAAAATTAAAGAGTCGGTATGACTTTACCCGAATTCCTGGAGGTATTCCTGGAGCCGAAGAACGGGGCATCATTGCTTATGATGTGTTGGTTAACCAATGCAATATGAGTGCTGTAGATTTTATGAAATTAGTTAGTGAAAACCCAGCAAAGCTATATGGCATGTATCCCAAGAAGGGTACATTAGCTGTAGGTAGTGATGGGGATATAACAATTGTAGATAAGCATATAGAACATATGCTTTCAAAAGAGTCCGCCCATACAAAGGCTGACTATATACCTTACGAAGGAATATCTGTAACTGGCAAGGTTCGAGATGTTATCCTTAGAGGTCACCATGTGGTACAAGATGGATCCTTAACAGAATCGTATCTTGGTGAATGTATTCCTTAATGAGAGGAGGGCTATATATGTACCGCTTTCAAGTGAATGGCACCCAATATGAGGTTCAAGAGGATCAACGTTTAATTGATTTCTTGCGAGCTGATTTAAAGTTGACGGGCACTAAAGAAGGTTGTAGTGCTGGTGCATGTGGTACGTGTACAGTAATTATAGACGGAAAAAAAGCAAAGGCTTGTGTAAGCAAACTATCTCAATTAGACGGTAAATCAATTGTCACGATTGAAGGTTTATCTGAACGAGAAAAAGCAGTATACACCTATGCTTTTGGTGAATGCGGAGCGGTGCAGTGTGGTTTCTGTATACCAGGTATGATTATTAGTGCAAAAGTATTGATTGACGAAAATAATGACCCTACACCTGACGATGTTAAAAAGGCGATATTAGGTAATATTTGCCGTTGTACAGGCTATGTAAAAATTGAAGAGGGCATTATGCTAGCTGCAAAAATGTTCCGTGAGAACTTACCAGTTCCAGAAAAGGATACAAATGGTAATGTAGGCGCTCGTTTACACCGTGTAGATGCTGAGGAAAAAGCATTAGGTACTGGACAATACTCTGATGATATCTATATGGATGGCATGATTTATGCCAAAGCATTGCGTTCTAAATACCCACGAGCTAGAGTTGATCGTGTTGATGTGTCTAAAGCTCTTGAACATCCAGCATGTGTAACGGCATTGACTGCTAAGGATGTACCATTCAATAAGACTGGTCATTTAGTACCGGATTGGGATGTACTTATCGCCGAAGGTGATATTACACGTTATGTAGGCGATGCAATTGCACTTGTTGCAACTACAGAAAAGAAATACTTAGACGAAGTATTGGCTCTAGTTGAAGTTGATTATACTGAATTAGAACCCGTACTAGATCCATTGGAAGCACTAAAACCAGATGCTCCTCAGTTACATCCAGAGGGAAATGTATTATCTCGTCAAACATTATCTCGTGGCGATGTAGATAAGGCTATTGCAGAGGCTGCTTTTGTAGTAACAAATCATTATTCCACACCTCAAACCGACCATGCATTTATGGAACCAGAATGTGCCGTTGCATATCGTGAGGGTGATGAAATTCATCTGCATTCAGGTAGCCAAAATGTTTATGATGATCGTCGTGAAGTTGCTCGTATGCTTGGTATTCCGAATGAGGCTGTAAAGGTTCATAGCATGCTCGTAGGTGGTGGCTTTGGTGGTAAAGAAGATATGACCGTACAACATCATGCATCACTCGTAGCTTGGCTTACAGGAAAACCAACTAAGGTACTTTTCTCCCGTCAAGAAAGTCTCAATATTCATACTAAACGTCATGCGATGGAAATGGATATTACAACAGCTTGTGATGCGGAAGGTAATTTGGTAGCAAGTAAGGTAAATATCGTTTCTAATTGTGGCGCGTATGCATCTTTAGGTGGTCCTGTACTTCAACGTGCTGGTACTCATTCTTGTGGCCCTTATCACTTTGATAATTTTGCCTTTGATGGTGTATGTGTTTATACAAATACTGTTCCTGGTGGTGCATTCCGTGGGTTTGGCGTAACACAAACTATCTTTGGTCAAGAGCAAAATATTGATGAATTAGCTGCGTTGGTAGGCATGGATCCTTGGGAATTCCGCTACAAAAATGTTGTACGCCCTGGTGACTCATTACCAAACGGCCAAATTTGTTCCAAAGAAACCGCTTTAGTAGAATGTTTGGAAGCTGTAAAAGATGCATATTATGCCTCTGATCGTACTGGCCTTGCGGTATGTTTGAAAAATAGTGGTATTGGTGTAGGACTACCTGATACGGGTCGCGTTATTTTAGAAGTACGTGATGGTAAAGTTCGTATTCGTACGGGTGCCGCTTGTATTGGTCAAGGCATGGCTACTATGGCAACACAAGTACTTTGTGAAACGACAGGCTTAACGGCGGATAAAGTATTTGTAGAACGACCTGATACAGTACGTACACCAGATTCTGGTACAACTACTGCATCTCGCCAAACGCTCTTTACCGGTGAAGCAACGCGTAAAGCAAGTCTTCGCTTAAAAGAAATGTTAGATACTAAAACATTAGAAGAACTGAATGGCGTAGAGATTTATGAAGAGTTTCTCGGTGAAACAGATCCATTTAATTCTGATAAATCGCATCCAAAAAATCACGTTGCCTATGGTTATGGTGCATGTGTAGCAACAATTGGTGAAGACAATAAGGTTGCTAATTTACATGTAGCATACGATGTAGGTCGTGTAGTGAACCCTCAATCCTGTACAGGTCAGGCCGAAGGTGGTGCCATTATGGGAATGGGGTATGCCGTTACAGAAGACTTCCCTTATAAAGAAGGGTATGTAACATCTAAATACGGTACGCTAGGACTTCTTAGAGCTACCCAATGTCCTCCAATTCATGTAAGTCTTATCGAAAAAGGGACACCAGAACAATATGCATACGGTGCTAAAGGTATTGGCGAAATCTCTAGCATTCCGATTGCACCGGCTATTGCAAATGCGTATCGTCGTATCGACGGAGAACCACGTAGGTCCTTGCCGATTAAACATACAGGTTATAAAAAATAGAATATTTGCTTAATGGTAGGGGCTTTTGCCCCTAGCCATCAAGGTTCCCACGTGAAGTCGATGAGATTTCTAAACTCTATCATGTACGATAGTATGACTATATTGTTTAACTAGTAACTAAAACGTAAGATATGAGGTGATTCTTATGAGTAAAGGTGCATCTGGTGTCGACCATGTAGATGGTATGCTGCCAATCCCGCAGTTATTCGCTTATGGTTTACAGCACGTTCTGGCTATGTATGCTGGGGCAGTAGCTGTACCAATTATTATTGCACAAGCTATGCATTTGCCAATTGAAGATTTAATTCGTTTGATTACAGCTGACTTATTTACATGTGGTGTAGCTACATTGATTCAAACATTAGGATTCGGATCAGTTGGCGGGCGTATTCCTCTTATTCAAGGTGTTACATTTGCTTCTGTAGGCCCTATGATTATGATTGGTCAACAGCATGATATCAATACGATTTACGGTGCGATTATCGTAGCTGGTCTCTTTACATTCCTTGTGGCACCATTTTTCAGTCGTTTGATTCGGCTATTCCCACCTGTAGTAACAGGTACTATCATTACTATTATTGGTATCAACTTGATGCCAGTAGCTGTTAACTGGATGGGGGGTGGCGTAGGCAATAAAAACTTTGGCGATCCACTATACATAGCTCTTGGTGTAGCTACATTTGTTCTCGTTATATTAACTTATCGATTTGGTAAAGGTTTCCTTGGTAATTTGGCAATCTTAGTTGGCCTTATTCTCGGTACAGCCTTAGCTATGATTGTTGGTATTACAGATTTTTCAGAGGTAGGACGTTCTCAATGGATTTCTGTTGTAACACCATTCTATTTTGGTCTTCCAACCTTTGACTTTGCTTCTATTGTATCTATGATTATTGTAATGCTCGTAGTTATGGTAGAAACAACTGGTGATAGTATTGCGGTAGGTGAAATTGTAGATAAACCTATTGGTCAAAATGAATTGGCTGCGGTACTTCGCGCGGATGGCTTGTCTACTATTATTGGTGGTATCCTTAATAGTTTTCCGTATACAGCATTTGCTCAAAACGTAGGTCTTATTGCTGTAACACGTGTTAAGAGTCGTTTCGTTGTAGCAGCATCTGGTGTAATTTTAATTTTATTAGGCCTTTTCCCTAAATTAGCCGCTATCGTAGCTTGTATTCCAAATGCTGTACTAGGGGGCGCAGGGATTGCTATGTTCGGCATGATTATCGCCAGTGGGATTCGTTCTCTTGGTAAAGTTAGTTTCGATGGTAACTATAACCTGATGCTAGTTGCCATTAGTATTGGGGTATCCATGATTCCTCTTGCAGCACCTCAATTCTATACACACTTTCCAGCATGGGCTCAAATTCTGTTGAAATCTGGTATCACAGCTGGTAGTATAGTAGCTGTTATTTTAAATGTAATGTTTAATGGTTTTGGTTATAAAACTGTTAACGAACCTAATCGTGCGACTCGTAAATATCGCCACTTCACACGATTCAAAGGTTATCCTAAACATTTCTACCAATAAGATATAGTTAGACGAGTTTACTCTCATGCGATTATATGTATTGTCTCTCACAGTAGAAACCTTGTTAGTATAGGTAAAACATCAATATATATGGTTTCGTTTGTTAAAAAGATCTCACTCTGATTTGGAGTGAGGTCTTTTTTTATGGAATCGTATACTACTTTGGTATATAATTAAATAATATTATTGCAAAGGAGACGCATTATGAAAGACGAGCGATTTATAGTTACATATAGAATAGAAGCGAGTACATATGAAGAAGCAAAATCAATTGCTTGGGCTGTTCAAGTGGAGCAAACTATAGAATTTCCTTATGAGTTTGTAACGGATCCATACATTAAAGAAACTATTACTGGTCGACTAGAATCTCTTGAACCTATAGTAGAAGACTCTCCTTATATCAATGTAGGTGTGATGCCAAATGCTGTAATTGACACCTCTCGTTACTATTTGGCTCGTATTTCATATCACGTAGATACCACGGCCTTAGAGGCTACACAATTTTTAAATGTTGTCTTTGGTAATTCTTCGTTACAGCCACATATTTGGGTAGTAGATATTGAACTATGTCCAACACTTTACGATGTGTTTAAGGGACCACAATTTGGCTTACAAGGAATTCGTCGATTAGTGGAAACCCCGACGCGTCCAATGATTCAAGCCGTTGTAAAGCCGATGGGCACACCGAATGTAGAATTGGCTCGTATGTGTGGCGCTTACACACGTGGTGGTGCAGATGTCATAAAGGATGATCATGGTATTTCTAATCAGTCCTTCTCTCAATATAAAGATCGTGTAAAACGATGTGCTGCTATGGTACAGGAAATGAATGCTGTACATGGTACACATACTTTATATGCTGCAAACGTATCAGGTGATGGTACAGATGTGTTAGAACGCGCTTATTTTGCCAAAGAGGCTGGTGCTACAGCTCTCATGGTGGCTGCAGGTCTCGTTGGTTTCGGTTGGTTACACAAATTAGCTACTGATGAAAACTTACGATTGCCCATTATTCATCATCCAGCTTATTCTGGTGGATTTGTAAGCCCTGGTGTATCTGGAGTAGCTGACTATTTACAACTAGGTTTATTACCTCGTATCTTTGGGGCTGATATGCCAATTTTCGTATCTTATGGTGGACGCTTTACTTTTACAGAGGAACAATGCAAGAGGATTTCCTCTTACATTAAACAGCCATTAGGTTTGATGAAAGCAGCTTGCCCGGCACCGGGTGGTGGTGTTACAGATGCTCGTCTTAATGAACTCGTTGAGCTGTACGGAAATGATACTATGTTCCTCGTTGGCGGTGACATGTTCCGTCGAGGATCAGATATTGAGGCTAATATGTCGTACTTTGTAGAGCGTTTGACTAAATTATCTGAAAGAACGTAATAATAGCTTGAATTTAAATGAGTTAATACAATATTTAACTAAATAACTAAGCTATTGACTTTTACAGAAATAATAGATTTATGATTAAGTATATGGAGTGTTTTGATGAGTGAATCCTCATCGTTGGAGGTCCATGTCCTTGCCAGTGGTAGTAAGGGCAATTGTACAGTGATAAAAAAAGGGAACTCCGTCATATTACATGATGTAGGCATCAGTTGTCGACGCATTGTCAATGGGTTAAAAGAATTACAAATTGATATGGCACAGGTAGAGGGTATATTTGTCAGTCATGAACATAGTGATCACATTGCGGGACTACAACAATTACTAAAACGATTTGATATTCCTGTGTATACGAAGCAAGGCACCTGGCGTGAAATCCAAGATAAGTTAATCGTGCCAAAGAATCGATTAATCGAGCTTACAAAGGGCAGTTTGACGTTGGGGAGTCTAATTGTGGAACCTTTTTCGGTAAGTCATGATGCGGCTGATC
Organism: Veillonella parvula; assembly: GCF_902810435.1. GTDB lineage: Bacteria > Bacillota > Negativicutes > Veillonellales > Veillonellaceae > Veillonella. The sequence goes on from NZ_LR778174.1 coordinate 753,426, forward strand.
CAATTGGTATAAATGTGTTTGCTGGGAACGATAAGGCAACTATTGTCACTGATACAGGCGTGATTTCAGATGATATTTTACGTAGAATTGATGATACGACTCTGTTAGTGCTAGAGGCGAATTATGATCCTCATATGTTGCGATTCGGACCATATCAGCCGTTTTTGAAACAAAGGGTGGCTAGTGATGAAGGTCATTTGAGTAATGAAATGGCTGCGCAAGCACTACTCATGATGAAACGTCCTGATTTTATGCAAGTTATATTGGCCCATCGTTCTGAAAATAATAATAACTCTGTCCTTGTTACCCAAACTATTGGCAAAATGCTTGTTGATGGTGGTGTTCGTATTGGACCTGAAATGAAGTTACAACATGGTCAGCCTAATGAAATTGTGTCCATCCAATCTGTGAAGAGGTAAAAATGAGATTTTATGTAGTCTGTATCGGCAAATTGAAGGATGTTTATTTACGTGAGGGCGTAGCAGAGTTTGTGAAACGCATGCGCCCCTATGGTGGCATTACAATTACAGAGCTGAATGAAAGTAAAATTGGAGATAAGCCGAGTAATGCGGATCGCAAACAAGTCGTTGCAGAAGAAGGAGACCGTTTATTAAAAGCGGTCCCTAAAAATGCGTATACCGTATTACTTGACGTGTATGGCAAACCAATGTCCTCTGAAGAACTCGCTAAGACGGTATCTAAGCTTGAGGTGGATGGTGTTAGCGATATGGCTTTCATTATTGGTGGTGCCTTTGGGGTGAGTGATATATTACGTCAGGCTGTAAATTATAAATTATCTTTTAGCCCTATGACTTTTACTCATCAAATGGTTCGATTGCTACTTGTAGAACAAATTTATCGAGCATCAAAAATCAATCGTAATGAACCTTATCATTGGTAAAAGACGTAGACTTAAAAATTATTTGTATAATACTTTCAGAAAAAAGGAGTTTTATTATATTGTGGCGAATAGTATAATAAAGCAAGATGTATTTGTAAGGAGGAATTCACTATGAAAATCCAAGAAGTAATGAATAAATACCCTGTTACTGTTGGCAAAGATGCGCCGATTTCTGATGTAGTTGATTTATTGGTTAAATATAATTTAACAGCTGTGTCCGTAGTGGATGATGATAATAAGTTGTTAGGTATTATCTCTGAAGGTGATTTACTTTATAAAAAAGTACGTCCTCATGTGCCTCATTATGTTAATGTATTAGGCGCTAGCATCTATTACAATGGCATCGGTGAATACAATGCTCAATTTAAAAAATTATTGGCATCTCACGTTCATGAGTTGATGACTGATGAAGTAATTACAACCACACCGGATAAAGATGTAGAAGAAATTGTATCTGTTATGCTTGACCAACATTTGAAAAATGTGCCAGTTGTAGATAAAGAGTACCGTTTGATTGGAATTTTGTCTCGTCGGGACATTATCAAATTGATTGCTAAAGATAACTAATTGGCATAATTATGTTAAATATGTAAAGACCACCCGTTTTGGGGTGGTCTTTTAGTGTATATTGAGAAGAATTGCATTGACCTTGCATTTATGTTATTATTAGGAGTGCATAATATACTACAGAAATTTGGGCATATTGCCCTTCGAGGAGGACATATTTTAAATGAAAGCAACTGTAAATCCTGTTGATCAACACGTAGTAACGTTAACTATTGAAGTACCTGCAGCAGAAGTAGATAAGGGCATTAAACAAGCTGTAAAACGCATTGCAGGTCAAGTGAACATCCCTGGCTTCCGCAAAGGACATGCGCCTCGCCGTATTTTGGAAATGAACTTCGGTAAAGAAGCTATCTTGGAAGAAGCGTTTGAAGTATTGGCTAGCCAAAACTATAGTGCTGCACTTCGTGAAAATGATATCGTGCCTGTATCTGAACCTGAAATCGAACGCGAACAATTCGAAGAAGGCAAAGATTTGATTTTCAAAGCTACTGTAACTAAACGCCCTGAAGTTAAACTTGGCGATTACAAAGGCTTAGAAGCAGATAAACAAGATGCTACAGTATCTGATGAACAAATCGAAGAACAGTTGAACAATATTCGTGAACAACAAGCAAAAATGGTTGTTGCTGAAGAAGGCGCTACAATTCAAAAAGATGACTTCGCAGTAATCGACTTTGCTGGTTCCGTTGATGGTAAACCTTTTGATGGTGGTGAAGGTAAATCCTATCCATTACAAATCGGTTCTGGTAGCTTCATTCCTGGCTTCGAAGATCAATTGATTGGCGCTAAAGCTGGTGATGATGTAACTGTAAAAGTAACATTCCCTGAAGACTACTTCGTAGCAGAACTTGCTGGTAAAGAAGCAGAATTCAAAACTCATATCCATGATATTAAACGTAAAGAATTGCCTGAATTGAATGATGAATTCGCAAAAGAAGCAAGCTCTTACGAAACTATTGAAGAATTGAAAAAAGATCTTCGCACTAAAATGGAGGAAGAAGCTTCCCGTCGTGCAATCGATACTTACAATGCTGACTTGATTCAAACAGCTGTTAAAAATGCAACTGTAGAAATCCCAGAAGTAATGATTAAAGATCGCGTAGAACAAATGATTCAAGAATTGGCTATGAATATGGAAGGCCGTGGCTTGAAACTTGATGACTACTTGAAATTCTCCAATAAAACTATCGAAGATTTACGCTCTGAATACAAAGATTCCGCAGCTGAAAACGTACGCGCTGATTTAGTATTGGATGCTATTGCAACTGCTGAAGGTATCGAAGTAACTCCAGATGATATGAACCGTGAAATCTTCATTATGGCTCAAAACTTTGGGGCAGCTCCTAAAGAAGTTTGGGATATTATTGCAAAAGAAGGTCGTGTAGCTATGTTGGCAGGCTCTGTAGCTCGCAAAAAAGCAGCTCGATTCATTATTGATAATGCAAAAGGCGCTGAAGCGGCTGAATAATAGTTTGCTCAACTGGGTACATGAAAAGGTGATTACATGTATGTACCAATCGTAGTTGAACAAGGTGAACGCGGAGAGCGTTCCTATGATATTTACTCTCGCTTGTTAAAGGATCGCATTATTTTCCTTGGTGGCCCCATCGATGATAATGTGGCAAATGCGGTTATTGCGCAAATGTTATTCCTAGAAGCAGAGGATCCTGATAAGGATATCCATTTGTACATCAATAGCCCTGGCGGTGTTGTAACCGCAGGTATGGCTATTTATGATACGATGCAATATATTAAACCAGATGTGTCTACTATTTGTGTAGGCTCTGCAGCGAGCATGGGCGCTGTGCTTTTAACAGCTGGCACTAAAGGTAAACGATATGCATTGCCTCATGCGCGCATCATGATTCACCAACCATTAGGTGGTGTACAAGGACAAGCATCTGAAATTGAAATCCATGCCCGTGAGATTCTTCGCATGCGTGAAGAGTTAAATGGTATCTTAGCTTCTCGCAGTGGACAAGATATTGAAGTAGTAGCTCGCGATACAGACCGCGATAACTTCATGAGTGCTCAGGATGCCGTTGAATACGGCTTAATTGATGAGGTGCTCACAAGAGAACCTGTAGAAAGCAAGTAATGGAGGCGCCCCTTGGCAAAAGATAAAGACACTATGCGCTGCAGTTTTTGTGGACGCACAAGCGAGGAAGTCCGCAAATTAGTGGCGGGGCCTAACGTGTATATTTGTGATGAATGCGTTGAAGTTTGTGAACGCATCATTGCAGATGAGTTGGGTGCGGTTGAGACGGACGACTTTAATTTAAAAGAATTGCCAACGCCTAGAGAAATTAAAGCTCATCTTGACGAATATGTCATTGGTCAAGATGATGCTAAAATCTCCTTAGCCGTGGCTGTATATAATCACTACAAACGTTTACAAACAGATAATGTAGTTGATGACGTAGAATTACAAAAGGCTAATGTTTTATTCATTGGTCCTACTGGTAGTGGTAAAACACTATTGGCTCAAACCTTAGCGAAAATGCTAGAAGTACCATTTGCTATTGCAGATGCTACAAGCTTAACTGAGGCTGGGTATGTAGGGGAAGATGTAGAAAACATCTTACTCAAAATTATCCAAGCTGCAGATTATGATATAGCTCGGGCTGAACGTGGCATTATCTATATCGATGAAATTGATAAGATTGCTCGTAAGTCTGAGAACCCTTCCATTACACGTGATGTGTCTGGTGAAGGCGTACAACAAGCATTACTCAAAATCTTAGAAGGTACTGTCGCTTCTGTTCCCCCACAAGGTGGTAGGAAGCATCCTAATCAAGAAATGCTTCAAATTGACACTACGAATATTCTCTTTATTTGTGGTGGTGCATTTGATGGTATGGATAAGGTTATTACTAAGCGTACCGCTAAGAAAACACTTGGCTTTGGTGCAGATGTACAGCGTAAAGAAGAACGCAATGTATCGGCTATCTTAAAAGATGTTGTACCTGAAGATTTATTAAAATTTGGCTTGATTCCTGAGTTTATTGGACGTTTGCCAGTAATGGTGACATTAGATCAATTAGACAGAGATGCGTTAATTCAAATTTTGACAAAGCCTAAAAATGCATTAACAAAACAATATGAAAAAATTCTATCCCTTGATGGTGTAGAATTAACTTTCACTGAAGATGCATTAGAAGAAATCGCTGATGAAGCTTTACAGCGAAAAACAGGTGCTCGTGGTTTGCGTGCTATCATTGAAAAGGTGATGAAACGTGTAATGTTTGAGGTTCCTTCCATGCCGGAAGTAACTAAGTGCATTGTGAATCGTGAATCCGTATTAAGCACAGGTGAACCTATACTCAAAAATGAGGCAGACCAAGACATCCAGTTGAAATCGTAATTCGAAGAAACTCATTTCTGTGTAGGAATGAGTTTCTTTTCATAATATATATACCTGGAGGAAGTATGAATTTACTCGAAGTTGGGATCCCTACCGTACCTCTCAGAGGCATGGTAGTATACCCGAATATCGTGATTCACCTCGATATCGGTCGAGACAAATCCATTAAGGCGGTGGAAGCCGCAATGAATGAGGACCGCATTTTAGCCGTCGTAACTCAAAAAGATGATGCTGTAGATGCGCCAACAGTTCATGATTTAGCCCAAATGGGTACATTAGTAAAAATTAAACAAATGTTGCGCTTACCAGGTGGTATAGTACGTGTTCTTGTAGAGGGCATCACTCGTATTCGTCTTATGAATATTACTAGCATGGACCCTTATTATATAGGAGACTATGAACGAGTGGCGTCTGAATTTGAAGACGATGTAGAGCTTGAAGCTTATCGTCGTTTGGTTCAAGCTAAATTTGGCGAATGGGCAGAAGAAGCTAAATCAGTTACTGATGAAGGTGTAACGCGCGTTATGGAATTACGCAATCCTTGTGAATTAGCTGACCAAGTTGCATTTCTATTGCCTATTAATAATTTGAAACGTCAAGAGTTACTTGAAGAATTATCTGTGGCTCGTCGTCTTAACATGATTGTAGGCATTTTAAATATGGAATTACAAATCTCTGATTTGGAAAATTCCATCAATAATCAAGTGCGTCAATCTATGGAAAAAGCGCAGAAGGAATATTTCTTGCGCGAAAAAATCCGCGTTATCCACGATGAGTTGGGTGATAAAGGAGATCCCGAGGAGGAGGCAGAAGAACTACGAGTTAAGTTAAAAGCACTTAACCTAAGTGAAGACGTACATACGCGTATTGATAAAGAAATTTCTCGTTACAGCCGCATGCCTCAATTGATGCCGGAAGCAACAATTTTGCGCAACTACTTAGATTGGGTATTGGCATTACCGTGGAACGAATTAACGGAAGACCGTTTAGATATCAAGGGCGCTTATGCTATGCTCGAGGCCGATCATTATGGCCTTGAAAAGGTTAAGAAACGCATTTTAGAATTTTTAGCGGTTCGTAAATTAACCGGTAAAAATAGTGGCTCTATTCTTTGTTTAGTAGGCCCACCAGGCGTTGGTAAAACCTCTTTGGCTACCTCTATTGCTAAAGCAATGAATCGTAAGTTTATCCGTGCATCCTTAGGTGGTGTTCGTGATGAAGCTGAAATTCGTGGACATCGACGTACTTATATTGGTGCTTTACCTGGTCGTATGATTCAGGGGTTAAAAAATGTAGGTACTAAGAATCCTGTATTTTTATTGGATGAAATTGATAAATTAGCATCTGATTATAAAGGCGATCCATCTTCAGCGTTATTAGAAGTATTGGATCCAGAACAAAATAGCACATTTAGTGATCACTTTATCGAAGTACCGTTCGACTTCTCTGAAGTTTTCTGGATTACTACGGCTAATGTAGCATCTAATATTCCTGGTCCATTGTTAGATCGTATGGAAATTATTGAGTTGTCCAGCTATATGGAAGAAGAAAAACTAGAAATTGCTAAGCGTTACTTAACACCTAAGCAAATTAAGAAAAATGGCCTTGAAGATTACAAGGTTAAATTATCTGATGCTGTGTTAAGAAAGGTAATTTCCGAATATACTCGCGAAGCAGGTGTTCGTACTTTAGAGAAAACAATTGCTAAGATTTGCCGTAAGATTGCTTTCAAAGTAGTTGAAGAAGGCGGAGACGCACCAAAAGTCACTACTAAGAATCTTCACGAATTCTTAGGCGCACCAATCTTTGTTGACCAAGAGCGAGAAAAGAAAGCACAAGTTGGCTATGTAAATGGATTAGCTTGGACATCTGTTGGTGGTGTAGTATTACCATGTGAAGCTACAACTATGAATGGTACCGGTAAATTGGCTTTAACTGGTAGTCTCGGCAAGGTTATGCAAGAGTCTGGTCAAGCGGCTATGAGTTATATTCGCCATAATGCAAAAGCTTTAAAGATTGAAGAAGATTTTTATAAAAAGCTTGATATTCACGTTCACTTGCCAGAAGGGGCAACCCCTAAAGATGGTCCTTCTGCAGGTATTACAATGACATTAGCTATGGTATCTATTTTGACTAACCGCAAGGTTCGTTCTGATATTGCCATGACTGGTGAAATCACATTGCGTGGCCGTGTATTACCAATAGGCGGCTTAAAAGAAAAATTATTAGCAGCCTTGTCTCATGGTATAAAAGAGGTGTTGATTCCAAAAGGCAATGAAAAGGATATTGCAGAATTACCTGACATTGTGAAAGAAGGCCTCATCATTACGCCAGTTAAGACAATGGATGAAGTATTAGCAAAGGCACTTGTGTAATGCAAAAGAAGAAAAAATCCACTAAACCAATGGGCCCAAAACCACAATATACACGAAAAGAACCAAAGGGGCCTCGTATTATAGCTGCAAAATATAATACTTCCTGTGTGAAGGCGGATCAATATCCTGAAGGGGATACTGTAGAAATCGCCTTCCTTGGACGCTCTAATGTGGGCAAGTCTTCGTTGATTAATTCTTTATGTAACTATCGTGGGTTAGCCCTCGTTAGTGGTCAGCCAGGTAAGACTAAGACGATAAACTACTTTGATATTGAATCAAAAGAGGATATTTCTGAAACCGAGGAACGCAGATATAACTGGTTTCTCGTTGACCTTCCTGGTTATGGTTTTGCAAAGACAAATAAAGGAAACCGCAATCTGTGGTCTTCCTTTATTGCCGATTATATTTTACATTCTGAACGATTGATGTTGTTGTGTTTACTTATCGATGGTCGCCATCCTGAAATGGCCATTGATAAGGTGGCCTTTGATTGGCTCGTCGAAGCTGGTGTTCCGTTACAAATTGTAGTGACCAAGGCCGATAAATTGACGGCTAAAGAAAAGTCTGCAAACTTGTCTATTATTAAAGAGCTATATCCAACGGCTACCCCGCCGATTTTGTACAGCTCTTTAAAGCATACTGGGCGTGAGCTTTTACAACAACGAATCAATAAAATTTTGGTAGGAGATGAAGCATGAGTCAAACGAACGAATTAGAGATTATGGAACGCATTGCTCTAGATTTAGAGCATGTCGAAGAGTCTCTTGCATCATCTTTTAATACCGGTGCAGAGGACTTCAATGCACTGATTCGACCGTTATCAGCAGCAGGTGGTAAGCGTTTGCGCGCTCAATTGTGTCTATTGATTGCTAATGCAGGTACATCTATAGAGCGTCAACGCATTAAAATTGCTGAGGCTGTTGAAATGCTTCATTTAGCAACACTTATCCATGACGATGTTTTAGATCAAGCTGAAATTCGCCGTGGGGAGGATACAATTCACATGCATAAAGGTAATAAGGTAGCTATCCTTAGTGGTGATTATTTATTTGCTAAAGCATTTAAAATCGTATCTGAAATGACGAATATGAAGTATCTTCAAATATTCTCTCATATTATTACATGCCTCGTAGAAGGTGAGTTCATGCAAATGGAAGATGTATATCGCATCGATCAAGGCATAGAGCGTTATATGACAAAGACGCAAAAGAAAACAGCAGACTTCATGGAAGGCTGTATGGAGCTTGGTGGTCTCTTAGGAGATTGGCAAGAGGATGAAATTATAGAGTTGAAAAAATATGGTCATGCATTAGGCATGGCATTCCAAATTACAGACGATATTATGGATTATCGTGAAACAGCGGAAACAACGGGAAAGCCTGTAGGGAATGATCTTCGAGAGGGACTATTGACGTATCCGTTATTAAGCATCGTTAACGATGGTAATAAAGATAAATTGCTTGAAGATATTAAAGGCTTAAATAATGGTGGTAATGAGCAAGACATTATTGATTATGTTATTGCTCAAGGTGGAATTGATAATACATTAGCTGTAGCTGATAAATATTGTAAAGATGCTCTAGCGGCACTCGCTGCAGTGCGTGATTTCCCAGGGAAGGAATTTCTTGTGATGGCTGTAGAAAATCTGGCTGATAGAAAGGTATAATATGGAACCATTCGAACCAAAATCGGATTTCGAATATCCCATGCAAAAACCTTCTTTTGATAGTGTAGTTCGTCAAAAACGGCGTGAAGCAGAACAAAAGTCTGAGCAAGAACGATATAAGGTGGCAACTCAACACATTCCTGAGGATGTGGAAGATGAACCAGTTTATACGGCTATAGAGCAGAAGATGATGGATGAAGCAAGGGAATTGTCTCTTGTAGGACATCTTTCAGAGCTGCGAAAACGATTGATTATAATAGCTGTAGCAGTTATTGTGGGAACTTGTATTTCTTATTATTATGTAGACTTATTATTGGAAATACTCCTAAAACCGGCTGGCAAGCTCTATTATATGAGACCTACTGAAGCATTTTTTACATATATGAAGGTGTCTGTTGTAGGTGGCTTAGTCATAGCCGCTCCCATTATATTGCATCAGATTTGGCTATTTGTTAAGCCTGCACTAACTGTGCGAGAAAAGCAGCTATCTAACTGGATCTTACCAGTAGCAATTGGTCTATTCGGGATAGGTATTGTATTTTCTTATTTTCTCGTATTGCCTGCAGCAGTGAGGTTCTTTATGGGCTTTGCTACAGATGAATTACAGCCGATGTTTTCTATTGGTCAGTATATGGACTTTGTATTATCCTTTGTACTGCCCTTTGGATTTATCTTTGAGTTGCCGTTGATCTTAATTATTTTGGGATATTTCAACTTAATTACATCACGCTTTTTAAAAACGAAGCGAAAGATATTTATTCTTATATCCTTTATCATAGGTGCTGTCATTTCACCTACACCGGATATGTTCTCGCAAACGATGATTGCATTACCTATGATATTGCTATATGAAACAAGCCTATTTGTATTGGCTAAAATTATGAAGCGCTAAGGAGTCTTTTAGGAGGAACGATGAAAACCTACGAAAATTTAACCACATATAATCCTGGTGAAATAGAAGGCAAATGGTATTCTTATTGGGAAAATCAAGGATACTTTCACGAAGAAGTAGACACGAATAAAGAGCCATTTAGTATCGTATTACCACCTCCTAATGTAACTGGTATGTTGCATATGGGGCATGCCCTTGATAACACATTACAAGACATCCTCATCCGTTTCAAACGCATGCAAGGCTACAATGTATTGTGGATGCCAGGTACAGACCACGCTGGTATTGCTACACAAATCAAAGTAGAAGAGATGCTTGCTAAAGAAGAAGGAAAATCTCGCTATGATTTGGGCCGTGAAAAATTCGTAGAGCGCGTGTGGGAATGGAAAAAAGAATATGGTGATACTATTGTAAAACAAATCCGTAGCCTTGGCGCATCCTGTGATTGGAACCGTGAGCGATTTACTTTGGATGAAGGGTATTACCATGCAGTGCGCGAAGTATTTGTAAGTCTTTATGAAAAAGGTTTGATCTATCGCGGTGAACGCATCATCAACTGGTGTCCTCGTTGTGCCACTGCGTTATCTGATGTTGAAGTTGAGCATGAAGATGAACATGGCCATTTATGGCATATTAAATATCCTGTAAAAGGTGAAGATAATCGTTTTGTTGTTGTTGCTACAACTCGTCCAGAAACAATGTTTGGTGACGTAGCAGTAGCAGTAAATCCTGATGATGATCGTTATAAAGATCTCATTGGTAAAACATTGATCTTGCCATTTGTTAATCGAGAAATTCCTGTAATTGCCGATGACTATGTAGATGCTAGCTTCGGTACAGGCTGTGTAAAAATTACACCTGCTCATGACCCTAATGACTTTGAAATGGGCCAACGTCATAATTTGGAATCCATCGTTGTTATGAACAATGATGCAACAATGAATGAAGGTGCTGGCAAATTTAATGGCTTACCTCGTGAAGAAGCGCGTAAACAAGTAGTAGCAGAACTTAAAGAATTAGGCCTACTTGAAAAAATTGATGATCATGACCATGCAGTAGGTCATTGCTCCCGTTGTAATACAATCATCGAACCAATGGTATCTAAACAATGGTTCGTAGATATGAAACCATTGGCAGAGCCCGCTCTTAAGGTTGTTAAAGACCACGAAGTAGAGTTCGTTCCTGAACGTTTTACAAAAACATATGTGAACTGGCTTGAAAATATCCGCGATTGGACGATTTCTCGTCAATTGTGGTGGGGCCATCGCATTCCTGCATGGTATTGTGATGACTGTGGTGAAACTATCGTTAGCCGTGAAGATATTACAGAATGTCCTCATTGCCACGGTCATGTTACACAAGATCCAGATGTTCTTGATACATGGTTTAGCTCTGGTTTATGGCCGTTTGCCACAATGGGTTGGCCTAAGCAAACTCCAGAACTTAAACAATGGTATCCAACAAGTGTGCTTGTAACTGGTTACGATATTATCTTCTTCTGGGTTGCTCGTATGATCTTTATGGCTCTTGAGTTTGAACATGAAATTCCATTTAAACATGTATTTATTCATGGTCTTGTTCGCGATAGCCAGGGCCGTAAAATGAGTAAATCTTTGGGCAATGGTATTAATCCGCTTGAAGTTATCGACCAATATGGTGCTGATGCATTGCGCTTTACTCTTGTAACTGGCAACACACCTGGTAACGATATGCGTTTCTATATGGAACGTGTTGAGGCTAACCGTAACTTTGCCAATAAGATTTGGAATGCATCAAAATTTGTATTGATGAACCTTACTAATTATGATGAAAGTTTCGTTCCAACAGCAGATGATTTGACATTAGCAGACCAATGGATTGTTCAAAAATACAATGAAACAGTACAAAGCGTAACATCTAATCTCGATAAATTCGAACTTGGTGAAGCGGCAAGTTCCGTATATGATTTCATTTGGAATACGTACTGCGATTGGTACATTGAATTAGCGAAACCTCGTTTGTATAGTGAACGCGACGAACGTGATCGTCGTACAGTTCAATATTTACTTGTAACAATCTTACGTCATATGCTCGAATTATTACATCCATTCATGCCGTTCGTAACTGAACATATTTGGCAACATTTGCCACACGAAGGGGACAGCATCGTTGTTACTAAATGGCCTGAAGCATTGAAATTCGATAATCTTGAAGGGGCAGCACGTCAAATGGAAGTTATGATGGATGCTATCAAAGGTATTCGTAACATGCGTGCTGAAATGAATGTGCCTTTAGGTAAAAAAGCTGAGGTTATCGTAGCGCCAACAGATGAAGCATTAGCTAAAACTGTAGCAGAACATAGTGACTACTTCGTAACATTGGCTTGGGCTGAGAAAGTAACAATTCTTGGTACCGATGATCCAAAACCAGAAAATGCGACTGTAACCGTTGTCAATGGTATGGAAGTATATCTCTTACTTAAAGACTTGATTGACGGTGAAAAAGAAAGAGAGCGTATTGCAAAGGAAAAAATCCAAATGGAAAAAGAAATTTCTCGTTTGGAAGGTAAATTGTCTAACCAAGGCTTCTTAGCAAAAGCTCCTGAAGCTGTAGTAGCAAAAGAAAAAGAAAAGTTAGAAGAATATAAACAAAAACAACAAGCGTTATTGGAACGTGAAGCGTTCCTTGAAACCTTATAATAGGAGGTTTATATGACATATCAGGAGGCCTTAGCCTATTTGGAGCAGGCATCTTCATTTGGTATTAAACCTGGCCTTGAACGAATTACGGCTCTTATGGATGTGTTAGGGAATCCACAAGAAGATTATAAAATTGTTCATGTTACAGGTACAAATGGTAAGGGCTCGGTTACCTCATATATTTCCTACGCACTGTTTACAAGTGGATTACGGGTGGGGCGATTTACATCGCCTCACCTTCAATCCTATACGGAGCGTATTCAAATTAATGATGGAAATATAACAGAGGAAGCCTTTGGGACATTAATTAGTCGCGTAAAGGTTGCCGTAGATACTATTATTAACAATGGAATAGAAGCGCCAACACAATTTGAAATATTAACAGCTGCCGCATTTTTATTCTTTAAGGAGCAAGGTGTAGACTATGCCGTAGTAGAAGTTGGTTTAGGGGGCTTACTAGATTCTACTAATATCGTGACTCCAAAAGTATCTGTTATTACTAATGTAACAATAGATCATCAAGCATATTGTGGTGATACTGTCGAGGAAATTGCACGCCATAAAGCGGGGATTATTAAACCTAAGGTGCCTGTAGTGACAGCTGCACAAGATACACCTCTTAATATCATTGAGGACGTAGCTAAAAAACGACATGCCAAGCTTTATGTTTTTAATAAAGATTTTGGTATTGATAGCCGCAGCGCTGTAATGGGTGGTCAAATGATTACGGTTAGTTCTAACAATGCTGCACCTGCTATGTTGTTTACGACGATGGCTGGCATTCATCAATCTGTAAACCTCGCTTGTGCATTGATGGCCGTACGCCTGTTGATGAAAGAGGATACGAACATCAGTGAAGAAACAATGCGTGAAGGATTTGCCCGCACTACGTGGGCGGGGCGCTTTGAAGTTAAACGAGGCTTAGATCGTACCTTTATATTTGACGGTGCTCACAATGCGGCAGGGGCTGAGTCTTTTGCCATGACGTACAATGAACTATTTAAGGACACACCGAAAACGGTGGTAATGGCTATCCTTAAAGATAAAGACCAAGAGGCTATTATTCGTGAAGTGGTTAAATCTGGCGACACAGTCCTCGTTGTACCTGCACCAACAGATAGAACAGAGGTACCTGAGAGCTTGGTTGAAGTGATTCGCCGTACTGTGCCTAAGGTGACGGCTCAAACTGCAGAATCTGTTGAGGCTGCGTTAGCCTTAGCATACAAACATACAAAGAATGGTGATATCATTGCTGTATGTGGTTCTTTATATATTCTAGGGGATGCTCGTCAGTGGTTTTTCCATGAGATGAGTCATTGAGGTGAGATTATGGAGCTCTCACTCATTCCTAATCAGAAACGAATTACTTTTTATATTGAACGATTAATCTATGGTGTTGTCATTGCGATGCCACTTCAGCCAATGGTGGGAGATGTACTTCTCTGGTTGGCCATAGGTCTAGCATTATATGATTTAATTTCTAGTAAATCATTGAGTCTGCCGACCGGTTATCTATCTTGGACTGTTATGATCTTTGTTATCTGGACAGGTATATCGTCGTTAATGTCACCAAACTGGGATTGGTCTATTCAGAGTTGGTTCTACCAAATTGTGGCGGGTGGGGGCATGTACTATTTAGTTCGTACCTATATTCGAACACCTAAACAGTGGAACTATTTTCTTCGTGCCTTTTTAGGTACAGCCCTTCTTGTATGCATAATCGGGGCCTATCAGTATATATTTGTTCCTAATATACATATAAAAGAATGGGTTGATGCAGCACAATTTCCTAAATTGATGCGTCGAATGGCGTCTACATTGCAAAATCCTAACTTGTTAGGGGCTTATCTATTGATGGTATTAAGTGTATGTATTAGCTATATTCTTGTTTATATGAAAGAGAATCGTACTCGTGAAGTTGTTACAATGCTGATTATTGGTATTGTATTATTTTTAACGATGTTATTAACCTATTCGCGTGGTATTTGGATTAGTTTTGCGGCCATGATTCTGTATTGGGCTATTTTCGTAGAACGAAGACTATTCTTATCTTTGTTAGTGGTACCGCTAATTCTATACTTCTATGAAGGGGAAGTTGCTTCGCGACTTTGGTCTATATTCCAAGGTCATGATACGTCATCAGATCTTCGCTGGGCTCTATGGGACAGCACAATGTATATCGTACGAGAAAATCCAATCTTTGGTATAGGGTGGAATACATTCTACTTAGTTTATCCAGAGTATAACTATTACATTCAAGGTCCTAATGTGTTGATGTATCATGCCCATAATTTATATTTAAATATATTGGCTGAAACAGGTATTCCTGGCTTGCTATCATTCCTAGCAGTTATCGTCGGTCATGTTATTACATCTGTTCGTTTGAAAGGGGATATGTTCCGACAAGCTGCACAGATAGGTATAGGTGCTTTAGCTATCGGAGTCCTTTTTAGTGGATTGTCTGATTTTGAGCTCTATAGCCATCAAGTTACTATTGTTTTTTGGCAACTCCTTGGTTGGGTTGGGGCCTTTGTGAAAGTACAACTTTCCACAAAGAAACATATGTAAAAGGTACATTTTGTATAATCAGTAAGTTTTATGGTAGAGATATAATTTCATAGTATGGTATAATTTATATATACCTTAGCAGGGTAAGCTTAAGTATATTTAACCGGTTTTCTAATGTTAGGATAATTGAACATTATTGCTTGCATTTGAAAACCGGTTTTTTGTATATCTATATTTTTATAGGAGGTGTAGCAGTCAGTTTTGTATATATTATTTTTTTTATATTGATAAGGCTCTATATGTTGTATTGAGATAGTTCGATATGCATAAAAAACAACAATATATACTATTAAAATGATAATTCCTGTGAGTTATATCGGTGTGAATAAAACTTATGTGAAAATGTAAAAACCTATGCGTTTTAGTCATAATGCACAGTCGAAGTGTGATAAAAAATACATTTTAGTCATATAAGTTGACAATACATTGGATGTGGACTACGATGAAGTCGGTTTAAGGAACGTATTAGACCAAAGAGATTCAATTGTCGTTTAACAATGTTACTCTTAAAGGAGATGGTTATGGTGATAGACATCAAAGACCGCGTAAAAAATGTGGACCTGCAAGGTAAAATTGTCACTGCTTATGATGCAGCTCAGTTGATTAACCCTAATGATAAAGTTGGTATTTCCGGCTTTACACCATCGGGTTATGCAAAAGTTGTGCCATTGGCATTGGCAGAAAGAATGGAAAAAGAACCATTCAAAATCGATTTGTGGACAGGTGCTTCTGTAGGTGATGAAGCTGATGGTGCGTTAACTCGTGCTAATGGTATTAATCGCCGTTTTCCATATCAAACCAATAAAGATATGAGAAAGGCTTTAAATGGTGGAGATGTTAAATACATCGATATGCATTTAAGCACAATGGCACAAAATATTCGTTATGGATTTTTCGGAGATTTAGATGTAGCAATTATTGAAGTATGTCAAATCAACGAAGATGGTTCTTTAGTACCGACTACCTCTGTTGGCAATTCTCCAACATTTGTTAGTCAAGCTAAAAAGGTTATCGTAGAGGTAAATGTATCTCAACCATTATCCTTAGTTGGTATGCATGATATCTATGAACCGTTGGATCCGCCACATCGTAAACCAATTCCGTTGGAACAGGCCGGCGATCGCATCGGTACAGAAGCAATACCTTGTGATCCTAGCAAAATTATTGCTGTGGTTCCAAGTGATGTACCTGATACAACAAGACCTTTAGCTGCTATTGATGATGATGCAAAGGCAATGAGTCAACATCTTATCAAATTCTTTGAACAAGAAATTGCAGAAGGTCGTTTGCCTAAAAACTTGCTTCCGTTGCAATCCGGCGTAGGTTCTGTAGCAAATGCGGTAATCAGTGGCTTGGCTCAAGGGCCTTTCACAGATTTATCTATTTATACAGAAGTAATTCAAGACGGTATGTTTGACTTGATCGATGCTGGTAAAGTAACTGTATGTTCCGGTACTGCATTGAGTCCTTCTCCAGATGGATTGAAACGTTTCTATGCGAATATTGATGAATATCGTAAAAAAATTATTCTTCGTCCGCAAGAAATTTCCAATAACCCTGGTATTGCTCGTCGTATTGGTGTCATTGCCATGAATACTGCTATCGAATTTGATATTTTTGGCAATGTAAACTCTACTCATATTATGGGTAGCAAAATGATGAATGGTGTTGGTGGTTCTGGTGACTTTGCACGTAGTGCATATCTCACTATCTTCTGTACCAACTCCGTTGCTAAAAATGGCGACATCAGTTCTATCGTTCCATATGTATCCCATGTGGATCATCCAGAACATGACACTATGATTTTCTGTACAGAACAAGGTGTTGCTGACTGTCGTGGTTTGAGCCCAGTGGAAAGAGCTCGTTTGATTATTGAAAAATGTGCTCACCCAGACTACAAACCTATGTTAACTGAATACCTAGAAAAAGCATTAGCTGCAACAAAGGATGCCCATACACCAATGTTGCTTGATGAAGCTCTTTCTTGGCATAAACGCTTCACAGAAACTGGAAGCATGAAAAAATAACCTGTTTTTTTAGGAGGATGATGAAAACATGGCTTACGAAAACTTAAAAGCCCAAATTGCTGAGTACAACAAACTTTGTGACGAAAAATGCGCAAAAACTCCAGAACGTCAAAACTTAAAATACAACCGTGTGTATACACCAGTTGATATTGAAGGCTTTGATTATGAACGCGATTTGGGAATGCCTGGCGAATTCCCTTATACTCGTGGCGTACAACCTACTATGTACCGTGGCCGTTTCTGGACAATGCGTATGTATGCAGGCTTCGCTACAGCTGAAGAATCTAACAAACGTTACCGCTACCTAATCGAATCTGGTGCAACAGGTCTTTCCTGTGCATTTGACTTGCCTACACAAATCGGTTATGACTCTGATGATGTTATGGCTGAAGGCGAAGTTGGTAAAGTAGGCGTTGCTATTGACTCCTTGGCAGATATGGAAATCTTGTTCGAGGGCATCGACCTTGGTAAAGTATCCACATCCATGACAATTAACGCTCCGGCGTCTGTTTTGTTGGCAATGTATATTGCAGTAGCTGAAAAACAAGGCGTACCTTCCACTGAATTGAAAGGTACAATTCAAAATGATATTTTGAAAGAATATGCAGCTCGTGGTACTTACATTTTCCCTCCAAAACCATCCATGCGTTTGATCACTAATATCTTCGAATATTGTTCTCAATACGTTCCTAAATGGAATACTATTTCCATCTCCGGTTACCACATCCGTGAAGCAGGTTCCACGGCAGTGCAAGAAATCGCATTTACAATTGCTAATGGTATCGCATACGTAGAAGCAGCTTTGAAAGCTGGTCTTGATGTTGATACATTCGCTGGTCGTCTTTCCTTCTTCTGGAATGCTCATAATAACGTACTTGAAGAAGTTGCTAAATTCCGCGCATCTCGTCGCTTGTGGGCAACAATCATGAAAGAACGTTTTGGTGCTAAAAAACCAAAATCCATGATGCTTCGTGTACATACTCAAACAGCTGGTTCCATGTTGACTGCACAACAAGTTGATAACAACATCGTTCGTGTTGCTCTTCAAACTGCAGCTGCTGTAATGGGCGGTACTCAATCCTTACATACAAACTCCCGTGACGAAGCTTTGGCTCTTCCTACAGAAGCATCTGTACAAGTAGCCCTTCGTACTCAACAAATCGTGGCTTACGAATCTGGTTTGGCTGACGTAGTTGACCCATTGGGCGGCTCCTACTATGTTGAAGCTATGACTAACGCTATCTATGACGAAGCTATGGCATACATCAAGAAAATTGATGAAATGGGCGGCGCTGTAGTAGCAATCGAAAAAGGCTACATCCAAAAAGAAATTCAAGAATCCGCTTACAAATGGCAAATGGAAGTTGAATCTGGCTTGCGCACAATCGTTGGCGTAAACAAATTCCAAGTTGAAGAAGAAGCTCCAAAAGACTTGCTTCGCGTAGACGCTTCCGTAGGTGTTAACCAATCTAAGAAAACTCAAGCAGTTCGTGCTAACCGCGATCAAGCCGCAGTTGATAAAGCCTTAGCTGATTTGAAAGCTGGTGCAGCTGACGAATCTGTTAACTTGATGCCATTAATTCTTGCAGCAGTTAAAACATATGCTACTTTGGGTGAAATTTGTAATGTATTGCGCGAAGTATTCGGTGAATACGAAGCTCATTCCACATTATAATATCGGCTGATTTCGGAGGTAATATATCATGGCAGAAAAACGTATTAGAGTAATTGTAGCAAAACCAGGTCTTGATGGTCATGACCGTGGTGCAAAAGTAGTAGCACGCGCACTTCGCGATGCTGGTTTCGAAGTAATCTACACTGGTCTTCGTCAAACACCAGAACAAATCGTTGAAGCAGCGCTTTCTGAAGACGTTAATGTAGTTGCATTATCTCTTCTTTCCGGTGCTCACAATACATTGTTCCCTAAAATTGTTGAACTTTTGAAAGAAAAAGGCATGGGGGATGTTCTTGTAATCGGTGGTGGCGTTATTCCTGACGCTGATATCCCTGGCTTGAAAAAAGCTGGCGTAGCGGCAGTATTCACACCTGGCACACCAACTAGCGATATCGTTAACTTTATTAAAGAAAACGTAAAATAATTGCTTGGGCAAAGAGGGGTGCAACTCGAATAGTTGGCTCCCCTCTATTCCCATATTCGAAGATAGGTGGTGAGGCGAATGGATTTAGTTAAAGGCCTTTTTGAAGGTTCTAGACTAGCCTTAGCACGGTCCATAACAGCTGTAGAAAACGAGTATGATAATGCCATCGATATTATGAAGGCAATTTACCCTAAAACGGGGAACGCACGTATTCTCGGTATTACAGGGGCCCCTGGTGCTGGTAAAAGTACTTTGACCGATAAGGTAGTTAAACATTATTTAGATCAAGGTAAAAAAATCGGCATCGTTGCCATCGACCCAACTAGCCCATTCTCTGGAGGTGCTATCTTGGGGGACCGTATTCGAATGAATGATTTAACATTAAATGAAAATGTATTCATTCGAAGCATGGGCACGCGTGGTAGTCTTGGTGGATTATCTAAAAAGACTGCAGACGTTGTAAAACTCATGGATGCCTTTGGCATGGATTTAGTAATTATTGAAACTGTAGGCGTAGGTCAATCTGAAGTAGATATTGTAAAAAATGCTGATACTACATTGGTTGTACTAGTTCCTGGTCTCGGTGATGATATCCAAGCTATCAAGGCGGGTATTCTTGAAATTGGCGATGTATTTGCTATCAACAAAGCGGATCGGGACGGTTGCGATCGTTTGAATGTTGAAATCGAGATGATGCTTGATCTCGATTCTCGCGAAGTCAAATGGAGACCTCCGATTAAGCGTACTGTTGCCAGCAAAGATCAAGGTGTAGATGAACTCATCGAAGCCTTGGATGAACATTTTGAGTATCTTGAAGACTCTGGTGAGTTGGATGCTCGCCGGGCAGAACGTACGCGTGATGAAATCATCGCAATGATTAATGAGCAAATTGGTCGTTATGTGGCGGAAAAAATAGTCACTAGCGATGAATTTAATAGCCAAGTGGCAGCTGTAAATGAACGCATGAGCGATCCATATACAGTTGTTAACGGCGTTATGTCAAATGTGCTAAAGTAGACGGCGACTACATAGCATGAGAGATTTAGCCTTATAAAAGGAGATAATCAAAATGGCTTTTAAAGTATTACAAGTGGACCACATCGGTATTGGTGTTAATGATTTAGCAGCAACTAAAGAATTCTATAAAAATGCATTAGGCATTGAACATCTTCCTGAAGACGAAATCGTAGAAGAACAAAAGGTAAAAGTATCCTTCTTCCCTTGTGGTGATGCTGAACTTGAATTCTTAGAAACTACAACTCCAGATGGCCCTATCGGTAAATTTATCGAAAAAAATGGCGGTCGTGATGGCATCCAACACGTTGCATTGCGCGTTGATAATATTGAAAATGCTATTGCTGATTTGATGGCTAAAGGCGTTCGTATGATTGACGAAAAACCTCGTTATGGTGCAGGCGGCTCCTCAATTGCTTTCTTACATCCAAAAGCAACTGGCGGTGTTTTGCTTGAATTATGTCAACGTATGAAATAATACAGTATCCAATTCACATCATTATATATGAGTTGTAGATATACATATACATATAATCCTACGTTATATATTAAATATGTATGCTTCTTGAACTTTATTCATTTATGAAATAAAATGATACTGTAACAAGTTTTATTTGGAGGTGCTATAATGGCAACAGTGCAGGAAAAAATCGAGTTATTGCACGAAAAACTAGCTAAAGTTAAAGCTGGTGGCGGTGAAAAACGCGTTGAGAAACAACATGCTCAAGGTAAAATGACTGCTCGCGAACGCTTGGCTAAATTGTTCGATGATAATTCCTTCGTTGAACTTGATCAATTCGTTAAACATCGTTGTGTTAACTTCGGTCAAGAAAAGAAAGAATTACCAGGCGAAGGTGTAGTAACAGGTTATGGTACTATCGATGGTCGTTTAGTATATGCATTTGCACAAGATTTCACTGTAGAAGGTGGCTCTCTTGGTGAAATGCATGCTGCTAAAATCGTTAAAGTACAACGTTTAGCAATGAAAATGGGTGCTCCTATTGTTGGTATCAACGATTCTGGCGGTGCTCGTATTCAAGAAGCAGTAGATGCCCTTGCTGGTTACGGTAAAATTTTCTTTGAAAATACAAATGCATCTGGTGTTATTCCACAAATTTCCGTAATCATGGGTCCATGTGCAGGCGGTGCTGTATATTCTCCAGCATTGACTGACTTTATCTACATGGTTAAAAACACTTCTCAAATGTTCATCACTGGTCCTGCAGTAATCAAATCTGTAACTGGTGAAGAAGTAACAGCTGAAGATCTTGGTGGTGCAATGGCGCACAACTCCGTGTCTGGCGTTGCTCACTTTGCAGCTGAAAATGAAGATGATTGTATCGCTCAAATTCGTTACTTATTAGGCTTCTTGCCATCCAATAATATGGAAGATGCTCCATTGGTAGATACTGGTGACGATCCAACTCGTGAAGATGAAAGCTTGAATAGCTTGTTGCCAGATAACAGTAACATGCCTTACGACATGAAAGATGTTATCGCAGCTACTGTAGATAATGGCGAATACTATGAAGTACAACCATTCTATGCTACAAATATCATTACTTGTTTCGCTCGTTTTGATGGTCAATCCGTTGGTATCATCGCTAACCAACCAAAGGTAATGGCTGGTTGCTTGGACATTAACGCTTCTGACAAATCTTCCCGTTTCATCCGTTTCTGTGATGCTTTCAATATTCCAATCGTTAACTTCGTTGACGTTCCTGGTTTCTTGCCTGGCACAAATCAAGAATGGGGCGGTATCATTCGTCATGGTGCTAAGATGTTGTATGCTTACTCTGAAGCTACAGTACCAAAAATTACTGTTATCACTCGTAAAGCATATGGCGGTTCCTACCTCGCTATGTGTTCCCAAGATTTAGGCGCAGACCAAGTATATGCTTGGCCTACATCCGAAATCGCTGTAATGGGTCCTGCTGGTGCAGCTAATATTATCTTCAAGAAAGACGAAGATAAAGATGCTAAAACAGCTAAATATGTAGAAGAGTTTGCGACTCCTTATAAAGCTGCAGAACGTGGCTTCGTAGATGTTGTAATCGAACCTAAACAAACTCGTCCAGCAGTTATCAACGCTTTGGCAATGCTTGCAAGTAAACGCGAAAACCGTGCTCCAAAGAAACATGGTAATATTCCATTATAATTCGATTCGGTAAACATATCATCGAATTTGGGAGATACCTTTCTTTACTACTTTTTTAGAAAGGGGAATGATTATGGAAGGACAAGCAGTTACTACCAATCCTTGGTTAATCATGGCGATTAATATGACAGTTGTATTTGCTGTATTGATAGCTTTAGGTATTCTTATGGAAATCGTACATTTAATCGATCCTACTAGGAAGAAAAAAGAAGCACCAGCAGCAACTGCTCCTGTTGTTACTCCAACAGCTACTTTTGTAGCTCCAGCAAATGCATCTGCTCAAAATGAGGATGAAGTAGTAGCAGCTATCGTAGGTGCCATTGTGGCGATGGGGTACTCATCTGAACAAATTGCATCTATTCGACCTACAGCAACCAGTGCTAAATGGCGCTTGGAAGGTCGCTTAAGCGGTAGAGGTTAAAATATTTTTAGGAGGCATTTGTAATGAGCAATGCTACAACAACTAACGGTAAAGCTCCATCTCAAGATGTAGTAGCAGTAATCGTTGGTGCATTAGCGGCAATGGGTTATTCCGCTGATCAAATCGCGCATATCCGTCCAATCGTAAGCTACAATTGGAAAATGGAAGGCCGTTTGCGTGGTAATCGATAAGATAATTGGCTATTTTGATAATCCGTGGGATTACTCAATTTATATGTGTAAAAATATTTATAAGTTTTGTGTAGGAACTACACATTTTGGAGGAATTTAAGATGAAAAAATTCAACGTTACAGTAAATGGTACAGCATATGATGTAGAAGTTAATGAAGTAAAAGCAGCGGCTCCTGCAGCAGCTCCTAAAGCAGCTCCAGCAGCAGCTCCAGCTCCTAAAGCAGCTCCTGCACCAGCTCCTGCTGCAGCAGCAGCTCCAGTTCCAGCAGGTGCTGAAACTGTAAAAGCTCCAATGCCTGGTAAAATCTTATCTGTAGCAGTATCTGCTGGTCAAGCAGTTAAAAAAGGCGAAACTTTGTTGATCCTTGAAGCTATGAAAATGCAAAATGAAATCGCAGCTCCACATGATGCTGTAGTTTCCGAAGTTCGCGTATCTGCTAACCAAACTGTATCCACTGGTGACGACATGGTTGTTCTTGGCTAATACCAAGTGTTGTATGACGTGGCTGCGCCACGTCATCTAACAATTTTATATTTGTGAAAGGGGAACGCATATGGAGGCTTTTGCTGTTGCGATTCAATCCGTTATTACAGATAGCGGGTTCCTCGCATTTACAACAGGCAATGCTATTATGATTCTTGTAGGTTTGATCCTATTGTATTTGGCATTTGCTAAAGAGTTTGAACCTTTATTGTTGGGTCCGATTGCGTTTGGTTGTATACTTGCCAATATTCCTCGTAATGGTTTCGAAGAAGGCGTTATGGCACTTATTAGCGCAGGTATCTCCCAAGAAATCTTCCCACCTTTAATTTTCCTAGGTGTAGGTGCAATGACTGACTTTGGTCCACTCATTGCTAATCCTAAAACATTGCTTTTAGGCGCTGCCGCTCAAATCGGCGTATTCGTTGCTTTAGGTGGCGCAATGATGCTTGGCTTCACAGCTCAAGAAGCAGCTGCTATCGGTATCATCGGTGGTGCTGACGGCCCTACATCCATTTACTTAGCTACTAAACTAGCTCCTCATTTATTAGGTGCTATCGCGGTTGCCGCATATTCCTATATGTCCTTGGTACCGTTGATTCAACCGCCTGTAATGAAACTCTTCACTACGCAAAAAGAACGCGAAATTGTTATGGAGCAATTGCGTGAAGTTACACGTTTTGAAAAAATCGTGTTCCCAATTGTTGCAACGATCTTCATTTCCTTATTGCTTCCTTCCATTACATCCCTTTTAGGTATGTTGATGTTAGGTAACTTGTTCCGTGAATCTGGCGTAACTGAACGTTTGTCCGATACTTCTCAAAATGCGTTAATCAATACTGTTACAATCTTCTTGGCAACTGGTACTGGTTTAACAATGAGTGCGGAACATTTCTTAAGCGTACAAACAATTCTTATTATCTGCTTAGGCTTAGTTGCATTTATCGGTGGTACTGCTGGTGGCGTATTATTTGGTAAATTGATGAGCTTAGTAGATGGTGGTAAAACAAATCCACTTATTGGTTCTGCCGGTGTATCCGCGGTTCCAATGGCGGCTCGCGTATCTCAAGTAGTAGGTGCGAAAGCTAACCCAGCTAACTTCTTGCTCATGCATGCTATGGGTCCTAACGTAGCTGGCGTTATTGGTACAGCAGTAGCTGCAGGTACAATGCTTGCTATGTTGTCTAACCACTAATAATTTAATAATTATTCACCCAGGTGTACCTAAATTGGTACACCTATTGGTGAATCAAAAAGCCCTTGGTCATTATGTAATCATACATAAAAGGGAATATTTGCAATAAATGCTTTTCAGATCGGTCATTAGGTGATTAGCAAGATTTCACAGAATAACCTTCTAGTGCTTTAAATATAGTAGAGGTGGTCACTTGTTATCAATTGAATTAAAAATACTGATTTGTTTTGTTTGGGCATTTATTGTTTTTTTTATTACTGCGCTGATTATCGGTGCTGAAGGTAAAGCTAAATGGTTTCAGCAGAGAACTAAATATTCTTGGTTTAACCGCCGAGGTTTTCTTGGTGAAACTTTATTATTTGGGTATCCTAAAACAAGAGAGGGATATGGGATTACTTTTATAATGGCCTCTGCCATTGGTATCGTAGGTTATATTTTATATCTCTTATAATTATGTCAGTGCATTTCTCTGAAGGGAGATGATGATGTATGGGTACTGCAGAACAAACCTTAATCGTCCTTGCAGTTATGGCTGTTTTATTCGTTACGGAAATTATTCCTCTAGCTATTACTTCTTTAGGCGGCGCAATTACATTAGGCCTTATGGGTATTATTACTCCTAAGGTTGTATTCTCTGGTTTATCTGATAGTACAGTTGTGTTGTTTGCAGGCATGTTCGTTGTTGGTGCTGCATTATTCTATACTGGTTTGGCTCAAAAAATTGGGGAAACCGTAGTATCTCATGCAGGGACTAGCGAAAATGGCTTGATGCTTGCGATTATGCTTGTAACAGCTACCATGTCCGCATTTTTATCTAACACTGGTACAACAGCTGCTTTACTTCCTGTAGTTGTTGGTATCTGTGCTGTTGCTAAGATACCTGCATCTCGTCAATTGATGCCTTTAGCATTCGCTGCAGGTATCGGTGGTATCATTACAATGGTAGGTACACCACCTAATATCATTGTAAGTGGTACATTGACTAAATTTGGCATTGAACCATTTGGTTTCTTTGAGTTTGCTTGGATTGGCATTCCTTTGACTATCGCTACTATCGTATTCATGATGCTCATTGGTAAACATTTATTACCTAAACATGAAATTACTGATGCCGGTGATGTAGAACAAGAAGTAGCTGCTGAAGATATTTCTAACGATCCTAAGAAACAATTGTTCTCTGGTCTTATTCTTTTAGGTGTAATCCTTGCCATGATTTTAGGCGAACCATTGAAAGAACACTTTGGTATTAACTTACCGTTGAGCATGGTTGCTGTTATTGGTGCAATGCTTTGCGTATTAACTGGTTGTTTGAATGAAAAACAAGCTTACACATCTATTGATTGGGTAACAATTTTCTTGTTTGCTGGTATGATGCCAGTGGCAACCGCACTTGATCAATCTGGTGCAGGTAAAATGATTGCTGATGCAGTAATTGGTGTTATGGGTTCCGATCCTAGTCCTTACTTTGCAACAGGCGTATTGTTTATTTTGTCTTGTGTTATGACGCAATTTATGTCTAATACTGCATCTTGTGCATTATTGGCTCCTATCGGTATCTCCATTGCTCAAGGTATGGGGGCTGATCCTCATGCTGTATTGATGGCTATCGGCGTTGCCGCATCCTGCGCATTCGGTACACCTGTAGGTACACCTCCAAATACATTAGTACTTGGTCCTGGTCAATACAAATTTACTGACTATGTAAAAGCTGGCGTTCCATTGATTTTAGTTTGCTTCGTAGTAAGCTTAATTATCATTCCAATGGTATGGCCATTCTTCCCTGGTAAATAATAGGGAATAGGTTACTCTACTATACAAGCACACACGAGGTCGAATCGTAAGATTCGGCCTCGTTTTTTATGATTTTAGTCTATATGATTTTAATATAGATTACATATAAGTGTAATCAAAAGCAATATGAATTAAACTAATTTGCATGATTAATTTTACACAATTGACTACATCGAAAAAAATATGATATAGTATATTGTGTAAGATATAATAATGTAATGTTGAATAAGGAGGTCATCTATGACAAAAGAAAGATTTAACATGTTAGTTGGTTCTATTGGTGCATTTATTGGTGTATTTGTATTTTTAGCCTATATCCCACAAATAATTGCTAATCTTCATGGTCAACCTAGTCAACCATGGCAACCATTATTTGCAGCAGTATCCTGTTTGATCTGGGTATTATATGGTTGGACAAAATCACCTAAACGTGATTATATTTTAATCGTACCAAACCTTGCAGGCGTTATTTTAGGTACACTAACATTCTTAACATCTTTCTAAGTGCTATAAGAAAAAAATAGTATTATTGTTATATAGTGAATAATAGTAAAGATATTACTTTACTTTATAAATATAAATGAGGTCGAATCGTATGATTCGGCCTTTTTTAGAGTGAAGTTTATATGTTAGATTAAAATATAGATAAGCGTTAAATCTGTTGTAATAAAAAAATAGTTTTTATGATAATAAATATTGATAATTGAATTCCTAGTATAATAGTACGTATTTTAATTGAAATGATAATTAGTGCATTCTCAATTATTGATTATTAAACTCAATTACATAAATGAAAAGAAATATCAAAATACATATAAATATAGGCTTTTTATGATAAAAAGGAACAATTATTATGCAAAATATTATATAATTTTTTATCATTTTCGTTTGACTTTCAATTTGAACTGTGTGATAATGAGAACATAAGTTGAGGCAAGTGCCTTTCTAAATGATAATAAAAAGTTTTGATCTATATTTTGATGGAGGTCCTAATTATGAGAGTTATTGCTGATGGTTGCATTAAATGTGGTTCTTGCGCATCTGTTTGCCCAGTTTCCTGCATTACTGAAGGCGAAACTAAATACGAAATTGGCGATGCTTGCATCGATTGCGGTTCTTGCGAATCCGTTTGCCCAGTTTCTGTAATTTCCGCTGAGTAATCACAAATAAAACACGCCCCTCATTGAGGGGCTTTTTATTTTGCCTAAATTTGCGTAACTTAGTATAATAGGACTATTAAGACTTATATTATAGTAAGGGAGTTAATCTTGTTTTATACAGTACTTATCATTTGGTTATTATTGGACCAATTAACTAAATATTATGTAATGAATCATTTTTTGTTAGGTGAATCTTTACCTGTTATTCCTAATGTATTTCATCTTACCTATATTATTAATCGCGGTGCAGCCTTTGGCATGTTAGCGAATCAACGATGGTTTTTCTTACTAGTAGCTTTTGTTCTATTAGCTGTTTGTGCTTTTTATTGGAAGCGATTAGCTAAGGGCCATTGGACTTTGCAAATCGGATCCGCCTTATTAGTCGCAGGTGCAATTGGTAATGGCATTGACCGATACATGATTCATGGGGTAGTGGACTTTTTTGATTTTCGTGTATGGCCTATTTTTAATGTGGCAGATATTGGTATTTGTATAGGTGTAGCTTTTGTTGTATTTTATTTGTTTTCATTGAAAGAGGACCATGAATAGCTTTCATTATTAGGGCTCTTTATAAATCATTGACTTGATTCGTCAATAAATATATATCTTATACTTGACTCAAAGAGGAATAGAGGATGAATGAATATATTGTAAGTGCTGAGCAAGAAGGCATGAGACTAGATGTATTTTTAACTGAACAGATGGAAGGATCTCGTAGCTATATTCAAAGTTTAATTAAAGGTGGTCATGTTACAGTAGGTGGTAAAGTAGGGAAAGCTAATCTTCGGCTTACACCTGATACTATAATTCGTGTAGAGATCCCAGAGCCTGAATCGATTGAGGTTAAACCCGAGGATATTCCTTTAGATTATTTATATGAAGATCACGATATTGTTATTGTTAATAAACCTCGTGGCATGGTGGTGCATCCTGCAGTAGGAAATTATTCTGGTACACTTGTAAATGCTCTATTATTCCATTGTAAGGACCTATCAGGTATTAATGGTGAAATTAGACCGGGTATTGTGCATCGCTTAGATAAAGATACGTCTGGTGTTATGATGGTTGCAAAAAATGATGCAGCGCACATTGGTCTAGCAGAACAAGTAAAGACACATTCTGCAAGACGTACGTACTGGGCGCTAGTACAGGGTAATATTGTAGAAGAAAAGGGGACTATTAAGGCGCCTATTGGGCGCCATCCAAAAGACCGTATGAAAATGGCTGTTGTCTTTGAAAACAGTAAAGATGCAGTAACACATTTTAAAGTATTGGAGCGTTATGGTCATCAAACCTTGGTAGAGTGTAATTTAGAAACAGGTCGAACCCATCAAATTCGTGTTCACTTTGCTCATATTGGACATCCTGTTGTTAATGACCCGTTTTATGGATATAGACGTATGGATTTTCCTATAGAAGGGCAAGCATTACATTCTAAATCGTTAGATGTTAAACACCCTATTACAGGTGAAGAAATGCACTTTGAAGCACCGGTACCAGCTGATTTTGAGGCGTGCTTAGAATTTGCTAAGACCTACCGTGAAGATAAACGAAAATAGTCTAAATGTTTACATTGATTGTTTAAGTACTTATTTTTACTACTTATTTGGATATAGGGGCATAGAACAATCCTATGCTGTAAGGGCGTATATATGGAAAAGAAACGCTTATTAATGGATCAAGACGCTATAATGCGTGCGATTCGTCGTATTAGTCATGAAATTTTAGAACGCAATAAAGGTTTATCTAATGCGTTAATTGTAGGTATTGAACGGCGTGGTGTCATTTTGGCAAAACGTTTACAAGCGGAAATTGAGCGTATAGAAGGTATTCATATTGATTGTGAGTCTTTGAATGTTGCAGTGTATCGTGATGATCGTGATGCTCGTCCTAAAGAGGGGGAACCGTGTACGATTGATACAACGGAAAAGACAATTATCCTTGTAGATGATGTTTTGTATACGGGCCGTACTATTCGTGCTGCTTTAAATGCATTAATGACGGCTGGCAGACCAAGATCTATTCAATTGGCCGTCCTCGTCGATCGTGGTCATCGTGAATTGCCTATACGAGCGGACTATGTAGGTAAAAATATTCCTACATCACATCTTGAAAGTGTACGCGTTGCCGTCGCTGATCTGGATGGTGAAGAAGGGGTTACAATACAGGAATAATCTGTATTGTAACCCCTTCTTCTTTTTGAGTATTACTATATAATAAGATGATTAACTTAATAAAATTAAATTATTTGACTCTTATATTTATGTGCAGAATGTTTCTACCAGATTGTAGTTCTGCTTATTTTATGTATTGTGGCGTATAGGTGTAGTCCATATGACCCATTCGTTTAACTTCATTATGTAAGCATAAGGCTTGTATATCTGTAGCTAATGTATCAATTTGATGCATCGTTTGTCCCAACGTATTTAATTCATTAGGTGCTTTGGCCCATTTTTGAATAAGTGGTATTTCAAAATCATTTCGAAGCCATTGACGACCTCTATCGTTGAAGGCCAGTAAACGAGCATATTGTGGCGATTCCTGTATAGCACTTTGTAGTAAATCTTTTTGTATTCCTAAGGTGAGATAGGCTCCCATTCGTTGTAAACGGGCATAGGTATAGCGCTTTGATTTTATTTGCTTCATAACCAGGTCCCACGTAGGTTGTTGGGCCGCTTTGGACCATAAGTGTTCAATGCCTTCACTGAACTCTCCAAAGCTTTCTAGCTCCTTAGTTGAAGTACGACGACTTAAGGTATGGACCATATCATAGTAGCGGTTATAGTTTACATAAGCACCATTAGAAATTATATTAGTCATATCGTCTGCAATAGTTTTAGGAACGATTGACTGAAGTTGTAATTTTATTTTACTATTTAGTGCATTTAATTTTGTTAATGTAGTTGCAGTTGCAGTTGAATTTGTACTTGTCGTTGTATCTATATCTGTAGAAGTGTAGATACTATTTTTATTACAATTGTTACTACCTGTAGCCATATTTGTTATAAGTTTACGCAATGCTGTACCAGAAGGAAAATCTTTTGTAATATTCGCGTCGTGATGATCTGATGTGCGTAAGATTGGTATATATTTTAAGGAAGGATAATAGGTAAGTCCTGCCCGAATATATTCAAGTCCTAACAGTGCATTAGGGGTGTTGAGCATCTCTGTATTAAGGGCTTTACGGAAGGCAGAGCCATAGGACATACCTTCGTTAATATAGGTCCGTAATACTGTTTGAGTACTTTCACAATCCATACGTTTAGTTATATCAACGAGTGTATCTAGATCAGCCGTTTCAGAACCAAAGGAGAGTGCATCGATATGTAAAGCTTTTACCATGCGAATAGCACCTGTTCCAAACAGTTGTGCACTACCCAAAGAATAGAGTGTAGGTAGCTCGATAACGATGTCTGCACCACCGAGAATAGCCCAACGAGCACGGTCAAATTTAGAAAAAATAGCAGGTTCTCCTCGTTGTACAAAGGAACCACTCATGATACAAATGCGCAGCGCTTCAGGATGCTCTTGTGCTAAGGTATGTAATTGATGCGCATGTCCATTGTGAAATGGATTATATTCACAGATGATACCGATTGTTTTCATAGTGACTCCTTTCATTATTGTTAGTGTAACAAAGCGAAGAAATGCTGTAAATAACATTTCATGATATCCATATAAAAGGTCTGGTTATAGAAATGATGTTATGTGCAAATATTAAGTTTAGTATAGATTTTCTTGACACTATAGGCTATAATTAACTGTAAATGCTGAATTGATGTGAGGTATATGATGAAACAAAATTGGAAACGTACATTACAAGGGGCTCTGCTCGGTGCTGTGCTGCTAGCAATGGCGGGATGTGGCTCTACAAATGTAATGGATACATATAGTTTTGGCCATCAAGTTATCCGTGCTGGTCAATCTGAAATTACCATTGCTTTGCCTTATGAAATGGGTAAAAGTACAAAAAATATGTCTGATAAGGGGTATCCAATCGATATTTATGGATCTGTTACAGAACATATGGTAATTGAGGTTGAGGCTTTACGGCCTGGTGAAAATAAACCGTTACCTACGGTAGATGAGTATATTAATCACAGTAAGTCTGAATTTGCTAAAGTAGGCGCGACCATCAAAGAAGAGTCCGTAGCATTAGAAGGTGCATCTGCTAAAAAGCTTGATGTTACTGTTACATCGCAAGGACAAATATTTAGAATTTCTCAATACGTATTCTTAGATCATGGCGTATTGTGGAATATAATCTACCAATATCCTGAAAAGGATCAGGTAGGTGCTGATATCAGCAAAGAAATTCAAAACAAGATTCAAGTTACACAACAGAAAGAGGGTTAATCGATGAACGTATTAGTAGTTAACTGCGGTAGTTCTTCTTTGAAATATCAATTACTTGATATGACAACTGAAACAGAATTGGCAAAAGGCCTTTTTGAAAAGATTGGTGATCAAGATGCTATCTTCACTCACAAACGTCCTAATGCAGATAAATTAGAACGGGTTGAACCAATTTTGAACCATAAAGAAGCGCTTCGCATTTTGCTAGATATTTTAGTTGATGCTGAATTTGGTGTTATTTCTTCTATGGATGAAATCGATGCTGTAGGTCACCGTGTAGTACACGGCGGTGAAAAATTTGCTGATTCTGTATTGATTACTCCAGCAGTTATGGAAGCATTGGAAGAATGTGCTTCTCTTGCACCATTGCATAACCCACCAAACATTCAAGGTATTGAAGCTTGTGAAGCTATTATGCCGAATGTACCTCAGGTTGCTGTATTTGATACTGCATTCCATCAAACTATGCCAAAAGAAGCATATATGTATGCGCTTCCTTACTCTTATTATGAAGATTATGGTATTCGTCGTTACGGCTTCCATGGTACATCCCATAAATATGTAGCGCAACGTTGTGCAGAATTAATGGGTAAACATATGACTGATCTTCGTATTATCACATGCCACTTGGGTAATGGTTCCTCTGTGGCTGCTATTAAAGGTGGTCGCTCCATCGATACTACAATGGGCTTCACTCCATTGTCCGGCTTGATTATGGGTACTCGTACAGGTGATATTGACCCTGCTATCGTTCCATTCTTGATGGAAAAAACAGGTATGACCTATGAAGAAATTGATAGAGTTATGAATAAAGAATCCGGTGTTTTAGGGATTTCTGGTGTATCCAATGACTTCCGTGTGATTGAAGAAGCTGCTGCTAATGGCAATAAACGCGCACAATTGGCATTGAATATGTTCCATTACAAAGTTCGCCGTGTAATAGGTGCCTTTGCTGCTGTTATGGGCGGTGTAGATGCTATCATCTTTACTGCTGGTATTGGTGAAAACGGTATTGGTAACCGTGATGCAATCTGTAACGGTTTGGAATATTTAGGTACTCGTATTGATTCTGAACGCAATAATGTTCGTGGTAAAGAACAAGAAATTAGTGTTGAAGGCTCTAAGGTTAAAATCTTCGTAATTCCTACAAACGAAGAAATCATGATTGCTCGTGATACTCAACGTATTACAGCAGCGTTGAAAAAATAATATAGTTCGCATCTGAACTGAGTGACTAATAGAGTCATAAAACCCCGTCTATATCTTGGATATAGACGGGGTTTTTGTAGTTTTTATGCATAGAATATCTTATAATAGGATGTATAGTTATTAATTAGTGATTTCTTTAAAAGGGGTAAAGCATGACAGTATTATATGAAGAAAAATCTCAGCGCACCAGAAGTGCAGAGTTATTGGTAGTATTTTTTGTGATTTTATTGTTGTGTGCAGCAGCTTATACAACGTATCGCAGTATTCAATTACATACGGTTTTATTAGCTGAGTATTTTATTGAAATCATGGCCATCATTGTTATGGTTAAACAGGCTGTTAGTAGATATACATATATTTTGACAGATACAAAGCTTGTGATTGAAGAGAACTCTATCTTTAGAAATCGTCATTTTGAAGTAGATTATAACATGATTGATGGGGTGTTCAAGTTTGAACGTGAGTTGTTGACAAATATTAAATACCGCTATAAATATAGAAAATGTTCTACCTCTGACCCGCGCCCGATTTGGTCTCTTGTGTATTCTATTGTAGATGGAAATAAAGTTAAAAATGGTCGTTTGCTGTTGAAAGCCGACGATAGATTCTTTGAAATATTAGAAGAGCATGTGCCTGGCCGTATTCGTGTGCCTCAAGCGGATATTGTATTTTATGCAGCGGTGCGAGCTGATGCGGTAAAACATGGGGAAGATGTACAAGAATATTATGAAAGATTAATTTCTTCAAAAGAAGATAAAGGAACAACTATGTAAGGGATGGTAAGTTCTGGGGGATAGGCAGGATAGTTTAGTTATACCAAGAATTTTATGTACAAGTTTTTTAATACGAAGGAGCGTATATGGCTGGATTATATTTGGCGAGTCAATCACCACGTAGAACTGAATTATTAACACAGGTTGGGATTGATCATACTGTTGTATCCAGTACTTATGAGGAATCTAATGAGGGTTACGACAATCCTATTGAAATGGTGAAAGCCCAAGCATTAGGTAAGGCTCGTTGTGCTGTAGGTGTTCCAGACGGAAGTATTGTGTTAGGCGCAGATACTATTGTTGTCCTTGATAATAAAGTATTAGGAAAGCCACATGATGAATCCGATGCACGCCATATGTTGGAGCATTTATCGGGTAGAGCACATTCTGTAATCACTGGAGTCGCGTTACTCATCAAAGGGGAGGAGATAGTTTTTCACAATGAAACAAAAGTATATTTTAAACAATTAGCACCCTTTGAAATTGAGTCTTATATTGCTAGTGGGGAACCGATGGATAAGGCTGGAGCTTATGGCATCCAAGGAAAAGGTGCATTATGGGTAGATAAAATAGAGGGCTCTTATACTAATGTGGTAGGGTTACCAGTTGAACATGTATACGAGGAACTGTGCAAGGCGTTAGGGGCAAAATAGTACTAGCGTATTAGACAGATAGTGATATAATTGGCTGTGCTGTGCTGTGCTGTGCTGTGCTGTGCTGTGCTGTGCTGTGCTGTGCTGTGCTGTGCTGTGCTGTGCTGTGCTGAATAATTTTTAAGAGAGTAGATGTGTTTATTGTTTGATTTACAAATGGTGTTATCTATTTGAATGGAGAGATTCTATGGAAGTACCAACAGTAAGTGTAAAAGATATGTTACCATTCCAGCGACCTCGAGAAAAATTTCTCGCCTTAGGTCCATCACATATGGCGATGGAGGAGTTGTTGGCTATTTTATTACGTACAGGGGTAAAGGGGCAATCTGCGATTTCTTTGGCAAGTGATATTGTACAATCCTTTGATGATGGTGTTTATGGTCTTAACCGAATGACCGTAGATAATCTGATCAAAATCAAGGGTATTGGTAGAGATAAAGCAGTGACGCTATGTGCAGCACTTGAAATGGGTAGGCGATTAGGGGAGTTAAAGATTAAAGAGACTTATGAAGATTTTTCGCAACCTTTTGTAATAGCTCAATATGTGATGGAGCGACTGCGTCACGAAGATGTGGAACATGTGTGGGCTGCCATGCTAACATCTCGAAATAAGCTTATTCAGTTGGAACATATCTCTAATGGTGGATTAGTATCAAGTCTTGTAGAGCAAAGAGCAGTATTTAAAAAAGCTATAGCATGTAATGCGGCGGCTATTATTCTAATCCATAACCACCCGTCAGGCGATAGTAGACCAAGTGATGAAGATATACGGCTAACGAAAATGTTTGTTAGTGCTGGTCAATTTATGGGGATTCCTGTACTCGATCATATCGTTATAGGGGATAATGAATTTACGAGCCTCAGCGAAATTGGTAAATTGAGCTGAGCCTAAATAAACTGAACAAAGCCAAATAAGATTATTAAAAGCACTCATTTTGAACTATACCTAATTTTGATGCATGGGTAAGTTCCTATAAATGAGTGCTTTTCCTTATTGTATATGAGATTTTATGTATGAAGTTATGTAATTTTTATGTATGACTTATGAGTACAGGAATTATGCATTATCAGTGCTTTTAACAAAATGAAAGGTACTGATATCAATGGAAAAAGTCGCGTTATATATGGTAAAATGGAATGATGATGTAATGAAGGAGAAATTACTATGAGTTCCATTTTACCTACTCTAGGAAAAGATGTAAGTATAGATATTGGTTCCATACAAACGCGCCTCATGGGGGGGACGCGAGGGACTGTTATAAGCGAACCATCGATTATAGCAACTGATACAAAACAAGAAAAAGTAGTAGCCGTTGGTGATGAAGCGGCGCGCCTCGTATTGCGCATGCCCGATATGTGGCGTCCGTTAACGCCTTTAAAGGATGGATTTATAGTTGACTATCGCGTTATGCATACTATGCTTAGCTACTTTCTTAATAAGGTTTCTAATGCATTGCGTCGAGCT
The DNA here is from genome assembly GCF_902810435.1 of Veillonella parvula. Taxonomy (GTDB): domain Bacteria; phylum Bacillota; class Negativicutes; order Veillonellales; family Veillonellaceae; genus Veillonella. Next base: position 789,431 of record NZ_LR778174.1, read on the forward strand.
CGCGTTGTCGTAGGGGTTCCTTGTGGGATGACCGATGTTGAGCAACGAGCCATGATGGATGCTGTTATTCAAGCTGGTGCTAGAGAGGTATTTCTTATCGAACGACCTGTGGCGGCTGCTATTGGTTGTGGTGTGCCTATCTTTGAAGCGCAAGGATCTATGGTCATTGATATCGGCGGTGGCACTATTGATATGGGGATTGTTTCTTTAGGTGGTATCGTGGATAGCAAAACAATTCGTTTTGGTGGTTCTGATATTAATAATGCCTTATTGCGCTATGTGCGTGAGTGTTTTGGCATTATTGTATCTGATGAAACTATAATAGATATTAAGCATACATTAGGAACAGCTGTCGCTCCTTTAGAGGATGCAGAGTATGCCTTTCAAGGGCGCGATATGATGAACGGCTTAGGTAGACGTTGTGTGATTCACCAGTCTGAAGTGTACCAAGTTATAAATGAATGTTTGATTGGTCTCTTGGATGAGGTTAAGCAAATGATTCGTGCTACTGCACCAGAAATCGTGGCTGATATTATGCAACATGGCATATGGCTTACTGGCGGTACAGCAAGACTATCTGGTTTAGCGGACCGGATTGGTACTGAATTAGGGGTACCTGTTCACGTTCCTGAAGCACCTGAAACAAAAGTTGTGGTAGGCCTTAATGGGGCCTCATCTGATTTAGTGAGCTTATCGCGTTTTATTGTAAATTCTAAGAATAGAAAGGGCCGAGATTAGCATGATACAGTCAGATAAAAAGTTAATTATCATCGTTGTCATTGGTTGTATCCTAATGGCATTGCTCGGCTTTGCGTGGAAGCAACGGACTAGTATTCCCTTTGTTACGGTTACCCTTGAAGGAATTACAACGCCTTTCGCTTATGGGTCAGCCCGTTTATTAGAGGGTGTTCAAACTAGCTTTACAGTACTTAATAATGCTATTTTCTCTAATATTGAAAGTGAAGAGGAAGCATCTCGTAAAGCTACATTGGAACAAAAGGTAGTTAACTACGATGAAGTAGTGGCAGAGAATATTCGTCTTCGTCAGCTTTTAAACTATAAAAGTAGCCATCCAGAATTCTCCATGACCTTAGCGGGTATCATTACAAAGGATTACGGTACTTGGACAAATACTTTCACCATTGATAAAGGGAGTGATGAAGGTATGGCAGTTAACATGGCTGTTGTGGTACCTAGTGGTGTCGTTGGTTTTATTACAGATGTATATCCGCATTCTGCTCGCGTTCAAACCATTCTTGATCCTCGTAGCGCAATAGGTATTCTTGTACAACGACCTGAATCTCGTTTGTCTGGCGTTGTAAAAGGTAATGGAAATACACCTCGTACACCTTCTATGGTAAATATTGCTCGCGATGGGGACGTATTGGTAGGGGATAAGTTGATTACCTCCGGTTATGGTGGTATCTATCCAAAAGGTTTACCTGTTGGCAACGTGCAATCTATCGAAAATGATTCGGAAGGATTTGTTAAAAATGCGGTAGTCACACCGAGTGTAGACTTTTATCGTTTAGAAGAAGTTTTTGTGCTTACCTCGTCTTCTCTAAGTGCACCACAAAAACCAGAACTTGAACCTAAACTTGTACCTCAAACACAACGAGATCAAGTAGAGGGGGCAAAGGGGGCCGTTAAACAATGATGCGTCTAGCTTTAGCTCTCTGTGGATTTTTAATATATTTTATACAAGCGCAATTATTGCCTACTATTTTCCATACAAATTGGTTACCAAACTTAATTTTGACGATAATTGTTATGATTACTTTATTTAAAGGTCGTCGTATGGGGTTGATATCTGCTGTTATTGGAGGTATCGTACACGATGTATTGATATCTAACTTTTTTGGGCTCCATCTATTCCCCTACGTAATTGTGGTATACCTATTATCTGCCGTAAAGCATCGTATCTATGAAGAACGCTGGTATTGGTCTAGCGGTATAGTAGCTATTTGTACATTGCTAGATGGCGTTATTCGTAGCTTTATGATATTAGCTAGTGGTGGCGATTTGCACTTTGGCCTATACTTGTGGCATATGGTATTACCTGTGATGTTCTGGAATGGCTTGTTAGGCGCTATTGTACACGGTTTGTTATGGCGCAAGGATGATGAACAAGAAGGTTATATTTGGTAAGAATTAAGGGGGTGAAAGAGTGCTTGAAAGCCTCTATAAACGAAAAAAAACGAATCGCTTTGATGTACTCTTTTACATTGTAGCCGGTATATTTATAGTCTTGGCATTACGTCTGATGACATTGCAAATCTTGTCCGGTGGTTATTACCAAGCTAAGGCAGAAGGTAATCGTTTGCGCATGGTATCTATGACAGCTGCTCGTGGTATTATGTACGATCGAAACGGTCAAATCTTAGTAGGCTCTAGACCGGCATACACCATCTCCATTTTGCCTACGGGTAAGGCTTTAGACGAAGGTGAAGTTGCTAAGTTGGCAGCCTTGCTAAAAATGAAGTCAGAAGATATTACAAAAAAGGTAAATGATCATAAATATGGTTATGAGCCAATTCGTATTGCTAGTGATATTTCTATGGATGTAGTTACAACCATAGAAGAGCATCGTCATGAATTACCAGGTGTTACCATAGATGTAGAACCACTTCGTTATTATCCATATGAAACGATGGCTTCTCAGCTCTTTGGTTATGTGGGTGAAGTGAGCGAAGAAGAATTAGAAGAGCTAAAACAGCAAGATCCAAATACCCTTATTAGTGGTGGTACTATTTTAGGCCGTTCTGGCCTTGAGAAATTATATGATTCCATCTTGCGTGGCACTGATGGTGGTAAACAGGTAGAGGTTGATGCTACAGGCCGACCGGTTGCGGAGGTAGATAGAAAGCATACAGTGCCTGGAGCTAATATCCATTTGACAATAGATGCAAATTTACAAAAGGCTGCTGAAGAAGCTGTTAAGAACCAATTAGAGCAGTTGCGTGCCCAAGGTATTCCAGCTCAAGGAGCTGCTGTAGTAGCAATGGATCCAAATACGGGTGCCATTTTGGCTATGGTCAGTGCGCCTGAATTTAATCCTAACTGGTTCGCGAAAGGGATTACAACTGCGCAGTGGAATCAATTGAATAATGATAAGAACCATCCGTTTGATAATAAGGTTATTTCTGGTGAATATCCACCAGGTTCGCCGTTCAAGATTATCACTGGTACGGCGGCTTTAGATCTTAAAAAGGTTACCCCTGAAGAAATGATTTTTGATAGTGGTAAACATTGGCTTATCGATAAACGAAATGCAGAAGGCGAAGCATTGGGGTGGCTCAACTTTAATAAAGCTCTTGCAAAATCAGATAATGTTTACTTCTATGAAATGGGCAATCGCGTTGGCATAGAAGGACTTGTAAAATATGCTGGCTACTTTGGTATTGGTGAAAAGACCGGCATCAATCTTGTTGGTGAGGCCTCTGGTAATATGGCAAGTCCTGCTTATAAACGCAAAGTGTATGATGAAGATTGGTATTTAGGTGAAACCTTTGATGCGGCCATAGGTCAGTCTTTTACCTTGGTGACGCCATTACAAATGGCTGTTATGCTCAGTGAAGTAGCAAATGGTGGAATTAAATACCGCCCATATGTGGTGAGCCGTATTGATAATAAGGATGGTACGCCAAAAGAAATCTTTGGCCCAGACAAACTCGGTATTTTACCTGTACCAAAAAATATTATGGATCTTGTTCGCGAAGGCTTGCGTGACGTTACTAATGAAGGTGGTACAGCAGGGGAGTTGTTTAAAGGATTCCCTATTGATGTAGCTGGTAAAACAGGTACTTCAGAGAATGCACATGGCAGAGATCACGGCTGGTTTGTAGCCTATGCACCATATGATAAGCCACAAATTGTAGTGGTTGCACTTGTTGAGCAAGGTAGCTTTGGTGCGGGCTCTGCAGGGCCTATCGTACGAGATATATTGGCTGCGTACTTCAATGTACCAGTGAATAAGAAATCTAATGATACAAATAGTAAGAGCAATAAGGAAACTGCTACGGGGACAAGTATTAATAAAGGGCAAAAACCTCAGAATGCGGTAACTAGTGGACAACCAAGAAAGGATTAGTATGGGCGAGATAATCGGCGTTGTATCCGGTAAGGGGGGCGTAGGTAAGACTACGATTACCGCTTGCTTGGGTTCAGCCTTAAGCAATGCAGGGCATCACGTATTGCTCTGTGATGGAGATTTTGGATTGCGCGATTTAGACCTTGTGTTAGGAGTGGCAAATGAAATTATTTACGACGCATTAGATGCGAGCGAAGATAAAGACTATATGGATGATGCCATCGTATCAATTGCTGAAAACTTAGATTTTCTACCAGCTAGCCAAAGTGCTCGTTGGGAAGATATAGGTCGTAAAAAATATAAAAAATTAGTTCGTCGCCTCTCTGAGACATATGACTATATTTTAATTGATGCTCCTGCTGGTATCGGTAAGGGCATAGAGTCTATTTTAGAATTAGTAAATCGCTGCATCGTGGTGACGCATCCTTTATGGGTGTCCTTACGTAATGGGGCGCGCATGATTCAAGTATGTCAAGAACATAATATTCGTGATTATGCTATTGCTTTTAATGCAGTACCTATCGATGGAGAGAATATCAATTTATATGATATGTTAGAAGTCCTTCGCGCTGAATATGTAGGGGCTATAATCCCTTATGATGAGGATATTTTGACCTATACACAAGATGGTCGTTTGTTAGAATTTGTTTCTAGCGAACTAAAAGCTATGTTAGCACCTCTTGTTGATTATGTAACTACCGGTGAGTGTTGGGAAGACTACGATGTACAAAAGCACTTCGATGCTTATGTAACTAAGAAAAAAACATCGAAGGAGCAAGATAGTACACCAAGTCTTGCAACAGTAGGTGAGTCTATTTTTGAGGATTCTAACAATGTTCATTACATTAATCGTGGCGGTTGGACCACGCAACGCTTATTGGTGCAAGGGAAACAAAGCTTGTGGCGCCGTAGCAAGTTGAAATAGGTGATATGATGTGGCGTAAAATATGGACAGATAGCGATTGGACTATCATCATATGTACTATATTACTTGTCGGAATTGGTCTTACAGCTATTGGTAGTGCTACCCATGTGAATCATGAGGCTATCGGTTTTGGTAGTTTAGTGGTAAAACAACTCGTATTCTTTTTAGCAAATATAGCTGTCGTTATAGGCATGCAATTTCTAGATTACCATCGCCTTAAAGGGTGGGGGAATATGATTTATGTGATTACCATGCTTATGTTAATTGCAGTTATGGTAGTTGGTACCTCCGCACTAGGTGCACAGCGTTGGATTCAACTGGGGCCAATTACTATTCAGCCTTCAGAGTTTTCTAAACTATTGATGATTATCTGTATGGCTAAAATGTTAGAACCGCGCATTGGCAAGTTAGATACTTTTAAATCCCTATTGATGCCAGTGTTATATGTAGGGATTCCTATCCTTCTCGTATTCTTACAACCTGACTTGGGGACATCCCTCGTATATATTGCTATATTTGTAGGGATGCTCTTTATATCTGGTATCAAAACTAAGCTTATAAAAATTATTGCGAGTGTGGCTTTACTCTTGATGCCTTTGGGCTGGTTTGTACTGAAAGAATACCAAAAGCAACGTATTCTAGTATTTTTAAATCCAGATATCGATCCCTTTGGTTCTGGCTATCATATTATTCAATCTAAGATTGCCATCGGGTCGGGTATGATTTTTGGTAAAGGTATCTTTAATGGTACTCAAAGTCAGTTGAACTTTTTACCAGAAAATCATACGGACTTTATCTTTTCTGTAATCGGCGAAGAATTTGGCTTTGTAGGATGCATTGTAGTATTGCTATTATTGTTTATGCTTATTTATCGCAGCATTCAAGTAGCATATACCTGCAATGATAATTTCGGTATGTTATTAGCAACGGGTATTGGTACGATGTTTGCCTTTGAAGTGCTCGTAAACGTAGGCATGACGATTGGTATCATGCCTGTAACGGGGATTCCGTTGCCATTCCTTAGCTATGGTGTTAGTGCGCTAACAACTAATATGCTGAGCATTGGCATTTTATTAAATATTGCTAGACAGCGGACAAAATATATATTTTAATATCCTTTCATAGGATTGATTGTGAAAGAAGTCTTTCATTAAAGACGGAGGATGTATGATTCAATTAGATACGTCATGGTTACAACATGTCCAAAAGCCCGCTCGTTACACGGGCGGCGAATACAATAGTATCGTGAAAGATCACAGTACTGTTGATGTAACTATGGCTTTAGGTTTTCCCGATGTGTACGAAGTGGCCATGAGTCATTTGGGCATCAAGATTTTGTATGGTCTCGTAAACCGTCGTGAAGATGCGGTAGCCGAGCGCGTATTTGCACCGTGGCACGATATGGAAGAGGAAATGCGCAAGCGTAATATTCCATTATTTTCCTTAGAAACACGTACGCCTATTAAAGACTTTGATGTGTTAGCATTTACGCTTCAATATGAAATGAGTTTTACTAACATTTTAAATATGCTCGATTTAGCAGGCATTCCTATGTATGCTAAGGAGCGTGATTTAGATTTTCCACTGCTTGTATGCGGTGGCCCTTGTGCGTATAATGTAGAGCCTATTGCTGATTTCTTTGATATCGTATCCCTCGGTGAATCCGAAGAGTGGGGCGATGAATTCATCGACTTATTTAAAGCAGAAAAAGCCAAAGGCTTCCCAGGTGGCAAAGAAGGCTTTTTGCGTAAAGTAGCCCAAATTCCTGGCACATATTGCCCGGCTTTATACGATGTAGAATACACCGAACAAGGCGATTTTAAATCGATTACGCCGCGTTTCGAAGACGTACCTGCAACCGTTGAGAAACGTATTATAGAGGATGTAGAGAATGTATTCTATCCAACAAAGCCTGTTGTACCGTTCCTTGATATAGTGCATGACCGTGCTGTATTGGAGTTATTCCGTGGCTGTACGCGTGGTTGTCGTTTCTGTCAGGCCGGTATGCTCTATCGTCCGGTTCGTGAAAAGACGCCAGAACGTTTGTTACAGATTGCTAAAGATACAATTGCCAATACGGGGTATAATGAAATATCCTTGATGAGTTTGAGCTCTGCGGACTATTCTAAATTGCCTGAACTCGTAGATATGCTCATGGAAGAGTTTAAAGATAAACAAGTTAGCGTTAGCTTACCGTCATTGCGTATTGATAGCTTCTCTATCGATATTGCGAAAAAGGTACAGCAAGTGCGCAAGAGTGGTCTTACCTTTGCGCCTGAAGCAGGTACGCAACGGATGCGTGACGTTATCAATAAGGGCGTTAGTGAAGAAGATTTGTTGGCCGCATGTACTAATGCCTTCAAATCAGGATGGAACACGGTTAAATTGTATTTTATGATGGGGCTTCCTACAGAAACAGACGAAGATTTGGCTGGTATTGCAGATCTTGCGTACAAGGTGCTTGACTTGCACCGTGATATTACAGGCAAACGTAATGGTTCTGTAACGGTGAGCGTATCCTTCTTCGTACCAAAAACACATTCTCCATATCAATGGTATGGTCAAGAAGATGTGGAGGAGATTCATCGTAAACAACGTTACTTGAAGTCTCTCATCAATAATCGTAACATTTCTTATCACTATCATGATGGTTATACTGGCTACATGGAAGCCGCTTTTGCTCGCGGAGATCGTAGACTATCTAAAGTTCTCGTAGAGGCTTGGAAAGCTGGTTGTAAATTTGATGGTTGGACTGAGTTCTTTAACTATGAAGCTTGGTTGAAAGCATTCGCTGACTGCGGATTGGATCCTGCGTATTTTGCACGTCGTACACGAGATTTCGATGAGCCATTGCCTTGGGATCATTTAGATTGTACTGTAAGTAAAGCTTTCTTAAAGCGTGAGTGGGAGCAAGCGGTAGCAGCTAATCTTACAGGCGATTGTCGTCGAGCTCCATGTAAGGGCTGTAATGTATGTCCAGAGCTCAATACAGCTATTATTGACTATAAGGAGGGTGGCAGAGTTGAAAAAGTTACGTTTGGCCTTAAATAAGGGCGAAGAATTACGATTCCTGTCACACCTTGATTATGCTCAAGCTGTAGAGCGGATGATACGTCGAGCAGAAATTAAAATGGCATATTCTGAAGGCTTTAACCCTCATATGAAAATTAGCTTTTCCTCTGCTCTTGCTTTAGGCGTAACGGCAGCGGCTGAATATATCGATATGGATGTGCTTGAAGAGGATAGTTTAGAGTCCATTATGGACCGTTTAAATCGCGTAGCACCTCCAGGACTTGAAGTACTAGACGGTAAAGAAATGCCTGAAAAGGTGAAAAAGATGATGGCCATCTGTAATTTTGCTATCTATGAGGTAACAGGTCCTGTGACAGATGAAAATGCTGATTGGGATGCGTTACTCAAACCTTTTAATGAAGCAACGGAAATTTCTTATGAAAAGGTAACACCTAAGAAAACTCGTACCATTGATGTAAAAGAGTTTGTAAAAGAACCCATCGTAGCCTCCGTTAAGGACGGTATGGTGACCCTTACAATGGGTATCGGCATTTATCCGCAAGGTACTATTAAACCTAGCGAAGTGTGGAATCTAGGTAAGGACCAATATAATTGGCCTATTACAACTAGCTACGAAGTTCACCGTAAAGCAATTATGGTAGAAAATGAAGAAGGCCGTTATACGCCTTTAGAGATTAATTACTAATTATAATTTAGATGACAAAGAAGGGAGGGATAGGATGCATAAAATTTTGGTCAATGTTATGCGCGAAGAAATTCGGATGGCTGTTATAGACGAAGAAGGTCAGCTAGTGGACTTTGTCTTGGAGCGTACCGATGAGTCTCATATGGCAAATCATATGTACAAAGGCACAGTAAAGAATGTATTGAATGGTATGCAAGCGGCCTTTGTTGATATTGGGGGCTCTCAAAATGCGTACTTGAACTTACAACAAGGGAAGGAACAGAAAATTTTGCCACGCTTATCTGTGGGGCAACAAATTCTCGTTCAAGTAGTGAAAGAAGAAATGCTTGGTAAAGGTGCTCGCGTAACTGCTGATGTCAGTTTGGCGGGCCGCTTTATGGTGCTTTTACCGTATTCTGAAGGCATGCATATTTCTAAAAAGATTACTGACGAAGCCTTGCGTGCAAAGTTGCAAGAATTAGCAGCACCTTATGTACAAGAAGGTTGCGGTTTTATTATTCGCACTGCGGCAGCTAAGGCTAGTGCTGATGAAATAGGCCGTGACATGGATTACTTGTGGCGTACATGGCAACATGTGTTGAAGCGCTTTAAGGTGGCTAAGAGCGGTACAGATTTATATAGTGACGCAGATTTCTGGTTCCGTCTTGTGCGGGACTATGCTCATCGCAATGTAGAAGAAATCATCGTCGATTCCGATATGGGTGAAGATCGATTGATGGATCTCTTAGGTCATGGCCCTACATCGCAACAAATTAAAGTAACACGTCATCGCGATAGCACACCTATCTTTAAAGCAAACCATATTGAACCGCAATTAGAAGATCTTATCTCTCGCGATATTAATCTTCCTTCTGGAGGGTCAATCCGTATTGATCATACGGAGGCTCTCACCGTATTTGATGTAAATTCTGCTCATTATACTGGTAAATCTAATAAACTAGAAGATTTAGCTTTTACAGTCAATAAAGAGGCGGCAAAAGAGATCTGTCGTCAATTGCGCTTGCGTGATATCGGTGGTATTATCGTCATCGATTTTATTGATATGAAAGATAAAGAACATCAACAAGAGTTATTAAAATTGTTGGGGGCACAAGCTAAGTTAGATAAAATGAAAACCGTTGTATGCGGCATTAGTTCGCTTGGCCTCGTAGAGATGACGCGAAAACGAGCTCGCCAAGGCTTGCAAACCTTGATGTTTGATACATGCCCTCAATGCGGTGGTACGGGCTATATGTTGTCGGGTCGTACTGTATATATGCAGATTGTGCGTCGCATCCGCGAGTTATTTAAATCAGGACGTATTAAAACGAATCTAGAAATCGAAGTTCATCCGGAGGTGGCTCAGTATTTAACAAAAGCTATTGTCGAGGATTTAGGTGGGTCTATAGGTCGCAAGATTTCTATTGTAGTAAATCCACAAATTAGTCGAGAAGGATATTCCTTGATGGCTATAGCCGAATAAGTAAGTAGTTTGTTTATAAATGAGTATAGTGTCTATATTTGAAATTGTATTAATTAGTATTGGTCTTGCCATGGATGCTTTTGGCGTATCTATTGGTAAGGGGCTGACAATGCCTGTAGGTGAGAATAGTCGGAAGGTCACTTTGGCCTTTCTCTTTGGCTTGTTTCAGTTCCTAATGCCCCTCATCGGTTGGCTCATAGGACGTCAATTTATCGATGTCATATCTGATTGGGATCACTGGATTATCTTTGGTCTTCTTGGCTATTTAGGTATCGCTATGATTCGAGAAGGGCTTAGCGATGATGATGAAGAGGACGATGATAAGCAATTTTTAGGTGTCTGGGAGATGGTGATGCTCTCCGTAGCAACCAGTCTCGATGCGATGGCTGTAGGGTTGACCTTTGCGTTCTTACCTATTAATGTATGGGAAGCTTCTACCATGATTGGTATTATTACCTTTGGCATTTCTTTAATTGGTGTGTACTTAGGTAAATTTATGGGCCAATTTGTTGGAAAATATGCAGATATAGTTGGTGGAGGTGTATTAATTCTCATCGGTACAAAGATACTCTTACAGCACCTTGGAATTATCGGAGAATTTTAAAGCTCTGTATATATAAGTGTTAAAAACTAGGCGAATTCTGTAGTTTTTGGTTTGACATGATAGTGTAAATAGTATATACTATATCAGTATTAGTTCGGTTTTCTGAACTTTGCAATCCGCGTGAAGCAGGTTTAAACGCCCGACCGAAGTTCGGGTCGGGATACCGAATTCAGCGAGTTCGATAACAAGGAGGTGTTCTCATGTACGCAATTATTAAAACTGGTGGTAAACAATATCGCGTTGCTGAAGGCGATGTAATTACTATCGAAAAATTGGAAGCAGCTGCTAACGATTCCGTTACATTCGAAGAAGTTTTGACTGTAGTGAATGACGGCGACGTTAAAGTTGGCGCTCCTCTTGTAAACGGTGCAAAAGTTACAGGTACAGTTCTTGAGCATGGTAAAGGTAAAAAGATTTTAGTATTCAAATACAAAGCTAAATCCAACTACCGTCGTCGTCAAGGCCATCGTCAACCGTTCACAAAAGTTCGTATTGAATCTATCCAAGCTTAATTATGGTTTCCATTGGAATCCAGCGGAATAGTGATGGTCAAGTTATTGGTTGTCATATGTCCGGTCATGCAGGATATGATGAACATGGCTTCGATATCGTATGTGCTGCAGTGTCTGCCTTATCGGCAACGGCGATGTTAGGCCTCACCCAAATTGCTCAACAAGAAGGTGAGTATACGAATAGCGAAGGTCAATGTGATATAGTTCTCTCTGGTACGATTAATCAGAGTGGACAGGATATTCTGGGGACTATGCTTCTCGGTTTAGAGGAAATTAGCCGTCAATATCCAGAGTTTGTCCAAATTCACGAAATATAGGAGGTGAACTTAATGTTTACTTTTGATTTGCAATTGTTCGCACATAAAAAAGGTGTGTCCAGTACTCGTAATGGTCGTGATAGTGAATCTAAACGTCTTGGTGTTAAATGCCATGATGGTTCCATCGTAAAGAGCGGTAACATCATCGTTCGTCAACGTGGTACTCACTTCCACCCTGGTACTAATGTAGGTATCGGTAAAGATGACACTTTATTCGCACTTGTGCCTGGTAAAGTAGCATTTGAACGTGCTGGTCGTTATAACCGTAAAGTTAGCGTATACCCTGTAGAAGCTTAATTTTACAAGACTATTAATCCCTAGTGGTTTCCACTAGGGATTTTTTATTGTTTATTATGGTGTAAGTTGTATTGGTATAATATAATATAATTTAAAGTGATTATTAAATATATCATAGAGTCTTGAAATATGATCGGAGGCATTATGGCACTATTAGAGTTATCTAATATATCCTATGTTGTAAACGAAAAGTCTATTATCCGTGATGTGTCTCTATCTGTACATGAAGGAGAGTATCTCACTGTTGTAGGCCCTTCTGGTAGTGGTAAAAGTACACTTTTAAAATTATGCAGTGATTTGATTAGTCCTACCTCAGGGATTATTACTTATAATGGACGTGATTTAACCACTATAGATCCAGAAAGTTATCGAAAAGAGGTAGGTTATTGCTTTCAAAGACCTTACTTGTTTGCAAAAACGGTGCGTCGTAATATTTTGTTCCCTTATGATATTCGAGGTATGGAACCTGATATGATTCGTATCAAATATCTTTTCGATTTACTTCATATGCCTATTGAATATCTTGAGCGCCATAATGATGAACTATCTGGTGGAGAAATGCAACGGATTTGTCTCATTCGAAGCCTTATCTTTGAACCTAAAGTATTGCTTTTAGATGAGGTTACCTCTGCATTAGATGCTGTTAACACGGCTATCGTGGAACAGGTAATCGATGAACTTCATAATAATGGGATGACCATCATAGCAATAACACATAGTGAGGAACAAAGCTTACGTAAGGCTAATCGCCGCATTACAATTGTAGATGGATCATTAGCTAAAGAGGAGGTATTACGGTGAGTCAATTTCATGCTATTTCAGCCATGTCATTATGTCTTGCATCTATATTAGTTATTATAAGTATGTTTATGTCCTATCGGCAGGAGTTGAAGTTAGAGAAAGATATTTTTATAAGTGCTTTACGAGCTACCATACAGTTATTTGCCATAGGCTTTATTTTAGCTTATATTTTTAGTACTGAAAGTCCTATATTCATAATCGGATTATTAGGTTTTATGGCTATTAATGCAGCCTATAATTCTTCTAAACGCGGTAAGGGAATACCATATGCATTGTGGATTTCTTGGTTTGCCATAACCGTAGGTGCAAGCATTACATTATCGATTTTGCTTCTAACAGGTGTGCTTAACTTTACTGCTTATCAGGTGATTCCTGTTGGAGGGATGGTTATTAGTGGAGCTATGGTGGCAATTGGCCTTTGTTATCGACAAATGCTATCAAATTTTGAGTTACGCCAACAAGAGGTGGAAATTAAACTAGCGTTAGGAAGTACGCCTAAGCAAGCGTCAAAAGCCATCGTGCGAGATGTTATAAAGACTGGATTGCAACCTACTGTAGATAGCGCTAAGACTTTAGGAATCGTGGCTTTACCAGGAATGATGACAGGTCTAATCTTAGCGGGAATGCCTCCACTTGAAGCTGTAAAATATCAAATGATCGTGACATTTATGAGTTTATCTACTATATCGATTGCTTGCTTTATTACTTGTCAATTAGCGTATAGAGCATTTTTTAATAATAGGAATCAATTAAATAGGTAAATTTAGTACTTTAAATATATTTTATTGTACATCAAATCAGAATATTTACTCATAACTTAGAGTAGTAGCCTTAAGGTTACTGCTCTTTTTTTATAGAAATAATGTTTATATATGATTATAGGAATAAAAATTGTTGGATATAATTCTGTATAGTTATAAAGATTTACTTATTTTGTTTTTAACATTGCATTATTGCTATAAATGATACTGAGATTTATTATTGAAATAGATAGAGCATTGTTGATATAATGTATCAGTAAATTCTATAGTATTTCGTATTGTAAGGAGTTCTTATGAGCAATTATGACGTAGAAACAAGGGGAGGGCGCGCAGCTAAAACTACGCTACTAGGTATACTGGCTTTAGCTATTTTAATTGCCACATCTCTTGGTTCACTCTTCATTGGGATACGCTATATCAGCCTAGATGATATTATTTTATCCTTTACTAACTATGATCCTAATAGTATAGGTCAGATGATCGTTCAAACATTGCGCTTGCCACGTATGATAGCAGGTATCGTTGTAGGTATCAGCTTTGCCGTATCAGGTGCACTGATGCAAGGTGTTACCAACAATCCTATGGCAAGTCCTTCTATTTTGGGGATTAACGCAGGTGCCAGTTTTGGTTTAGCTGTTGGGATGATTTTATTTCCTTATTTAACCTTAAATGGAAGTATTTTGTTTTCCTTCGGTGGGGCCGCATTGGCAACACTGTTCATTTTAGCTCTTGCTAAACGCGTAGGTGGTAAAGCTACTCCTGTATATCTTGCACTTGCAGGTACGGCTATTAGTGCAGTATTTGTGGCTGTTACACATATGCTTGTTGTGTACTTCCAAGTGGCACAAGAGTTAAGCTTTTGGACTGCAGGCGGTATTAGTGGTATTCGTATGGAACAAGTATTACTCGTATTACCTTGGACACTCATTGGTATTCTTATTGCCATGTACGTATCTAAATCTGTTACGCTCTTAAGCTTTGGCGAAGAGGTAGCTATTGGTCTTGGCAGTAATTTAAATCGTGTACGTGTATTATCTGGTTTGACTGTACTTATTCTTAGCGGTTCTGCTGTTGCTCTAGCCGGTCCGATCGGCTTTGTAGGTCTCGTTATTCCACATATAACACGTAAACTGGTAGGCATCGATTATCGTCTTGTAATTCCATTCTCTGCACTCTTTGGTGCAGTACTTGTTATGATTGCTGACGTTGTAGCTCGTATCGTAAATCCTCCATTCGAAACACCATTAGGTGCCATTACTGCTCTTGTAGGTGTTCCATTCTTTATTTATTTAGCAAATCGTAAGGGAGGAAAATAAGATGAAAAAACGCTTTTTTGCCTACTCTTTCGTTATGACGCTCATGTTGTTAGGTGCCATGTATGGACATCTTCATACAGGCTTTAGTGATATGTCTACATCTGATCTTATTCGCATTCTCTTTGGCGGTGGTAATGATGTAGAAAAACTCACAGTTTTTGATTTCCGTTTAGTTCGCACCATCTTGGCTGTATTTATTGGTATGGGCCTTGCTATGTCTGGTGCAATTTTTCAAACTATATCTCGGAATGAATTGGCTAGTCCAAGCTTGTTAGGCGTAAATGCTGGTGCTGGTTTAGGTGTAGTTCTTTTAGTATATTTTGCAGGTTCTACAACGGCGTGGGGGATTTGGACATTACCTACTGTTGCCGTAGCTGGGGCTGTTGTGGCAGCGATTTTAATTTATCTTCTATCTTGTCGCGGTAGAGATATTATTTCTCCATATCGTTTAATCTTAACAGGTATCTCTATGAGTGCAGGACTCCATGCATTGCAAGTCTTACTCGTAACGCGTTTGGACCCTAATAAATTTTATTTAGTTAATACTTGGACCATCGGCACTATTTCGGGTAATACATGGGAGCATGTATGGGTGCTTGCGCCAGTTGTCATTGTATTATCACTCATTCTCTATGCCCGTTATATGGAGCTAAATTTATTGAGCCTAGCTGATGAAACAGCGATTGGGCTTGGTGTACATATAAATCGCTCTAGATTTGTATACCTTATTATTGCAGTTCTTTTATCTGGGTTCTGTGTAGCTATCGGTGGCAGCATTGGTTTTGTAGGGCTTATTTCCCCGCATATTGCACGCCGCTTAGTCGGTGCCGATCATGCCTATTTCTTGCCATTAACAGGTCTAATTGGAGCTATTTTAGTGGTCACTGCTGACTGGATTGGCCGATCCATTATTGCGCCTGATGAAATCCTCTTAGGGATTATTGTAGCTTTAATCGGGGCACCATACTTCTTGTATATTCTAGCAAAAACAAAAGCGTAAAAGGGGAAATATAAATGAAATTAGAAGTTAAAAACCTAACTACTGGTTACGGTGATACAAAAATTATAGAGAACTTAAATCTTACGATTCCAGAAGGCAAGGTAACAGCATTAATTGGTGCTAATGGTTGTGGTAAATCTACTTTACTAAAAACTATTTGTCGTATTATTCGACCAATGGATGGCGATGTCTTACTAGATGGTAAATCTATCGGTTCTTATGGTAGTAGAGAACTAGCAAAAAAGGTTGCTATTTTGCCTCAAAATCCAACGGCACCTGGTGAAATTACAGTTCGTGGACTTGTTATGTACGGTCGTGCACCGCATCAAGGCAGCTTATTTGCCCGTACTACAAAAGAGGATAAAGAAATTGTAGAGTGGGCTTTGAAGGAGACTGAATTACTTCAGTTTGCAGATCGTGGCATTACAAATATGTCTGGGGGGCAACGGCAACGCGCATGGATTGCCATGGCTATCGCTCAAAATACAGACATTCTATTCCTTGACGAGCCTACTAGCTTCCTTGATGTATCTCACCAAATGGATGTATTACATTTAGTAGAGCATTTGAATAAAGCTTATAACAAAACGATTGTTATGGTTATTCACGAACTTAATGAAGCCGCTCGTTTTGCTGATAATTTAGTTGCCATGAAGGATGGAAAAATTCAATACGAAGGTACGCCTCATACTATCTTCCATAATGAAATGTTGAAGGATGTATTTGGTGTAGATTCTACAATCATGAATGACCCTAAGACAGATCGTCCGTTCTGTATTCCTTATTCTATGAAAAATTATGGCCATACGGCACGTGAGGTGTAGTATGAAGCGTTTGTTAATTTCTGGTCTTTTGGGGGCTTGTATGCTCATGGGAATTGCAGGATGTGGTCCACAGGAAAATGGTATGACTCATGAAGCTATCTATGCTAATCTTGATGATAAGGTAAAAACAGCCCTTGAACGGTCAAATGATCCGAAAGACATTGATAAAGAGTTTAAGAAGCGATTAACGGCTATCCAAAAGGCAGCAGATAAAATTGTTACTGTTGAAGGAGATAAGATTATTGTCACTCATAAGCTCGGGACAACAGTTATGCCCAAAGAACATAAACGTATCGTGGTTGTTCGGACAGAAGATCCTATGATTGCATTAGATGAATCTTTTATAGGGGCAAATTTTAATGAAAAAAGCTATCTTTATAATGAATTAAGTAATCGTAATGTTCAAAATTTTAGTATTAATGATGAAACAAAGACTATCAACTATGAGCAGATTCAGGCTTTAAAACCGGATTTGATTATTATGCGTGACTCTTATGGCAAAGCGGCATATAATGCACTTTCTAAAATTGCTCCAACCATTTCTGTCAACGTAAATAAGGAAGAAGTTGCACTACTAACTATTGCTAAAGCACTTGGGGTCCCTGAAAAAGGGGAAGCTCGTTTGAAAGAATATTATTCACAGGCTAAGAAAACACGGATAGCTTTAGCTGAACATATGCAAGGGGAAACCGTAGCTTTTCTAAGAATTTTAAATAAAGAAATACGATTGTATCCGTATATGAAAAGCGATTTGAATGTCTTTATGGCTGAATTACTTAATATTAAACCGCCTGATATGGTATTAGAAACAGAACTTAACCCTACGAACAATGCGATTTCTTTAGAGCGATTACCCGATCTTGATGCAGGCTATTTAATCGTTTCTGCTGGTTACGGTGCTTCTAGTGCTAATAATCAAGGTGTAGCAGACCAACGATTGGCAAATCTTAAAAAAGATGAGTTGTGGAAAAATTTGCCTGCTGTAAAAGCCGATCATGTATTGCAAGTGGATAGTACTTTGTGGATGGCCCATGGTATTATTGCGAAAGAACGTGCTATGAAAGAGCTGTATGATACATGGGGAGAATAGGACTAAATACATTTGTAATATATAGTTAGTACTATTATGTAAGGGTTTATCTCGTGTAAAAATACATACATACATTTTAGTCATGTTCGATATAGATAATCGATATAGATTAGAAACTCCCATGATATAAAGGTTGCTTCCTCTTATGAGGTGGCAACCTTTTTGCATGTATCAAATTCCTGTGCTTTTTAGTAGGAATAGTGGTATACTATGTACAGTATCAGTGAAATACCAGAAGACTGGTTGTCATATACTTTCATAAACCTAAAGAGGGGTGGCATTGCCACTAGAAAGATTTGAGGTAAGTACTATGTATGATGTAAAATCTCCAAAGGCGGAGGAATTTATTTCCCATCAGGAAATCCTTGACACACTTGCCTATGCAGAGGAAAACAAGGAAAATAGGGAGTTGTTAGATGCTATTTTAGCGAAAGCTGCTACATTTAAGGGATTAAACCACCGAGAAGCAGCAGTTCTCTTAGAATGTCCGTTACCTGAATATAAGGAAAAGCTTTTTGCTTTAGCAAAGGAAATCAAGAAGGCTATCTACGGCGATCGTATTGTTCTATTTGCACCGTTATACTTGTCTAACTATTGTATCAATGGATGTGTGTATTGTCCGTACCACTCCAAAAACCGCGATATTAAACGTAAAAAATTAACGCAAGACCAAATCAGAGAAGAGGTTATTGCGTTAGAAGCGATGGGCCATAAGCGTATTGTAATTGAGTCTGGTGAAGATCCTCTTAATAATCCACTGGAATATATTTTGGAATCCATCAAGACGATTTACAGTATCAAAAATAAAAATGGTGAAATCCGCCGTGTAAACGTAAATATTGCAGCTTGTTCCGTTGAGGACTACAAAAAATTACATGAAGCTGGTATTGGCACGTATACATTATTCCAAGAAACATATAATAAAGAAAACTATGAAGCTTTACATCCTACAGGCCCTAAGAGCGACTACGCCTACCATACAGAGGCGATGGACCGCGCTATGCAAGGTGGTATTGATGATGTAGGCATCGGAGTTCTTTATGGTTTGGAACATTATAAATACGATTTCGTTGGTTTGTTGATGCACGCAGAACATTTAGAGGCTGTGTATGGGGTAGGTCCACATACTATTTCTGTACCTCGTATTTGTCCAGCGGATGATATCGATGTAGATGATTTCAGTAATGCTGTACCTGATGATGTATTTGAAAAAATTGTTGCTCTTATCCGCGTCTCCACACCGTATACAGGTATGATTATGTCCACTCGTGAAAGTCAATCCATGCGTGAACGTGGCTTGGCATTAGGTATCTCCCAAATTAGTGGTGGATCTCGTACTAGTGTAGGTGGTTACAAAGAAGAAGAAAAGCCAGAAGATAATACGGCACAATTCGATCGTAGTGATACGCGTACATTAGATGAAATCGTTAACTGGTTGCTAGACCTTGGGTATGTTCCAAGCTTCTGTACTGCTTGTTATCGTGCAGGTAGAACTGGGGATCGATTCATGGCTCTTGCAAAATCCGGTCAAATTCACAACTGTTGTCAACCAAATGCGTTGATGACATTGAACGAATATATCATGGATTACGGCAATGATGAAACTAAGGCTCATGGTTCTAAGGTTATTGAACAACAGTTAGAAAATATCAAAAATGATTTAGTTAAAGATAAAGCTAAAGCTTATATTGCACAGATGAAAGACGGCGAACGGGACTTCCGGTTCTAAGGAATTCACTGATATGGAGCCTCCTATTGATAATAGGAGGCTCTTTCTTGTTGAGAAAATAGCAAGCTTTAAATGAGAATAAAATATATAAAATAGTTTATTTTATTTGCATTTTAAGGTATAATAAATAAAAATGATAATGATAATACGTTGAATTCAAGAATAATATTGATTATAAACTACTGAGGGATATGATGATTAAGAAAAAACGTTGGCGCCTTTGTAAAGGTGATCAAGAGAAAGAGAATATCTTAATCCGTGAACTTGGTGTAAACCCTATTGTGGCTAAATTAATGGTGAATCGTCACATTGATGTAGACGAAGGTCGTCAGTTTTTACAAGGTACTTTGTCAGATTTGTTAGATCCATTTACATTAAAAGATATGGATGTGGCTGTTTCACTAGTTCTGGAAACAATTGAAAGTCACAAACCAATCGTCATTTATGGTGATTATGATGTAGATGGTATTACTGCAACATCAGTACTTTATCGATTTTTAAAGAAATTAGGTGCCGATGTTACCTATTACATACCAGAACGTCAAAGTGAAGGGTATGGCCTCAATTTAGAGGCTTTAGAGCACCTTATTGAACGGGGAACGGCTTTAGTCATTACTGTAGACTGCGGCATTAGTTCTTACGATATTGTAGAGGCTGTACGAGACCGCATCGATATGATTATTACGGATCACCATACGGCTCCTGATATGATTCCACGAGCCAAGGCCGTTATAAATCATAAGCAAAAGGACTGTCCATATAAGGATAAAAACTTATCTGGAGTAGGTGTTGCTTTTAAGTTATGCCAAGCCTTGTGGCTTACAAAGCACGGAGAATGGTACTTAGATGATTTAGATATCGTTGCACTTGGCACTGTGGCAGATGTAGTGCCTTTGGTCGGTGAGAACCGTATCATTGTAAAATCAGGCCTTGAGAAGATGAATAGGGAACCTAACTTGGGGATTAAAAAGCTTATTGATGTAGCTGGGCTTCATGAACGAACTATTACATCTGGACATATTGGTTTTACCTTAGCACCTCGTCTTAATGCAGCGGGTCGCGTAACGCATGCAACGCGTGCAGTTGAATTACTTGTGACCGATGACGAGGATATAGTAGAGGCAATTGCGGAGGAACTAAATGAAACGAACCGTGAACGACAAGAGTTAGAACGAAATATTCATGAGTTGGCTCGTGTTGATGTAGCTAATCAAGGACATAAAGCTGATTATGTAACTATTGTGGCCGGCGAAGAGTGGCATCCAGGAGTCATTGGTATTGTTGCTTCTCGTCTAGTAGAGGAGTTTTACAAGCCAACCTTAGTCATCAGTATTCATGATGGCGTTGGTAAAGGCTCGTGCCGTAGTATAGATGGCTTTAACATATATGATGCATTAAAATCTTGTGAGGATATCTTGCTACAGTTTGGCGGGCATGCTGCGGCAGCAGGCTTTAGCATCGATGCAAATCGTATTGATGAGTTACGAGAACGGTTAACCAAGTATTGCAAAGCAGTTATTACAGATGAGGAATATATTCCTGTGGTTGCTATTGATGCGGAACTACCTGTTGATGATATCGATGTCGATATCATTGACCGCGTATCAGACCTTGAACCTTATGGAATGGCCAATAGCACGCCAGTCTTTGCTATTATGGAAGCTACCGTGCAAGATATTATGCTCATGGGCCAATTAAAAAATCATTGTAAGATAATATTTGAAACTTCGAATGGTACATTAGATGCTATAGCTTGGAATCGTCCAGACTTATTTAAATTTATCTTTGTGGGAACTGTGGTAAAAGTGGCATTTTCTTTGCAAAAGAATGAATGGCAAGGCATGGTTTCTCCGCAACTCATGATTCAAGCTATTGAACCATTGACTGAAGAGCCGATTAAGCTTTCTACAGAAGGGCTTAGACAACTGTATGTCATAATAAAACAGTCCATGCGAGGTCGTAGTCAATCGGTTTATAATGTAGAACAAGATATATTGCGCCGTAAGCCGGCAGATCAGAATAATCGCAGTGCTCTAACATCTATTGATGTATTTAAAGAATTGGGCATTGTTGAAGAATATACAAGTGATGATGGTCAATTAATGCTTAGATGGAACGCCATTGAAGGAAAATTAGATCTTGTCACATCCGTAACATTCCTTACTTATAGTGTATAGGAGGTGACATCATGACAACTGTAAATGAAGAAGGCAAAGCTTTGGTAGAACAAAGTACATTTGATAAAAGTAAAGCCTTAGCTGAGTTTATGGAGTATATCCATACGTATTTAACAGATGATGAGTGTGACCAAGTATTGAAAGCTTTTGAGCTTGCTGATAAGGCTCATGAAGGTCAGTTTAGAGCTTCCGGTGAACCGTATATCATGCATCCTCTAGCTGTAGCTGATATTTTGGCACATTTACAAATCGACCATATTACACTCATGGCAGCTCTAATGCATGATGTGGTTGAAGATACATCTTACTCGAAGGAAGACCTAGAGGAGATGTTTGGCTCTGAAGTAGCATTCCTCGTTGATGGGGTAACAAAATTAAACCAATTCCAGTATGAAACCAAAGAAGATCGCCAAATGGAAAACTATCGAAAGATGATTTTAGCTATGGCGAAGGACGTACGTGTCGTAGTTATTAAATTGGGTGATCGCTTACATAATATGCGCACCTTAAAGCATATGCGTAGTGACAAACAAAAGCGTATTGCTAAGGAAACCCTAGAAATCTTTGCACCTTTGGCACATCGTCTTGGTATCTTCAATGTGAAATGGGAGTTGGAAGATTTATCCTTCCGTTATTTAGAGCCGGAAAAATACTATGATCTAGTCGATCAAATGAAACAAAAACGCCAAGTCCGGGAAGACATCGTTAATGATACGATGAGGCAACTTACAAAGGCCTTAAGTGAAGCCCATATCAAGGCGGATATCAAAGGTCGTCCAAAACACTTCTACAGTATTTATAAGAAGATGAAAAAGGATAATCGTGATTTATCCCAAATTTATGATTTGCTTGCCGTTCGTGTGATCGTTGATAGCATCCCTGATTGTTATGCAGTACTTGGCATTGCACATAGCTTGTGGAAGCCATTGCCTTATCGCTTCAAAGATTATATTTCCATGCCGAAGTCTAATATGTATCAATCCTTGCATACAACCGTTATCGGCACGATGGGGCAACCGGTAGAGATTCAAATCCGTACTTGGGAAATGCACCGTGTATCTGAATATGGTGTGGCCGCTCACTGGCGATATAAAGAAGGAAATAAAAACGGCGATAAAGAATTTGATCAAAAGGTTGCATGGCTGCGCCAGGTTCTTGAATGGCAAGATACTAGTAATCCAACGGAACTCGTTAATGCTTTGAAATTAGACGTTTTCTCTGGTGAGGTATTTGTATTTACGCCAAAGGGTGACGTTGTTAAGTTGCCAATAGGCTCTGTACCTCTTGATTTTGCCTATCGAGTTCATACCGATGTAGGTCATCATTGTGTAGGTGCTAAGGTAAACGGTAAAATTGTACCGCTGGATTACACCTTGCAAAATGGTGATATTGTTGATATCATCACATCCAAAACAGGTCGTCCTAGCCTTGATTGGTTGAATATCGTAGGTTCTTCTGAAAGTAAGAGCAAAATTCGCAATTGGTTCAAGCGTGAAAATAAAGCTGAAAATATTGAAAAAGGCTTAGAAGCTCTTGAAAAAGAAGCAAAACGATTGAATCATAATTGGAAAGAATTATGTGCAGACAACCGTTTACAACATGTAACGAAACAACTTAAAGCCGGTACAGAAGAGGAAATGTTTGCAGCCTGTGGCTATGGCGGTATTCCTGTAAGCACGGTTCTCTTGCGTTTAATTGAACTTTATAAAAAGTCTAAAGAGGTAGAGGAATCTAAGCGCAGTACAGAGCAAATTATTGAGAAGTTAAAATCTCAAGGACAAAAGAAAACTAAAAATGGCACTGGTGTTCTCGTAAAAGGTGAAGCTAGTGTGATGGTGCGTATGGCAAAATGCTGTAATCCTGTACCTGGTGATGATATTATAGGTTACATAACCCGTGGTCGTGGCGTTTCTATTCACCGTTGTGATTGCCCTAGCATGGGCCATTCACCTGAAGATTTAGAGCGGATGATAGAAGTCTCTTGGGACGGTTCTTCTGGCGAATCTTTCCACGTAGGCATTGATATTCAAGCTTATGATCGAGCTGGCATTCTCATGGAGGTTATGGCGGTGCTTTCAGAATTGAAAATCACCATTACTAACATCAATGCTAAGGTTCAAGAAGATACAAAAAATGTAAGCATCAATTTGGTGGTTGATATTCGGGATATTTCGCAACTAGATTTCGTAATGACTAAATTGCGTCGTATTCGTGAAGTGTATACTGTTCAACGTAGTAAAGGAGGGGCTTAATGAGCGAACAACAATTAGTGCTTATGCGCATGCCTTTAGGTCCACTAGGAACAAATTGCTATGTTATCGGTGATAAAGCGATAGGTGAAGCTTTCATTATCGATCCTGCAACAGCTGAAGTACTAGATGCGCTAAAAAAACATGACTTAAAGCCGAAGGCGATTGTACTGACACATGGTCATGGAGATCATATTGGTGGCATTCAAGAGATTGTAAACATCTATCATGTGCCTGTATATATTCATAAAGGCGATGTACCGTATTTATCTGATCCTGAACTTAATCTTAGTGCTTATAGCAATCCAACGCCAATTAAGGTAAAAGCGGAAATTATCGAGGTTAAACAAGGTGATCACATTACATGTGGTGATATCGATCTTGAGGTGCTTGAAACACCAGGTCATACGCCAGGAGGGGTGTGTTATTATATGGAAGGTCTTGTATTTGTAGGGGATACTCTATTCAGAGATTCCGTAGGCCGTACAGATTTTCCAAATGGTTCTTATGAGACCCTGATATCATCTATTAAGACTCAGCTTTATACATTGCCTGATAATACAATGGTTTATCCTGGTCATGGACCGGAAACAAATATAGGGTATGAAAAACAATACAACCCATTCGTTGGTCAGTAGGTTTAAACGAATTATTTTTTACAGTCGAGGGGAAATTTATTATGAACACAACATTAGAAAAATTAAAAGAACGCATTAAAGACAAAAAGTACAAATTGACAACTCAACGTCAAACAATTTTGCAAGCATTCATCGATGCTGATGAAAATCACTTGAGTGCTGAAGATGTATATGTTCTTGTAAAAGAGGTGGCACCTGATATCGGGTTGGCAACAATTTACAGAACTCTTGATCTCTTCACAGAACTTGATTTGTTAAAACGTCTTGATTTTGGTGATGGCCGTAATCGCTATGAATTAAATGACGAAGAATTCGCTCATTTCCATCATCATTTGATTTGCGTAAAATGTGGTAAAGTATCTGAGTTTGAAGACGACATGCTTGAAACATTGGAGTCTATTATCGCTAAGAAATTAAACTTCCGTACCATTGATCATCAATTGAAAGTATATGGTTACTGTAGCGATTGCCAAAATCATATGACTGAAGCAGAATTAGAAAAGCTTGAGCGTATGTCCCATCATGGTTAATGGTTATCTATATACGGGGCCATTACCACTTGGCTCCGTAGTAGCTCATAACTGTGGCGCGGCAGGACTCTTTTCTGATAAGGTACATCCAGAGGTTATCCTTGAAGCGCATGAAATGGAAGGGATGTACACATTAACTGTTACTATTGGTGATTCGGTTCAGATTTTTGAAGGACCTGTTTCCTCTATGGGGCGTCGTCAAATTGGACAAGCCTTGTTGCGCTATTTGCGTGAATATCAAGGCTTACCTGCTGAGGCTCCGTGGGGAACCATGGTAGGTGTGCGCCCTACAAAGCTACTACATAAATATATAGATACATATGGCTCTGTCCACGCAGCAACTCGTCACATTCGGGACGAGTTTTCTGTGTCTATAGAAAAGCTTGCTACTTTGGGGGCCATTGGCGAGTATCAACGTCCATTTCTATCTGATACAGATGATAAAAAGGTAAGCCTCTATTGTGGTATTCCTTTCTGTGACACGCGTTGCGTATATTGCTCATTTCCATATGGTCTCTATCAGGATTATGCTGGTAAAAGTCAATTTCTAAGGGCTTTAACCCGTGATATAGAAGATATGAAAGCTATTATCCAATCTTATAATCTAACCGTAGATACCCTCTATATGGGCGGTGGTACTCCGACAGTGCTAAAGGATGAAGACTTTCACCAGGTTCTAAAACAGTTGTCTCTACTCGTACCAGAAGGTCATGAATTTACTGTAGAGGCAGGACGACCTGATTCTGTTAATCCTACAAAGCTACGTTCCATGCTTGCGCTAGGTGTGAATCGTATTAGCATTAACCCGCAAACAATGCAAGATGATATTTTGCGTCGTATTGGACGCGGCCATAGTGTACGGGATATTGATGAACTTTTACAATATGTAAAAAACAATACATCATTAGCCGTAAATATGGATTTTATTGCAGGCTTGCCTAATCAAACGATGTTAAACATGATAGAGAATATGGATTATGTATGTCAAAATCTGCCGGAAAATGTTACAATTCATACGTTAGCATTAAAACGTGGTAGCCCGTTGTACGATTTACATATGGAAGATGATATTCCTGAAGAACATCTTGTGGCGGAAATGGTACAATATGGTAAAGAGCGTCTTGAAGCGGCTGGTTATGTGCCATATTATTTATATCGCCAACAATATATGAGAGGGCAGTTAGAGAATATTGGCTATACCTTGCCTGGCAAAGCGTGTGAATATAATATCCAGATTATGGAAGAACGGCAGAGTATTCTATCTATGGGGCCTGGCAGTTCATCCAAGTGGATGCGCGCCCCTGAATATCGTCAACTTAAACAGCATATGCCAAAAGACGTAGATGTTTATCACGAAACGATAGATGCACTTTTAGAGAAACGACATAGAATTTGTGAAAGATTTTGGGAGGTTGTGTAATGGCTATAAGAAAACCAAGAGGTACACAAGACTTTTTGCCAGAACAGATGATACATTGGCATTATATTGAACAACGTATGCGCGAAATTTGTAAAGTATATGGGTTCAATGAAATTCGCACACCTGCCTTTGAAGAAACTAAATTATTCTTACGCGGTATCGGTGAGACTACAGATGTAGTACAAAAAGAGATGTACACCTTTACCACTGGTGATGACGGTGGTTCTAGCTTTACCTTACGCCCTGAAAATACGGCGTCTGCTGTGCGCGCATACTTAGAAAATAAAGTATATGGTAAAGAAGGTCTCACAAAATGGTATTACATGGGCCCTATGTTCCGTCATGATAAACCGCAAGCGGGTCGTTATCGTCAATTCCACCAGTTTGGTGCAGAGGTACTAGGTTCGCAATCTCCAGTGGTAGATAGTGAAGTTATCTGTATGGTTGTACAGTTATTAAAAGACTTTGGCCTTAAAGACCTCAATGTAGAAGTAAACTCCGTAGGTTGCCCAACATGTCGTCCTGTATACCGAGAAAAATTAATCGCTTTCTTTGAACCTAAAAAGGAACAATTATGTAGCGATTGCCAAGAGCGTTTGTACAAAAATCCTTTGCGTATCTTGGACTGCAAAAATGAAACATGCAAATCCTTGTCCGTAGGTGCTCCTGAAATTCACGAACATTTATGTGAAGAGTGTCATGATCATTTTGAAGAATTGAAAACCTATTTAACTGCAGCTAATGTGCAATATACTTTAAATCCTCGTCTCGTACGTGGCCTTGATTACTATACAAAGACAGCCTTTGAGGTACAATATACTCCTTTAGGTGCTCAAAGTGCCGTAGCCGGTGGTGGTCGTTACGATGGTCTCGTAGAAGAGCTCGATGGACCGCATACCCCAGCTATCGGTTTTGCTATGGGCATGGAGCGCTTATTATTAGCTCTTGAAAAACAAAACCTATTGCCTGAACCAACTGTAGAACCATCTGCATTCGTAGTAGCTCTTGGTGATGCGGCTAAGGTAGAGGCTTTCAAAATTTGCCAAAAACTTCGCAGTCTTGATATTCCTGTTGAAATGGACGGGCAGGGCAAAAGTATGAAGGCACAATTAAAATACGCTAACAAAATTAATGCGAAATATGTTATTATATTGGGTGATGATGAATTGGTTCGTAAAGAAGCCATAATTCGATTCATGGATACTAGTGAACAAGAGACTGTATCTCTTGATACAGTGGCTGAACGTATAACTTCTTTGGTGAAAGGATGACAATTAGAATGGAAACAATGCAAGGCTTACACCGTACGCACGGTTGTGGCACCATCTCTGAACAAGAGGTAGGTAAAGAGGTCGTATTATGTGGTTGGGTTGAACGCCGTCGTGACCATGGTGGTTTGATATTCTTAGATTTACGCGATCGTTCTGGCGTAGTACAAGTAGTGGCATCCCCAGATCACAACGTAGAATCGTTCCACAAAGCAGAGGATGTTCGTAATGAATATGTGCTTTGCGTGCGTGGAACTATTACAAAACGTGATGATTCTGCTATTAATCCTAACCTTCCTACAGGTGCATACGAAATGTTCTGTGAAGAGTTGCGCGTATTGAACTCCGCTAAAACTCCTCCTTTCTATATTCAAGATGATATCGATGTAGATGAAAATATTCGTTTGAAATATCGTTACCTTGACTTGCGTCGTCCTGAAATGCAACGTAACTTGATTTTACGTCACAAGGTAACAAAAGCAATGCGCGACTTTTTTGATAGCCGCGATTTCTTGGAAATTGAAACTCCAATGCTTACTAAATCTACGCCAGAGGGCGCTCGTGACTATCTAGTGCCGTCCCGTGTAAATGCTGGTACATTCTATGCGTTGCCACAATCTCCACAAATTTTCAAACAAATCTTGATGGTTGCTGGTTACGAAAAATATTTCCAAATCGTTCGTTGCTTCCGCGATGAAGATTTGCGTGCAGACCGTCAACCTGAGTTCACTCAGCTTGACTTAGAAATGTCCTTCGTTGATGAAGAAGATATTTATGCATTGCTTGAAGAGATGATTGCTCATGTATTTAAAACTGCATTAGGTAAAGAAATTTCTTTGCCTATGCCTCGTATTACATGGGACGAAGCAATGGATAAATACGGCTCTGATAAGCCGGATCTTCGTTTTGATATGGCGTTTACTGATGTAACTGATCTTGTAAAAGATACAGAATTCAAAGTCTTCCGCTCTGTTATCGACAATGGTGGCGTAGTTAAAGGTATCGTTGTGCCTGGTGACGCTGGCATTCCTCGCCGTGAACTTGATGATCTTGTTGAGTATGTAAACCGTTACGGCGCTAAAGGCCTTGCGTGGGCTTGCTTCAATGAAGATGGTTCTATTAAGTCTCAAATCATGAAGTTCTTAGGTGAAGATACAATCCGCAATATTGGTGAAAAAATGGGCGCTAAAGGTGGCGACCTTGTATTGATGATTGCTGATAAACCTGCAACTGTGGCACGTGCATTAGGCGAGTTACGCCTTGAAATGGCACGCCGTATGAACATGATTGACCAAGATAAATTGGCATTCACATGGGTAACTGATTTCCCTATGTTCGAATATAACGAAGACGAAAAACGTTATGTTGCAATGCATCATCCGTTCACAATGCCACGCCATGCGGATCTTGATAAATTAGAATCCGATCCTGGCAGTGTAAAAGCGATTGCTTACGACATGGTATTGAATGGCGTAGAAATCGGTGGCGGTTCCTTGCGTATCTACCAAGCTGACGTACAAGAAAAAGTATTCAAAGCAATTGGTTTGTCTATTGAAGAAGCAAGATCTAAATTCGGCTTCATGCTTGATGCATTCCAATACGGTGCACCTCCTCATGCAGGCTGTGCATTTGGCCTTGATCGTCTTGTTATGTTGATGGCAAAACGTCAATCTATCCGCGACGTAATCGCATTCCCTAAAACTCAATCTGCTTCTGATATCATGAGCCAAGCTCCATCTGAAGTAGAACCTAAGCAATTAAAAGAGTTGCATATTAAACCAGATGTAGAAGAAGAACAAGAGCAATCTTTAGTGTAAAAACATAGGCAAGAATTGATTAAATTTGAAATGTCAAGACTTGTTAATTGCTAATCTTTCTGATACTATTTATGTATAAGATATCCCTGCCATGTGCGTGTGATATCGCAGTTTTGAGCCAACACATTTACTTTGGGAGTCTGAACTCTCGTCTGAACGTTACGCCCTTACGGGACAACTGCAGGATGAGGAGGACACCCACCTGCCCTTGCAGGATCAAAACGCGGTACATTACGGCATGGTGGGGCTTTTTTGCGTGTAAAAATAGACTGAAATATCATATACTATAAATATATCTTTGGTAAGAATTTAAACTTTTTAAAATCTTAAGAGTCCTAAATGTCATAAACGTCATAAATGTCTTGCCAATATTATCAGTGTTACCGAGTTACTGATGTTATTAGGCTTTTATGACGGGGAAGTAATTGTTTTTTTGATTGAATAGTTATAGATATGAAAATACGACAGTTAAACTGAGTGAGAATTGAGGTGATAGAATGGATAGTTTGTTTGATATGACACCTACAAATACATACGAGCCGCTTCCTGTACGAATGCGTCCTACTAAACTAGATCATTTATATGGTCAAGAGAAGGCCGTAGGTAAGGGGACTTTCTTGAGAGCTATGGTAGAGAAGGATACAATACCATCTATGCTTTTTTATGGGCCTTGTGGAACGGGTAAGACTACATTAGCCGGAATCATAGCTAAGGTGAGCAATAGTTATTTTGTAAATCTGAATGCTACTAACGCTGGTATTGGTGAGTTGCGTACTATCATTGAAGACGCGCGAAAACGGGTTCGTTCTTTACAGCAACGAACAATTCTATTCCTCGATGAAATCCATCGCTTTAATAAAAGCCAACAAGATGTGTTGTTACCCTGTGTAGAGGATGGTACTATCATTCTTATTGGCGCTACTACAGAGAATCCGTTCTTTGAAGTTAATAGACCACTTTTATCTCGTTTGCGTCTTATTACATTAGAAGCACTTACACCAAAGGCTATCGGTCAAATTTTACGTCGCGCCATTACCGATGAAGAGGTAGGCCTTGGCAAACGCCATCTACAGGTAACCGATGAAGTTCTGGAGGATGTGGGGATTTTCGTCAATGGCGATGGGCGTATGGCTCTCAATATTCTTGAACAAGCAGCAGCTATGGTTCCTGATGAGGGGATGATTACTATTGAAGTTCTCGAAAAGGTCGTAGGTCGTCGCATATATACATACGATAAAAAAGGTGATAGTCATTACGATACAATTTCAGCTTTTATTAAAAGTATGCGTGGCTCCGATGTGCAGGCAACAGTACATTATTTAGCGCGTATGATTGAAGCCGGAGAGGATCCTAACTTCATTGCTCGTCGTATTGTTATTTGTGCAGCAGAGGATGTAGGTCTTGCGGATCCACAAGCTCTCATACTCGCAAATGCAGCAGCTCAAGCGGCTCATATGGTAGGTTTTCCGGAGGCGCGCATTATATTATCTGAGGCTGCGTGCTATGTTGCTCTCGCACCTAAAAGTAATTCTGCTTATGTAGCTATTGATGCCGCGATATCTGATGTGCGACATAAGGATTGTGGACAAGTACCGGATCATTTGAAAGATAGTCACTATAGCGGGGCTAGTAAATTAGGCCATGGGAAAGCTTATAAGTATGCTCATAATTATCCTAATGGATTTGTAAAACAGCAGTATTTACCAACGCCTCTAGTCGATGCAACCTACTATAAGGGCATAAAGAGAGGGACTGAGGAACAGTTACTTCACGACTGGGAGAAACGTTGTAAAAATTAACTTAATATTACGATATATGCTATAATATAATGATAAGTTAATTTACTGTAATGTTATATAAGTAAGGGGTTTGTATAGATTTATGGCAGAAGAAAATACTTCCACCAAAAGACGCAACACACGCCGTAAGCGAACAAGTACAAAACAGCAATCAAAGTCGCAAAGCTTTTCTTTGCGCAGCGAAGTGAAAGGCCTTATTGTCATTGCCTTTGCTGTGATTTCCTTTCTGGGCTTTTTTGGCTTTGAACTCGGCCTTGTAGGACAGATTTTAACAGGTATATTCCGTTATGGCTTTGGCCTAGGTGGTATTATTCCTTGTTTATGCGTTTTCTGGTTAGGTTGGAGATTATTATATAAGGATACATTTATTTCCATTACAAAACGAGGGGTTGTAATGACCTTGTTTTTCCTATTTTTGTTAGCTCTTGTTCCCTTGTGGCGAGTTCCTGAGGGGCAGGAACTCATAACTACGCAACTAGCTAATCAAGGTGGTTTCGTAGGTGGCGCAATTGCTACATTCCTTCGTACACTATTAGGTAACCTAGGGGCTATTATTCTTGATGTATTCTTACTCATAGCTTTTGGATTACTGGTGACACGTTTGTCTTTGCGTAGTGGATTACAAAAGGCTGCGGACAAAACACAGGTTGGCCTTGATGTTGCAAAAGAGGTAGCTGCTGAGAAGGTTGCTGTTGCAAAAGAAGTGTTTGAAGATTGGAATGAACAACGTAAAGAAGCGGCAGAACAGCGTAAAGCTTATAACAGGGAAAAAGATACACGCTTTGCTGATGCAGCAGATCAAGCATTAGATGCACTAGAAAAACAAGGTATTGCTACTGGTAGAGACCTCTTTGACTCTACCACAGCTATAGATGTTGATCCTATTGAAGATACAGTTACTACTATGGAGTCACAAAAAACTCCTACATCTTGGAAGGAATTGGCTGAGATAGAAGCACGTAATCGTGCGGCTGAGCAATTGGCTAATATATCTGAAGCATCTGGTGATGCGAAGTCTTATGAAGCTGATGATTTTGAACAATTCTCTGATACACATAGAACTACGAGTGATGATTATGTATATGTTCCAGATGAGGACTATGCATATACACCAGATGAAGAGTATTCAGATGAGGTTGGAATTGTAGAAAATTCTGATGATAAAGAACCAGAATTCTCTTATCAAAATACAACAATAGAGCCATTGGAAACGAATCACGGTGCTATTGCCTCCGCTGTGCCAGGAACGGGTGCAGCTGCAAGTTCTGTAAGTGCTGGAGCTGGTATGGCAGGTATGGGGTTACAAGTACCGTCCATTATTAGTACTACAGAAGATACGGCGCAAGTAGCTGTATCTAAAGATGGACAGATTCATCGGTCCTATGATAGACCTTACCATTTCCCAAGCCTAGATATTTTGGCGAAAGGGAAGGGGAGTCAAAATAATGGTGAAGAAGTAGCACAAAATGCGATGATGCTTGAACATGTATTGAGTGACTTTGGTATTACTGCAAAGGTTGTTAATGCTACACAAGGGCCAACTGTTACACGTTATGAAATTGAACCTGCACCAGGCGTGAAAGTGAGTCGTATCGTTAATTTAACAGACGATATTGCCCTCAATTTGGCAGCGCAACATATTCGTATGGAGGCTCCGATTCCAGGGAAATCTGCCATCGGTATTGAGGTCCCTAATAAAACGACAGAAGCCGTTCATTTACGCGATGTACTTGATTGCAGTGACTTTAAAGATGCTCGTGGAGGTATTCCTGTCGGTCTTGGTAAGGATATTGCAGGTAAGCCTGTTATTACGGATCTTGCGAAGATGCCTCACTTGCTCGTAGCTGGTACAACTGGCTCTGGTAAATCCGTATGTGTAAATACATTAATTTCTAGTATTCTCTTTAGCCGCAAACCGGAAGAGGTTAAGTTATTATTAATCGACCCTAAGATGGTTGAATTGTCTATTTACAATGGGATCCCGCACTTGATGGCTCCAGTTGTAACGGATATGAAAAAAGCAGCAGCTGTATTGCGTTGGGCCGTTCGTGAAATGGAGGCTCGTTATAAGGCGTTTGCTGCATCTGGTAAACGCGATATCAAGAGCTACAATGAAGCGCATCCTAAGGCTGCTATGCCGCTAATCGTGTTGATTATCGACGAGTTAGCTGACCTTATGATGACGGCTCCTGATGATATTGAAGAATCTATTAGTCGTTTAGCACAAATGGCTCGTGCCGCAGGTATTCACATGGTTCTTGCGACACAACGGCCATCTGTTAACGTTATTACCGGTTCTATTAAGGCTAATGTACCAAGCCGTATTTCCTTTGCTGTAGGCTCTCAAATTGACTCCCGTACCATTCTTGATATGGCAGGAGCAGAGAAACTATTGGGTAAAGGGGATATGTTATTTGCTCCGATTGGTGCTAATAAACCTATTCGTGTACAAGGGGCCTTCATTTCTGATGATGAGGTAGAAAAACTTGTAGAGTTTGTGAAAGCTCAACGAGAACCAGAATATGATAATACGGTAACTCAAGAAGTGGAAAAGGAAGCTGAAAAAGAATCTTATGATGCTAATGATGTTTACCGCGATGAATTATTAGAGCGAGCTGTCAATCTCGTTATGGAATCTGGTCAAGCTTCCGTATCGATGTTGCAACGTCGTTTCCGTATAGGTTACACCCGTGCGGCACGTCTTGTAGATACAATGGAAGACCTTAAAATCGTTGGCCCTAGCATGGGCAGTAAGGCTCGAGAAATTTTAATGAGCCCTGAACAAGCTAAGGCTAGATATTTCTCTAATTCCAATGATGAGCAATAATTAGCTAATTACTATATGAATATTACGTAGATTTAGAAAGGAACGAAAATGGCTGAATTAGGCGAAGAATTACGACGTGAACGGGTAAGACGTAATCTAACCTTTAAAGATGTGGAGCAAGTGCTGCACATTAAAACAACCTATTTAGAGGCTATCGAAGATGGTAACTATGATATCATTCCTGGTCAAGTCTACGTAAAAGGTTTTATTCGAAATTATGGTAACTACTTAGATCTTGATGGGGATCGCTTGGTGAAAGTATATCAGGGCCAAGTAGGAGACATAGATACCTTTTCTTTACGTTCTGTTACAAGACGGAAGGCTCAAGCAACTCCTAATTTGGTACAAAGTGAGTTTGTTGAATATCAAACATCTAAAAAGCGTATGTCCTTAGAAACGCGTCAACGAAAACGTCAACGCTCTATTGTACAAGAACGCATTATTTTAGGGATTATTTTAGTTTGTATGGCATTATTTTTACTATGGTTATTCCTGTTCTAGTATCTGATTAGGCATGATAGAAAGGCATTTACACAATCAATGGATAGATTTTTAGTAACAGAACCTTCGGATATGAAGGAACGTGGTTGGGCTGAATTAGATTTCGTTCTCATCAGTGGGGACGCTTATGTGGACCATCCATCCTTTGCGCCTGCAGTTATCGGTAGATACTTGGAATCCAAAGGTTATCGTGTAGGCATTATAGATCAACCAGATTGGAATGATGTAGAGGCTTTCAAAAAACTAGGTAAACCACGTCTAGCATCCCTTGTTACGGCAGGGAATTTAGATTCAATGCTTAATAAATTTACGGCAGCAAAGAAAGTTCGCCGTCAAGATGATTATTCTCCAGATGGTGAGTCAGGTCATCGTCCAGATCGTGCTACCTTGGTATATGCTAACCGTATGAAGGAGGCTTACAGTGATGTACCTCTTATCATTGGTGGTATAGAAGCGTCTTTGCGTCGCTTTGGTCATTATGACTATTGGTCAGATACGGTGCGTCGATCCATCTTAGTAGATTCTAAGGCCGATGTACTCGTCTATGGCATGGGAGAACTTCAAATCGTTGAACTAGCTGATGCCTTAGATCAGGGTCGATTTAAAGAGTCTTTGCCATCTATACGTGGCATTTGCTACATGGCAAAGGAAATTCCAACCATTGACTATGTAGAGTGCCCATCGTATGAAGCTATTAAGGCGGATAAGATGGATTTTGCCGATGCATTCCGCATTCAATACGATGAACAAGATCCGTTCTATGGACGTATTGTAGTCCAAAAGCATGGTGATAGATATCTCATTCAGAACACGCCTGCCTTGCCATTGACACAGGAGGAAATGGACGGTGTCTATAACTTGCCATATACTCGAAAGTGGCATCCTAAATACGATGATAAGGGTGGTGTGCCAGCATTAAGCGAAGTTCAATTTAGCCTTGTGAGCCAACGAGGTTGCTTTGGCAGTTGTTCTTTCTGTGCTATTACTAATCACCAAGGGCGTATCATTCAGAATCGTAGTCATGAGTCTTTGATTGAAGAAGCTCACATGATGATCAAGATGGACAATTTTAAAGGGTATATTCATGATGTAGGGGGTCCTACGGCAAACTTCCGCCATCTAGCTTGCGATAAACAAGCTGTCTATGGTGCGTGTAAAGGTCGTACTTGTGCGGCTCCAGAGCCTTGTGAAAACTTGAATACAAATCATGATGACTATATTGCTTTACTGCGTAAATTACGTAAACTAAAAGGTGTAAAAAAGGTATTTGTTCGTTCTGGTTTGCGTTATGACTATGTACTAGCCGATAACAATAAAGATTTTGTGCGGGAACTTTGCGAGTTTCACGTAAGTGGGCAGCTAAAGGTAGCTCCAGAACATGTATCTAAACGGGTTACCAATATGATGGGGAAAGCTGGTAAAGAAGAATTCCTAACCTTTAAGTCTTGGTTTGAAGAGGCAAATAAAAAGCTTGGTAAGAAACAATACTTAGTGCCGTACTTTATGAGCTCTCATCCCGGTTGTGCCCTAGAGGATGCTATTGAATTAGCGGAATTTTTACGAGATCACCATATGTACCCAGAGCAAGTACAGGATTTTATTCCTACGCCGGGTAGCCTTTCTACTTGTATGTATTATACGGGCATTAATCCACTAGATGGAAAACCTGTTTATGTTGCTAAAAAGGGTAGAGATAAAGCAAAACAGCGCGCATTGATGCAGTTTAAAAATATTGAAAACTATGACCTTGTTAAAGAGGCTCTCATAGAAGCCAATCGACGTGATTTAATTGGCTTTGGCCCAGAATGTTTAATTCCACCCCGACCAATTGGTGGAAATTCTAAGCGTATTAGCCAATCTAGTAAATCTCGTAATGGCAAACGAGGTTGCGAATCTAGGAATCGATGCCAGACTGGAAAAAAACGTAGTAGAGATGTGACTAAAGTTCGTACATCTAATAAAAGTTTTGGTGGTCGTTACATGTAGGGAGTAGCTCTAGCTACTCTCATTTTAAGATACTTTATGTCTTATGGGAGGCATATATGAAACGATGGATTGCTCCGAGCATCTTAGCATTATTTGTGGTAGGAATGTTGATCTATGGCATAAACTTTTACCAACAAGAACAAATAGAACAGGCCAAAGAGCCTATTCGTGGTGAAATTATAGTCTATACGGACTTACCTAATACTTTGACAGCTATGCTTGCTGAGCGTTATGAAGAGGAACAAAAGGTAAAAGTCACTGTAATGCCTCTTACAGAGGAACAAATGTCGCAACGGTCGGCTTCTACAGTGGCTGATACTTCTGGTGATTTGGTGCTAACTTCTGAAGATAATCTCGTAATTGGTGCCAATGCAGGTAAATATATGCCCATCGTCAATGAACGTATTGACGAGGTACGTGATAATCTAAAGGATCCAAATGGCTATTGGGTTGGTATTTGGTATGATCCCATCGTATTTGTTCAGAATGATACCTTCCATAATGGCATTGGTAAATATATTACTACATGGGATACATTGGGAAAACAAGGTGATTGGTCTATCGTTATGACTGATTTTGTAGCATCTCAGAATGCGGCCAATTTGCTATATAATATGGTAGAGTATAAAGGGGAACCAGAGGCTCTTGAATACTTGTATAGTTTGAAGCCCCATGTGGTTCAACATGCTAAATTTTTGTCTACTCCAATACGACTAACTGCGCTAGGGGAGACAAATATTGGTATTGGTAACTTGTCTGATGCGGCGCAATATAGTCATCATGGGTATCCAATTAAGATCATTTATCCTAAAGATGGTACGTCTTATTATGTGACTGGTGCTGCCGTTTTAAAAAATTCAAAACATAAAGCAGATAGTGTAGAGTTTATTAATTGGTTACTATCTTCTAAAACGGCGAAATATAT
Source organism: Veillonella parvula (assembly GCF_902810435.1). GTDB lineage: Bacteria > Bacillota > Negativicutes > Veillonellales > Veillonellaceae > Veillonella. Next base: position 827,014 of record NZ_LR778174.1, read on the forward strand.
GGTAGAAAAGAATTTTACTTATATATTTACTAATCCTGAGATGGATGAGCCAAAAGATTCTATGGGGCATGATTTAGTATTATGGCCTGTGAATGGTGGTTATACTCTAGAAGGTAAAAAGTTACTATTAAATCATTGGGTTAGCCAAGTACGATTCCGTAAGGACTAAGTCAGTTGTATAAATCCAAGAAATAAATAAGAATCTAGTGACGAAAGGATATAGAATGGGGAAAAAATTAGGATATGTTAGCCTAGGTTGTGCTAAAAATTTAGTAGATACAGAGGTAATGTTAGGCTTATTGCGAGATAATGGCTATTCGATTACAGAAGACTTAAGCGAAGCAGATCTTATCGTTGTAAATACCTGTACTTTTATTGAAAAAGCTAAGGCTGAGTCTATAAATACTATACTTGAGGTTGCCCAATATAAGGAGGATGGTACTTGTAAGGGCCTCATCGTAGCAGGTTGTCTTAGCCAACAGTATCAGGATGAATTATTCCAAGAAATTCCTGAAATTGATGCATTAATCGGTACCGGTGCATGGGATCAAGTTATGGTAGCCGTTGATGCTATTGAGCACGGCAATCGCAGTTGTATCATGGAAAATATTACGAATATCTATGATGAGCGCATGCCTCGTATTCAAACAACACCTCGTTATAGTGCATATGTAAAAATTGCAGAAGGCTGTAATAACGGGTGTACATTCTGTATTATTCCTAAGGTACGTGGTGCATTCCGTAGTCGTACTATCGAGTCTATTAAGGCTGAAGTGGAACGATTGGCTGCGACAGGGGTTAAGGAAATTGTTCTTATCGCTCAGGACACAACAAGTTATGGTATTGACCTTAATGATGGAAAACCATTGTTGACGACATTGTTAAAGGAATTAACAACTGTAGAAGGTATAGAATGGATTCGCATGCTATACCTATATCCGACATTCTTCTCTGATGAATTGTTAGATATTATCGTTAATGAGCCAAAGCTTTGTAAATATGTAGATATTCCATTGCAACATGTTAATAACGATATTTTGAAACAAATGAATCGCCGAGACGATCGCAATGATATTGAGCGCTTGCTTAAGAAGATTAGAAATGCACCGACTCATATTACATTGCGCACCTCTATCATCGTTGGATTTCCTGGTGAAACAGATGAACAATTTGAGGAACTTTGTGACTTTGTAAAAGAAATCAAATTCGATAATATGGGCGTATTTACGTATTCTCAAGAGGATGGTACACCAGCTGGTGCTCGTGAAGACCAAATACCAGAAGAGGTCAAAGAAGAGCGTTATCACGTTCTTATGTCCATCCAAGCTGCTATCTCTGAAGAGAATAATCGCAATTTAGAAGGTACCATTGATTATGCGATGGTAGAGGAAATCGAAGAAGGCGAGAATAACACATTGCTTGCAAAAGGTCGATTGAAATCTCAAGCACCTGATGTAGATGGTAATATGTACATTGAAGACTGCGGTGAAGACATTCAACCTGGTGATATTCTTAAGGTACAAGTAGAGCAAGGCTTTGCTTATGATGTAGTAGCTACAGTTGTAGAATAATGCACAGTTCGATATATTCGATTGTGGAGGTGATCTGATGATTGTAGAACTTATTTCTACAGGTTCAGAATTATTGTTAGGTGATACAGTAAATACGAATGTATCATGGCTAGCACAAGAGTTGAATAAACTAGGATATACCATTGCCCATCAATCGGTGGTAGGTGATAATCCGAAACGAATGGCTGAAGTTTTTCAGCTCGCTAGTACAAGGGCTGATATTATTATTAGTACTGGTGGGCTAGGACCTACGCAGGGCGATATTACACGTAATGTACTTGCCGATTCAATTGGCAGACCTATTGTATTTAATCAAGAGGCCATGGATGAGCTTGAAAGATTCTTTAAAAGTGTAAACCGTACTATACCTGATGCGAGTCGGCGAGAAGCACAATTACCAAAAGGGGCAAAGGTATTATATAACCCTGTTGGAGTTGCTCCCGGTGTAGTCGTTGAAGATGGCGACACTACGTACATACTTTTACCTGGACCTCCTGGAGAAATGAAGGGCATGTTCCAAGAGAGCGTAGTTCCTTATTTAAATGGCCGATTTGGTTCTCAAGGTGTTGTTACATCCTATCGTTATGGCGTATATGATATTCGTGAAATTGATTTAGAAAGCACCTTGATGGATCTAATTAAGAAGCAATCTAATCCGACCATAGCTTTGCTCATTAAAAAAGGCTACATTGAGGTTCGTATCACTGCTAAGGCTGAAACATTAGAAGCGGCACAAGACCTGCTTAATCCTTGGGATGCAATCATACGAGAACGCTTAGGCTCTCGCATAGGGCGCAACTTAACAATTTCTATGGAGGAAACATTAGGTCGAACCTTGTTAGAGGAACATAGTACTATTAGTACTGCTGAATCATGTACATCAGGATTGGTTGGTAAATTACTGACTAATGTCAGTGGCAGTAGTGAGTACTATATGGGTGGTGTCATTTCGTATAGTAATGATGTGAAACATCGTGTTTTAGGTGTACCACAAGATATGTTAGATGCGTATGGCGCTGTTAGTGAACAAGTGGCTAAGGCTATGGCAGAGGGGGCACGAACTGTTGGCCAAACAACATATGCTGTTTCTACGACAGGCATAGCTGGTCCTGGAGGTGGTACTCGAGAAAAGCCTGTTGGTCTTGTATGGTTTGGTGTTACTGGTCCATATGGCACAGTGGCCCATAAAGCTAATTTAATTGGCAATCGAGAAGATATTAGACAAAGTGCGGCAGAACTAGCACTATACTATGTTTATACTTATATAACAGAAAAGGGGAAATAAAATAATGGCTGTAGATGGCAGACAAGCAGCGTTGGATAACGCGTTAAAACAAATTGAAAAAGATTTTGGTAAAGGTGCTATTATGCGTCTTGGTGAAGCGGCAGATCGCATGAATGTAGAGGTGATTTCCTCTGGTTCTCTTGCTATCGATATTGCTGTTGGTGTAGGTGGTTTCCCTCGTGGCCGTGTAATTGAAATCTACGGTCCAGAATCTTCTGGTAAAACAACAGTCGCTCTTCACGCTGTAGCAGAAGCTCAAAAACAAGGTGGTATTGCAGCATTTATTGATGCGGAACATGCGATGGATCCTGTATATGCTCGCAACTTGGGGGTAGACATCAATAATTTGTTGATTTCTCAACCAGATAATGGAGAACAAGCTCTAGAAATTACAGAAGCTCTTGTTCGCAGTGGTGCAGTAGATATCGTTGTAGTTGACTCCGTAGCGGCTTTGGTTCCTAAAGCGGAAATCGATGGTGAAATGGGTGACGCTCACGTAGGTTTACAAGCTCGTTTGATGAGTAAAGCTTTGCGCAAATTGACTGGTATCATCAGTAAATCCAAAACAGTTGTTATCTTCATCAACCAATTGCGTGAAAAAGTAGGTGTTATGTTCGGTAATCCTGAAACAACAACTGGTGGTCGTGCGTTGAAATTCTATTCTTCCGTGCGACTTGATGTTCGTAAAGGGGAATTAATTAAAGCAAATAACGAAAATGTTGGCGCTCGAACAAAAGTCAAAGTTGTCAAAAATAAGGTGGCACCTCCATTTAAGACAGCTGAATTTGATTTGATGTATGGCGAAGGTATCTCTAAAACTGGCACACTTATTGATATTGGTACAAATATGGAAATTATTAATAAATCTGGTGCTTGGTACTCCTATAATGGGGAACGTATGGGGCAAGGTAAGGAAGCGGCTAAACAATACTTGTTAGAGAATCCACAAATAGCTGATGAAATCGATCGCATTATTCGTGATACATTGGCTGTTGGCACTGAAGAAATCGATGTAATTGGTGAAGAAGTAACTGAAGAAGTATAATCATGAGTGACGAAACGATGCAAGCTGCTATGGATCAAGCGTATCGCTTCCTAGCTCAGCGCTTCCTTAGTTCTTATGAGCTGACGCAGAAAATGAGACGTAAACAATTCGAGGACCCTATCATTGAGAGGGTCCTTGAGCGCCTTAGAGATTATGATTACATTAATGATGAACGTTTATCTGAGCAGGTATTAGCCTATTTGATGAAAGAACAGAAATACGGTGCTTATATGATTAAGCAAAAAATGAAACTTCGAGGACTTGCGATTCCTCAAGAAATTTCTGCTTATGATGAGGTAAAAGCTGCTTATCGGGTGGTAGAAAAAAAATTTGGATCTATTCTCAATGAAGAGAAGACTCCTCGAGTAAAAGTTTTTAGTTTTCTCAAATACAGGGGGTTCTCAACAAGCACAATTCAAGTTGTATGCAATGATTTTTATGAATAAATTCTGCTTTTTGAGAGGCCTTGGTAGGCTTGTAAAATCTTGACAGAAAGGGCTTTGAAGTCTAAAATTAATAATAGCCTTATTTATTTATATGATGATATGGCTAATTGATAATTTAATGCATAAAGGGCATAAAAAGGAGCATGAAAGCTCAATTTTGAGAAATAAAAAGGAGGTGAAAGAAATTTTAGAGTATAGTCTAATTGCAGTGGTAATGGTACTGATTGGACTAGGGGTAGGCTATTTTTTAAGAAAAAATATTGCTGAAGGAAAACTGAATCAAGCTGAACAAGAGGCTGCTCGCATCATTGCAAATGGTGAACGCACAGCTGAGTCTAAAAAGAAAGAAGCTTTATTAGAAGCGAAAGAAGAAATTCATAAGCTCCGTTCTGATGTAGAACGAGAAAATAAAGATCGTCGTTCTGAACTTCAACGTATGGAACGTCGTATTCTTCAAAAAGAAGAATCTTTGGATAAAAAATTAGACAATATTGAGCACAAAGAGGAAGCTTTACATCGCAAAGAAGCTGACTTAGCCCAAAGCCGTGAAAAGGTAGAAGCTTTGTATGAAAAACAAATGGCAGAATTGGAACGTATTTCTGGCATGACGTTCGAAGAAGCAAAAAATATCTTGTTAACGAATGTGGAACAAGAAATCCGTCATGAAACGGCGATTATGGTTAAGGAAATGGAGCAGCAAGCTAAGGATGAAGCGGAGAAAAAAGCGAAAGAAATTATCTCCTCTGCTATCCAACGTTGTGCAGCTGACCATGTAGCGGAAACTACCGTATCCGTAGTGGCATTGCCTAATGATGAAATGAAGGGGCGCATTATCGGTCGTGAGGGCCGTAACATTCGTGCACTCGAAACATTAACAGGTATTGATTTAATTATCGATGACACACCAGAAGCAGTTATTCTTTCCGGCTTCGATCCAATTCGTCGTGAAGTGGCTCGTATTGCGCTGGAAAAATTGATTGTAGATGGTCGTATCCATCCAGCTCGTATTGAAGAAATGGTTGGTAAAGCTCGTAAAGAGGTGGACCAAACTATTAAAGAGGCTGGTGAACAAGCGACATTTGAAGCTGATGTTCATGGCTTACATCCTGAAATTGTTAAGATTTTAGGCCGTTTGAAATATCGTACTAGTTATGGTCAAAACGTATTGAAACATTCCATTGAAGTATCTCATTTAGCAGGTTTAATGGCAGCTGAACTAGGCTGTGATGTAACTTTGGCTAAACGAGGTGGTTTGATTCATGATATTGGTAAAGCATTAGACCGTGAACTTGAAGGTTCTCATGTTCAAATCGGTGTTGATGTGGCTCGTAAATATCGTGAAAGTGCAGCAGTAATTAACTGTATTGGTGCTCATCATGGTGATGAAGAGTTCCAAACTGTAGAAGCTGTATTAGTAGCTGCCGCTGATGCTATCTCCGCTGCCCGTCCAGGAGCACGTCGAGAAACATTAGAAAACTACTTAAAACGTTTATCTAAATTGGAAGAAATCGCTGAATCCTTCGAAGGCGTTGAAAAATGTTTTGCTATTCAAGCCGGTCGTGAGATTCGCGTTGTAGTAAAACCGGATAAGATTGATGAAGCTGAGTCTACATTACTTGTTCGGAATATCGTAAAACGCATCGAGTCAGAACTTGAATATCCAGGCCAAATTAAGGTCGTAATTATTCGTGAAACTCGCGTTGTGGATTACGCAAAATAATATGCTATAAGCGATAAGTATAGGCTGCAATGTTTTCATTGCAGCCTATTGTTATCAAAGTTTCGGTAATTACATATTGCTATATACGGCGTATAGGAATCATCATGTATATTGGGTTGTAGATGATGATTCCTATGATTCGTATCAAGCTTTTTTATATTTTTTTATAATTTAATTGATTAAAATGCTTTACAAATAGAGGATTTTTTATTTGTATATAGAATTAATATATATATATGGGGAAGGAGGCGTTGGCTATGAGCCGATATTTTGAAAATGAACTGATTGAACAAATCAAAGATGCTAATGATATCGTGTCAGTTGTATCCGAGCATGTAGCCTTAAAGAAACGCGGCAAGAACTATTGGGGTTGTTGTCCATTTCATAATGAAAAAACGCCATCCTTTAGCGTAGCCCCTGAAAAGGGTTTTTATTATTGTTTTGGTTGCCATGCATCAGGAAATGCTATTAAATTTCTTATGGAGTTAGAGCATTTAACCTTTGTAGAAGCTTTAGGGCGGCTAGCTAATCGGGCTAATATTCCATTGCCAGAGGCGAAACTTTCACCTGAACAAAGAGCTAGAGATGAAAGGCGCAAAAAACTGTATGAAGCTTCTGATTTAGCGGCTACCTTTTTCCATAACTGTCTCACTCAAACGTCTATTGGTAAAGTGGGATTAGATTATTTGAAAAAGCGAGGGCTCACACAAGAGACCATAGAAACATTTAAGCTTGGTTTTGCCCCTGATGGTTGGGATAAGTTATATCGTGCCTTTCATGAGCGTGGCATTGATGATTCCATTCTTTTAGAGTTGAATCTTGTCCGAAAGAATCAAAAGGGTCAATTTTATGACTTCTTCAGAAATAGAATTATGTTCCCTATTATGGATGGTAAAGGGCGAGTAGTTGCTTTTGGTGGACGCGTTATGGATGATAGTACACCAAAATATTTAAACTCTCCAGAGTCATCAATCTTTGAAAAAGGTAAACTCTTATTTGCCTTTGATAAGGCTTATAAATCTATTCGTGAGGAAAAACAAGCTATTCTTGTAGAAGGCTATATGGATGTTATATCCGCTCATAATCATGGTGTTACTAATGTAGTCGCATCATTGGGGACTGCTTATACAAGAGATCATGGGCATATCTTGATGCGGCAAGCTGAAGAAATCGTGTTAGCTTATGATATGGATGGTGCTGGTCGTCAAGCGGCTGCTAGGGCTATTGAATTATTGCAAAATACGGATTTTAAGGTGCGTGTTCTTGCCATGCCAGACGGTAAAGATCCAGATGATTATGTGCGTAATCATGGGGGACAGGCATTTAAGGAGTTAGTTGCTAAAGCTGTTAAACCTCTTGATTATCTATTAAGTGAGTCTTTAATTAAACACGATACAAATGATACAGAAGGTAAGCAGGCTGTTATGGCAGATGTTTTCCCATATATTGCAAATATAGATAGTCAAACACAGAGAGATGATGCTTTAAAAACATTGGCATTGCCATTATGGCTTGATAATAGTACTATTTTTAGATACTTTAGAGATTATGTGAAAAAAGGACAAATTGAATTAGTGGATACTGCATCAACACCTTTGCCAACACAGGATTTACCAAAGGGGGATGCGGAAAAATTATTGTCCTTAGCTTTCACCGATGGCGAAGTATTACAACATATGATGAGCTATTTGCCATTAGAGGACTTTGAAAAAATTGAATATCGAGGTATAATAGAAAAGCTATTCACCTTGTATAAGTCCGAAGGTCGTCTAGATGAAACTGCAATTCAATCTGTTTTATCTTCTCAAGAATACGATATTTACTCTAGGTTGGTCGTCATGAGTGACGATGAATATAAGGTACAAGTGCCTGCATTAATCCGCAAGATAAGACTCCATTCATTGCGTGAACAGTATAAAGCGCATTCAATTATGGCGGATCAATTAAAACGAGCAGGAGATTCGACGTTTATTAGCGAATTACATAAGTGTCAGGAAATACAGAATTTAATTAGAGAATGGTCTAAGTAAATCATTAATGGTTAAAAAGGAGAGCGCTGTGGCTAAGAAAGTACAAAAAAGTCAAATAGAGGAGATTGTTGAGCAACTTCTTGAAAAAGGCCGTAAGAGCGGTGTGTTGACACAATCCGAGATTTCAGATGCTCTTCATGAGCAGACGGAAATTACTGCGGAACAATTAGATGATATTTATACGACTTTGGGTAAACTGAATGTTGAGATTGTGGCAGATATTGATGCAGATGATACAGATAGTCATACAATTGAAACAGATGAAGATGAAGACGAAGTTTCTAGTGAGAAGAAAATTTCTATCGATTTAAGTGTTGATTCTGGTGTTAATATCGATGACCCTGTACGAATGTACCTAAAAGAAATTGGTCGCGTACCATTGCTTTCAGCTGACGAAGAAATCGTATTAGCTAAGCAAATCGAAGCTGGTGCACAAGAGGATGCTACATATAAGGATATTCAACTTAGCAAAAAGGCTAAGAAAAAATTGGTAGATGCTAACTTGCGACTAGTTGTAAGTATTGCGAAACGTTATGTAGGTCGCGGTATGTTGTTCTTGGATTTAATCCAAGAAGGTAACTTAGGTCTAATCAAAGCGGTAGATAAATTCGACTATACTAAGGGTTATAAATTTTCTACATATGCTACTTGGTGGATTCGTCAAGCGATTACGCGTGCTATTGCAGACCAAGCTCGTACGATTCGTATTCCTGTACATATGGTAGAAACAATTAATAAATTGATTCGTATTTCTAGACAATTGTTGCAAGATAAAGGTCGCGAGCCATTGCCAGAAGAAATTGCTGAAGGTATGGGAATTACTGTAGAGCGGGTGCGTGAAATTCAGAAAATTGCCCAAGAGCCAGTATCCTTGGAAACTCCGATTGGTGAAGAGGAAGATTCCCATTTAGGGGACTTCATCGAGGACCAAGATGCAATTGCTCCAGACGATGCAGCTAGCTATATTTTATTGCAAGAGCAGATTGAAGATGTATTTACATGTTTAACTGATCGTGAGCAACAAGTATTGATTTTACGTTTTGGTTTGAAGGATGGTAAGCCTCGTACATTGGAAGAAGTTGGTCAACATTTTAATGTTACACGTGAACGTATTCGTCAGATTGAAGGTAAAGCGCTTACTAAATTGCGCAACCGCGGTAAACGTGATAAAATCAAAGACTTCTTATAATATTTTGAAACTCTTAAGGGTTGTAATGCAGTGTTGTATAGCACTGTATTACAACCCTTTTGTGTTATAATAAAAAATAATAATATCTTACAATAAAAAGCATTTTATGATAAGACTTATGTAGTAGAGAAGGGTCTCATGTAATAGCGATAAGTCTTATGTAATAGATATAAGTTGAAAGCTTATGTGATGGATAGGAGATATAATGTTTACAGTTACTAAACGGTTAGAGGTGAGTGCATCTCATCAATTACAACTAGATTATCCGAGTAAATGTCAAAATCTTCATGGGCATAACTGGATTATTACAGTTCATGCTCGTTCTGAAGAGTTAGATCATAACGGGATGGTCATCGACTTTACGATTATTAAAGAAAAAATTCATGGTCGCTTGGATCATCGCCATATCAACGATGTACTAGGCGACATTAATCCCACTGCGGAGAATATGGCAAAATGGATTGCTGATGAATTGGGCCCAAAATGCTTTAAAGTAGAGGTTCAAGAATCTGAAGGGAACACAGCTATTTATGAACGTGATTGAGATTTTTGCCTCTATTGATGGGGAAGGTAGTCGGCAAGGCTTGTTGACTACATTTTTACGCCTCCATGATTGCAATATTCGCTGTTTCTATTGCGACACGACTTATAGCTACGGCATTGATAGTGTTTTCACAGAGATGACTGTAGCTGAGGTGGCTGATGTTATTGAAAGCTTAGGCAATCATCGCATTACTATTACTGGTGGGGAGCCTCTATTACAAGAAGCTGCTGTTGTAGAGTTAATTGATGAATTAAATCGTCGGAAGGCTTTAAAGATACAAGACAATCCATCAAGTCAAAGTGATTTAACTCGTATTAATGATGTAGATAAACGAGAGAGGCCTAATAATAGTCCTTATGATTTCAATATTGAAACAAATGGCACGATTGTACCGAGCTTTCATAGAGATAATGTGTGGTTTACCTACGATTATAAAACGCCGTCCTCTTTAGCCGAAGAGTCTATGAATATAGATATATTCAAGGTGGCTACAGAACGTGATTTGATTAAGTTTGTCGTTGGCTCTCCAGAAGATTTGGATTGTATGCGTCGCATAATTAGTAAATATCCTACAGTGGCTCAAATATATGTATCGCCTGTATGGGGACAGATTGAGGCGGCATCGATTATCGATTATATGAAAACATATAATTTGCAGAATGTACGATTCCAACTACAAATCCATAAATTTGTCTGGGATCCAGATGCAAAGGGTGTATAGTATTGTTAGGCTGTATAGTATCAGTATCTTTTCTATGGTATGATATGAGGTCTGATGAAATCTTGATATAAAGGGGTAAATATGGATACAAAAAAAATAGAATCGCTTATATATCAGTTGTTAGAAGCATTAGGTGAGGATCCTAACCGGGACGGTTTGTTAGAAACGCCGAAACGGGTGGCTCAAATGATGGAAGAGGTATATGAAGGCATTCAGTATACAAATGCTGAGATTGCAGACATGTATGGTAAGACCTTCGCTGTAGATACAAATCAAATGGTAGTAGTAAAGGATATTACTTGCTTCTCTCATTGTGAACATCATATGGCATTGATGTATGATATGAGTATCAGTATTGGGTACATTCCAAAAGGTCGTGTCATAGGTTTATCTAAGATTCCCCGCATAGCTGAAATGTGCTGCAAGCGTTTACAACTACAAGAAAAAATTGGTGAAGATATTGCGGAAGTAATTTCTTTAGCAACAGGGTCTGATGATGTTATTGTGCATATTACATCGTCTCACAGCTGCATGAGTGCACGAGGTATTAAATCTACAGATAGCCAAACGACTACACTAACTACTAAAGGCGTATTTAACGAAGATCATATGATTCACCGTTTTATGCTAATGAAACAGTCTTAAGATTTGAGTTGCCTTGACTAAATAATAGTCTATTCGGTATAATTAATAAGCTAGAAACTAACTGAGGGCCTATAGCTCAGGGGTAGAGCAACCGGCTCATAACCGGTCGGTCCCTGGTTCGAACCCAGGTGGGCCCACCATTATGTTGATATCTACCGTCCTTGAGATTTCAAGGGCGGTTATTTTTATATGTAACTCATTTTGAGGCAACATAATAGATATTATTTCAGAATAGTATTGTATTTAGACATATATAAACGAGAACAAATAAGTAAGAAAATAATCAAGAATTAGTAATTACGAATAAATAATTAGTGATAGTAGAGGAAGTTATGGAACCTAGACCTATGATGGACCGCCTAGAAGCGGTATTCTCAATCGTACCAAAGGCTCATGCCATTGCCGATATCGGTACCGATCATGGCTATTTAGCGGTAGAGCTCATCAACCGTCAACGCGCTGAATATGTCATTGCCGGTGATGTACATAAAGGTCCGTTAGAGTCTGCAAGATCATATGTTGAGTCTTGTGGACTAGCCGATAAAGTAGATTGTCGTTTAGGCGATGGTCTTAAAGTGACAGAAAAGGGCGAGTTGAACGGCGCCATTTGTTGTGGTATGGGTGGATTTTTAATGCGAGATATTGTAGATGCAGGCCCAGAACCATTAGAGTTCTATGTACTCCAACCACAGAATGGACAAAAAGAATTACGTCAATATATGGTTCAAAAGGGATATGTTATTGTTCTAGAAATTATCGTAGAAGATGCTGGTAAGCTCTATACAGCATTTTTAGCCGTGCGCAATGACTGCGTGGAAGCTTATACAGGTATGACTGAATATGTAGATGTTTATCAATCGTTACCGGAAGACTCCTTGTTGTGGTCTGTAGGGGCTTTATTGGAACAAGATAGACCACCACTTTGGATGAAATATATAGAGTATTTAATATATCAACGACAATGTGCATTAGATGATATGACAGAGAAATTAAATCATACTGATAAATATCAGGATTTAGAGCAGGAAGTTAATTTTCTTCGTAATCTTTTAGAGAATAAATAGAAAGAAGTGAGTTGTATGATAACGGTTCAACAAGTTATTACCTTGATGGAGCAATTAGCACCGCGTTCTTATGCAGAGTCTTGGGATAATGTAGGTTTAATGGTGGGCGATCGGAATGTAGTTGTTACAGGTGTAGTGACTACGTTAGACGTAACAGAAGAAACCGTAGAATATGCTATTGAACAAAATTGTAATTTAATTGTTAGCCACCACCCATTAATCTTTAAAGGGTTGAAACAGATATCATGTGATACTGCTCATGGGCGTACGATTAATAAGCTGATTCAACATAAGATTGCCGTATATAGTGCTCATACAAATCTTGATATCGCACCAGGCGGTCTAAATGATATGTTGGCGAAGCAATTGGGACTTATAGATATTAAGGGCTTCATTAAAACTGGTGAAGAGGCGCTTTATAAGGTGACCACTTTTGTACCTGAAAGCTCGGCTGATGCGGTTCGATTGGCGATGGGTGATGCAGGGGCAGGCCGAATTGGTAATTACGAGCATTGCAGTTTCAGTATCCATGGGGAAGGACGCTTTGTTGGTAATGAAGATTCTCATCCTGTCATTGGGGCAGCTGGTGCTTTGACAGTGGTTCCTGAGGTACAAGTGAATGCTATCGTTGATGGTACGCATTTAAGCAAAGTCGTAGCGGCTATGAAAGCTGCTCATCCATATGAAGAAGTTGCTTATGAGGTTTTGAATATAGTCGAGCCTACTAGTTCAACTCAATATCTAGGACGGGTAGGTCGCTTGCCTAATGCATTAAACTTAGATTCTTTCCGTGAGTGGGTACAAGAAGCGTTGCCTGATGCTAACATTCGTTTTGCTGGTATTGTGCCGAAAGCGATTCAATCCATTGCTTTATGCTCTGGTGCAGGTGCAGAATTTATTAAGGATGCTGCCCGGTTACATGTAGATGCCTATATTACAGGTGATGTGAAGTATCATGAGGCGCAAATGGCTAAGGAATTAGGCTTACTCGTAGTTGATGCGGGGCATTTTGGAACTGAGTCTATAGTGGCACATGGTTTACGTGACTATTTAATCTCTGCAGGGCTTGCTGTTCCTGTGAAAGCTTTCACAGAACAAAATGATTTCTTCTTTGTGTAATGATGCATTTTCTTGCAACAAATTGTTAGCTATGATAAACTGAATTGAAGCAAGTATGAAAGACGGTTGCGAGTCTATAAGACTCGAGGAAAGTCCGAGCTCCATAGGGCAGGATGCCAGATAACGTCTGGCGAGGGTAACCTTAGGGAAAGTGCCATAGAAAAGGAAACCGCCACGTAAGTGGTAAGGGTGGAAAGGTGAGGTAAGAGCTCACCAGCAGTCTGGTAACAGGCTGGCTCGGTAAACCCCATCCGGAGCAAGACCGAATAGGGAAGGGTTAAGGGTGGTCCCGCCTACCTTCCGGGTTGTGTCGCTCGAGCGTGCAGGCGACTGTACGCCTAGAAAGATAATCGTCACCGCGCAAGTGGAACAGAACTCGGCTTATTGATTGCTTGCTTCTATATTTAACATATAATTGATAGTATATAAGATTGTAGATCTTTGTTAGGAGAACTTCATGGCAATTACAGCAATTACTAGTGTACAAGAATTTGATGAGAAAGTGCTTGGCGCTAAAGGTTTAGCTATTGTTGATTTTTGGGCTGGTTGGTGCGAACCATGCACTGTTATGCGCCCAGAGATTGAAGATGTAGCAGAGCGTTTAAAAGGTCAAGTAGAATTCTTTAGTGTTAATGCAGAAGATAAAAATCTTCGCGGTATTTTGTTAAAAGAAGATGTTGATGGTATTCCATCCTTAGTATTCTTCCGCGATGGCAAAATGCTCGATTCCCTTGTGGGCTATAAAAAAGCAGATATGCTTGAGTCTCTAATAAAGGAAGTTATCTGATTAATTAATAACTAGGAATTCTTAGGAAATGAATAACATGAGGCTGTATATAAGGAAAGTTAATTTCTTATATACAGCTTTTTTGTTAAATTTCATAGTTTTCAAAAATGTTAAGTGATATAATAAAATAGTAGAAATATGATTGTCATCATGTTGGTTGAACTTCTTCAAAGTGATAGAGGACGCTAATAAAATGATTTCCGTCATAAACGTTGTAGTTTATTAAGTAATATAATTATATTGCGCAAAGTTGTTGTAAGGAGGCTATATTCCATGAAGAATCGTATAAATAGTTTGTGGACACTCTTCCAAGAACGCCGTTTGAGTCGACGAACATTTATGAAATCCTGTGTAGCACTCACTGCTATTTTAGGACTACCTCCAACGATGTTAGACACCGTTGTTAAGGCTGCCGAAACAACTGAATTACCTACGGTGATTTGGTTGCATGGTCATGAATGTACTGGTTGTAGTGAATCTTTTATCCGTTCATCCTCTCCCTTTACTTCTGATGTTATTTTAAACATGATCTCTTTAGAATATGATGATACTTTGGCGGCAGCGTCTGGTGCACCATTAGAGGAACATTTAGAAAAAATCATCAAAGAAAAAGCCGGTAAATATATCTTGGCTGTTGAAGGTGGCGTACCACTTGATGAAGATGGTGTTTATTGCACAGTAGGTGGACGTACATTTAAAGAATCCCTATTAGAAGCAGCTAAAGGAGCTGCAGCAATCATAGAATATGGTTCTTGTGCTTCTTGGGGCGGTATACAGGCGGCAAAACCAAATCCAACAAATACAGTTTCTGTATCTTCCGTTGTATCTGGCAAGCCAATTATTAAGGTCCCTGGTTGTCCTCCAATTCCAGAGGTTATGACTGGCGTAATCATGCACTATGCATTATTCGGTCAAATTCCACCTCTTGATTCTCAAGGCCGTCCTAAACAATTTTATGGCAATCGTATTCACGACACATGCTACCGTCGTGCCTTCTTTGACTCTGGACTTTTTGTTGAAAAATTCGACGACGATGCATCCAAATCTGGTTGGTGTTTGTATAAAGTAGGTTGTCGTGGACCTCAAACATATAATTCTTGTGGTAACTTACGTTGGTGGAATGGTTTATCCTATCCAATTCAATCCGGTCACGGTTGTATTGGTTGCTCTGAAAAGGGCTTCTGGGATAATGACGTATTCTACAAACGTTTACCAGATATTCCATTGGCTAATACCATCACGACTGCTGATACAATCGGTACAGTAGCTGCTGTTGGTGCCACTGCAGCAGTTATCGTTCATGGCGCTGCAACTCTTACGCGTAATAAAATTCTTGATATGAAAGAAGAAAAACGCTTAAAAGAACAAGGCTTGTGGGATGAAAAGAAACATAATAATGGAGGAGGTCACTAATGAAACGCGTAGTAGTAGATCCGATTTCCCGTATTGAAGGTCATTTACGGGTTGAAATAAAAGTTGATGAAGCGAGTGGTAAAGTAGAGGATGCATTGTCTTCTGGTACTGCTTGGCGCGGTATCGAACTTGTTGCTAAAGACCGCGATCCTCGTGACCTTTGGGCGTTCGTACAACGTATTTGTGGTGTATGTACTACAACACATGCCTTGGCTTCGTTAAGAGCTGTTGAAGATGCGCTTGGTATTACAATTCCTAAAAATGCAAACTATATACGTAATATTATGCATAGTAGTCTTGATGTGCATGATCATATCGTGCATTTCTATCATTTACATGCCCTTGACTGGGTTAGCCCGGTAGCAGCTCTTAGTGCCGACCCTGCTAAAACCGCTCAATTACAAAATGATGTATTAGCAACTTATAATGTGAGCGGTTTAGCACCTGCGGAAACGGCATCAAAAGACTCAGCCTATCCTAAAGAGTTTCCTAAGGCTACTACAGCATACTTTACGGCTGTACAACAAAAGGTTAAGAAAATAGTTGAATCAGGCCAATTGGGGATTTTCTCCGCTCAATGGTGGGATCATCCTGATTATAACTTGTTACCTCCAGAAGTTCATTTGATGGCCGTATCTCATTATTTGAACATTCTTGATCGTCAACGGGATATTGTAATTCCTCATGTTGTATTTGGTGGCAAAAACCCTCATCCTCATTACATTGTAGGTGGCATGCCATGCTCTATTTCTATGAATGATATGAATGCCCCTATTAATACGCAACGCCTTGCTGCTGTAGAGCAATCTATTGCATTGACTAAAGACTTAGTTGATAATTTCTACGTGCCAGATCTATTAGCTATCGGTAAAATATATGTAGAAAAAGGTATGATCGATGGTGGTGGCCTTGCGAAGAAACGCGTTATGTCCTATGGCGATTATCCTGATGATACGTACACCGGTATTTCTAATGGTGACTATCATAAGAAATGTATTGTTCGTTCCAATGGTGTTGTTGAGAACTTTGCATTAGGTGTAGATAAAGCAACATTCATCCCATTAGAAGGTAAAGATTTCATGGATCCTCAATACCTTAGTGAAGAGGTTGATCATTCCTGGTTTACATATCCAGATGGAACAAAAACACTTCATCCTATTGAAGGTGTTACTGATCCTAAATTTACAGGTCCTAAATCTGGTACAAAAGAAAAATGGGAATTCCTTGATGAAGATAAAAAATATTCTTGGATTAAATCTCCAACTTTCAAAGGGAAAACTGCAGAGGTTGGTCCATTAGCAAAATATATTGTTGTGTATACAAAGGTAAAACAAGGCATAATCAAAGACCCAACTTGGGCTGAATCTATGATTGTTCGTCAAATTGATACAGTATCACAAGTATTGGGTGTACCAGCTCATGTATGGATGACTACTATGGTAGGACGTACAGCATGTCGTGGCCTTGATGCACAGGTAGCGGCAAATATTAGCCAATACTTCTTTAACAAGCTTGTATCTAATATTAAAAATGGTGATACTACAGTAGCGGATATGACTAAGTTTGAACCAAATACATGGGATAAAGATGCTAAAGGTGTTGGTCTTGTAGATGCGCCTCGTGGTGGTTTGGGGCACTGGATACATATTAAAGATGGACGCTCTGCAAACTATCAATGTATCGTACCATCTACATGGAATGCGTGCCCTAAAACTGCAGCTAATGAACATGGTGCCTATGAAGATTCTATGATTGATACACATGTAAAAATTGCGGATAAACCACTTGAAATTTTGAAGGTAATTCACTCCTTTGATCCATGCCTAGCATGTGCAACCCATTTATACAATAAAAAAGGCGAAAAAATTGTTTCCGTCAATACAGATGCATTGTGTAAATAAAGGGTGGTGGACTTATGTTAATACATACTGACAAAAAGGCGTATGTCGTATTTAGTCTATGGTTGCGTATATTCCACTGGACTATGGTACTCAGTGTAACTGCATTGTTCTGGACTGGCCTATATATTGGTGATCCAGGCTTTGCTGCGATTACGGGTAACCCTGAACCAACTTTTGCTATTGATGGCTGGTTCTCTATGGAAACTATGCGGCGTATTCATTTCATTGCAGGTGTTATCTTAACATTCTCCTTTATCTTCCGTTTTGCAGGTGCTCTTTGGAACAGAGGGGATAGATTATTACCTAAATTCCGTCAAAAACGGTATTGGTACGGTCTTAAAGAAACAACATTGCACTATTTAATGATTCCTCAAAAACATGAACATCATTGGCTTCGTAATTCTTTAGCTAGAACTGCGTATATGATGGTATACATTATGTTCTTCTTTGAAATTTTAACGGGTTTTGCAATGTATTCGATGGTTAACCCTAATGGTATTCTAGGAACTTTATTTGCACCAGTGGTTACATTATTTGGTGGTGAATACAAGGTCCATATTATCCATCACTACATTGCGTGGGGATTCTTGTTCTTTACTATTGTTCACGTGTATATGGCATTCCGAGAAGATGTTATGGAGGAATCCGGCGAAGTATCAGCTATGGTTTCCGGTATGAAATATTACGCTCATGATCCAATTGATATTGAAGACCTCAATGGTAAACGTCGTCGTGGGGAACGTATTGATAAACCATCTGGTACTACATACCGTCCAAGTGATCCTAATGATCCTAGAGAAAGAGAATTACAAGAAAATGACTAATACAAGTACTGATATTATTAGTGGCTTGGAACAATACGCGGACTCAGAGGGTCCGCGTATTGATTTAAATAGCCTTTATGATGATGGAGATAATGAAATTGTTCTACTCGGAGTCGGCAATATTTTACTTACCGATGAGGGATTAGGTGTTCATGTAGTAAAAGAATTGAAAGAGTCTTTCACATTTACGCCTGCGATTTCCATTATTGATGGTGGCACTATGGGAATGGAATTACTTACGTATATGCGTGGTATGAAGAAAATCCTTCTTGTAGACGCTATTAATGGCGGAGATGCTCCAGGAACTATATATGAATTTCCTCATAAGGAATTAGAACAATATTTTACGGAACATATTTCTGTACATGAAGTAGGAATGCAAGATATTTTGCGCATCCGTGCTATTCAAGAGGATCCATTAGAAGATGCAGTGGTTATCGGTGTAGAACCGGAATCATTGGAGATTGGTTTTGAACCTAGCGAGCCGGTACAATGTGCCTTGCCTGAGGTTAAAAAACGTGTTTTGAATGTACTACGAGAATGGGGCGTAACAGCTGAGCCTAAAGCACAAAGTGAAAATTTCATATAGTATATAGATAGCTTATAGAGTGTAAAGATAGTCTCTGTATAGGAGTATTTATGATTGAAAATTATGGTAATGTTCGCGCCGTTTTAAATGAGCTGCGTTTGGCTCTAAAGAATTTGCGTGAAACTGGTGAGACATATTCGATTTATATTGAAAAAACGGGTTTAACAGAGGAAGAACAAGTTGAAGTATTAGAAACACTTGGACGCGGTCATATTACGATTAACTTTAATGAAACTGATCAACCTGTAGAATGGTATGAATCACAATTTTCTGGAATCTGGATTGGGACTTATAAAAATGGTCGTGATGACTCAATTTTACATACCGTAGAGGTCGCTAAGTATCCAGTTGTAGCTGGTGCTTATATAGAGGATATGGAACTGGCGGAGGAAGATTTACAATCTTGGATTGATGCTGCTGGATTATAGTAAAGGAGACCCTTAACGGGTCTCCTTTTTATGAAAAATAGATGAAAATAGATATTTCCGGTAAATTTGTGATAAAAATACATATAAATTTTTGATTAATATTTAATAAAGTCAGAAATAATCATATTTATTTCCATATCATTAAAATAAATATTTTTTATAAATCGCTTTATTAATTAGATTTACAAATAAATAGATATTATATTGATTTACTGTATTTATATAAAAGATAAATGAAGTGTTTTGTTGGTGTTTTATAGATAAATGGCTTATTTACTGGCTTTATAAACATTATTAGGCTTATTGTTAACCTTTAGCATTTGCCTTAATTTACTAATTAACATAAAATATGTGAGTAAAATACTTTGGAGGATTTATGTTACTTTCTATTGTAGTGCCTGTATATAACGAAGAGGAAAATATAGCGAACTTTTATAAAGCTGTAACTGATGTTATGTCAGGTCTCACATATGATTATGAACTAATCTTCGTGGATGATGGATCTAGTGATTCGTCAGCTATGATACTGCGTGAAATTGCATTCAATGATAAACATGTTAAAGTGTTATTGCTGGCTCGTAACTTTGGGCATCAAACGGCACTTACATGTGGGCTTGATTATGCTCATGGCGATGCAGTCATTACAATGGACGGTGATATGCAGCATCCACCAGCATTGATTCCTGAACTAGTTCGATTATGGGAATCAGGGTATGATGTGGTGCGTACCATACGCGATTCAACTGATGACGCTAGTTGGGCTAAATCTTTCACGTCTAAGTATTATTACAAACTGATGAACAAAATGGCCGATGTTCCTATTGTTGAAGGCGGGTCCGATTTCCGCCTCATGAATAGTAAAGCATTGGGCACGTTGAAACGATTCAGAGAACATGGTCGATTTTTACGCGGTATTGTCGGCGCCTTAGGGTACAGACAAGCAGAGTTGCACTTTGTGGCACCACCTCGATTTGCAGGTGTCTCAAAGTTTAGTGTGCGTAAAATGATTCGATTTGCTCTGGATGGTGTAACCGCTTTTTCAAGGGTGCCTTTACGGGCCGCCTTGTATGTAGGTGTACTTTGTGGTGGAATGAGCTTTTTGCTCATTTTACATCTTTTGTATGTATATCTTACAGGACAAGCTTTGAATGGGTGGACAACCTTGGGCGTATCAATCTTGTTTATTGGTGGAATTCAACTCGTCGGACTGGGAATTATTGGCGAGTATGTAGGTCGTATTTTTGAAGAGGTGAAGCAACGGCCTTTGTATTGGGTTAAGTCAGCTATAAATTTTGAAGAGCATGAAGAGGCTCCGTTACTCGGACCAAGTAGTGCAGATGTTTTTATGGCACCAGAGGCTTATACCAACAAGAGCAAAGAAGACTAGCTGTATTTGTGAATGCAAATAAATAGACGGTTAGTATATTTTGAATAAATAACTTACTTTAAAAGTTTTTTGGAAAGGAAGCATATGAAGTCAAAATATAGTAAGGTTAAAATAACGGCATTAACATTAACTTTTGTGTGTGCCACAACAGCCATGGTTGGCGCAACAACATTACAATATGGTGATAAGGGCAAAAGTGTTACAGCGGTTCAACAACAACTAATTAAACACGGCTATAATGCTACAGATAAAAATGGTGTATATGGTAAGGAAACGAAGTGGGCAGTTCGTTTGTTCCAACAAGATCGTGGCCTTCCAGTGGATGGTATCGTAGGTCCTGCTACGTATAACGCATTGATGGGTGCTCCTCGTTCTACGAAGGCAGTATTGACTCAAAATGCAGCGACTAAAGCAGTAGCAACGAAATCCGCTTTTACAAACAGCAACGCGACATCCCGTCGTATCGCTGGTCAATCCATTAATGGCAAGAACGTTAAATTAAACAATATTACGAAAAATGAAACACCTAGCAGTATTCACGCAATCTTGGCAGAAGCTGACAAATACCGCGGTGTACCATATGTATTTGGCGGTACTACTCCAAGTGGCTTTGACTGCTCTGGTTATGTTAAATATGTATTTGAAAAACAAGGTATTTCCTTACCACGTTTGGCAGATGAACAGTATAACGTAGGTGTTGAAGTTTCTCGTGCGAACTTGAAAGCAGGGGATTTGGTATTCTTCGAAACATATGAACCAGGTCCATCTCACTCTGGCATTTATATTGGCGATGGCAAGTTCATTAGCGCCACTTCCAGTCGTGGTGTTGCAGTAGCAGATCTTGATACTGGCTATTGGGGTGAACGTTACATCGGCGCAAAACGCGTTGTACGCTAATTTAATAACTAGCTATAAAAGAGGCTATACGAATCAATTTTGTTTTGTTGATTTGTATAACCTCTTTTTATGTTTATTATTTACGATTTAACTAGCATTGACTAAATTTGACCTTTTCTTTTATTGTAAAAAATATGGATTAAAATTTATATCTTTCACGGTCTGATTGGATTGGTGTGAAAGTGCGGGAATTCCGCATAATCTCAATGTTTTTGATAGATTTTATATCGTTTTTGAGTTATAATGAAGAGTAAATAATTTTAGGAGGAATATACACATGAAGGGTAATGAACTGCGTCAAGCATACTTGCAGTTTTTTGAAAGTAAAGGACATTTAAAATTAGATAGTTTTTCTCTTATACCAGAAAATGATCCGTCTTTGTTATTGATCGGGGCAGGTATGGCGCCATTGAAGCCTTTCTTTACAGGTAAATTGGTACCTCCTTGTCGTCGTATTACAACATGCCAAAAAAGTATGCGTACCGGTGACCTTGAAAACGTAGGGCGCACAGCACGGCATCATACATTCTTTGAAATGTTGGGGAATTTCTCTTTCGGGGACTACTTTAAAAAAGAAGCTATTCATTGGGCGTGGGAGTTTTTAACTGAGGTTATTAAACTCGATAAAAATAGATTATATGTTACTGTATATCCAGATGACCAAGAGGCATATGATACATGGCATAATGATTGTGGTGTAGAAGAGAGCCATATCACGCGTCTCGAAGATAACTTCTGGGAAATTGGCGAAGGCCCATGTGGTCCAGATAGCGAAATCTTTTTTGATCAAGGTCCTGAACATGGTTGTGATGACCCTAATTGTGCGCCAGGCTGTGATTGCGATCGCTATCTTGAAATTTGGAACTTAGTGTTTACTCAATTCAATAAAATGCCAGATGGATCTTATGAACCATTACAACATAAAAACATCGATACAGGCGCCGGTCTTGAACGATTGGCTTCCGTATTACAAGGCTGTAAAACAAACTTTGAAACCGATTTGATTTTCCCAATCATCGAAGCCACTGCAAAACGCGCTGGTGTTACATATAACGAAGATCCAAATACAGATGTTTCTTTAAAAGTTATCGCTGACCACGCTCGTGCTGTCACTGCATTGATCTCCGATGGCGTATTGCCATCCAACGAAGGTCGCGGCTACGTATTGCGTCGTATTTTACGCCGTGCTGTACGTCATGGCCGTTTACTTGGTATTGAAGGTATCTTCTTAACACCACTTATTGATGTAGTCGTAGACATTCTTGGCCCTGGTATTACATCTATTGCTGAGAAACAAGACTTCGTTAAACGCGTGGTTCAAAACGAAGAAGAACGCTTTAACCAAACCTTGGAGCAAGGTCTTGAGCTATTAAACTCCTTGATCGATACATTAGCTGCTGAAAAGGCAACTGTAGTTCCTGGTTCTGAAGTATTCAAACTATATGATACCTATGGATTCCCTTGGGAATTAACAGAGGAAATTGCTTCTGAACGTGGTTTTACAATCGACCATGAAGGTTTTGAAGCTGCTATGAAAGAGCAACGTGAACGCGCTCGTGAAGCCCGTGTTAAAGAAGATGCAAAGGTAGCAACACCGGATATTACATTCTTGAAAGACGAAGAACTTCTTGAGGACGAGGCTGTAGAAGCATCTTCTGTATTGATGATAGGTAAAGGTGCTGAACGTTTACAAACAGCTGCTGACGGTGATGAAATTACTATCATCGTACGTACGACTCCATTCCATGCAGAAGGGGGCGGTCAATTAGGCGATACAGGTTTTATTGTGGGCCCAATGGGTAAGGTAGAGGTTCATAACACTAAACGTTTACCAGAAGGCACTGTATACCATATCGGTACTGTTATAGAAGGCTCCATCTCTGAAGGCGATGATGTCACTCTTGAAGTGGATACAAATCGCCGTGCAGCAATGGCTCGCAATCATACAGCGACCCATTTGTTACATGCAGCTTTGAAACAAATCTTAGGTGAGCATGTAAACCAAGCAGGTTCTTTAGTAACTCCAGATTACTTGCGTTTCGACTTCACCCATTTCTCTCCTGTAACGCAAGAGGAACTTGATCAAATCGAAGCTCTTGTAAACGAAGAAATTTTAAAAGCTACGGACCTAGCTATTGCTGAAATGTCCATGGATGAAGCAAAAGCAAAAGGTGCTATGGCACTCTTCGGAGATAAATATGGCGATGTGGTTCGCGTTGTTGAGGTCCCAGGATTCTCCGTTGAATTGTGTGGTGGGTCCCACGTAGGAAATACCGCATTCATTGGCTCTTTCCACTTAACTTCAGAAGCTGGTATCGGTTCTGGTGTACGTCGTATCGAAGCGATTACTGGTCGCGCAGCTCTTGATGCAGCAAAACAAGATCGTTTGACTATTGAACGCATGGCAAGCGAGCTTAAAACTAAAGCTCCTCAAATAGAAGAACGCTTACACCAAGTATTAGCAGAAGCTAAAGAAACTGCTAAAGAACTAGAACAAATTCGTAAAGAGGTTTCTGCTGCAGGTGCAGCTGATATCATTGCGGGTAAAGTCATGATAGGTGATGTAGAGTTTGTTGGCGCAGCTGTAAAAGCATCCTCTATTGATGAATTACGCGACTTAGCTGATATGGGACTTGATAAATTGAATGGATCTGGTGTGGTTCTTGTAGGCGCTGCTATGGGCGATGATAAGGTAAACTTTGTATGTAAAGTATCTAAAGATGTCGTTGCTAAAGGTGCAAAAGCAGGTAATATTGTTAAAGCAGCAGCTCAAGTAGCTGGAGGTAATGGCGGTGGCCGTCCGGATATGGCACAAGCAGGTGGCAAAGAGCCAGCTAAATTAATGGAAGCCTTAAAAGCTGGTGGTGAAGCCTTAAAATCTATGTTACAATAGGCATATAATTTTATAATTATACTTGTATCTGTTATAGAAATTTTTCATAATGCATAAAAAGTTACTGACTTTGTAGCTTTAATTCAAGTATAATAGTAGGTGAGATTTCACTTTTATGGTGAAATCTACCGATGTAATAAAAAGGAGGGATACGATGAACGTTTCAGATGAAACCATGTTATTCCGTAAAGTAGACGATGAACCGATGACCGCTGAAGAGGTGCTTACGCGTGTTTATCAATCTATTCAAGAAAAAGGTTACAATCCAATTAATCAAATCTTAGGGTATCTAATCTCTGGAGACCCTGCGTACATAACAAGTTATAATAATGCGCGTTCCGATATCC
Source organism: Veillonella parvula (assembly GCF_902810435.1). Lineage (GTDB taxonomy): Bacteria > Bacillota > Negativicutes > Veillonellales > Veillonellaceae > Veillonella. The sequence goes on from NZ_LR778174.1 coordinate 851,859, forward strand.
GTCGTTTAGAGCGTGATGACTTGATTGAAGAATTGTTGAAAGAATACGCAAAGGCTAAACAACTATAATGAGAATTATGTCATTAGATGTAGGCAGCCGTACTATTGGTATTGCCTGTAGCGATGCACTGCTCATGACTGCACAAGGTATTGAAACCATTCGTAGAACATCTCTAGAAAAAGACTTTAATCGCTTACAAGAACTCATTTCTGAATATGAAGTACATGAACTTGTGGTAGGTATGCCGAAAAATATGAATGGTACAAAAGGTGAACGGGCTGAAAAGACTGAAGAATTCGTTGCAAAAATGAAGGAAGTCATCGATTTACCTGTTACATATTGGGATGAGCGGTTATCTACTGTTATGGCTGAACGTCAACTCATCGCAGCTGACGTTAGCCGTAAAAAGCGTAAATCCGTTATCGATAAAATGGCAGCGGTTGTAATTTTGCAAGGATATCTAGATCGCTTGCAGTTTAATAAATAAGTATTTTTCCTTAAGGAGGGTTTCCAATGGTTGACCAAAATTTTGAAGGTGAAGTGTATTATTTGGAATTCGAAGACGAACATGGTAATAAACAATACTTCACAGAAGATGTTATCTTGAGCCATGAAGGTCAAGAGTATGCCGTTCTTGTACATGTACAAGATGAAGATGCCGACCATGAAGGTCAAGATGACACGTACATGATCTTGGCTCGCATCGAAACAAATGAAGAAGGCGTAGAAGAATACGTACCTTTGGATGAAGAAGATGAAAACTTTGAAACTCTAGTAAAACTGTATGAAGACATGGATGAAGACGAATAATCGTTTTTAGCATAAATTTAGCGTGTTGTCAGTGGACAATGCGCTATTTTTATTTTGTTATACATTATCATTGTTGTAAAAAGCAGAGACTTCATTCATGCTAAGGGCATAACAAATACATAAAATTAATATATTGCATAAAATGGAATAAGCGGAATCATTGCCCTTTTATATAGGGGAAATATAGAGTTTATGGTATAATGAATTGATATACTGTTATGTTACAGAAAGGAACTCAACAACGTGAGAAAAGCCTTAAGATATATTTTGATTCTAGTTATTGTAGGTATATTAATTATTGGTGGAGGCCTTGGTGCATTGTACTTTGTACCGAATACCTTTGCTCAAGATGATGGAACACAAGTAGTCGTTATTGAAAAAGGTCAAACGGGTACTGAAATTGCAGATATGCTTTTTGAAAGAGGGCTTATTCGCTCAACTCAGGGCTTTAAGCTCTGGTTATACTTGAGTGGCACCAATGATAAGCTTCAAACTGGTCATTATCAAATACCTAATAAGGTAACTGTGCGCGAACTCATTTCCTTATTACAAGAAGGTCATGTAGAATCTATTCGTATTACAATTCCTGAAGGATATACAGTTGGTGATATTGCTATCGTTCTTGAAAAGAATCAAATCATGAAGGCGAAGGACTTCTTAGCTGAAGCTAAGACCTATGTACCATACCCTTATATGAAAGGCACAAAACCTGCTACATATCCTGTAGAAGGCTTCTTGTTCCCAAGTACGTATGAAATCCCCGTAGGTGCTACGCCTCGTGATGTTATTCAAATGATGGCTGACGAAATGAATCGTTACCTTACACCAGCTGTGAAGAAACAAATTCAAGCTCAACATATGAGTATTCATGATTTTGTAACCTTGGCGTCTATCGTTGAACGAGAATCTTTATTTGATGCAGATCGTCCAACTATTGCAGGGGTATTCAAAAAGCGTCTAGCTCATGGTATTCCATTGCAATCTGATGCGACTATTTCCTATGTACTTGGCTATGCGAAAGAAAATGTAACGATTGGTGATACACAACTGCAAAGCCCATATAATACATATGTATCTAAAGGTTTACCACCAGGACCAATTGCAAATCCTGGTAAAAAAGCTCTAGATGCAGTATTACATTCTGAAAATACAGATTATTTATACTTCGTAGCAGATAAAGAGGGGCATAATCACTTCTCTAAATCTTACGAAGAACATTTAGCAGCGGTTAATAAAATTTATGGTGCTGACACAGTAAAAAATTCTTCTGCTAATACTGAAGTAGCTGCACAAGCTGGTCCTAACTATGACGTAGCAGTAGCGACTACAGAGCCTAATTATAATTATAGTTCTGCAGAAGCAGTGGAAGCAGATTCTCAATATGTTGATGTAGAACCTAGTTATAAATACACACCAACTACAGTTCCAGCGGCTGAGGTCCCAGATCCTGTACCAGGTTCAACACAAAATCAATCATCGACGCAAGTTACGCCAACTGCTCCATCCTATGGAAATAATACAAATACCAATACGTATGTACCAACGACGACACCTGTACCTGAATCGATGCAGAACGTTATTCCTAATGCACAACAAGCACCACAAATTCAGGTAGAATCTGCAAATCCGGCTGAACGCTCTACGTTGGTAGTTCCTAGTGGTACTAACAATAGATAATGTAGGAGATTTAATCTACTTTCATGATATTAAATGATATTTTAAATGAACAGCGTATTTACGCGATGATTAATGATGTGCCGATTTTACGAGAATCTGAGGTTCATCTATTTGAAGAATTAATAGGTTTATACCGGCCCACCTCTGTGTTAGAGGTGGGCACAGCCATTGGTTACTCCGCTTTGTTGATGGCACCATTACTCGACGAAGAGGAAGGGCATATTACCTCCATTGAATTGGATGATGTGCGCTATGAAATGGCGAAATACTATATTAACCAATCCGATTATACCGATAAAATTACATTGCTGAAAGGCGATGCGTCTCAAGTCTTAACGGAACTCACAGGTGAATACGATCTAGTGTTTTTAGATGGACCAAAGGGGCAATATTTAAAACAACTTGAACTTATTCTGCCACATGTGAAAGAAGGGGGCGTCATTCTTGCAGATAATGTACTCTTTAGAGGCTATGTAAGGGGCGATAAGGAACCGCCAAAACGGTTCAAAACTATCGTAAAACGGTTACAAGAATACTTAACATATGTTGAAAATAAAGAATTGTTTAACACCACCATTTATCCCATGGGTGATGGTATGAGTGTGAGTGTGTGGAAAGGGCACAACAAATAATGGCAGAACATTTTATGGAATTGCTTTGTCCTGCAGGTAATATGGACAAGCTTAAAATGGCTATCCGCTATGGTGCGGATGCTGTATATTGCGCAGGTAAACGCTTTGGCTTGCGCGCAGGTAACTCTAATTTCTCCGATGAGGAATTAAAGGAAGCTGTAGAATTTGTACATGCGCATGGCAAAAAGATTCATGTTACATGTAATATCATTCCTCACAACGAGGACTTCGAAGGTTTAGAGGATTATTTGAAATTCCTTGAAAGCATCGGTGTTGATGCAATCATCGTTGCAGACATGGGGATTTTTAGCCTTGCTAAGCACGTGGCTCCAGGTTTAGAGCTTCACGTAAGTACACAAGCTTCTACTACAAACTGGCATACAGTTCAAATGTGGAAAGAACTTGGTGCTACACGTGTTGTAGCGGCTCGCGAAGTGTCCTTAGCAGACCTTAAAGAAATGAAGGATCATGTAGATATTGAAATTGAGTCCTTCGTACATGGTTCTATGTGTATTTCTTACTCTGGTCGCTGCTTATTGTCTAACTATATGACAGGTAATCGCGATGCTAACCGTGGTCAATGTTCTCAATCTTGTCGATGGAAATATTCTCTTGTGGAATCTAATCGACCTGGTGAATATTACCCAATCGAAGAAGATGAACATGGCACGTATATCTTTAACTCTAAAGACTTGTGCTTGATTCACCGCATTCCAGATCTTTATGAAGCTGGTATTGATAGCCTTAAAATCGAAGGGCGTATGAAATCAGTTCACTATTGTGCCACAGTGGCAAAAGTATATCGTACAGCGATTGATACATATCTTAAAGAAGGTAAAGATTGGTATGTTCGTCCAGAATGGATTGCAGAATTAGAAAAGATTTCCCATCGCCCTTATACAGACGGCTTTGCTGAAGGTCGTCCTGATGAAACGGCGCAAAACTATGGTAAATCTACGAATACTCAAAGTCATGACTTCATCGGTTTAGTTATGAGCTACAACGAAGAAGAAAAATACGTTGATCTTGAACAACGTAATAACTTCAAGGTGGGCGATAAGGTAGAATTCTGCCAACCAAAAGGTGAACTTGTTGAAACAGTAATCGAAAAAATGACAGATGAAGATGGCAATCCTATCGATGTAGCACCTCACGCACAAATGAAAGTACGCATCTATATGGATACACCACTTGAACCGTACTCCATGATGCGCCGTGAGTGCAAACCTAAAGAGGATGAATAGTTTATGAGCGGTACAGCCTTAGAGCCGAGTAAATCAATCGGTGTTTTTCCAGATGTACCAGCCTTAACCACCTCTGGAGAAGAAGCGTATGTGTACTTTCACATTGATCCTAAACATACGAATTTCATAAATCGCATCATTGAAGGCTATGAATATTTAGGTGTTATGACCTCGGTAAATGCGAGTGGGCGGTGCATGTTGCGCTGCACACCATCTACAAGGCCTTTGGCGCTTGAAGTATTAAGTAGTTTATCCGACTATGTCACTATAGAAGATAAAGTATAATTTTGATTGTAAATTGTATGAGGGAATTTTGTGACTATACTAGATTTACAATTATATTAAATGTATACGAATTGTAGAGAAATGAGAGTATATCTATGAAACAATCTATTTTGAAACGCACATTATTAACAGCTTGCCTTGGAGTATCTATGGCAGGTGTAGCTATGGCGGGTCCTGTAGGCCCTGTAATCATTCCTCAAGCAGGGGATGTGGTTGTTATCAACCATGGCCCTGATATGACTTTCACAGGGAATATCAATTTTGATGTTGAAAGCCAAACTAACAACAATTTACAAATTGGTTCTACTGTGATTCCTAATGTGGTATACGGTGCGGCTTTTAATAAGTCTGGCGCACCAGATACAATCATCCCGGCTCAAACGTATGTATATGTAGGCACAAAAGACGGGGCGAATGCTTTCACAGAAGCTAGCGATGCAGATAAAAAAGGTGCAAGCTGGAACGTGGAAACATTGAAGAAAACTAAATCTGGCGATGTACAATTGGCGAGCCGTGGCGTTCCTGAAAAACCATTGGCTAATCAAGTGGCAACCATTAAAGACTCCATTATGCTTAGCGCTGTAGATCTCAGTACTACAGAGGTGGGACGCAATAGCAAGGGCGTTTTATACATGACCGTGCCTAAGGAATTGAAGTTGACTGCTGACACAGGCATTCCTGATGATGTGCGCGAAACGATGCCAGCCATGTTCCGTGGCAAGATGGGTGACTCCCTCATGGTAAATCTCATGCCTCTAAATGAGGAAGAGAAGCAACAATTAGCGGCAAATCCACATAATGCCAATACTATCGTATTCAACCGTGGTATGAACATGGCAAAAATGATTGGTTCCTCTGCGCGTACAAGTAAGGTGTATACATACATGAAGGACCATTATTTGAACCTTGTTATTGTAGCGAAAGATTACGATGATAACGGTGCTCGTGGTAGCGGTGTTATGATGGTATCTAAACAAGATAACTCTAATGACGTGCTCTTAACACTCTACAAAGGTCCAGACCTTTCTACTAGCAAATTGGAAAAAGTAATTGGTGCTATGTTGTCTACAAACTTCAAACGTTAATATACAAATAAAGTATATAAAATGGCTCGAGATTCTGATATGTTCCGCCTTTACTGGTTGTCTAGTAAAGTGGGGCCATATCATTCTCGGGCCGTTTTCTTTAAAATATAAATGTATCAATATAAATGAAGAGAAGATTTACAATTTATGGATTTAAAAAATTACAGTTTATAGTTTTCAAGAAATTTACAGTTAAACTGTATTGAATTTTTTAGTCCTCTATGATACTATAATCTAGTAAAAGTGATGCAAAGGACATGATTCTTTTATCCCTGTGTACCAGAGAGAGGCAGATGCTGGAAATGCCTTACACATATATTAGAGTTACCCCCTTTAAACTGATTTGTCGAACCTAAGTAGGCAAATACGGCCGCCACCGTTATCGGGCTTAATGAAGTGAATTAACTATACACATATATTGGTATAGGTAGTTAACTAGGGTGGAACCGCGAATGATCTTCGTCCCTTGTTTGTAGGGATAGAAGGTCTTTTTTTATTACCCAATTTCTACAAGCTAATTACTCAATGTTTATGTATTGTGTGGTAAGTAGGTATATTGGTGAAAGTAGAAAATCAAAGCTATCCTAGTTTATAAATTGGAGGAAAGAAAAATGGCAGATGTAAAAATCATTTTACCTGATGGTAGTGCAAAGGAATACGCTGCTGGCACTACTCTTGGGGAAGCAGTAAAACAATTATCTAATAGCTTGGCTAAAAAAGTACTAGCTGCAAACGTAAATGGCGAATTAACAGACCTTCGCAAAGAACTTGTAGATGGCTCTGAAGTTGCGTTCTTAACATTCGAAGACGAAGGGGGCAAACATACTTTGCGCCATACAGCTTCTCATATCTTGGCACAAGCGGTTAAACGTTTATGGCCTGAAGCTAAATTGGCTATCGGACCTGCTATCGATAAGGGTTTCTACTATGATATCGATATGGAACATACTTTGACTCCTGAAGATTTGGGTAAAATCGAAAAGGAAATGAGTCGTATTGTAAAAGAAAATTTACCGATTACTAAATCCGTTATGCCTCGTCAAGAAGCTATCGAATTCTTTAAAGCTAAAAATGAAGATTACAAGGTAGAATTGATTCAAGATCTTCCTGAAGATGCTGTAATCTCTTGCTATTCTCAAGGCGATTTCATTGATCTTTGCGCAGGACCTCACGTGGCATCCACTGGTAAAGTGAAAGCTTTTAAATTACAAAGCATTGCAGGTGCATACTGGCGTGGCGATGAAAAGAACAAAATGTTGCAACGTATTTACGGTACTGCATTTGAAAAGAAAGAAGAACTTGACGCATACCTTCACTTGCTTGAAGAAGCAGCTAAACGGGATCATCGTAAACTTGGTAAAGAACTTGGCTTGTTTGTTATCAAAGAAGAAGGTCCTGGTTTCCCATTCTTCTTGCCAAAAGGCATGGCTCTTCGCAACGAATTAGAAAACTTCTGGCGCGAAGTTCACCATGAATTTGAATACGAAGAAATCCGTACACCAATCATCTTGAACAAACAATTGTGGGAAACATCTGGTCACTGGTTCCATTACCGTGAAAATATGTACACTACAATTATCGACGAAGAAGAATATGCAATTAAACCTATGAACTGCCCAGGCGGTATCTTGGTTTACCAAAACGAAATGCACTCTTACCGTGACTTCCCATTGCGTTACGCTGAACTTGGCCTAGTTCACCGTCATGAATTATCTGGTGCATTACACGGCTTGTTCCGGGTACGTGCTTTCACACAAGACGATGCTCACGTATTTATGTTGCCATCCCAAATGCAATCTGAGTTGATGAAAGTTATCGAATTATTCGACCGCATTTATAGCCAATTTGGCTTGAAGTACCATGTGGAATTATCCACTAAACCAGACAATGCTATGGGGGATGATGCGATTTGGGAAGCCGCTACAGAAGCATTGCGTAATGCTATCGAAGCAAAAGGCATTCCATACGTAATTAACCCTGGTGATGGTGCATTCTACGGTCCTAAACTTGACTACCATATTGAAGACTCCTTGGGCCGTACATGGCAATGTGGTACTATCCAATTGGATATGAACTTGCCAGAACGTTTCCAAATTGAATATGTTGGCGAAGATGGTCAAAAACATCGCCCTATTATGATTCACCGTGCATGCTTCGGCTCCATGGAACGTTTTATCGGTATCTTAACTGAACACTATGCAGGTGCATTCCCAACATGGATGGCTCCTGTACAAGTTAAAATCTTGCCTATCTCTGAAAAACACGTTGAATATGCTAAGGACTTGGCAAAACAAATGCACCGTGACTATGTACGTGTGGAAGTAGACGACCGCAGCGAAAAAATCGGTTATAAAATCCGCCAAGCACAAATGGCAAAGGTTCCATACATGCTTGTTGTGGGTGATAAAGAGGTCGAAGAAGGCACAGTTAACGTTCGTAAACACGGTGGTGACGAATTGGGCTCCGTACCATTCGAAGAATTCTTCAATTCTATTAAAACTGAAATTAAAGAACGCAACTAATTATTTACTCTCCTAGTAATTATAATGTTATAAATCCCCCTCACATCTTGCACAATTTAAATTAGTCTGTATAATTTAATAGTGATGAGATTATAAGAGGGGGATTTTGTATTATATTCGCTTTAATTGTTACCTGTGAGTAGCGAAAGGAAATGACTATGAAAAAAGTAAATTCATACGGTTGGAAAGCTGTTATTGGTTCCTCTATTGGCTATGCCATGGATGGGTTTGATCTCTTGATTCTCGGCTTTATGTTGAGCTTAATTTCAGGGGACTTAGGTTTGACCACAGGTCAAGCAGGTTCCCTTGTGACGTGGACCTTGGTAGGTGCTGTAATTGGTGGTTTTATCTTTGGTACCTTGTCAGATAAGTTTGGTCGTGTTCGTGTGTTGACATGGACTATTGTATTATTTGCTGTATTCACTGGCCTATGTGCTTTTGCACAAGGGTATTGGGATCTTCTCATATATCGTACAATTGCCGGTATCGGCTTAGGCGGTGAATTTGGTATTGGTATGGCCTTAGCAGCTGAAGCCTGGCCTGCACAACACCGTGCAAAAGCGACGAGCTATGTTGCCATCGGCTGGCAGTTAGGCGTATTGGCCGCAGCACTGTTAACGCCCGTATTACTTCCTTATATTGGCTGGCGTGGTATGTTCATGGTTGGTATTATTCCTGCCTTTGTAGCCTGGTTCTTCCGTGCGAAATTACATGAACCAGAAATCTTTGTTCAAAGTAAAGAAATTAAAGAACACTCCCATACGAACTCATTCAAGTTATTAGTAAAAGATGTAAGAACTACAAAGACCTCTATAGGTGTTGCTATTTTAACATCTGTTCAAAACTTTGGTTATTACGGTATTATGATTTGGTTGCCTAACTTTTTGAGTAAGCAATTAGGGTTTTCCCTTACAAAATCGGGTTTGTGGACTGCCGTAACTGTATGTGGTATGATGGTCGGCATTTGGTTATTCGGACGATTGGCTGATAAAATTGGTCGTAAACCGACATTTATTTTGTTCCAAATATGTGCTGTGGCATCTATCTTGATTTACTCTCAACTATCTGATCCAACAGCTATGCTATTTGCCGGTGCTATATTAGGGGCCTCTGTAAATGGTATGATGGGTGGCTACGGTGCCTTAATGGCGGAAGCATACCCAACAAGTGCTCGTGCAACAGCTCAAAACGTATTATTTAACATCGGTCGTGCCGTAGGTGGCTTTAGCCCAATGGTAGTAGGTATGATTATCTCATTGTACTCTTATCAAGTGGCAATCGCTTTCCTCGCGATTATCTATGTAATCGATATTTTAGCAACTGTATTCTTAATTCCTGAACTAAAAGGTAAGGAATTAGAATAAATAAATATCTGTGAAAGCTTTACATTGAAAAGAACATAGACGTTTTATATTGAAAGGCATATAAAAATCAAGAGGCTCTGTCATAAGACAGAGCCTTTTATAGTATGTTTAATTTAAAATATTAGAATTATCTAGAATATTTGGTCTATTTAGAATATTTAGACTTAAGCAATTCCGATCCAGTGCCAGTATGTAAGTGCAAATACGAGCATCATTATATAACCGATGATGGTTAATGGAATACCTGTAGTCATAAATGTTTTTACATCGAATGTATCTGTACCGTAAGCTACCATGCCTTGTGGAGAGTTTACTGGTAATACTAAACCGAAGCAGATTGCATATTGCATGAGCATTGTTACGCCAAGTGGATTAAGTCCTTCTGCGGAATGTCCCATAACTATAGAGATTACGATAGGAATCATGGCAGAGGAAAGGGCTGTAGCTGAAGCAAATCCAAGATGGATTAAAATCAGGAAGGCAGCCATAATAGCAATCAAAAGGAACACGCTTGCTGTTTCAAGGGAGAAGGCATTTACAAATACCTGTGCGAGCCAAGTAGCAGCTTTTGTTTTAAGTAATACGGAACCCAGTCCTATACCAGCTCCAAACATAACAATCGATCCCCAGTCGATATTTGGCTGTGCAAACTTCCAGTCCATAATACCAATTTTAGGGAAGAAGAATAAGGCAATTGCTATAATCGTAGTTGTTGTAGTATCGATAGAGTGTAGTTTACCTCCTGTGGCCCACAATACTAATAAACCAATAGAGATGCATAACAGTTTCTTTTCATCAAATGTCATTGGACCGATTTCTTTACGCATTTTAGCGAGTTGTACATCACCGCCAACGAGCTCTTTAAACTCTGGTTTGATAAAAGCTTGCGTTACAAAGTAGGTAATGATAGCCATAATTATGGAGAACGGTGCAGCTGCTGTGAGCCAATCAATCCAGCTTACCGATGTGTTCATCTGTGTTTGCATAAATCCAACAGCTACGAGGTTTTGAGCGGCTGCTGTTTGAATCATAATATTCCAAAATGTATCTGCTTGTACGGCACCTACCATGAGTAGGGCTGCTACACGGCTTTTACGTTCAATACCTAAGTTTTCGACGATACCGATAATAATTGGAGCCAAACAAGCGATACGAGCCGTTGCACTTGGCACAAAGAAGGCTAGAATAAGACCTGTAATAATAACACCTAAATAGATACGGCTAACCTTTGTACCTACACTAGATAATACGAGCATAGCTATGCGACGATCGAGACCTGTTTTACGCATAGCCACGGAAATAAACATAGCTGCACCTACGAGAATCATCGCAGGGGAAGAATAACCTGAAATAATCAGTTTTAAGGCATTGGCTGTGCCCATAGCTTTCGCTGGCGCTTCTGGATTTGGAGAGAAACCTAGTAATAAGGCAGTGAGTGCTGTAATCATGGTCGCACTTACCGGATAGGATACAGCCGATGTCATCCACAAGATGATAGCAAAGGCGAGGACACCAATCATGCGATGACCACCGGTAGATAATGTCTCTGGTGTAGGTAATAATAAAATGCTACCTAAAACAATAAAGGCAAGAATAAGACCTATATTTTGAATTGTTGTACGAGCCTTTTGAGGAGGCAAGCTAGTTGTTACACTCATAATAAAACCCCTTTCAGTTTGTGTAATACCTATTACTGTATAATACTTAGTTAGATAATGTTTAGTTAGATAATAATCAGTTAAATAATATCTAGTTAGATAATACATAGCTAGATAATACTCACTTAAATAATACCCAGTTAGATAATATGTAGTTAGATAATACCTTGCTAGGTAGAATATATTATATATATTATTGTATCGTATTTTTCTATAGAATTAATAATCATATTATAGAAATATTGTATACATAAAGGGGGATAGGTGTCAGTAAGTATGCCTATATACAGAACTTATAATCTCTGTTATACTAAAAGAGTTGTAATAATAAATTGCTGAGAGCAACTTAAGATTGTTGTTGACTTTCACTATCTAATTTGTTATTATAATTAAGTGATTTATGAAGCAGAGGCCATCCGCCACTCACCTAATACCAAGAAGTATGAGGTTAATATAGAGAATTCTATTCGGATGGTGTTTGCCGTCCGTTTTTTTTATTCTCTTGGAGGTGAACGCTATTAGCAAGGATACACCACGCATTAATGAAGAGATTCGTGCTCGTGAACTTCGTGTCGTAGGTCCTGAAAACGAACAAATCGGTATTATGTCTGGCCGTGAGGCTTTGGCATTGGCTGAAGAACAGCATCTTGATCTTGTGGAAATTGCACCTAACGCTAAACCACCAGTAGCTCGCATTATGAACTACGGTAAATATCGTTATGAACAACAAAAACGCGAGAAAGAAGCGAAAAAGAAACAAAAAATCGTAACTTTGAAAGAAGTCAAATTACGTCCACATATTGAAGACCATGACTTTTACGTAAAAATGAAAAATGCATCCAAATTCTTGGCTGAAGGTAACAAAGTAAAAGTAACTATCATGTTCCGCGGTCGTGAACTTTCACATCCAGAACTAGGCATGGCAGTGTTGACACGTTTTGCTGAAGAACTCAAAGAAACGGCGTCTATTGAAAAAGCAGCTAAATTAGAAGGTCGTAACATGACCATGATTTTAGTAAGTAAATAAGGTATTGGGAGGATTATATTATGCCAAAAATTAAAACTCGTCGCGCAGCGGCTAAACGTTTCGCAGTAACTGGTACTGGTGAATTCAAGCGTGCGAAAGCTTTCAAAAGCCACATTCTTGAGAAAAAATCTCCAGCTCGTAAACGTAATTTACGTAAAGCTACATTGGTTGCAAAAGCTGACCACAAACGCGTAGCTAAATGCTTACCATACGCTTAATCGTTAACTATTAGATCGATACATCGTAATTTAGGAGGAATATACAATGGCAAGAGTGAAAAAGGGCGTTACAGCTCATGCACGTCATAAAAAGATTTTAAAATTAGCTAAAGGTTACCGCGGTACACGTTCCCGTTTGTTCAAAAAAGCTAACGAAACAGTAATAAAAGCGTTGTACTACGCTCGTCGTGACCGTCGTGCGAAAAAACGCGAATTCCGTCAATTGTGGATCGCTCGTATCAACGCAGCGGCTCGCATCAACGGTACAACTTACAGCCGTTTCATCGCTGGTTTAGCTAAAGCAGGCGTTGAAGTAAACCGTAAAATGTTGGCTGACTTGGCAGTTAACGATGCAGCAGCATTCGCTAAACTTGTTGAAGTAGCTAAAAACGCTTAATAGCATAACCATATACATTGAGGACTCTCTTTGGAGGGTCCTTTTTTATGTGGTGAAAGTAATGGATTATCAATACTTATATAATATGATATGATATGATATCCTATAGATATCATGTGTGTAATAAATATTGAAAGAGGGGAATTAAAATAATGAAAAAATTATTTTCTATGTTATTGTTAGTATGTATAGTAATACCATTACAGATCCAAGCTATATCGATGGAAGCTATTAAAAATGATAAGAATAATGTTCCTATTCTTACAGGAGAAAATGCTATTACGTATTTTGTAGATAAAAGTTCCATTAAAAGAGTAGAAGAAAATGAGTTTATTTATAAAGCACAGGCAGTTGTATATGAGGTTGAAAATAATAATAGTCGTAGAACTAACTCATATATTCACAAGGTTTTAGTTACTTATCGTTATGATATAAACCATTCTGTAGCCAGCGTATTACGTACTCCACAGTATGCACAAGACTATTCACTTCTCATATATGCTAAACAAGCTAGCTCTGGCATGAAATTAACAATAAATAGTGTGGAGGATTTTAATTATGAAGGTGTGGCTTTGGGGAATTTCGGTAATATTCCACAACAATACGTTGATGTAGCTTTGCGTGATCCTAAATATGTTGTAGGTAATTATATCTTTAAAGAAGCTTATGGTATAGCTTTTGAAAATATGACTCTTCATAAGAAATAAGATAAATGAGTTTATGGAAGTAGCTAAAAACGCATAATAGCATAACAATACAGATTAAGGACTCTCTTTGGAGGGTCCTTTTTTGTATGGTAAAAGTATGATATAGCTACATTTGTATTTAAGAGTAAAATACCGGATCATTTTAGCTGTTTTATAAAGTGAAATAAACTATTAGAAATATGAAATAGAAAAAGAGGAGTTTTATCATAGCCTGTAGAAGTAACACAGTAATGAATCTATTTGAAGGTGTTTGTTAAAAGGAGACATTATTATGGGAATGTTTAAAAAGCTATGTGTGACCTCTTTGTTAGGTGTTATGTTGGCTGTACCTACCTATGCAACTGTTGTTACAGGTAGTCAATCCGATGTAAATATGAAGTTAAACTATCCATTGGTTTATACTAATAATATGTTTGCACAAAAAGCGATTAATACAGACATCGCAAATTATGTACTTGAAGCAAAGGATATGTATTATAACCAACATATTTATCAAGTTTCTCAAAACTATAAGGTTACCTATGAGGATAGTCAAGTTGTTTCAATCCTACTAACTACCTATTATTACTACGCCGGAGCTGCTCATGGTATGTATAATACAAGAGGTCTTGTATATAATAAAGTAACAGGTCAACGCATTCCATTATATAACTATATAAAAATTGCGAATGCAGCACAATTGGATAACGGTTTACGATCCCATGTATTAAGTTATTATACAGGTAATCATATAAAGAGCTATATTCCAAGTGGATGGAGTGTAAAATATGTAACCGATAACTATTGCTTACGTGGTAAGGGGAACATTGATCTAGTTTACCAACCATATGAACTAGGACCGTACGCAGCTGGTAATACCTATATTGGTTTTACACCAAAAGCCATTGAATACTTTAACAGAATGAACTCCTGATAAAAGTATGTTGCTATATTGATCCTAACTGTATTTTGATGAATTAAATAGTATTCTTGTAATATACGACAAAAGCCTATAGTACATTTTTAGTACTATAGGCCTTTATCGTATTTACCATATTATCTTCTAAATCCGCCGCATCCTCTAGTATTAGAGTTTGGACCGCAATAATTTTGGTTGTTATTGGTGCCTGGTGCATAGTTAGTATTGTTCGTATTGTTATCGGAGTTGTATTGTGTGTTAGTGTTGCAATTGTACTGAGAGTTATTGCATACATAATCGTAAGCAAATCCAGTAGATACAACAGCGGTTACGGCTAAAGCAGTCATGATGAGTATACGTTTTGTAAATTTCATAGTAATTACCTCCTTGTTCATATATTTATATTATACTACTATGAGTCAAATAAAATATGATATTCTATACATATATACTATTTGAGAGGCATTATGTGAAAGGATGAGAGTCTATTATGAAACGTGTATTGATGGCTGCACTATGTTTAAGCTGTGTTACGTTGGGAAGTCATGCGATTGATATTAATATACCAGGTGCAGATCCTACAGTAGCAAAAGATGCCTATCAGAACTATCGTAAGACTGGTAATGAAGTCCAAAAGACTGAAAATATTATAGCTAATCAGATACGAGATGAATATAACAATAATGGCTCTAAAAAATGGACACTAGATGAGTTACTATACTTTACAAAAGAATTGTATCATTCTACAAAACAGTCTTCTTCTGTTTTTATTCTTAAGGATAATGGGGCAAATATTAAATTTACTATACCAGAGAGTAGCCAGTTCGGTAAAACTATAAAAGGGGACCCATTAACTACAGATGTTCAAAAAGGAAATTTCCGCTTAATTGAAGGCAATATACATTATACTGTTCGTAAGAGTGGTGAAAGTCAAGTTAAAGAAAATTCGTTCTCGTATCCTACTGTTAGAAATGCTACATGGGAGATTGGGCAGATTAAAAGTGGAGCTTTAGAAGGGGCTATTAACTTTGGTGTGAAAGCTGATCCTTCGCTGTCTTATCATATTAGCTATGATTTGATTAAGAAAAAGGAATTAGAGCTATTAAAGACACATGATCAGGAATACGTGTATAAAGAGCTAATGTCACCATTAGTTAATTATGTACTACCTTCTATTGAACCTGCAAATCAAATACTTTCAAAAACTAAACCCATAACTATTAATGGATTTACTTTCCAAACTTTAAAATCAAGTGATTTAGTGCATCATGGCCCTGATAATGATGCAATTTATATCTATGATGGTAAAAAATATCGTGAAGGTATTATGGTGAGAGAATTAAAACCGGAAGAGTTGACTAATCGTCATCAAATTAATTATAAATTGATACGATTCTTCATTATGCATAAGCCATATTCCGATTTTAAGCCAATTCAATATGCAACGGTTTGGAATGATGCCACTCCTGCTATCTATATGGAAGTAGAACGATCTCAATCTAGAATGTACATTCAATCGCTATATGATGATAAATATTTATATACTCACTTTATAATGGCTGATTTAGATTATAAAACACCAGCAAAAGACTTGCGTGATATAGTTCAATATGTAGACAATGCAAATGACAAAGATAAATACGCTAAAAGCCAAGCTGGGATGGGAGCTATGCCTAAAGGTATATATGAAAACTCATCTGTAAAATAAGGGAAAAATAGTCAACCTCACATATAATTTTGACTTGATTCCAAATTTAATTTATGAAAATATATATGTAAGTTTTACCACATATAAACACTATTACTCTAGTAAAGTGTTTATATGTGGCATTTTTTGTAGTAGAATAAAATTAATTACTATGAATAAATCATGAAAAATTAGGAGATATTATGGGTGCCGAATTAAATCAAAAATTATTTAGTGCTGCTGATAATTTACGAGGTAAGATGAGTGCTGATCAATATAAAGATTATCTTTTAGGGCTAATTTTTTATAAATATTTATCTGATAAATTATTAGAGTCTACAGTTGTAAAAGCTTATAAATCCCTTGATGAATATAATACAGTAGCAAAGCAAACAGAATTGTATAAATCTTATATTTTAAATGATAAAAGCAAAGCGTTTTTTATTGCGACTATGTCAGATACGTTAGGGTATCATATAGAACCACAATATCTTTTTAGTGAGCTTGCTAATTCTGTTAAGGATAACTCTTTTGAATTGGTTCATTTGAGAAATGCTTTTGTACGATTGGAAACGGCATACAAACAGTTCGAAGGTTTATTTGATGATATTGATTTAGATTCAAAACAACTTGGTGTAGATGCGAATCAACGAAATATTACAATTAGTGAAGTTATTAAAAAACTAGATGAAGTTGATGTGTTAGGTCATGATGGTGATGTGATTGGCGATGCATATGAATATCTGATTGGTGAATTTGCTGCTGGATCAGGTAAAAAAGCAGGTGAGTTTTACACCCCCCAACAAGTATCTGATATGATGGCTCAAATTGTAACAATTGGACAAGAGGATACACCATCGTTTACTGTATACGACCCTACAATGGGTTCTGGTTCATTGATGCTAAATGTACGTAAGTATTCAAATAATCCGGATCGTGTACAATACCATGGACAAGAACTTAACGTAACTACATATAATCTTGCACGCATGAATCTTATTCTTCATGAAGTAAATGCTGAAGATCAACGTCTACATAATGGGGATACACTAAATAAAGACTGGCCGACAGATGAGCCGTATATGTTTGATTCTGTAGTTATGAATCCACCATACTCTGCAAAGTGGTCTGCAGATCCTACATTTATGGATGATGCACGTTTTAACCGTTATGGAAAGTTAGCACCTAAATCTAAAGCTGATTTTGCTTTTCTCTTACATGGGTTTTACCATTTAAAAACATCTGGTACCATGGCAATTGTTTTGCCACATGGGGTTTTGTTTAGAGGGGCAGCAGAAGGTATAATTCGAAAAAAATTATTAGAAGATGGAAGTATTTATGCGGTGATTGGGATGCCTGCAAATCTATTTTTTGGAACATCTATACCGACTACTGTAATTATTCTTAAAAAGAATCGCCCAGGACGTGATGTGTTATTTATTGATGCAAGCAATGATTTCACAAAATTCAAAAATCAGAATAAATTAGAACCAGAGCACATAAAACGCATTGTTGATACTTATAAAAATCGTGAAAGTATTGAAAAGTACTCTTATTTAGCACCATTTAAAGAAATTAAAGAAAATGATTTTAACCTAAATATTCCACGCTATGTTGATACCTTTGAAGAAGAAGCTCCTATTGACATGGTTGTACTTGGCAAAGAGATGAAAGCTATTAAGGAAGAAGAAGCAAAATTAGAAAAAGAGATTTATGATATGCTTCTTCAGTTAGATTGTACTGATGAAGATAAAGATTGGTTAAATGGTGTACTTGAGGTATTTAATTATGGCAAATAAACCAAGAATACGATTTAGGGGATTTACTGAAGATTGGGAACAGCGTAAGTTAGGGGATTTATATAAACGTGTAAATGAACGTAATGATGGAACTTTAGGGCGGGATAAATGGATTTCTGTTGCAAAGATGTATTTTCAGGATCCTGATAAAGTACAATCAAATAATTTAGATACACGTACCTATGTGATGAAAAAAGGAGATATAGCTTTTGAGGGACATCCAAATAATGAATTTAAATTTGGTCGATTTGTATTAAATGATATAGGTACTGGTATCATTTCAGAGCTATTTCCCATTTATAGACCTATTACCGAATATGATTTAGATTTTTGGAAATATGCGATTCAACTTGAACGAGTGATGGCTCCTATATTGGCAAAATCTATTACATCATCAGGAAATTCATCAAATAAATTAGATCATAATCATTTCTTAAATAAGGAACTTTTAGTTCCTAATATTGAGGAACAGAAGAAAATAGGAACCCTATTAAGCCTATTGAGTAAAAATATTACCCTTCATCAGTGTAAGCTTAAAAAGCTCAATTTAGCTAAAAAATCATTGTTACAAAAATTATTTCCAAGAAATGGAAGTCAAATTCCAGGGGTTAGATTTAAAGGATTTACTGATGCTTGGGAACAGCGTAAGTTAGGAGATATAGCTACATTCTCAAAAGGTAATGGCTATTCTAAATCAGATTTAGCACCGTCTGGAGATCCAATTATCCTATATGGTCGTCTTTATACAAATTATGAAACCACTATTAGGAATGTAGATACATTTGTTGAATTAAAAGATAAATCAGTTATTAGTCAAGGCGATGAAGTAATAGTTCCAGCATCAGGTGAAACTGTAGAAGATATTTCTCGTGCTTCAGTTGTTAAAGATCAAGGAGTTATTATTGGTGGTGATTTGAATGTAATTAAAGTAAATCATTTATTGGATCCAACATTTTTAGCTCTGACTATCTCAAATGGAGAACAACAAAAAGAGTTGAG
This sequence comes from Veillonella parvula, assembly GCF_902810435.1. Taxonomy (GTDB): domain Bacteria; phylum Bacillota; class Negativicutes; order Veillonellales; family Veillonellaceae; genus Veillonella. The sequence goes on from NZ_LR778174.1 coordinate 870,868, forward strand.
TAAACGAGCTCAAGGAAAGTCAGTAGTTCATTTACATAATTCCGATTTACAAGAAGTTAATTTAACATTTCCTCTGCTTAATGAACAAAAAGAGATTTCGACTCTTTTTGAGAAGATGGATAGTATTATTACCCTTCATCAGCGTAAGTTAGAAAGGTTACAAGAAGTAAAAAAAGGCTTGCTTCAAAAAATGTTTGTATAGAATTACAGGGATAACTATATGGGGAAATTAAATAATACAAAAGAAGCTCAGCTCGAACAAAATCTAATTGATTTACTTTGTGCACAACATGGACAATGGACTTTTCGTTCGGATTTAAAAACAGAAGAAGATTTATGGAACAATTTACGTAATATTATTGAGATTCGAAATAAAAGTGAACTTAATGATAATATGTTAACTGATAGTGAGTTTAAGCGAATTCGATCAGAAATATTGGCAAATACTAAAACGCCTTTTGAAGCCGCAAAATGGCTGCGTGGTGAAAAGGGAAAGTGTTCAGTTGTTCTGGAAAGAGATAATGGTTTAGGGCGTATAGAGTTAATTATTTATTCTAGTATTGAAAAAAATGGTGGCTTTTCTTCTTATGAAATAGTACATCAAATTGCAAAAAATAAATCTAACTTAGAAGAACGAAGTCGTCGATTTGATATTACTTTATTGATAGGTGGTCTGCCGATTATTCAAATAGAATTAAAAACAGCCATAGCAAAGGATGGGGTTAAGCAAGCCTATTATCAAATAGAAAAATATATTGATGAAGGGACATTTTCAAATACTATATTCCAAACGCTACAGCTATATGTTATGTCTAATGAACAAACGACTCGATATATGGCTGCTGCTCCAAAAGGTGAGTTACAAGATAAATTTATGTTTGGTTGGCGAACTCGAGATAACACAAGAGTTGAGAATATTAATGAGTTTGCAAAGCAGGTATTAAATATTCCAAGAGCTCATGAATTAGTATCTGAATATATGATTCTTAGTGAAGAAGTAAGCAGTAAGATATTAATGGTCTTACACCCATACCAAATTCATGCTATAGAAGCAATTTTTGAGGCTGCAAGTAAACATCAATCTGGTTATATTTGGCATGCAACTGGTTCAGGTAAGACTATAACTAGTTTTGTATCTACAAAACTACTTGCCCAAAAGAGTGGGATAGATAGAACTATTATGCTGTTAGATAGAAAAGATTTAGATAATCAAACGACATCAGAGTTTACTAAATTTGCCTCTGCTTACTCAACAGGTGTAAATACTAACAAAAATACACTTATAGTCGGTACGGGGAATACCAAGGAGCTTTCAAATGCTCTTAAACAGGATTCAAGTTCTAATGTAGTAATTGTGACTACACGCCAAAAACTAAATAAGGCTGTTGAATACTTGCAAGAAAAAGAACCAGGAAGACTTGCTAACCTTCGAGGAAAACATATTGTATTTATTGTTGATGAATGTCATAGAGCTATTAGTGCTCAAAATATGGATGATATTAAAAAAGTATTTCCAAAATCGACATGGTTTGGATTTACAGGTACACCTATTTTTGAGGAGAATAAAAAGAGTTCTGATGGTCAATATGCCCGCACTACACATGATCAATATGGAGAAGTTTTACATCGATATACTATAAAAAATGCGCTTGAAGATGGATCTGTATTGGGATTTCAGGTAGAACATGAATCTACTATACATCAGGATGAACTGGCGAATGTAGTGTACCGAGCAATGCGTTCGGAAGAAAAAAATATCAATTATACCGATGAGGAGCTAGTGTCCACTATTGAATCTATGAAGGATATTGATAAAGAGCAATATTTACAGAGTACACATTATGAGTCAGATGACCATATTCAATCTGTAATTCGCAAAATTTTAAGCCCTAACAATGCATATAGTAAATTTGTATTCAAAGATGGTAAGCCAACAATGTCTGCTATTTTGACAACTAGTTCTATTGATATGGCGAAGCGTTATTATAAGGCAATTAAGAAATTTACAGCCCATAAGAACTGGTTAGAAACACAGTTTCCCAATAATCCTTTGCGCCAGGGTGCGGTTATGAATGATCCAGATTTTCCACGTGTGGCAATTACATACTCTTTAGAGGAAAATACAAAGGATTCAGCATTAAAAGAAACTGAAATGGCTGAGATTATTGATGAGTATAATCAGATGTTTGGGACCTCTTGGTCTATTGAAAGTATTAATCGTTATAATGGTGACATTAACAATAGGCTAGCGCGTAAAAAGGGTGAGTTTAAAGAATTTGGTAAACATTTAGATTTAGTTATTGTTGTAGATCGATTATTAACAGGATTTGATGCTCCTAGATGTCAAACCTTGTTTGTAGATCGGAACTTACAATATGCTGGACTCATACAAGCGTTTTCTAGAACTAATCGAACATATAAAGGAAAAGATAAAGGTTTGATTACAACCTTTAGAAAACCTGCGACGATGAAGGAACATGTATATGCAGCAACTCGGTTGTATTCTCAAACGAATAATAATAGTAGTTTGATCTACCCAACATATGAAGAATCTAAAAAGAAGTTTAATGCTGCATATACAGCTTTAGTAAAATTAGAGGCTATAAATTCAAATAATCCTATTACTGAATATGCTCCCGTTTCAGATCGAATTAACTTTGTGAAGTGCTTCCAGGATTTAAATAAAGCTTATCGTGCTATTGCCTCATATGATGACTTTAACATAGAACTTGATAATGACAAACATGGTACCTTTTCTAAAAAGATTGCAATTATAGAAGACAATATTGGCTTATATAATACGATAAAAGCATCCTTAAAACCTGATGATAAGAATGAACCTGGTATTGAATTAATTGATTTCTTTGATTCTAGTACAGTACAGACATATACTGTTGATAAAAGCTATATAGATGCTTTATTAAGTGAATATGAGGCGAACAGTCAAGATACTCGTGCAAAAATTGAAGATGCTTTAACAAAGTTGAATAAGAGTGAATCAGTCCGTACTATTTATAAACATATTCTTGATGATATTGATACACAGGTGATAGATAAAGATAGTAATCTATTGAAAATAAAAAGAGAATATTTTACTAAAGCTTATGACTCTATTGTTGAATCCTTTGCATCAACATGGTGTGTTAATCAGGATGAACTTATGGTTTCTGTAAATCAATCTACACTAGGTGAAGATATATACAATAAAAATAGAATAGTAGGCAGTGCTAACTATCCTGTATATGTACAACAACACCCCGATTCTGATCCATTTTCATACCCTCAACACATGATAGAAGCATGGGAAGTATGTTTGTCTGATGAAGTTATACCGTTAAGAGATGAATTGAAGTAGCAACATAAAATCCTAAAGTATATTTGTTAATAATAGAATATCCGAAGTTTTGTCCGTATATGGTCAGAAACGTTTAGATTTGGTCGTATTAGACATTATATGGTGTTTAATACGGCTTTTTATTTTCTTGGGAACAGCGTAAGCTGGGAGATTTAGCTGAAATTGTACGTGGTGCATCTCCAAGACCGATAAGTGATTCAAAATGGTTTGATAATAATTCAGATGTAGGTTGGTTAAGAATTTCAGATGTTACAGCCCAAGATGGTCGAATTCAATATTTAGAACAAAAAATATCTAAATTAGGTCAAGATAAAACTCGTGTTGTAAAAACACCACATTTATTATTGAGTATTGCCGCAACAGTAGGAAAACCTGTAATCAATTACGTTCCAACAGGTGTTCATGATGGTTTTTTAATTTTTCTAAATCCTAAATTTAATATTTTATATGCTTTCTGGTGGCTAGAAATATTCCGAGAAGAATGGAATAAGTATGGTCAACCAGGTAGTCAAGTGAATTTAAATTCTGATTTAGTAAAAAATCAAGTTATTAATATACCAAATGAAAAAGAACAAGAAAAAATTAGTTCATTTTTAGAGGCTCTTGATAGAATTATTACCCTTCATCAGCAAGAGCCATTTCTATGTGGGAACAGCGTAAATGGTGGGGTAGAATTATGTTGACAATAGAGGAAAAATCCGAACTATTTTATATTTATTACGAAAAGTGGATACGAATTTATAAAGAAGGGGCTATTCGTAATGTAACAATGCGAAAATATGAGATAACTCTATTATGGTTAAAAAAATTAGTTCCTGAACTTAAGCTTTCACAATTAAACAGAATATCGTATCAACAATTATTAAATGATTATGCAGAGTTTCATGAACGACAAACAACAATGGACTTTCATCATCAAATTAAAGCAGCTATATTGGATGCAGTAGATGAAGGATTTATTGATAGGGATCCGACGCGGAAGGCTATTATAAAAGGTCGGTCACCGAGAATAAAGAAAATCAAATATCTAAATCAGTTTGAATTACATACCTTGTTAGTTAACTTGAAGTTGACATCCGAGATTAACTGGGATTGGTTGATATTGATAATAGCAAAAACTGGGATGCGATTTTCAGAAGCTTTAGCATTAACGCCAAAGGATTTTGATTTTTCACATCAATCATTGATTGTGGATAAAACGTGGGATTATAAAGGAAATGGTGGATTCCTGCCAACGAAGAATCGCTCATCAGTGAGAAAAATACAGCTTGATTGGCAAACAATCATAAAGTTCTCAGAACTAATTAAAGGCTTACCTGAAGATAAGCCTATATTTGTGAAAGGTCGTGTATTCAATTCGACAATAAATGGTGTATTAGAACGGTATTGTAAAAAGTTGGGAATACCAGTCATATCAATTCATGGTTTACGACATACTCATGCCTCGTTGTTACTTTTCGCAGGGGTATCGATTGCAAGTGTTGCAAGAAGACTAGGGCATGCAAGTATGACGACGACACAAAAAACATATATCCATATTATTCAAGAAATGGAAAATAGAGATATTGATCTAGTGATGCGGTCTATGGCTGGATTAGCATGAGAATTATTATATAGAAATGGCTTTTACTGATGAAGGGTAATAGACTCATCTATTTGATTTATAAAATTGCTTATCTTATTTTGTTCTTCAAGTGATGGAATGGTAACATCCCACTTTTTTAACTCATCCATTGGAACCAGATTTGTCATGGCAGATCCAGGATTTGCTTGTGTCAGCTGTTTTTGCATCATATCTGACTGCATAAATTTGAGAAAGTATAGTGGATTAACAGAGTTCTTATCCACTTTAAATCTAATTAGCGCTTGATTAAAGACACCCTTCTTTATGCCATCTGGCACCATTGAGATTCTACCTATAGTACCTGCACCACTCATAATAAAATCGCCTGGTTGTATATTAAACCGAATTAACTCATTATATTTCTCTTTTGAAATAAAATAACGAGTTACATAATTATCATATATGGCATTTTGTTGTTCATATACTACATAGTCAGACTTCTTTACAAAAGAATCTTTTTTTAATGAACTACCAAATGGACCTCTTCTGATTCCATTTTGTGTATCTAATAAATCAAGAAACTTACGCTGTTCCCAAGTAATTTTAAGGAGATAAATATGCAGAATTTTGATAATTATAATTATGAAAAATATGAAAAATGAGTGGAACTGAGTTTCGATTAAAGGTAAGTGAATTAGAGGTGAAATTGTCTGAAATTGGATTATCTTTAATTAAAGAATATGCTAGTGGCGGCTTAAAGGCACTACTTTTATTAAATGGTGCAGCTGGTATAGCTATCTTAGCTTTTCTAGGAAATATTTTGGGAACTGAATTTGAACGTTGGATTAGAGGAATTGCATGGGGATTAGTTTTCTTTTCGATAGGTGCCTTTTTTTCAACTATTTCTTGGTTATTTGCCTATATATCACAAACATATTATAACGAAGCTAATGGTAATGATAAAATGATTAAGAATGGTACTATCTGGCGTAATACTACAATTATAACTGTTGTTGTTAGTGGAATCGCTTTTCTTGTTGGTGGATTTTTGATATTTTATGTTATAACTAGTTATTAAATTACTATGAAATAAATGAGAAACATAAGATGTTCTTATTTGAGTAATATCTTTAAGAAACAGTCTGACTATACGGTTAAACTGTTTTTATTTGATTTTCATGAAATCTCTTTCTTCTACCTGTATAATATTTTCATTAGTCTAATGAGAGGGTAGGTATAGATGAAAGATACTGCAAAGCAAATTATAAAGTATTGGTATTCACTTGAATGTTTGCAACCGAAAGAGGTTCCTAAGTATAAAGCAATTCCTAAGAAGTATGTTAATGAGCTTGTATTTACTACTGAGAATGATACAACTACTATTTATCAACAGTCTGTAATAAAACCTTATTGGAAAAGAACAAATTCGCGTGTTTCTACGTATGTAGTCCCGTTACCAAATGATTCTTATAATTACTCTATTACTGATGAGATTAAATATTTTAAGGATGAAAAGGACTATGTTTTAGATGATGAACATGCTGTTCTATTATGTGTAGTTAAAGGGACTGAAGTATTAGAGGCCTTCATTGATAAACTAGAAATTGAATATCCTGAAAAACCATATTTAGGGAATGTGTATAGTGCATCGTTTGTTGTTGATGCAGAGGGATACTATAAAGAGGGGAGTCTTCAAATTGCTCCTTTTATTTGGGTGATTTATCAAATGATGTCTCAGCCTGATGTGGAGTTTAAAGATATTAAGCTAGATGGTTGGCATGAGATTGTTAAATCAATTGAAGATAGTTTTAATCTTCCTGAGGAAAAAATATCTCTTGATAATGCTGCACGTGTAATTAATACATATTTACGAGAGCATATCTTAGAACCTATGGGTATTACCATGTTCCGTGCTGGTGATATTTATGGCTACTGTGGTTTTCAGGCAGAGGAGATTCAGCTAGTTAAAGCTGAGACAATGCCTATTAATGATTTAAAATCTAGCTTTTTCCTCGATGATTTACAGTTGGTGTTACAACACATTGATACATTAAAGGATAAAGATAAGTTATTGTCTTATATCAATAGTCTTAATCAGGATATTGAGCATTATGATTTGTTAAAGGATACTGATCAGATGCGCAAATGGTATAATCCTAAGGTTTTACCATATGGTAGATGGCCTTCAAAGTTTAATTTATCCTTTATGCAGCAAATTGCTGTTAATATTGCTAAGGAGAACCCTAAAGATATCTTTTCTGTTAATGGACCTCCTGGTACAGGCAAAACCACATTATTGAAGGATATTATTGCTAGTAATATTGTTGAACGTGCTGTTAAGTTTTGTGAAAGCAATCATGTAAACGATATATTCGAAAAGGTTGTGGGTCGGGATGGGACCTCTTTTTACTATGATATACCTAGTGATATTGCAGTATATGGCATGCTGGTGCTTTCATCAAATAATAAGGCCGTTGAAAATATTACATTAGAATTGCCAAATATTTCCTCTGTGGAAGAGGGGACTAATGGGTCTACATTATTTCATCCAGATTCCTCTAATCAACAGGTTGATTTATCTTATTTTGCTAAGGATAAGAAGTATCAATTTGTAAAATCTAATGAGGTATATTTTACCTTTTTAGCAGATCGTTTAGCAGAGAGTAATGAACAATGGGGCCTAATTTCTGCGAGACTTGGTAAGAAGTCTAATATAAATACATTTATGCCAGTATTAGATGTATTATCCTCAGATATGTCCTCTATTATGCGTGTGCCTAGTGCTCAAGATGCTTTTGAAAGTGCCAAGAAACAGTTTCAGGCTCAACATAATCTTGTAAAAGCATTATTTACTTATGTAACAGACTATGAAGAGAATATTCATTTGATTCAAGAATTAAAGGTTAAAATCGATAAATTAAAAGAGGAAGTTCTTGTAATCAATGAACAATTAAGTAAGTATTATGATTTAGATGATAATTTGTTGAAGTTGATAGAGCGTAAAAATAGTATTGAGTCTAAATTAATAGAGTTGAACAGCAAACGTTCTATTATTGATAAGATTTGGAATGCTACCAACTGGTCTATTTTAGAAGCCATGAGTAATGCTGCATTGTTATCAGTTATTGAAGACGAGACTACAAAGCTTCAAAATGATAAAGGTGAATTAGATGCATTACACCAGTTGGTTAATGAGCGTGAATCTATAATCAATACGAAAGATGGTTTATTAGCTGATATTAAAGGGCTTGATAATACTCTTCAAAAAATAGAAGAAATACAGCAAGATATTTTAGGTACATTAAAAATTAGTACTAAAGATTCTATACATTGCTTTGATGATATATCGTCAAAGTTAATGTCAGCTGATATGGATAGAGCGGAGGCACACACAGCTTTCTTATATGTGTGTAATTATTTGAATGAATGTAGAGAACGTTTGCTATATGATGCCTTACAATTACAAAAGACTGTAGTTATGAATGATGCTTTCAGAAAAAACATGCAATTACTTAGTCAGTATTGGGGCTCATTAAGTGATAGGAAAAAATTGCAGAAAAACTTTGATCTTAACATTATTTTTCCTGCACTAATTAATTCATTGATGATTGCAGTTCCTGTTATTTCCTCCACCTTTGCTGCTGTGGAGAGATTTTTGATTAATTGTAAATCTGAAAGCTCGTTAGGTACCATTATTATTGATGAGGCAGGGCAGGCGTCACCTCATATGCTTGTAGGGGCATTGTTCCGTGCGCAGAAGGCCGTAGTAGTTGGTGATCCTAAACAGATTGAACCTGTACAAACTGTACAGGATTTGTTTGTAGAAAAAATTGGTGGCGAAGGTATTGGTAAATATCGGAGTAAAGAGCTATCTGTACAAAGTTTAGCTGATGCACAAAATCCATTTGCAGGCATTATCAAAAATCTTGATGGTTCCGAATCTTGGGTCGGTTGCCCACTCGTTATTCATAGACGCTGTAAAGATCCAATGTTTACAGTCGCTAATGAGTTATCTTATGGTGGTTTTATGATTAATAAGACTATCAATCCGAAAGGGCCTATTGAGCCATGTAAAGAGAGCTGTTGGATAACTTATGATGGAAGTAATATTGAATCTACTACGGGTAAAGATAGATATATACAAGTACAAGGCCAAATTGCTTTTGAACTGATTCAAAAGTTACGAGCAAGAAATGTGGAGTTTAAAGATATTTTTATCATTACACCATTTACTAGTGTTGCATATGGGTTTAAAAAGTATATGGGATCCCTTAGTAATGATATTGTGAATTGGACCAAGGAGGATAATAAGAAAGATTGGTTAGATGATAATATAGGGACTGTACATACCTTCCAAGGTAAAGAGGCTAAAGTCGTTATTTATATGTTAGGCTGTCAAAGCGATGGCACGGCTAATGGGGCTATTAAATGGGTTAACGCTAACAATGTAAATGTAGCCTTTACAAGAGCAAGGGAGTATATCTATGTTATTGGTGATGCTCCGAAATGGGCTGAACTCAATAAAAATCTTGCATTTGCCCAAAGGTACTTGCCTATATATACTTTAGAGGATTTTTAAGCGAATAAATTGCAATGACTATAGTAGATTACTAGATTATAAGGCATAGGTTACTATAGATGTTTCTATAAAGAATTTATATGTACAATAAAGGTTTATAAAAGAAAACAAGGAAAGAAATCCTTAGACTCCTTTCCTTGTCCAGATATGATATAGTTTATATCCAAGTGAGGCATAAATGGTTTGGTCGCCAGACTTCGCTTCTAGTATTTATAATTGAAAAAACGGTCTGACATCATGTCAGGCCGTTTCTCCATGCTTAAATGGAGTTATTAGTTGTGTAATTCTCGTTTTCCGTATATTTTTAGGACTATAGCAATAATTGTATTTAACACAAATAGAGCGGCAAAACATTCTAAAGCAGTAGTATAGCCATATCCTGCTTCGTGAAAGTATGATACGAGCATAGGGCCTGTGATGCCCGCTAATCCCCAAGCAGTTAGAATACGACCATGAATGGTAGAAAGTTGGCGTATACCGTAGAGATCTGCAAGATATGCTGGCATACAGGAGAACCCGCCACCATAGCAGGTGATAATGAGAAGAATTAAAATTTGGAATGTTAGGGCGCTATTGGTTTGGGCGAGTAAATAGAATGCGACGATTTCTATAATAAAGAAAAGTATGTAAGTTTTTGCTCGTCCAAGGTAATCGGAGATCGTAGACCATGCAATGCGACCCCCGCCATTGAAGATACCGATGATACCAACCAGTGATGCAGCTGCTGTAGGTGTCATACCAATGGCTTCTTGCGCCATAGGTGATGCTAAGGATAGTAGACCTATACCACAGGTAATATTAATAAAGAATACCCACCAAAGGGCACCGAATTGCCAAGTTTTCATGGCATCATTGGCTAGCATGCCATGGGTATGAACGTACATGGTAGATTTATCTTTCGTAGTTCGAGTTGAGTGTTTTTGTTGAGGTGCTTTCAAATAGAGCGAAGAGGCACCCATAATCACTAGATAGATTACACCGAGGATAATGAAGTTATTTACCAATCCAAATTGAGCTACGAGGAATTGCATAAGAGGCCCTGCAATGAGAGAAGCAAATCCAAAACCCATAATAGCTAAACCAGTAGCAAATCCTGGGCGATTTGGAAAGTATTTCACGAGCGTAGAAACTGGTGTTATATAACCAATGCCTAGTCCAATGCCACCGATGATGCCGTAGAAGAGATAGAGTAAGGTAAGATTGTGTATGCTAAGTGCATAGGCCGTACCCAATAATCCGGTTACCCAGAATAACATAGCGAGAAGTCCACTTTTCTTAGGGCCAATTTTTTCTGCAAAGGAGCCAAGAAAGCCCGCAGATAGTCCGAGCATTAAAATGGCTAACGAGAATGTCCATGTTGTTTGCGATAAAGTAAAACCCATATCTGCCATAATAGGACGTGTGAGTACACTCCATGCATATACGCTACCAATGGATATGTGCAAACCAATGGCTGCTAATGCAATAAACCAACGATTTCTCATAAGAAAACTCCTTTCATATAGGTGAGATACTCAGATATAGATAAAGAAGCATTTGTTACGAGAAGGCAATAAAAAAGACCATCTGAACAAAAGCTTGCCCAGACGGTCGGCTATCACACGATGTGTGCTACTGTGCATGTAGTCAATTCTACGTATCCGTCAGCCCAGTAGGAATATATTACAAATATAGCAATTGAAAGGACATCTTGTCGGTGATCTAAGTCACTATCGTATGCATTATGATGATTTATAATTGAAAACAAGGAAAGAAATCTTTGGATTTCTTTCCTTGTTTAGATATGATATAATTTATATCAAAGTGAGGCATAAATGGTTTGGTCGCCAGACTTCGCTTCTAGAATTTAATGTTGAAGAAACGGTCTGACTTCACAGTCGGGCCTTTTTTCATAGCCTAATTCTGTGAAAAGCTAACTTTTGCTAGATGTCAATTCATTTAGCTGCCATGATAATGGTCGCCACAAGTATGCCAAAGGAAATCATTAATGATAACACTTTGAATGTACTCATATTGATCACCGCCAATCTCTAGAAGATTAGCAAAGGCTGGACCCATTTAGAGGCCTCAAGTTCAATATAGTGTTGTGGATAATAAAAGTAAATAGATTAGAGGTTCCTAATAGTCACCTAGGTGACCAATAGGAACCTTTTTCGCTTTGTAATTATTATTATAGGATAGATAAATTATGTTACAATACAAATAAGATAATAGTTTTTAGGGAGAGGGAAACTCATATGAAACGTTATATTATGCTATTGACTTTAGGTTTATGTTTTGTAGCACCAATGCTTTCACAAGCAGTGGATATAAGACCTATCATACATGTTACGAATGTACATAATGGCCAATATGATGAAGAATTAGATGCTATTACAGCAACCAAGTTTTATGGACCGTATCAGTTCCGTGTATTGAAGGATGCTGTAGAGACTAAAGGGGAAACTAAAGATATAGATGGCAGAGCCTTTAGAACCTCTGATGGTGTTTTTATGCATGTGAAGGCTAGATCTATCGATAATACAAGTATCTCTTTAGATAAAGAGATTGAAAAAATTGTTAAAGATAGAACGGTTCCTGAACCTACTGCAAAGATGGTATTGCCTGTTAAGCATGATGTAACAGAGGTCGATAATGATGGTGTGCGCAGTTTACTAGCTGAATTTATGTATGGCTGGCCATTACATAATAGGACGGACATGGTATTAGTTACTGATTATGAAGATACTCGTTACTATTATAAGTTGCAGTTTTATAGAGACCAGCTACCAAATGGTGTTCGCATTGAGCAGTTGCGCAAAATGATTATGGATGCGCAGTTTAGTTATAAATAAGGTGTTTTTGATCAGACTTCCATATTTGTGTATCCTAATGTATTTAGTCAGTCTGTAATATTTAGCTGAACGGGTATAGTAAAAGTAAATTAAAAAGAGGTTCCTATGAGTCAACTTGTGACCATTAGGAACCTCTTTTGTTGTGCAAGAGTTTATATAGTTTTCAAACTATTATAATATGCTTTTACCTAAAGGAAATTATTATTTATTTAAGCTTTCAACAATGCTTACAATATCGTCTGCTTTTCGGGCAATATGTGTGACGCCTAGTTCTTGATGGAGAGATTCCTCTCTAAAGCCCCATGTAACACCGATGCAAAGTAGGCCGGAGTTTTCTGCAGTAGCTACGTCAACTTCAGAGTCACCTACATAAATAGATTCGTTCGGTGTAGAGTTTAGTTCTTTTAAGGCTTGTAGTACCATATCTGGTGCTGGTTTACGTTGTAATCCTGGTCTTTCACCAATGGCAACAGGTAAACGATCACCAAAGTACTCTTTATTGAGTGGCGTTACACCTTCTTGGATTTTGTTGGATACGATGGCTAATTTATAACCTTGTTTACGCAGTATATCAAGCATATCTAGGATGCCTGGGTAAGGAGCTGTTGTGTCTTTTAAATGCTCACCATAGTAAGCTTTGAACTCCTCAATGTATGGATCTAATTCATGATCAGCTACTGTACTTGGTAAACATTGACGCATCAAATAGGTTACTGCATTACCCAGAGCTACTTTTACCTCTGTTAGCGATTTTTCAGGGAAGTTATGTGTACGTAGTACATGATTTACGGCGTTGGCTAAATCTGTAGCTGTATTGAGCAATGTGCCGTCGCAATCAAAAACGATAGTAGTATATTTCATAGGGGCCTCCGATTTTAAATCAATATGTACTTTTTAAGTATATGATAAATATGTAGAAAATCAAGAGAATAGACCTATTAGTTATTATAATTGTGTTACAATAATAGAAGTAATAAGTACAGTGTATAGGAGGCGTAGTATGACTGAAATACAAGCTCTTTTATTGATAAAATCTATTCTTGAATCCGCAGATATTCACGGTATTGAACATATGTTAAGTGAAGATTGTGAGTATCTGTCTACAGGCCGTGGCATCATTGGACGAAACCGCAATGAAACTGTTGAGTTTTTGTCCTCTATGACTGAGTCCATCAAGGCTGATAATGTACCTGTTACTTGCAAGGTCATGCATATTACTGATGTGTATGAGGAGGATGCGTTATTTCACGAGGGGCGTCATGGTTTAACCATTTCCTATGAAAGTAACGATAATTACGTGTACATGATTTTTGTAGACGTAAATGATGAAGGACTTGTAGATCGTATCGTTTCAAGCCAAGAAAATTATAGTATCGAGTATGATGATCTTCGTTTTGGCACTGATGAAAGCGAATATGCCTTTATTTCTGCGCCTACTACTGTGAAAGACTGGACTACAGCCCTTAGTATATGGCTTGAAACCGCGAATGTTGATGTAGACGATTTCTATCAATATATCGATGAAGACACACGCGTTGTATTCCAAAAAGGCGATGCTGAATCTATAACCCTTGAAAGCGGCCTAGATGTAGAGGATTACTTTGATCAATTAATGAACCAACACTTTGATGCGGTGCCTCATATCATTCGCGATGAAGAAGATGGTCTTATTTTAACCTATGGGCCTATGAGTACCATTGCAACCCTCAATGAAGAAGGCGCATTAGCCCTTATTAGTATCTATATCGATACACGTGACGAAGACGAAGCTACCGATGAAGTTGGTTATATCGAAGAGGACTTAACGAAGGACACTATTATAGAAGAGAATCTATATTAGTCGATACGACTCTTTTGATAGAGCTAATTTAATTACGATTAATAGATAAAATAAAAACTACCAGTTAAACATATATCTTTTAAACAGACCTTCTACTATGAAAGGATAAGTCACTAGATATTGTGAATAACTGGTAGTTTTTTGTATTATTTACATTTCGTCATGGTCTTTAATGAGACCAGCTTTTTTCTTTTTCCAGTAGGAGTAGTAGAATGGCAAGATTACGATACAGCCGCCTAGACCCCATAATAATTGGTTAGTTTGAGCTTGGGCAAGCATCCATAGGGATGTGCCGATAGCGATGACTGGGATTAAGTAGCCACCAGGGATTGTGTAGGAACGAGCTTTGTCTGCCCATTTGCGACGGAAGATAATAACAGCCAAACACGTTGGTAGATATTGTGTAAAGCGAGATACTGCACTGATGGCTGCTAGTGTAGTAAAGGAGCCGGACCAGGCAAGTAAAACACTGGCAATGGCAGTAACGATGGCTGCTACATATGGTGCGTTGTAACGATTGCGTTTTGCCAACGCACTTGGTAGCATACCATCTTCCGCCATGGATGTAGCTACACGAGGCGCATAGTAAGCTTCAGCAAAGTTGATACCACCCATAGAGATTAAGGTGCCTATTAATACGATATACATGCCAATAGGTCCAACAATCACATTGAATGCATCTTGTACTGGAGCCTTAGTATTTGCTAAATCTGTACCAAGTACACCAATAGATACGGCGAGGATCGCCATATATAGAACCGATACAAGAAGCATACACATGATAATAGCACGTGGTAAGTTCTTTTTAGGATTTTTCATATCTTCTGCAGCAATGGCAATGACTTCAAACCCTGTATAGGCAAAGAATAGAAGAACCGCAGCTTGAGCAAATGATCCATCTACATAGATGTCTTGAGGGAAGACTGGCGTAAAGTTAGCTCCATTTATAAAGAAAATACCAATTGCAATAAATAGGGCAAGAGGAACTAGCTTAGATATAGTGATTAAGTTGTTAACAAATTTGGATACGTTAACACCAAATATATTTACAATCGTAAGGCCTACAATTAAGATAAATGAAATGACATCCTTTGCAAAATCACCACTTAAAGCTGGTACTGCAGCACCTAATGCTGTAGCAAAACCAACGGCCATAGCCGCCCAAGCAATGACGGTAACAATCCATTTAAGAACACCCACTTCAAATGCCCAGAAGTCACCTAAAGCATGTTTTGCATATAGATAAGGACCACCATTGCGTGTAAATAAACTGGCTGCTTCTGCAAAGCAAAGGGCGATGCAGCCAGCGATAACGGCGTCAAATAAGAGTACACCTAAACTAGCGGAACCAATTATGGAATATGCTTTATTAGGTAGTAGGAAAATACCTGTTCCTACAATACCATTGATGCCAAGGAGTACAATACTCCAAAAGCCAAATTTTCCTGTTTCTTTCATGATACAATCTTCCTACTATTTAGTTATATTTTCTTGAGTTGCTTTTACGAATGCAGTAAATAAACGTTTTGCATTTTCATCATTTGTAGACATCATTTCTGGGTGGAACTGACAGGCTACTAACCAAGGATAGGCTGGATCCTCTAAACCTTCTACAGTACCATCCTTAGCTCTTGCTACAACTTGTAATCCTTTACCGACATTTTTAACTGTTTGGTGATGATGGGAGTTCGTAATCCAAGTATTGCAACCTATAGCACCAGCTAGTTTTGATTTGGAATCAATTTCTACAGTATGGGTGCCAAGAGAAGGTGTTTGATTCTGAGAGTGTTTTATTGTACAGTTTTGATCATATTTTAAATCTTGGAATAAAGAGCCGCCACGATATACATTTAAGATTTGTAAGCCACGACAGATACAAAAGATAGGAATTTGTTTTTCTTCTGCTGCTTTGATTAAAGCAAAGTCGAATCGATCGCGCTCCGGAAATACATCGCCAAGACCTTGCAAAGGTTCTTCTCCATAGTGAAGAGGATATACATCATGACCGCCGGATAATAACAAGCCGTCAAGCTTTGCTACCGTTTCGCGAGCTACATCAAGATTTTCGGTAAATGGAATTATAACAGGAATGCCACCAGTTTCCTCAATAGAACGAGGATAGTCTTGGTTTACGTAAGAACGCAATAAATCTACGTAAGGACCACCATTATCTCGTAAGATATTGCCAGATATGCCAATAAATGGTTTCGTCATAATATCACCTCATATGTGTAAAAATCTGTACAACCTGATGTTAGTGTATCAGATTTTTATGGATAAAAACACTACTAATAGATATAATTATAAGACTTATAATAGAGAAAATATGTTAAAGTTGATACATTTTACTATATTTTCTTTCAAGATATAGTTGTATAAGTTTATTGCGAAACATGATATGATAAACTACGAATGAACTGTACGGGAGGTTTACTATGGTTTTTCTAACATCTTTGCAAAGTATCATACCTATTGTGCTACTTATTTTGTTAGGATATATATTAAAAGGACAGGGCATGTTTAACCCTACCTTTAGTGGTAATTTATCGCGATTTATCATGTCGGTTGCATTACCAGCGGGAGTATTTATATCCGTATTACATCACCTACATACTTCAGATATATGGAATTTACGATATGGCATGTTAGTGGTTGTCCTAACATATGTTATTGCATATATTGTAGCGTTCATTATGATGAAAATGCTGAAAGTTCCTAAAGGACGACGTGGTATTTTTATCAATATGGTAGTAAATGATAACTGCTTGTTTATTGGGTTACCAGTGCAAATTGCACTCTTTGGGCAAGATGCGCTACCGTATTTCCTGTTATATTACATCGGTAACACTATTTCCGTATGGATGGTAGGGGTATTTCTTATAGAACTAGATCCACTGCCAAATCCTAAAGTAGATTTTAATAATGGATCCCATAAGATTGATAGTATACATAATAGTTCAGTATCTATTGAAGGTAAAAGCAAGAAGCATAAATTTGATTGGAAGAAGTTATTACCACCACCTTTGATAGGTTTTTTTGTGGCATTAATTTTCTTGTTCTTTGAAATTCCTTTACTTCCAATTTTGCATACTACCTTAAATTATTTAGGTGATATGGTAACCCCATTATCCTTGATTTATATTGGTATTGTACTTCATGATGCGGGTTTAAAGAGCATGCGTTTAAATAAAGACTCCATCGGTGGGATTGTAGGACGATTTGTTATTTCCCCGATTATCATGTTCTGTTTGATTATGGTTTTACAATATGGAGCAGGTATAGTTCAAGAACCAATTGCAATCATCACCTTTGTTGTACAATCAGCAGGACCTGTTATTGCAGTATTGCCGATTGTAGCTAATGAATCAAAAGCTGATTTGCCATTTGCTACAGGTTTAGTCATGATTAGTACCATACTATTTGTTGTAGTAATTCCAATTATAATGGAAATTTTAACAATGATAGGTATACAGGCTTAAAATAAGAAGAAGATTAAAATAAGTAAATAAAAAATAGGTTCCTAATGGTCATATAGGTGACTATTAGGAACCTATTTTTATGTAAGTATATATAGCTTATCTAAAGAATCTACCAACGAGTGGCATGCTAGCACCATCGTTTTTATTGAGGCCTTTTAAAAGGACCATGATAATAACGTAGAGCAATAAGCCTTCGATACCAGTGAGTATAAAGTTAGCCCACATTGGTAAGATATCTGTTAAATAGTGGTAACTCAAGAAGATGAGTATACCCATAACACCAGCACTGACCACGTTTTTCCAAAGAAGGGAAATATCAAGGAAGTAGCCTGTGTATTTTTTGATATAAATCAAGTTAAGTAATGCCGCAAAGCCAATATCAGCAACGGTTGCCCAAGCGGCACCGCCGATGCCCAGCCAAGGAATAGCGGTCAGTGTCCAGTTAAGGATGACCTTGATTATGAGAGAAATCCCCATATTTATGACTGGAATACGTGGCCTGTTGAGACCTTGTAGGATACCTGTTGTTACTTGATGTACACCTAGGAAGAATATAGAGAACGCCGTGATTTGCGTTGCTAGTTCTGCCTTAGGCGCATTGTAAATCAGTGTAACGGTTGGGGCAGCAAGTACATATAATAGCACTGTAAATGGTACGGTTGCCATAAATGTTAGTCGCATAGAGCCTGCAGTGCGATCATAGATACCTTGATGATCGCGTTTTGCAAAGGCATGAGAGATAGCAGGTACAATGCTTGTCGCAAGGGCTGCGGTAATGATGGTAGCCAAGTTAATGAGTGGCACCGCCATCCCAGTAAGGTAACCGAATAGTTCTGTTACTTCGTTCATCGGGAACCCAGCATCTAATAAGCGACGTGGTACGATAAGTAAGTCGAGATTCGCCGTCAACGGTAACATGATACTTGCTAAGGAAATTGGTATAGACAATGTTAAGAGTCGTGACAAAATTTCTTTAGCTGATTCACGAGGACCATCGTAGCTTTCACCAGTACTACTAGCCTTAGGTAATTTGTAGTAGTAATACAACAGCACCAGGAAGGCCCCAAAAGCACCTACACCAGCACCCAAACTAGCACCACCTGCTGCGGCTGGTAAGCCATAAGGCAATAAAATAGCAGCAGCACCAAGCATAACGATAACCCGTAGTAATTGTTCTACAATTTGGCTAATCGCCGTGGGCGTCATCATTTCATAGCCTTGAATATACCCGCGGAAACAGGAAATCCATGTTACAAAGAATACTGCCGGAGCGAGCGCGATGATAGAGTAGTAGGCACGGCTTTCAGCAATGAGACCACTAGAGATTAACCAATCTGCACCAAAGTACATGGCAAGACTGGCGATAAAACCTGTTATAGTCAACATTGTAAAAGAAATATTGAATACTCTCTTAGCACCACCAAAGTCGTGTAAGGCTAATCGTTCTGCCGTCAAAATAGAGATGGCAATCGGCACACCTGCGCTCGAAATTTGTAATAGTAACAAATAGATAGGAAAGGCCATCTGATAGATACCGATGCCTTCACCACCTAAGATGCGAGATAGAAGAATCCAGTTGATACTACCGATGGCTTTCACTACGAAACCGGCAATTGTTAAAATTAAGGTTCCTTTTAAAAATCCACTAGCCATTGATTATAGTTTGTTAGAAGAACCTAATACATTTTTGATTTTGTGAGCTACCATGCCTTTAATAGCATCACGAGCAGGTCCTAAATATTTACGTGGGTCAAACTCAGATGGGTTTTGAGCCAAGTATTCGCGTACAGATGCAGTCATAGCGAGGCGAAGGTCTGTATCGATGTTGATTTTGCAAACCGCCATTTGAGCTGCTTTGCGAAGCATTTCTTCAGGTACGCCTTGTGCACCAGGAATGTTGCCACCAAATTCATTACATTTTGCTACGAATTCAGGCAATACGGAGGATGCCCCATGCAATACGATTGGGAAGTTAGGCAATAATTCGCCCACTTTTTTCAAACGATCGAAATCCAGGTAAGGGTTGCCTTTGAATTTGTATGCACCGTGGCTAGTACCAATAGCGATTGCTAAGGAGTCTACACCTGTGAGATGGACAAATTCAGCAGCTTGTTCAGGATCAGTGAAGCGAGCATCTGCATCAGATACATTTACATCATCTTCAACGCCTGCTAAACGGCCCAATTCTGCTTCTACTACAACGCCGTGAGCGTGAGCATATTCAACAACTTGTTTTGTGATTTTTACGTTTTCATCGAAATCATGATGAGATGCATCAATCATAACAGATGTAAAACCACCATCTACACAGTCTTTACAAATTTCGAAGGAATCGCCGTGGTCAAGGTGAAGAGCGATTGGTAGATTGCTGTCTTCAAGAGCGGCTTCCACAAGTTTTACAAGGTAAATATGTTTAGCATATTTACGTGCGCCTGCAGATACTTGCAAGATAAGAGGAGATTGTTCCTCTTTTGCTGCATCTACAATACCTTGTACGATTTCCATGTTGTTTACATTGAAAGCGCCAACAGCATAGCCGCCTTCATAGGCTTTTTTGAACATTTCTGTAGTAGTAACTAATGGCATGTTGTCCTCCTTGGCCATAGGGCCTGTTATATCATGTTATTAATACCGTGACTGCTAATATTTCTAGTTTGTAAGAACTAGATGCATTTCTGTTATTGCAATCATATATCAATTCAAGTTAAGTATATCAAGAAACACTATAAAGGGCCAATATTTTTTGTATAACTTATGCATAAATTTCGTCTTATTTTGTGACCCATGTGGGTTATTTCTGTGTGTTAGCATTTATTTAGTGGTGTTATATCAGCTCAATCGTTCAGCAATACATTCATATCCTCTGGCATCTCTGCATGCAGTTCGATCCATTCATTTGTTATGGGATGGTAAAAGCTTACGTGCGATGCATGCAGTGCTTGGCGTTGAATAAATTCTAGATGACCACCGTATAAGTCATCACCAGCTAGTGGATACCCTAGTTGAGATAAATGAACTCGAATCTGATGAGTGCGCCCTGTGTGTAATAAGCATTGCACATGAGTAAAGTGATTATGATCTATTAGAGAGTTGTCAGTTGGACATATATTACTATTATTAATCAAATTATCAGAGTTGTTTTTACTATAGTTAATTTTGCTTGTATTTTTACTAATCACTGTTATATCTGTGCGAGCCGGCTTTCCTTGGTCTGTACAACAACGCTCAATGATACTGCCTGGTTTACGACCTATAGGCCAGTTAATGCTTATAGGCACAGACGGGAGATGTCCTTCTACAATGGCGTCGTAGCTTTTGTAAAAATAGGTGTGTTTTTTATCAAAAGCATGTTGGACCACTGATGTTTTAGCAATGATGACAATACCTGAGGTATCCTTATCTAATCGGTGTACGGGATGGAAATCATAATGCTGATTTGTTTCTTGGTAGTAATGAAGTACACCATTTGCTAGCGTATGATCTCGTACGGTAGAAGTAGGGTGCATAAGAATACCAGCCGCCTTATTAATGACTAAAATATATTCGTCCTCATATATGATATCTAGTTCCATAGGGCTTAAACTAAACTCTTGCTCTGGTGTTAACTTCATAATGAGATGATCGCCACCGTGAATGAGCGTATTCCAGGTAGCAGGTTTACCATTAATTGTTATGATGCCATCACTTCGTAAACGTCGTCTCATGCGCTGGGAGATATGCTGTTGTTTTATAATATGATTTATAGATTGTGTGTGTACATCAGAATCTACAATTAAGTCGATTATTGTTGCTGTTTTCATACGTATTATTATAACAAATAAAATAAAAATGAAGAATTTTTCATAATTCGTTGTTTTTATGAAGGTCCATATAGTATAATTTGAATTATTAAATTTTATACATTATTTATGTGTGAACTTTTTTTACTGTAAAACCGTGTGTTTAGTTATAACAGTATATTTTATGAACTATATATGTATGTTAATGACTGTATGGTTATAGCTTATTCTATAAAAGGAGAGGTTTATGAATATTAACAAGAAATCTGTATTAGTCGCATGTGTGTTAGCGGCTATGTCTACAACAACTTTTGCGGCATCTACTACAACATCTACTAGTAGCACAACGGTAACAAATCACGATACACCAACATCTACTAGTACACGTGTAACTCGTGAGCAACATACAACGACTACATCAACTTCTACTGTGCGTACAGAGAGCTCTAGCTCCACTAAAAGCACAAAAGCTAGTGTAGGTGTTATGACTCCTCAAAAAATTGAAGAGCGTAGTGCACTTTCTGGCTATATAGCAGCTGATGTGGCGAGTGCATTAAATCCTTATCGCAATGCACCTAAATCTTTAAAATCTGGTAAAGGCACTACTTTCAAAAATGACGAAGTCCTTGAACATGGTGTATTAGCAGCTATGAAACAAGGTGGTAAATGGGGTGTTATCCGTCCAGACGGTACCGTTGCCATTGAGCCTAAGTATAAAGAAATTAAAGATGTTGATTATAAAACGGGCAATGTGTTAGCTCAAGTAGATAAGAAAACAGACACTTGGGTTACGCCTAAGGGTGTAGAAATCTCTGAAGAGGAAGCTTTAAAAGAACGTGTAAAACAAGAAGCAACTCAAGAGTATGCAAGTGATTCTTATGTAGAGTTTAAAGAAAAAGGTAAATATGGCTTTAAAACTACTGATGATAAAGTAGTGATTGCTCCACAATTCCGTCAAATCGTGACTGGATTTAGCGAAGACCGTGCTTTTGTTAAAAATGCTAAAGGTAAAATCGTAGCGATTGATGGTACTGGTAAAGAATTATTTAATGCTCCATCTAAAGAGGTATATAGATACCGTAATGGTCTGGCTGAATACCGCCGCTCTGTGAGTGGCTTTAATTTAGGTGGTCTTGTAGGTGGCTTCATCGTGGGCGGTATCCTTGGAGGTGCGCTTTTAGGTGGTCAACATTATCACGTAGGTGGTTTTGCCTATGATGGTGCAAAACGTGGCTATATCGATCGTTCTGGTAATATCGTAATCGACAGCAAAAAAGATAAAGTATGGCCTATCACAGCTTATGGTACGGTAATCAAAGATGCTGGTAACTTATACTTTGTGAACCGTAAAGGTGAAGTTGTTATTCAACCAGGCGATTACGATGCAGGTGAAATGGATAAATTAAATGGTCTATTAGCGTTAAGAGACAATAAGACTGAGAAATGGGGCATTTTCGATGTATCAACAGGTAAGCAAGTAGTAACCTTCAAATATGATTCTATTTCCTTTGCAGGGACTGATCGTTTAGTGGTTGTGAAAGATCATGTTAAAAACCTTATCGATATGAATAGTGGTAAATCCTTGTATTCTGCTCAAACAGAAGCAACTATTGAACCGTTCAACAACGATACTGTAACATGGGTTCATACTGGTAAAGAGGGCTATACAATCATAGATAATAATGGTCATATTTTATTTAGAGATACAAACAAACTTATTGAAGACGCTAAGTCCTTTAACCATGGTTTCAGCTCTGTTAAGTCTAAAGGTAAATGGGGAATCATGAACTCCAAAGGCGAATGGCTTGTACAACCTACATATGATGCGGTAAACGTTTTATAATATAATGGGTTGTAGAATTCCTTTGAATTTGTATTGTCTTTAGTTTTGGCTTAATTAGTATTTTTAGTTATAGTTCTTAGCTATAAACTAAATACAACATAATAGCGTTATACAGAAACTAGCAATATACATGTATTATGTATGTTGCTAGTTTTTTATATTATTGTCTTGTATATTGCGTTGCATAACCGTATTAGAGAACTTTCACTATACTTATAAAAGCTTCATTAATACATAGCTAACAATTATAATTAAGAAAATCGATTTACCTAGAAAATAAGCGTATTTTAAGGTATAATTATAGAGATGTATTCCGATTTGGTGTAGTTTTACACTTTCACTTGGAATATGAGGATGATGAAAGTAATGCTATGAACCTTATGCCCAACAGGTTCAGGTGTAGGAGGTATAAAATGGCTAAAGATTGTTCCTTTGATGTTGTGTCTGAAGTGGATATGCAGGAAGTGGATAATGCGGTAAACCAAGCGAAAAAAGAGATTGGTACGCGCTATGATTTCCGTGGCTCTAAAGCAGAAATTAGTCTTGAAGGCGACACTATCAAAATCATCGGTGATGATGAATATAAATTGAATGCCATTATCGATGTTTTAAAAGGCAAGATGGTTAAACGTAACGTAGCAATTAAAAATCTTGACTACGGTAAAGTTGAACCAGCAGCAGGTGCAACAGTTCGCCAAATCATTACTATTAAAAAAGGCATTACTAAAGAAAATGCTAAAGAAGTAGTAAAAGCAATTAAAAACATGAAAATTAAGGTACAAGCATCTATCCAAGAGGATCAAGTGCGCGTATCTGGTAAGGATAAAGATGATTTGCAAGCAGTAATCCAAATGCTAAAACAATTGGATATCCCTGTAGAATTGCAATTCGTTAACTTCCGTTCTTAATACTATATGTCCATAGGATAGGTTAGTTAGACTCGTTTGAGTCTCTAATACTATCAGTGTAGGAGGCCTTATGAAAGTGGAGGACATGAAGGGTGGATATACCACAGGTTCATGTGCTACGGCAGGTATGAAAGCTGGTTTATTGGCCCTCTTAGATAAGAATATTGTGGACCAAGTGGTCATTGAGAACCCTCAAGGGCAGTACATTGAGGTTCCTATTAAAGCGGTAGAGATTATATCCGATACAGAGGCGAAGGTGACCGTCATGAAAGACGGGGGCGATGATCCTGATGTAACTCATGGCAATGATGTGGAAACGACAGTGACCCTTGATAATACTGGTGAGCTGCGATTCCGAGCAGGCTTTGGTGTAGGTACCGTAACGAAACCAGGTCTTGCTATGCCGCCAGGTGAACCGGCTATCAATCCAGGACCTCGGACGATGATGAACATCGTCTTTGAAGAGCTTTGTGTCCATGGTCAAGGTGTAACGGTAACCGTTAGTGTTCCTAATGGTAAGGTATTAGCGAAGAAAACCTTGAATCATACACTTGGTATCGAAGGTGGCATTTCCATTATTGGTACTACCGGTATTGTTAAGCCTATGAGTGAAGAAGGGTTTAAGAACTCGTTAGTGCCACAGTTGAAAGTTATGAAGGCTAACGGATGTGAAACAGCTGTTCTCGTACCGGGGCGTATCGGTCAAGATCTTGCAGAGCAAGTATTAGGTATTCATAAGAACCAAATGGCAGAAACGAGTAACTTTATTGGCTTTATGCTTGAAAAGGCTGTACAGATTGGATTCAAGCGAATCTTAATCATTGGGCATATCGGTAAGTTAATCAAACTAGCTAGTGGCAGCTTCCATACTCATAATCGCATGAGTGATGGCCGCATGGAAAGTATCGTGGCCTATGCTGCCTTAGAAGGGGCATCGCAAGCAGTTTGTGAAGAGTTATTTAATTGCCAAACTACTGAGTCTACCTTCCCTATCTTGGCGCGAGAAGGTCTTACTGGTGTGTACCAACGTGTTGTAGATCGTGCATCTCTACGTAGTGAGCGCTATATTGCGAACGAAGCAGAGGTAGGTATCATCATTACGACCTTAAAAGGCGAGATTTTGGCAATGGATAAACATGCAAAAGAGATAGGAGAACTTGAACATTGGCACATACCTTGTATATCGTAGGCATTGGTCCGGGTAATCCTGATTATGTGGTGCCTAGAGGTCTTAATTTAATTAAACATGCTACAGTACTGGTAGGCAGTGAACGGTCCTTAGAGGACTTTCAAGAGCCTGGACAAATTACATATCCTGTAACGGGTAAACTTAGTTTACTAGCCGAACAAATTGAGCATGAGCTCAAGAGCCATGACGTGGTGGTCATGGTTAGTGGTGATACAGGCTATTATAGCTTGTTGCCCTATTTAAAGAAGAAATTTACTGCTAATCCTATTGAGGTGGTACCAGGTATTAGTTCTATGACCTTTGCCTTTGCTCGACTCAATGAGGTGTGGCATGATGCGGACTTGATGAGTTTTCATGGGCGCCAACCGGCACCAGAGAAACTCGTGTATGAAGCAGGTAAAAAGATGGGGTTCTTAACTGACCCAGAATATAATCCAGCGCATATTGCGCGTATTTTAATAGATGCAGGTTGGCCAAAAGAAACGAGAGCGGCAGCCCTTGAGCGCTTGAGTTATGATGATGAAAAAATCGTAGACTCTACGCTAGAGGTGTTAACTGAGCTCGAAGGCTTTGGTCATTCTGTAATGGTGGTACTAGGATGAGACATTTTTTCGGAATTCCTGATGAGGAGTTTATACGCGGCGATGTGCCGATGACGAAATGCGAAATTCGTAAAGCCGTTATGAACGAGGCACGCATCGAGGAGGATAGCATCGTCCTTGACGTAGGTGCTGGTACGGGCTCTATTTCTATTGAAGCAGCCTTGGCAGCTCCTAAAGGGCATGTATATGCCATTGAGCGCTTTGATAAAGGCATCGACCTTATCAATGAGAATATAAAGAAATTCAATGTAAATAATATGACCGTAATCAAATCCAAAGCTCCTGAAGGCATGGAAGAATTGCCAGAGCTTGATGCGGTTATCATCGGTGGTAGCGCTGGTGGCATGACAGGCATCATGGACGAAGCGCAACGTCTTTTAAAAGTAGGCGGCCGTTTAGTAGTGACGGCTGTAACGATGGAGACTGGCTATACCATTCTGAAAGAGTTGAAAGGTCGTCCTTTCACGTATGAAGGTTACCAAATGTCTATCAGTCGTTACCGCAAGGCTGGTCCTTATCATTTGTTAGACCCATTGAGTCCAATTTTCATCGTATCTGCAACGCGTATCGCAGAAGGAGAGTAATATGGTTGACGTACATATCGTAGGTGCAGGCCCTGGGGATCCTGAGTTAATTACTCGCAAAGGGTATCGTTTAGTGCAAGAGGCAGATGTTGTAATTTATGCGGGTTCCTTGGTAAACCCTGCCATTTTAGAGGCTTGTAAACCAGGCTGTGAAATTCATAACAGTGCTACGATGAACCTTGATGAGGTTTTAGCTGTTATGAAAGCGGCCGTTGAGGCTGGTAAACGTGTAGTTCGCCTTCACACAGGTGACCCTGCTATTTACGGTGCTATTCAAGAGCAAATGGATGCATTGGCTGGCATGGGTATCTCTTATGAAGTCGTACCGGGCGTAAGCTCTTTCCTTGCTACAGCAGCGGCATTGAAACAAGAGTATACATTACCAAATGTATCTCAAACAGTTATTATTACGCGTATGGAAGGCCGTACGCCGATGCCTCCAAAGGAAAAATTGCGCATGTTAGCATCTCATGAAGCGACAATGTGTATTTTCCTTAGTGTTCAAATGTTAGATAAGGTTGTAGCTGAACTTATCGAGGGTGGTTATGACAAAACGACTCCAGTGGCTATCGTGGTAAAAGCTTCTTGGCCAGACCAACGTATTATCCGCGGCACATTGGAAACCATTGCGGACATCGTAGCGAAAGAAGGCGTATTGCGCCAAGCTATGATTGTAGTAAGCCATGTATTAGATAGTGAATACGAATTGTCTAAACTCTATGACAAAGGCTTTGCTCACATGTACCGCAGTGCTAAGGACTAGTATGATGAAAGAACTAGAAATTGGTGCGCCTATGACGGAAGCTAAGAAGAATAGAACGGCTATTCTTTCTGTTTCTGAACGAGGTGCAAAGCTAGGTCAACGTATCAAGTCTTTGGTGGTACCTCATGCGGATTGCTTTGAAAAGAAAAACCGTCCCTCTGGTGGAGAGGCTATTTATTTTGATTCCCTCAAAAATCACATAGGACAGATTTTCAAGGATTACGACCAAGTATTATGTATTATGGCACTCGGCATTGTAGTTCGCATGATTGCACCGTATATTGAGCACAAATCCAAGGACCCTGCTGTAGTTGTAATGGACGAAGTAGGGCACCATGTAATCAGTTTATTATCTGGTCACCTTGGGGGCGCCAACGAATGGACGCAGTCCATTTCGCTGGCCATCGGTGCGGACCCTGTTATTACGACGGCTACGGATGTAAACGGATTGCCAGCGCCTGACGTGTTGGCGCGCCACGAGCATCTATTGGTAGATGATTTTCAAACCTTAATCAATGTGAACTCTGCCATCGTTGGAGGAGAGCGTGTTGATTATTATATCGATGCAAGCTTACCGAATGCAGAGCATTTAGAACAAGCTGCGAAAGCTCATATTGGTAAACATGGTATGGTTCATATTGTTTCTTTGGATCAACTTGAGTCTATTCCCTGTAAAAATGAGAGCGCTGGAGAGGGCTCATCTCGAGTTGTAATTACTGATAAAGTAATGACCGAGTATGGTCATCAATTGATTTTGCGCCCTCGTACGTATACGATGGGCATTGGCTGTCGTCGAGATACGCCGAAGGAATTGATTCTTGATGCTATTCAACAGTCGCTAGCAGCACATAAGCTTTCACCAAAGAGCCTTGTAACGGCTGCATCGGTCATAGTTAAACAAGATGAAGTAGGCCTCTTAGAGGCTATGCAAATTATGGGGTGGCCTATCGTGTTCTATACACAAGACGAGATGGCACCACTCATTGAACAAGAAGAATTAAAAGAATCTAATTTTGTAAAAGGAACTATAGGAGTAGGAAACGTATGCGAGACAACGGCATTACTAGCGGCCAAGAGCCGAACACTAATACAGCACAAAACAATTTATCCCAAAACAACGGTAGCCATTGCTCAGGTAACATCAAAGTAATCGGCATCGGCCCTGGCGATGAAGAGTTCATGACACCTCAAGCACGTGAAGCTATCTTAGCGGCTGACCGTGTTGTAGGTTATTTGACTTATCTTGACTTGATTAAAGACCTAATTGAAGGTAAAGAGACTGTAGGCACTGCCATGATGCAAGAGGTAGATCGTTGCCAACAAGCAGTTGATTTAGCAGTAGAAGGTCATCAAGTCGTAGTTGTATCATCTGGTGACTCTGGCGTATACGGCATGGCAGGTCTTGTGTTGGAACTTGCTAATAAAATACCAGCAGAAAAACGTCCTTCCGTAGATATCGTACCTGGCCTTAGTGCTGTAAACGTAGCGGCTTCTGTTTTAGGCGCTCCGTTGATGCATGACTTTGCAGTTATTTCTCTTAGTGACTTGATGACTCCATGGGATTTAATTAAAAAACGTGCTGACCTTTGTGCACAAGGTGACATGGTTATCTCCTTGTACAACCCGCGCAGTAAAAAACGCGTTACTCATTTAGATGAAGTTCGTGAAATCGTTCTTAAATACCGCGATCCTAAAACACCTGTTGGTATCGTGCAAAAAGCAGGTCGTCCAGGGCAACACATGGTAATTTCTGACCTTGAGAATTTTACAAACGAAGAAGTGGATATGCAAACACTTGTTATTATCGGCAATAGTCAAACCTATGTTGAAAATGGTCGCATGATTACACCTCGAGGCTACAAATTATGATTTGGGTCATCGCTGGTACCTTGGATGGTCGTACCTTAGCGGTAGACATCCAAGAACGGACAGGTGAAGAGGTTCTCGTTACTGTTGTGAGTCAATATGGGGCAGAGCTTGCTGCCCATAAAGGCATTACTGTTCATACGGGCCGTCTTGATCAAGAGGCTATGCAAAATTTGATTAAGAAACACAACGTACGTTTATTAATCGATGCAAGCCATCCGTATGCGGCTATTGTTACAGCTACGGCCCAAGATGCAGCAAAAGCTGAAGGTATTCCTTTTGTTCGCTTTGAACGTAAAGAGGTGCCATTGCCAGACTATGATAAATTGCATATCGTAGTGGATGAGGTAGAAGCCGCTAATTTAGCTGGCAAATTGGCAAAGGAAAACAATAAACATGTGTATTTGACCACAGGTAGTAAGACAATGCACATCTTTGCTAAATCTGAGGCTTTACAAGATTGTGAAGTATGGACACGTATTTTGCCGACCGCCGAGGTGTTACAAATGATGGAAGACCTCAACGTGAGTCCTAAGCGCATTGTTGCTGTCCAAGGTCCATTTTCTTATGATATGAACCGCATCATGTTCCACGATACACAGGCAAGCGTTGTAGTTATGAAAAACTCTGGCCTTGTAGGTGGTGCTGATACAAAATTACAAGCAGCTATGGATCTTGGTATCCATGTTATTGTTATCGATCGTCCGCGTGTTAAACTTGAAAGTCACGTGGTATCATCAAATGATGAATTCTTTAAATTATGGGAGGACACTAATGGATTACGTTAAAAATCCTAAAGCTATTGAAGATAAAAGCATGGAAATCATTTACGATTATGTAAAGGATTTAGGCTTAACAGATGATGAAGTGCGCGTTGTATCTCGTACAGTACATGCGTCTGGCGATGTTGAATATGCTCAACTTGTAAAAATGAGCCCTGATGCTGTTCAAAAAGGTATTGAAGCATTGGATAATGGTGCAGATATTTATACAGATGTAGAAATGGTTCGCACAGGTATTTCTAAGCCAGCTCTTAAAATTCGCGGTAATGAAGTGCACTGCTTAATTAAAGATGAAAATGTAGCTAAAATGGCTAAAGAATTAGGTGTAACTCGCTCCATCGCAGCTATGCGTACCTTTGGCAAACAATTAGAAGGACAAATCGTTGCTATCGGTAATGCACCAACTGCATTGTATGAAGTATTGCGCCTTGCTTTAGAAGAAGGCATTAAACCAGCTCTTATCATTGGTATTCCTGTAGGCTTCGTAGGTGCAGCAGAATCCAAAGACTATCTGATGGAAGTATCTCCGGTTCCTTACATCACTGTAAAAGGCAACAAAGGTGGTAGCCCAATCGCTGCCTCCGTATGTAATGCATTGCTTTATACAGACGTAAAACGCAATGACATGCTCTTCGTAGAAGGCAAAGAATCTAAATAATACAAAACCCGAATCGTATATGTAGTTTTGCGATTCGGGTTTTACTGTATATATTATTGAGAGGGGATTCATATGGCATCAAGTAATGAACGAAAATTATTTCGCGTATCAGTGATTTGTATCTTAATCATCGCCGTTATTACGAGCATGATTATATCTCTTATTTGGGGATCAACACCCGTATCATTAGCTGAGATTTGGCATACATTATGGTCTAGTGAGCTAACTGATACATCTTCACAAATTATTTGGAATATTCGATTGCCTCGCAATATTGTAGCTGCGTTAGTGGGGGCTTGTCTAGCTGTATCTGGTGCAATTTTGCAAGCAGTTATGAAAAATCCCCTAGCGGATCCACAGATTGTAGGAGTATCCTCTGGTGCAGGACTAGCTGGTGTTATCATATTTATTTTATTTCCTGGGTATGATCATATAGTTCCTTTAGTGGCCTTTTTAGGTGCTATGGCTGCAGCGCTCATGGTGTATGCATTAGCATGGAAAAATGGAGTGCGACCTAGTCGTATTATCTTAGCTGGTGTTGCGGTCGCAGCCTTTTTAGGCTCAGGTATTTCAGCACTACTTGTATTCTTCGGTGATCGTGTACAAGGGGCATTGCTTTGGATGGTAGGGGGACTCGCTGCACGCAGTTGGCCTCAGGTAGAAGTGCTGTTTCCATATGCTATAATTGGTCTTATTTTTGCCTGTTTAGGAGCTAAACGACTTACCATTTTAAGTTTAGGTGATGAAACTGCAAAGGGATTAGGCCTTAAGGTAGAACAAACACGGTTTATTATGACTGCAGTGGCTGCTCTTTTAGCGGCTGGTGCTGTAAGTATAGCTGGGCTTATCGGATTTGTAGGTTTGGTTATTCCCCATATGTTACGTCTTATAATCGGTAACGACTATGCATATTTACTGCCTGGATCCGCATTATTAGGCGCACTAGTTCTTGTTGTCAGTGATACAATAGGACGTGTTATGTGGAGCCCTATAGAGGTACCAGTGGGCATTATTATGGCATTTTTTGGAGCGCCGTTCTTCTTGTATCTGTTGAGGAGGGATAACTAATGAATACCGCTATTGATGTAAAACAGTTATCCGTAACTCTTGGTAATCGTCATATTCTACATGACATTAATGTATCGGTTCCTATCGGTAAAATTACGACATTAATTGGGCCTAATGGTTGTGGTAAAAGTACGCTTTTACGATCTATGATCGGATATATTCATAGTCCTCATGAATGTATTACCATATTTGATAAACCGTTACAATCATATTCTCAAAACAATCTGGCAAGGCAAATGGCATTTTTGCCACAAGTACCGAATATGCCAAAGGATATGACTGTAGAAGAATTGGTATATTGTGGACGGTATCCATACCAAACGTGGTGGAAAAACACGGCTAAAGAAGATCGTGAGATTGTTGACTATGCGTTACATATCACGAAAACGAATCATTTGCGAGAACAATTAATCCCATTCCTATCTGGTGGTGAACGGCAACGCGTTTGGATTGCTATGGCGCTAGCACAGCAACCAAAATTATTAGTCTTAGACGAACCAACAACATATTTAGATATTAATCACCAATTAGAAATTATGGAGTTATTGAAACGATTAAATAAGGAACAAGATTTAACCGTTCTCATGGTACTTCACGAACTAACACAGGCGGTTCAATATTCACATTATATGGCTGTTATAAAAGAAGGCCATTTAGTAGTATCAGGAGAGACAAGTAAAATTATATCGGATGAGTTGTTTAGAGATGTATTCTCTGTAGATGTACAACTTGATACATTTGATAATAAAAAATATGTGCGCGTAAAAGGATTAGTTGAGTAGCTTGATACTAATAGAAAAAGAGGGCATTCCCTATTTGGGGGATGCCCTCTTTCGCATGATACAATATGTTAGAATGTAACATTAATACCGTATGCTTCTTTAACTAAACGTGCCATAGCTTCAGGTGTTTGTAGTCCTGGGTTTAATAGGAATAGTTTAGATGGTAAGTATATTACGCGGTTATTTTGTACGGCTTTTAAATTAGCCCATGCAGGATTATCTGTCATAGCTTGTTTCATAGCTTTTGTAATTTCTTCTTCTTTACCCATTGTAACAACAAAGATAATATCAGGGTTATCTGCAGTCAATGTTTCAAGAGAGTAAGGGACAGTTTTATCCTTAGTTGTGCCTTCTAAGTGGGAGGCAACAACGTTTGTCATGCCTAGTTCTTTTACCATAGATGCAGTAACTGCTTCATCAGTTTCGGCAGTTACACCTTTTCCTGTGGCACGTAATACAGCAACACGTGCAGGCTGTTGATTCTTAACAGCATCTTTTACCTTGGTAATATTGCTTTCATAGGTATTAATAACAGATTTAGCCTTATCTTGATGGTTGGTTAACTCGCCAAGGAATGTTAACATTGGTACATTATCTTTAATACCATCGTAATCAAAAAGTACGGTTGGAATATTATTAGCTTGTAATTGGGATTCATATTTTTTATGTTGATTTACTAAACCCAATACTACATCTGGCTTCAAGCCTAATAGTTGTTCCATGTTGATATTTGCAGTTTGACCAAGAGCGGGTAGAGCTTCTAATTCTGGGGCTAATTTATCCGTTGTATTGGCACGGCTAATGGCTTTACCATCGACAGCATAAAGCATAGATAAAACAGAATTAGATAATACAGCAATTTTTTGTGGATCCTTTGGTACAGTATAGGTTTGACCATTAAAGGTCAACTCCTTCGTAGTAGCAGAAGAGCTGGATGTGGTTTTACCACACCCAGCTAGTGCTAGTACAATCATAACCAAAGCGATACTACCGAGTAGTAGTTTTTTCATGATGTACTCCTATGAATGTTATATATGCAATAACGATCTTAGTTATATTGATTATTTTTCTAATGCATCCCAAGCTTCGTTAGCACGTTCAACGAATAAGTTACGGATGTTTTGGTTTTCACCTAAACCATGGATGTAAGTGTCAACTTTGAAGCCTTCTTTTTCAAGAATGGATTTGTGGGAATCTGGTTCGTTACCAGCCATGTCGTTGTTTGCATGGTCACCAGCAACCATCATGAAAGGCATCAATGTAACATGTTTAATACCATGTAATTTCAATTGAGGGATAACTTGTTCAAGATTTGGTGTACCTTCTACTGTGTAGATGAATACATTTTTCATGCCAAGAGTATGGATACGGTCTTGAATTACAGAATAGTATGCATTGGAAGGATCTGGAGTACCATGAGCCATGATAAGAAGACCATCTTCTTTACCTAATTTAGGGAATTGGGATTGAACAGCTTTTAATGTTTCAATAACTTGGTCAGTTTGGTTTTCTTGACCCATCCAGTACATAAGAGAAGTACCGAGTGTCATTTTTTTGAAATCATTTTTGTATAAATTATATACTGCTGCATCGTAGTTATATTCCATACCAGGAATTACATCTAGAGATGCCAATGCAACGCGAGTGTAACCATCTTTTTTAAGTTCAGCTAAAGCTTCTTCAGGCGTAGGGTATGTTATACCTTCTTTTTGTTGGATACGATCACGAATAATATGGCTTGTGAAAGCAGTTATCACTTTAGTATTTGGGTGAGCTGCCTTAATAGCATCTACAGTAGCATCGATTGTTTTCACACGAGTATCTTTATAAGTTGTACCAAAGCTCATAACAACCATAGCATCTTTGTTTGGCAAGTTTTGTAAAGCTTCTGTATTATGTGTACGAACACCAATTGCAGCGGCTTCTTTCAATGCTGGTGTAGGATCTTTTACTTCCTCATTTAATTGATATGCAGCATTAGATACAACTGGTGCACCAAAGGATACTGCAAGACCTAGAATAGCGGATGCTAAAGCTAATTGTTTTTTCATTTCTATACTCCTATCTATAACTATAACTACACTAATATGCAATCATTTACATAGTTCTATTATATGAAAACTATGGATTCATTGCATATATATAACCTTATTTCAATCGTAACAAAGCGGAAAACAGGTGTCAATAAACCCTATACCCCTAGAAGTATAGAGAAATTAAAAAGTTTTTAATAAATTAATGTGATGAATAAAGTATGATAGTACATTTTATAATTATATTCTTATTGGTTATAAGGATATGAATATGTGAATATATAAGTGATTTTATTTGATCTTTATTTAGGCATATTTTGATGGGGCCCCATAACATTACTACAAATATATTAAAAATGATGCCCTATACTTGTTTGCTCCTCGTTCCTGATGTCGCTACACAAGTACAGGGCATCATTTTTATTACTGTAGTTATGTAGGCGTCCCATCAAAATATGATATATAATAAATATAAATATAAAATTTTAGTAAAATAAAATTATCATATAAAAGAGAGAAGGACTATGTTTGTTTTTTTGAGAGAGAACAAATTCTTTTAAAACAGAATGTATACGATCTACTACATAATACTAGGATAGGTAGAAAAGCTTTTTTACTTATTGTTTGGTAAGGGATCTTGGCAATTTGTAAAAGACCTCTAGGTTTATATTCTATGAAATAGGAAATAGATTATAATATATGATTTATTAATTTTAGGCATTAGTATATGGTTATTATATGATATTTTTCTTATGTATAAAGCAAAGAATAAATCACAAGTCCTAATAGAGTTTATATTGCTTGCTGTATTAATTGCTGGATACTTAATAAATAAACTGTATGAAACTAACTATTTTGTATCAGATATATATTTTTATTTAGGTATGGTATTAGCGGTTATTATATATTGTTGTATATTATGGTTACATAGTTATAAATATATAAATACTGACGACGAGAGAAAAAAGAAAAATATAATTAATTCAATTCTAACAATTCATGCAATCATATTTTTATATGGATTAGTGATAGTTTGGATAGTATTCTTTTAGATTTTAATATGATTCTTAATTAAAACATGGTGTTGGACTCCTTTGAGTTTAACACCATTGGTAGATATGTTTGAGAATATTGTAAATGGAGGATGGATACCATTGAGTAAATCAGATTTTCAAAATAATTTTACTAAATATAAAGGGTAGATTATGCATCTTAAAATAAATATCCCTAATGACTGTAATTTATTCAAAGCTAATATACGAGCATTAGGAGATTCTAATATTTTTAGAAATAGACGTTTAAATATTATAACAGCAATAACATATTATGCTGCGATAGTATTTATATTCTTAATGACAATGGCTTTAGGTTTTTATGTTAACCCTAGATTATATAGCGCCTTTTTTTATGGGATTGATATGATAACTAATATATTGTTTTTAGTTGTATTGGGATATCGATGTCAAGATTATGGGATTCATAGATATATAGGTATTTTATGTGTTGTTGTAATTAGTTCCCTTATTACCTTATATTGTGGTGGTGATTTTTTTGTAAGTCCTAGTAATTATATTTTAGCGGTATCGGATACAACTATTTCTCTTAATAAACCCTTTTTTTTCATGGTAATGAATAGAATGATTTTTTTATTACTTTTAATTCCTGGAAGCCAAAAGAATTCGTATGGTGATAGACCTGCATCCGGATTTTGGGATGGCTCTTATTTAGTAATGGATCCTTTAAATATTAAAATTGTAAAGAGTAAGATTAGAAAATTATGGAATAATTTAATTGGTAAAAAGGACTATGATGATACATTAAGGTCTGGTAATGCTATAAAAGAGCAAAAGTTTGAGTTTATGGAAGTTCTCCAAAAAATTCTCATTAAAGATATTTTTAATTTTGAGGGCCGATCTTCTAGAGATGAACTGATGATATTTACTATGCTATTTTCTGTGCTATCAATGTTATTAAGTTATATAAATATATCTGATATATTGAATAGTTATGTTGTTAATATTTTTATAATTGACGTCTTAGTCGCTATTATTATATTAGTACCTTATATAAGTTTACTTGTTCGTCGTCTTCATGATAGTGGAAATAGTGGTCTTTGGCTTTTCTTTATTGTAGTTCCTATTGTAAACGTATATGTTTTATATATGCTATTTTTTAAGCCAACCTATAATGATGAGACAATCAAATGCTGAAATTGATTTTTTATTTATTTTTAGAGAAAATTAATAGGTTGGTATGTTTGAGAATATTGTAATTGGTCTCTTTGGCTTATTAATGGTGAATTATCTCGTCATATTTGAAGTATATTTTGATTATTATTCTTTGTATTGCTTGTGTCTTTGATCTATGGCGTCATAATCGCTCAGGCAAAATCACAGCTGACGACAAGAGAATGTATGATACCTTTATAGGTCGAATTAAGTTCATTGTTATGTTTTTACTTGTTTTATGTGGTGTTGCATCGGTTATACATTATTTTGGTTGATTTTGATATTTTTTCTCATTGACTTCTATAGATTAATCTTGTACTATTATTACATAGTAGTTGATAACAATTTTCAATTGTGAAAGTTGTTTCATGTATGAGTAATATGGAGGTCACATATGAAAGGCATAATTATTGCATCCTTTGGATCAATTTACCAAGATGCTGTGGAGAAATCCATTGGCAGTATAGAGAAAAAAGTACGTTCCATGTATAGTGATATGGAGGTACGCCGCGTATTCTTATCTGATGCATTAGTAGAGAAGTGGAATGAGAAATACGAAGATAAGATTTCTTCTTTCACAGAGGCTATGCAAGATTTCGCTCGTATGGGTATCGATGAGGTGTACATTCAACCTATTACATTGGTGGCAGATCAGTGTTACCAACAAATGCGCAAACAAGCATTAAAATTTTTACATAGCAATGAATATGGTTTTAGCCAGGTAAATATTGGTAAACCATTGCTTACCTCTTTAGGTGTAAAAAATTATGCCGATGATTATGAAGCAACATTAGAAAGCATTGTTCGTCACGTTAATACAAAAGCACTTAATAAATCTGTTGTGCTCATGGCGAATGGTCAAAATCAATTAGAGTTCAGTACATTGCAATTAAAGGCGATGTATGGTGCAGCACCAAATGTAGTAGTATTTACTACAAATGGTTTCCCTACTTTTAAACAAGCTCTTACTTTCTTGGATCGTATGGGGCATAAAGATTTATTAGTTGTACCATTGGCTCTCATAGGTTCTACACATTTAATGGATTATCTTGGCGGTGAACGCTCCGATTCCATTTATGCTTTACTCGCTGAGGAAGGCTACAATGTTGACATCTGGAATGAAGGGCTTGGGGAAAACCCACATGTACAAGATTTATTTTTGAAACATTTAGGTCAAGCTATCCGCATGTCTGATCGGAAACGGCCCATGCCTAGAGAATCCGTAAAACCTGTCATGACAAATTCTCGCTTAGAAGCGCAAGGTTTGATTTCTTGATTTTTGCTATTACATAATTAGACATACAACACTCCACTCTTTCACATTAATAAAAATCCTCCTTGTTGGACATCCAATGAGGAGGATTTTTACTTTTACCATGAAAGATAAGAATAATTTCTATTTTATACGTACCACGGTATGCCCCTATAGAATGGTCTATGGTATGATTAAGATACATTATTAGTTAATATAAGGAGACATTCATGAAACAAGCTATTTTAGTTGTTGCCTTTGGATCCACTGTGGACAGTGCTCGTGAACATAATATCGATTCCGTAGTAGAACATATTCGTAAATCGTATCCGGATTATACTGTAGAATTAGCTTTTTCCTCTCGTATCATCGTTAAGCGCTTACGTGAGCGTGGTATTGAGATTCCTACTGAACAAGGGGCGTTAGAAAAACTAATTCGAGAAGGTTATACACATGTATATGTGCAGCCACTTCATTTCACCGGTGGTGAAGAGTTCGATAAATTGAAAAATAATATCCTTGCTCATGAAGGGGAAGGACAACTCGAAGTATTACGTGTAGGTAGACCTCTCGTATACTATATGGGACAAGAAGAGCACCCAGATGATTACCAAATCTTGATTGACCATTTCATTAAATCTCTTAATATTTCCAAAGATGATGGTTTGTTATTGGTCGGTCATGGAGGTCTTGGTTCTGGCAATTCTTCATATGGTAATTTACAGTTTAAGCTAATCCGTAATGGACTTACGAATGTGCGTATTGCTGTACTTGAAAACGCACCATATGTGTCAGATGTAGCAATGCCTTGGGAATGGCTTGATGGTAAACGTCCAAAAACAATTTATGTACATCCTTTATTATTGGTACTCGGGGATCATGCACAAAATGATTTATTTGGTGAGGAAGAGGATAGTGTTGTTAATGAACTTTCTGGAGCAGGATATGCGGTTAAACCAATTCATAGTGCTCTAGGTGAATATGAAGCGATTCATGATATTTTCCGTCAACATGTGCAAGATTGTATCGATGATTTGTATGGCAAACGTAGCCCACATCGTCCTGCAATTCCAAATATTAAATAGTATCTTTGTATATATTGTATAAATTGGTTATAATAAAAGATATTGCAATTATAAATAGAGTGTGACTATAAGAATAGGAGATACCCATGAAAGGTAAATTATATGGTATTGGCGTAGGCCCTGGCGATTCTGAATTAATGACTGTGAAAGCTGCTCGCATCGTAGGTGAAGCAGATATTATCATCACACCTAAAACAGAAAAAAAAGATGGTTCCGTAGCCCTTGATATTGCATCCCCATATATTCAAGAACATACAGAAATCGTTCCCGTAGTATTCCCAATGGTATTGGATGATTCTACACAGGAGGAAGGTTGGCAAGAGGCTAAACGCATTATCTTGTCTTACTTAGATGAAGGTAAAAGTGTTGTATTCTTAACATTGGGTGACCCGATGTTCTATAGTACATATATGTATGTATATCGTTTGATTGAAAATACAGGTCATGAAATTGAAACAATTCCTGGTGTGACTGCATTCTGTGCTATCGGATCTCACCTTGGCTATCCAATTGTAGAGAAGGAAGAGGTATTGGCCATCGTTCCAGCTACAGCGCCTAAAGAAAAAATCGATGCTGTATTAGCTGTTGCAGATGATGCAGTTATCATGAAGGTATATAAAAACTTTGATGAAGTACAAGAAACCTTGATTAAACATAATATGGCAGATGATGCGGTTATGATTAGCCGTGTAGGCTTGCCTGATGAGCAAGTATTTATAGGTTTAGATAATATGCCAAAAGATACTAAACTCAACTACTTATCTACAATTCTTGCAAAACGCAAGGATCGTTAACAAACACATCGTATTACGAGGTAATATCTATGAACACAGTACAGATTCCACGTGTTGTCATTGCTGGCACTAATTCTGGTGTTGGTAAAACAACTATCGTAGCGGGCTTATTGGCCGCTTATGCAAATGGTGGACGTACGGTGCAATCCTTTAAAGTGGGCCCGGATTATATTGATCCGGGCTTTCATAAAATTGCATCCGGCCGTGACAGTTATAATTTAGATACGTGGCTCGTGCCACCTCATAAATTAAATCCTTTCTTTGCTACTATGGCGCACGATGTAGACCTTGCCATTATTGAAGGTGTTATGGGCCTTTATGATGGTGGGCGAGAAGGTGTTAGCTCTACAGCTCAAATTGCTAAACAGTTAAATGCACCAGTGGTGCTCGTTATTGATTGCAAGGCTATGGGTGAAAGTGCGGCTGCTATTGCAAAAGGTTTCCGTGATTATGACCCAGAGGTAAACTTTGGCGGTGTCATCTTGAACCGCTTAGGCTCAGCTAATCATGAGCGTATGGTTCGTGAAGGGATGGATAAAATTGGCGTACCTGTTATTGGTGCCATTTATCGTGATGATCGTATGCATTCTCCAGAACGTCATTTAGGACTTACACCGGTTACTGAAATTGATCCAACAGAGGCGATTAATACGATTCGAGAAGCTGTTGAGAAAATGGTAAATCTCGATGCACTATTGGAAATTGCTACTAATGCACCAACTATCGAACTACCAGATGCTATAGATGTTAAAACAATTGAAAAACGTGTGAAAATCGGTGTAGCTTATGATGAGGCGTTCTCTTTTTACTATCCAGCTAGTCTTGCTGCGTTAGAGGAAAAAGGGGCTGAGCTTGTTTATTTTAGTCCGCTTAATGATTCGGTAATTCCTGATGTAGACGGACTTGTATTTGGGGGTGGCTTCCCAGAAATGTTTTTATTCCAGTTATCTAGCAATGAGTCTATGAAGGAATCCATTCGCCAAGCTAATGCACAAGGTATGCCTATTTATGCCGAATGTGGTGGCCTTATGTATCTTTGTGAAAGCATTCATGACTTTGAAGGTTTTGTATATAAAACTGTAGGTATTGTACCTGCCAATTGTGTGATGCAACAAAAGCTTCAAAAGGTGGGGTATGTTACAGCAACTGCAAAGAGAGATACTTTATTAGGCGCTATGAATACAGCTATTCGTGGTCATGAGTTTCATTTCTCTACAATGGAGCCAACTATAGATGACTTCCCATGGGCTTTTCATTTAGAAGGAGGCCGTAAACCTCAATCGTATGACGGCGGCTATGCAACAAAAAATGTATTAGCTTCTTACTTACATTTGAACTTTGCTGGCTCTGATGAAGGGGCACAACACTTTGTTGATACATGTGCTACTTATAAAGCTCAAAAGTAATTGATGTATTTAATCGGTTTATATCATTAAGTATTATCGCAATTACATTTATAAGTATTATCGTAAATACATTCATAAGTATTGTTGCGATTACATAGCTAAGTACTAGTGAGATGTTATTGATTGGGAATAGTTAGTTCTAAGGGGCAGGTTCGTATTAAAGGAGCTATTATGAATGAACGAGGTTTAATTCTAGTTAATACAGGCAATGGTAAAGGTAAAACAACAGCTGCTTTAGGTGTTGTTTTGCGTGCTGTTGGACAAGGTTTCAAGGTTCTTATATTACAATTTATTAAGAGCGGCAATGGCTATGGTGAATTGGCAGGTCTCGCTAAACTAGGTGATCAAGTTGAAATTCGCTCTATGGGAAAAGGCTTTATTTACTATAAACGGGATGAAGTTGGGGAAGCTGAGCTTTCTCGTCACAAAGAAGCAGCACAAGTCGCTTGGCGTACATTAGTAGAGGAAGTAAATTCCGACAAATGGGATCTAATTGTTATGGATGAAATAAATAATGCCATTAATTATGAGCTTATCGATGTGCACTCTGTAGTGGAAATGCTTAAAAATAAGCCAAAAAGACTTCATGTTGTTTTGACGGGGCGTTATGCTAAACCTGAAATCATTGATATGGCGGATACTGTAACAGAAATGAAGGTAGTAAAGCATGCTTATGAAAAGGGCATAAAAGCTGCTAAAGGAATAGAATTTTGATTTAATTCAAAAAAATCGAAAAAAATCGAAAAAGAACTTGCTAAAACTATATCGAAAATGTATAATATAGTCATAAGCACAGAGGTGCTCAATATTCTTGACATTAAGTATGTATATAAGACTAACCAGGAGGTTAACTATGGCTGTACATGATTACATTAAATCTGGCGATTTCGCTACTGAAAAACACGTTCCTGTTATCGAAACAGTTGACACTGTAAAAGCAGGTGAAACATTCCACGTTACTTTATCCGTAGGTAAAGACATTGCACATCCAAACACTGTAGAACATCACATTGATTGGATTAAATTGTACTTCGTAGCTGAAGGCACTCAATTACCATTCGAAGTTGGCGCTATCGAGTTCAACGTTCATGGTGACGGTGCAACTGCAAACGAAGGTCCTGTAGCAGCAGTTTCTGAAGGT
Source organism: Veillonella parvula (assembly GCF_902810435.1). Taxonomy (GTDB): domain Bacteria; phylum Bacillota; class Negativicutes; order Veillonellales; family Veillonellaceae; genus Veillonella. The sequence continues at coordinate 913,282 of NZ_LR778174.1, forward strand.
ACTTTAGCAGTAGCTTTGAAAAAATCTGGTAAATTGATCGCTGTTTCCTACTGCAATATCCACGGTTTGTGGGAATCCGAAAAAGATATCGTAGTTGCTTAATTAACTATTACAACTAATAAAGACCAGTCCTAGGGCTGGTCTTTTTGTATATCTATGTGTTCACATAGTTTAATAATGAGGCAAAGTTAAACTTTTAATAGTAGATATTTAATGGCATTATGGCTAATACATGTTAGGATTGTTTAATGCATATTCATAATATTATAGACATATTATTTGATTTTTAATGTCCGCATAAAAAGGAGTTTTGTATCACTCCAGTGGATTAATTGCTGTACATCCCTTTACAGTGCTATTTGTTTGTGGTAAAGTATATGCATATTGATATTTAGTAAACATAGTTAAATGAGGGATTATTGTGGCCTTAATCGTTAAAAAATTTGGTGGTAGTTCCGTAGCTACACCAGAAAAAATATTTAATATTGTTGATCGCGTTCTTCGTGAGAAGCAAGCTGACGATAAAATCGTTCTTGTTGTATCTGCTATGGGTGATACAACTGATGACTTGGTGGCCTTAGCTAAACAAGTTACATCCAAGCCGTATGGTCGCGAAATGGACCGCTTGTTGTCTACCGGTGAACAAGTAACAATTGCATTGATGGCAATGGCTTTTAACGAACGTGGTCAGGAATCTGTATCCTTAACAGGTGATCAAGCAGGTATCACAAGTAGTGATACGTTTAATAAAGGTCGCATTTTGGGCGTTGATCCTAATCGTGTGTTTGAAGCTTTGGATGAAGGTAAAATTGTGGTAGTTGCTGGTTTCCAAGGTATAACTGAATATGGTGATATGGTGACATTAGGCCGTGGTGGCTCTGATACAACAGCTGTTGCATTGGCAGGTGCTATGAAAGCGGATGTATGTGAGATTTTTACGGACGTAGACGGCGTATATTCTACAGATCCTCGCGTGGCGAAGGAAGCTTTCAAATTAGAAGAAGTAACGTATGGCGAAATGCTTGAGATGGCACGCCTTGGTGCAGGTGTAATGCAGCCGCGTGCCGTAGAAATGGGTTTCCGTTATGGTGTACCTATTCATGTACGTTCTACATTTAGTGATAAACCAGGTACTATTATTCGGGAGGATTATACTGTGGAAGCAAATAAACACGTAATTACTGGCGTAGCTGATGATACAAATACAGCAAAAGTAGCTCTTGTAGGCGTTGAAAATAAACCAGGTGTTGCAGCGACTGTATTCAAAGCATTAGCTGCTAGAAACGTTGACGTAGATATGATTGTTCAATCTATCCGTTCCGTGGGAGAACCAAAAACTGATCTTATCTTTACAGTAGCTATGGATGATGTGGTATTAGCTCGAGAAGTATTAGAAGAATTACAAAAAGCAGTAGATATTGAAGCTGTTAATATTGACGAAAAAATGGCGAAAGTTTCCATTATTGGTGCAGGCATGTTAGGACAACCTGGTGTAGCTGCGCAAATGTTTGATATCTTGAGCCAAGAAGGTATCAATATTGAAATCATTTCTACTTCTGAAATTAGTATTTCTTGTCTTGTTGCTGAAGATCGCGTAAAAGATGCTGTTCGTGTAATTCATAATGGCTTATTGTTAGATCAACGAGGTTAATCACTGCATGGATAGTCTACGTAGTTTTATGGATGAAATGCTCAATGACCAAGGTCGTAAGGAAGGTTTCATTAGCGATCTACTAGGAAATCTAAAAAATCAGCCTATTCCAACATTGGAACAAGCTCAAACTGGTTATACAACAATGAGTAATTTACATGGTATCTTCTATGATTACGATAAGTCTGAGGTTACTATTACTTACAAGGTTGTACCAGATATGTATCAACCATATACATTGAGTTTTATACAATTCGAAGCCGTGTTAGAAGGCTTATTAACCTTGCGTCGTAATCAAAAGTGGCAGATGCAACATAATAAATAATATGAACCCCATGGGTATACTTGCCTATGGGGTTTTGTAATTGTACGCCGAATAGGCATGACTAAACCCCCAGTTAAACTGGGGGTCAGTAAAATTTCTTAGAGAAAAGGAAAGAACCTCCTAGTGCTAAAATGGAGTTGGTCTGGCAACCACAACATTTCAACATAGGAGGTTCAATGTCAATGAATGACGTAAAAAGCTTATCACATAGTAAATGGAGATGTAAATATCATATTGTTTTTGCTCCAAAGTATAGAAGGCAAATAATTTATGGTCGGATAAAAGCTGATGTAGGTAAAATTCTAAGAGATTTATGTAAGAGAAAAAATGTAGAAATTATCGAGGCAGAATGCTGTCCGGATCATATACATATGCTAGTAACAATTCCACCACATTTAAGCGTATCAAGTTTTATGGGATATTTAAAAAGCAAAAGTAGCCTCATGATATTCGATAAACACGCAAATTTAAAATATAAGTATGGAAATAGACATTTTTGGTGTAGAGGATATTATGTGGATACGGTGGGAAGATATGAAGGAGCGATAAAAGAGTATATTCGCAATCAGTTACAAGAAGATATAGCACAAGATACATTAAACTTTAAAGAATATACCGACCCGTTTACGGGTGAGCCGGTAAAATAGGCAAAATAAAAGCCCCCGAGTAGGGGGCAGCCAGTGGTAATAGAGTGGTTGTCAGATCATTCAATGCCCTCTTTAGAGGGCCACCACTAGAGAAAGACCCTTATAGGGTCAGGGCAAACCACCCGTTCTACGGGTGGTTATGATTCGATAATTATTCTTAACATCTATATATAGAGTCATCGATATGATATAATAAATTATTCAGAGAGAAATCATTATATTAGTATAGAAAGAAGGGACAGCATGGAAATAAATAAGGTTTATTCTGGCTTTCGCCTTGACCGCATTGAGCGCATTGATGAGATCAATGGTACCGCTTATGAAATGAAACATGAAAAGTCTGGTGCTCGTTTAATTTATATTGATTCACCAGATTCTAATAAAGTATTCAATATCGCTTTTAGAACAACACCACATAATAGTACTGGTGTGGCACATATTATGGAACATTCCGTTTTATGTGGTTCTCGTAAGTTTCCTTTAAAAGAGCCATTTGTTGAGCTTGTTAAAGGATCTTTAAACACGTTCTTAAACGCTATGACTTACCCTGATAAAACAATGTATCCTGTAGCCAGTAAGAATGATAAAGACTTCCACAACTTGATGGACGTATATCTTGATGCTGTATTGTATCCACGCGTTCGTGAAGATGCGGAAATCGTAATGCAAGAAGGTTGGCATTATGAATTAGATAGTGCGGACGATGAACTTACCTATAAAGGTGTTGTATTTAATGAGATGAAGGGGGTTTATTCCTCTCCGGATTCCGTTCTAGAACGCCAAATGATGCGTGAACTTTTCCCAGATACCACTTATGGTGTTGATTCTGGTGGAGATCCTGACCATATTACAGACTTAACTTATGAAGAGTTCCAAGAGTTCTATCGAGTTCATTATCATCCGTCCAATAGTTATATCTTCCTTTATGGTGATATGAATATTGAAGAGCAATTGGCATTCTTGAATGATGAGTACTTAAGTCATTTTGATGCTATTGAGGTTAATACAGAGGTTGGTATACAAACTCCATTTACAAAAGGTAAGGTGGTAAGCTATCCATATAGCGTAGGTTCTGAAGAGCCAACAGACAACCGAACTTTACATTCCTTTGCCTATGTTTTACCTGATGTAACGCCTGAGCATAGCTTGGCTTTTGAGGTATTAACACATGCATTGTTGACATCTCCTGCGGCTCCTCTTAAACAGGCTTTGGTGAAAGCAGGTATTGGCTCTGATGTGAGTGGCTATTATCTTGATAGTATTCGTCAACCTTTGTGGACCGTGCAAGCAACTGGTTCCAATCTCGATAAACAAGCTGAGTTGCAACGCATTGTGGAGTCTACATTGCAAGAACTTTGTGATAATGGTTTAGATAAAGAATTATTAGAAGCTTCCTTGAATAGCATTGAGTTTGCTCTTCGTGAAAGTGACTTTGGAGGTCGGCCAATTGGTTTAGCGTATGTTATCCGTATGATGGATAACTGGCTATATGACAATGATCCACTCGAGTTATTACACTACGAAGAAGCATTAGTGAATATTCGTAAGGGCTTATCCGGTACGTACTTTGAAGATTTAATTCGTCAATCTATCTTAAATAACAATCATAAAGTGCTTGTTTCTATTTATCCTGAACGGGGTCTTCAAGAGCGCAAGGATGCAGAGGTTAAAGAACATTTAGCTTCTGTAAAAGCTAAGATGTCTCCAGAAGAAATCGAAGCAATTGTAGAGCAAACAAAACGACTTAAACTTCGTCAAGAGGCTCCAGATAGCGACGAAGCGTTAGCATCGATACCATTGCTTGAATTATCAGATTTAAATCCTAATATTGAAGAGGTAGAACGTCGTGAAAGTAAAATTGGCAACACTACAGTACATTTTGTGCCTACTTTCACAAAAGGCATCAACTATGTAGGGCTTTACTTTAATTTAAGCTGTCTTACAGAAGATGAATTGTTCTACGCCGATATTTTAAGTGATATTATTGGTCGTATTGACACATCTGAACGTGGCTATGAAGCATTGGCGAAAGATATCAATATGAATCTTGGTGGTTTAAGCTCAGATATTACGGCTATTAGCAAAGATGGTAAGCGTGATGAATTTACGCCTCTCATGATTGTTCGAGCTAAAGCCTTGCATTCCAAATTACCTGACTTATGCCGTTTGATTAACGAAGTAGTACAAAAAGCAGATTATAGCGACGATAGACGCTTGACCGAACTTGTTCAAGAAAGCAAAGCTATTTGGGATAATGAAGCATTCCGTCGTGGCAACTCCATTGTAAGTCAACGTGTTATGGCACAAGTATCTGCAGTTGGTAAATTTAGAGATAATGGTAACTTTGGTTACTATCAAAAGATTAGTGAATTGGCTTCTAATCCTGCGGCATTACCATTATTGCCAGAAAAATTAGCTGATGTGGCTCGTAAGATTTTCCGCGCTAATAATGTGGATATCATGTTCGTTGGTGAAGAAGGCGAATTAGAAGCCTTTGAAAATCTCATGAAACCATTGATTGAAACCTGGGATACTACTGACTTAAGTAATGATACATTAAAGATTACACGTTTGTCTGGTAATGATGGTATCGTTACAGCTGGTAAGGTTCAATACGTAGCTCAAGGTGGTAACTTTGTAGACCATGGGTATAAACACGTAGGCCCAATGAGTGTATTGGAAACGATTTTACGCTATGAATATCTATGGATTCGCATTCGTGTACAAGGTGGTGCTTACGGTGCCTTTGCAAACTTCTATGACGATGGTAATATGATTTTCTGTAGCTATCGCGATCCAAACTTGGTAGAAACATTAAATGTATATAAAGAATTACCTCAATACCTTCGTGAGTTTACGTTGACTGATCGTGAGATGCGTAAATATATTATCGGTACTATGAGCTCCTTGGACTTGCCTATGACTCCTGCGTTGCGTGGTCCACGTGCGATGGGGATGTATTTTAGCGGTGCTAAACTAGAGGATAAGGTAGAGTTTCGTAAACAAGTTATCGCTTGTAAGCCAGAGGATATCGTTGCTTTAGCAGATGTGGTTGAACCAGTGTTGAAGGACAATCATATTTGTACAATGGGGAACGAACAAAAAATTAAAGACGCTGGTAAGGTATTCGATAACATTATTTCTCTAGGATAATCGTTTTATATCATGTATAGTGGCATATTCTGTGTAAGTTTACGGGATATGCCACTTGTTTTGTACTGTAGGAGGGCATCATGAAAGGTCGATTTGCTCCAAGCCCCACAGGATATATCCATCTCGGAAATGTATGGATAGCCCTCTTATCTTATGTTTCTACGAAGCAACAAAAAGGGCAGTATGTTGTGCGAATGGAGGATATAGACATCCAACGCTCTAAACGTGAGTTAGGGGAATCTCTATTAGATGATTTAGAGTGGCTAGGCTTTGAATGGGATGAAGGGCCTCGTGTTGGTGGACCAGAATCAACATATTGGCAAAGTGAACGACAAACATATTATGGAGACGTATTAGAACATTTTGCATCAGAAAAACTAATTTATCCTTGCTTTTGTAATCGCACAAGATTGCATTCTATTGCTTCGGCGCCCCATGTAGGAGAGGTAGTACATCGATATGATGGTCATTGCCGTCATCTAGAGGATAAATTGATAAAAGAGTTTATGATGTCTAAGGAGCCATCTTTGCGTTTAGCCGTTAATTCCTGTGATATAGATTTTGTAGATCGTTGGAAAGGCTTTCAACATATTCATTTGGAAGGTGAATTAGATGATTATGTATTGCGTCGTGGTGACGGTATGTATGCCTATAATTTAGCTGTTGTACTGGATGATATTGCTATGGGGATAACAGAGGTCATTCGTGGAGATGATTTACTAGAGACTACGGGGCAGCAAATATATTTATATAAAACATTACAAACCAGTTTCAAATCTAAAAATATACAACTACCTTCTTATGGGCATGCTCCATTATTAATTGATTCTGAAGGGCACAGATTATCTAAGCGACAAAAGAGTATTACTATTCGTGAATTACGTGAAAATCAATGGTCTCCTAATAGGATTTTAGGTGAGCTGGCTATTGTAGGGGGCTTAGTTGAAGCTCATACATTAAGTCGTAGAGAAATCAGTTTATCTGAATTAATTGAGATTGATTTAAATTTACCTAGTCTTAGTCAAAAAGCGATTGAGATAGAAATCAAAGAATAGAGCAAAAAAATAGTATTGCTTTATGTTATAGGATGTTTGCTAAAAGAGAATAATTCTTTAACCATATAATTCGATATAATATATTGACAATATTCGATATTTATTTATAATAGTATATAAGAGGTGGTCGAAATGACAATTCAACAAGCTTTAAATCAAAAAGTATGGGCCGTTATTGGAGCTACCCATAAAACCGAAAAGTTCGGTTATAAGATTTATAAATGTCTTAAAGATCACGGATATGAAGTATATCCAGTCAATCCTAATATTGCAGAAATAGATGGAGACACTTGTTACTCTAGTCTTTCTGCACTTCCCGTTGTGCCTGCTGTGGTAGATTTTGTTGTACCAGAAGCAGTAGGGTTAGCTGCACTTGATGAATGCAAAGAACTTGGCATTTCTGTTGTGTGGTTGCAACCGGGGGCGGATAAACCATCTGTTGTTGAAAAAGCACATGCTTTAGATCTGCATGTCATTCAAGATTGTGTATTAGTTCAATTACCGTAGGAGGGTACAATGAGCGAATTAAAAGATTTAAAAACTGCTGAATATCAAGATTTAGTAAACCAAGGTGGTGTTACTGTTGTTGACTTCTGGGCTCCATGGTGCGGTTATTGCGTACGTATGATGCCAATCATTGAAGAAATTGCAGGTGAGCTTGAAGGTAAAGCTAACTTTGTAAAAGTAAACGCTGATGAAGAACCAGAATTAGCACGTAACTTACAAGTTGAAGTATTGCCTACATTCGTTATCTTAAAAGATGGTGAAGTAGTAGACCGTAAAATTGGTTTCTTGCCTAAAGGCGATCTTCAAGCGGCTATCGAATCTAAATTCTAATATTATAGATCAAAACTATATAAATAGAGGCAAAACCTCATCAATGTATTGTTGTACATTGATGAGGTTTTTTTGTGCTTTTTTAATATAGACCTAAATATATTTAACGTTTATGAATTACTAAACATAATACATTGAGTTGCTAAACATAATACATCTAAAAGTGGGGTTTATGTCCATTTAAGGCGTGGTATTTCATCATTGTGGTAGAGAGTGGTTTAAATTGATTAGTTTTAAATATTTAATCGAACATATGTATTGTAGAAAAGTGGAGAAAAATAGAGATTAAACAAGAAAAATATAAAAAAGTGGGATAAAAATGGATTTTTTGTTGTAGAAGGTGGGGAATTGTGGTAGAATTTACCATATAGTGGTGGATAAGAAATAGAGAAAGGCGGTGATACGTATGTTCATGGGTGAATATAATCACACCATTGATACAAAAGGGCGGATGATTATACCTGCGAAAATACGTGAACAACTAGGCGATTTGTGCATCGTTACAAAAGGCCTAGATAACTGCTTGGCTATTTACACCGAAGAGGCATGGAAGAAAATTTCCACTGCTTTACAATCACAATCTTCCACTAAAGCTAGCGTGCGTGCCTTAAAACGTTTTGTTTTTGGTAGTGCTGCTGAGCTTGAATATGATAAACAAGGTCGTGTCCTCATTCCTGTACCACTACGTGAATATGCAAGCCTCGATAAACAGGCTGTTATTGTAGGTGCTGGAGACCACGTTGAAATTTGGAGCCGTGAAAAATACGATTTCTATGATGAGCAAGTGGCTGAAAGCATGGAAGAATTAGTTGAAGGGCTTGAAGGGATTATGTTATAGGAGGCTATGATGGAATTTAATCATACTAGCGTACTCTTACGTGAAACGGTGGACTCCGTCGTAACTAATCCAAAAGGTATTTATGTGGACTGTACCCTTGGTGGGGCAGGACATGCTCATGCAGTGGGCGAGATGCTAGATCCAGAAGGCATGATTATAGGTTTAGATCAGGATGAAGATGCTTTGAGTGTAGCTCGACAGCGTTTATCTGATTTGAAATGTCAGGTGTTAACGATACCTACAAACTTTTCTAACTTAAAAGAAGCCCTCCAAAATGCAGGCATTTATGAAGTCGATGGTTTTATATTTGATCTTGGAGTATCCAGCTATCAACTAGATACTCCTGAACGAGGTTTTTCATATATGAATGATGGACCTCTTGATATGCGAATGGATAAAGATGCACCTCTCACGGCAGAGGAAATTGTCAATGAATATGACAGCGAACAATTACTGCAAATTATCCATGATTATGGGGAGGAACGATGGGCTAAACGAATTGTCGAGTTTATTGTTGAAGCACGTCAAGAAAAAAGAATTACTACTACTGGTGAGTTAGTTAGAATTATTAAGAATGCAATACCTGCAAAGGCGCGACAAGATGGACCTCATCCGGCAAAACGGACGTTTCAGGCCATACGTATTGAAGTAAATAGAGAATTAGCAATTTTGCATGATAGTTTTGTAGATGCTGTATCAATGTTAAAACCAAAGGGAAAGATTGGAGTTATTACATTCCACTCCTTGGAAGATCGAATTACAAAGCAAACTTTTAAAGAGTTAAGTACTGCATGTATATGTCCTCCACAATTGCCTGTGTGTGTTTGTAATCACAAGGCAGTTGTAAAGGCAAAGAATAAGGCTATAGAGCCAAGTATAGGGGAGATTGAAGTTAATCCGAGAGCTAGAAGCGCTAAATTGCGCGTAGCAGTAAAGTTGTAGATTTGGAAGGGGTTAAGTGTTATGTTAGCTAGAAAGGCTGTTGTGGGCCAAGTAAAAGGTGATATGTTGGTTATTGCACAAGGGAGAAGACGTAGTGCAAACGTAGCTTTAGATTTAAGCCCTATGATGTGGCAAGTTGTATATGGTATTGCTGCATTAGTTGCATGTTTGCTTATCATGATGGTTATGAATGCATATAGTACAAAGTTGGGCTATGAGGTAGTTAAAACACAGCAAGCTGTAGTACAATTAACAAAAGATAACGATGCATTGGACGTTGAAGTGGCTTCCTTGAAGTCTCCTGTACGTATCCAACAAATCGCAGAAGAACAACTAGGAATGGTTTTGCCTGATTCTTTTGTTTATAGCACAAAAAGCGCTGTTACTGAACGTAATGTACAAGAGAAACAGCAAATTATAGACTAGCAGGCGAAGCAGCTCGTATTGGGCTGCTTTCCTTTGCGTGTAAAGGAGATTGTATATGAAACACTTACAAGATATAGTAAAAACCTTACATGCACCGCATGTAGAAGGTAATACAGCTGTTGAAATTTTAGATGTAACCGCTGATTCTCGTGCTGTAAAAGCAGGTAGTTTATTTATTGCTTTAGATGGTGCTACTGTCGATGGACATGACTATGTTAATAAAGCTGTTGAGGCTGGGGCAGTAGCCGTATTAGTATCTAAACCTGTTGAGGTAAATAGTGATGTTTGTGTTATCACTGTTGAAGATACACGTGCGGCTATGATGTCCTGTGTGCCATACTTTTTTGATTATCCAGCCAATTCCATGCGCATGATTGGTGTTACTGGTACTAATGGTAAAACGACTACAACTCATATGATTCGTCATATTTTGAAAGCTCAAGGTCATAAGGTCGGTGTGATTGGTACGGTTCATATCATGATTGGCGATACATCATATCCGATTCATAACACGACCCCTGACGTAGTAGATTTACAGCATATTTTGCATCAAATGGTAGAAGAGGGTGTTACACATTGTGTAATGGAAGTATCTTCTCATGCGTTGGCTTTAGGACGCGTAACTGGTGTTGAGTATGATACGGCAGTGTTTACAAATCTTACACAAGATCATTTAGACTTTCACAAAACATTTGAAAATTACTTGGCAGCTAAATGTAAACTATTTGAACAGGTTAGCAAGCCAAACCAAGTAAAATCTGGTAAGGGTGCTGTCATCAATATTGATGATGCCTATGGACATCGGGTTGTTGAAAAAACTACAGCCCCTATCATTACCTATAGTATTGATGGTAGCGGCACATTGAATGCTCATGACGTTGATATGACGCCAAAGTCTAGCCGTTACACGGTATCTTATGATGGTCATGACTATACAGTTGCAATGAATACGACTGGCTTGTTTAATGTGTATAATACATTAGCAGCTATTGGTGCCTGCCTATTAGAAGGTATTTCCATGGAAGACATCGATAAAGCGTTGAAAACATTTAGTGCTGTACCTGGTCGTTTTGAATTGATTGAAGAAGGTCAACCATTTGCTGTTGTTGTAGACTATGCACATACACCAGATGGGTTAGAAAATATTTTACAAACAGCAAAGGCTATTCAAGAAAATCGTATTATTGTAGTCTTTGGCTGTGGCGGTGACCGAGATGCAACGAAACGCCCTATTATGGGACGCATTGCGGCACAATACGGTGATGTTGTGTATGTTACATCTGATAATCCGCGTACAGAGGATCCTGTACAAATTGTTAAAGATGTGGAAGTAGGCGTTAAAGACGGCCTTCGAGAAGGAACCCACTATGAAGTTATCGTTGATCGTCGAGAAGCGATTCAACATGCTATACAACATGCAAAACCTGGGGATATTGTACTCATTGCAGGTAAGGGGCATGAGGATTACCAAATCTTAAAGGATAAAACGATTCATTTTGATGATCGTGAAGAGGCGCGAGCAGCCCTCAAGGAGATCTAATATGGCTGAATTTACATTGTCTCAAGTACTGGAAGCTACACAGGGGACGAGTGCACATACCGACAATATTAAGTTTTTAGATGTGTCTACTGATACAAGAACTATTGAATCAGGCTTTTTATTTGTAGCCTTAAAAGGTGATACCTTTGATGGTCATGATTTTATCAATGCGGCTATCGAAAAAGGTGCTACAGGGGCTATCGTTGAAAAAGGACGTTCTGTAGAAGGTATTGCTTGTATCGAGGTAGATAATACTTTGGTAGCATATCAAAACTTAGCACGATATCATCGCCGCCGCTTTGATATTCCTGTAGTTGCTATTACTGGTTCCTCTGGTAAAACAACGACAAAAGAAATGGTGGCAGCCGTACTTGGCACAGAATTTAATGTATTAAAAACTGAGAAAAATTTTAATAATGAAATTGGCTTACCAAAAACACTATTGCGCTTAACTGCTGAGCATGAAGCTTGTGTTGTCGAGATGGGGATGCGTGGCCTAGGCCAAATCGAGGAGCTCGCGTTGATTGCAGAACCAACGATGGGGATTATTACCAATGTTGGTACTAGTCATATCGAGCTTTTAGGTTCTCGAGAAGCCATTGCCGAAGCGAAAGGTGAGTTGATTCGTTGCTTGCCTGAAAACAGCGTGGCTATCCTCAATGAAGATGATCCATATGTAAAAGCTATGGATCGTTTAGCTAAGGGTAAAACAATTACCTATGGTATTGAACGGAATGCTACTTGTATTGGTAGCCATCTGCGCTATAAAAAAGACGGTATTAAGTTCACTTGTAAGTGTTATGATGAAGTTTTTGATATCTTCTTGCCTATGATTGGTGAACACAATGTATATGATGCATTGGCGGCTATTGTTGCAGGTCGAGTGCTAGGCATTAAATCTAACACAATTCGCAAAGGTTTGAGTGAGTTTAGTGGAACTCCAATGCGTCAAGAAATCGTCCCATTTGAAGATATTGTTATCTTAAATGATGCTTATAATGCAAACCCTTCATCCATGGCAGAAGCTATTAAAGCACTTGGTCAATTAGAAGGTAAGCGTAAAATTGCGATGCTAGGCGATATGCTTGAACTTGGTGACTTCTCTGAAGAAGCACATCGTGAAATCGGCCATTTGCTTGCTGAAGAGGGTTATAGTGTTGTATTCACCTTTGGTGATGCTGCTGCCTTCATTGCAAAGGAAGCAAAAAAAGCAGGTTTAACTACATTCCGTTGTAACAGCCATTTAGAAATGGCCAACGCATATAGTGATATTCGTGAAAAAGGGGATGTTATCCTTGTGAAAGGTTCTCGTGGTTTACGAATGGAGCGCGTTGTTGAAGAATTAAAGGATCGAGAATAATAGGTAACGGCTAGTTATATCTAGCCGTCCTATTTATTAATAAGTAGAGGATTCATATGATAAATCACATTCTATTAGCCTTCGTAGCGACTTTCATCATTACGGTAGTGCTAGGTAAAATTGCTATTCCTATGTTGCGTTCTTTGCACGCACAACAAAGTATTCGTGAAGAAGGCCCTGAAAGTCATCAAGCAAAAGCCGGTACGCCAACAATGGGTGGTGCTTTCATGATGGTGGCCCTTATTATTGGCGTGGCATTGTTTGCACCATGGAATGTGGGCACAGGAATGTTATTATTCTTAACACTGGGTCATTGTTTATTAGGTTTTTTTGATGATTTTGTAAAAGCTGTAAAAAAACGCAATCTTGGTTTAACAGCGAAGCAAAAATTACTTGGACAATTTATATTGGCTGCTGTATTCTGTTATTACATTACTGAGATTATGGTTGTTCCTACCACATTATGGATTCCTGTTGTAGATATACAATTACAATTGGGATGGGGTTATTATGTATTGGCATTTTTGATTATTGTAGGAGCTACAAATGCAGTAAATTTAACAGATGGTCTTGATGGTCTTGCTGGTGGTACATCAGCAGTGGCGGCGATAGCATTCTCTGTTATTGGTCTGATGGCTGCATCGATGACAAATTCTATCGGTGCTGAAAGTGTTGCGTACTTTGGCGCTATAATAGCAGCTGTATGTCTTGGCTTTTTGGTATATAATGTGAACCCTGCAAAAGTATTCATGGGGGATACAGGCTCTTTGGCATTAGGTGGTGCCTTTGCAGCAATGGCTATTTTGACTAAAACAGAATTGCTACTTGTGGTGATTGGTGGCATTTTTGTTATGGAAGCACTATCTGTTATTATTCAAGTTATTTCTTTCAAAACACGGGGTGTGCGTGTATTTAAGATGAGTCCTATTCATCACCATTTTGAACTTTCCGGATGGGCAGAACAAACAGTTGTTAATCGTTTCTGGTTTGGTGGAGCTGTTTTAGCCGTTATTGGTGTACTTTTAGCGACTATAACTTTATAAGATAATACTTAACGGAAGTTGTAAATAATGGTATGCTTATTAGATAGGATACATTAATTTTATAAATAATTTAGGTGATATAGATGGAATATGGAGATAAACATATACTTGTTCTTGGCGCTGGAGCTAGCGGTATAGGTGCATCTTGGGTATTAGCCCAAGTAGGTGCGCATGTTGTGTTAAATGATTATAAGCCTATGACACTGCCTACGGCTGAGGAGAAACGACTTGTTGCTGCAGGGGTAAATATTATTACAGGACGTCAAGATGAATCCTTGCTAGATGGCGTGGATCGTATCGTTATTTCTCCAGGTATTTCTTTAGACATTCCAATTGTAAAAGCAGCACAGGCCCGTGGTATTGACGTGGTCAGCGAAGTAGAATTAGCTTATGAAGTATCTAAATCACCTATCGTAGCTGTTACAGGTACAAATGGTAAGACTACGACAACAACCTTATTAACTAAAGTACTAGAAGGCTCTGGAAAACCAGTTCACGTCGGTGGAAATATTGGTGATTCCCTTAGTGAAGTGGCGTATTCTATGCCTGCAGACGGTTTTTTGGTAGCCGAATTATCTAGTTATCAATTAGAGACAATCAAGCATTTTAGGCCTATTGGGGCTATTATTCTCAATATTACTCCAGATCACTTAGCTCGTCATAAGACGATGGAAAACTATATTGCTGCGAAGGAACGCATTTTTGAAAATCAATTAAGTACAGATTATTTAGTGTTGAATATAGATGATCCCGTTGTAGCTGATATGGAACATCGTGCGCCTAGTCATATTCTAAAAATTAGTCAAAAAAAAGCCGTAGAGAATGGCGCTTATTATGCTGATGGGCAATGTTATATTGCTAAAGATGGGGTAGCAAAATTTGTTATTGCAGATGAAGATATTCATATTCCAGGCAGTCATAATATTGAAAACATATTGACCGTTATTGCTTTATCTCATGCATTGGGCGTACCTGTAGAAACAATTCATCGTATTATTAATGAGTTCCATGGCGTTGAACATCGTTTAGAACGCGTTAAGACGATTGATGGTATTACATTTTATAATGATTCTAAAGCGACTAATGTAGATTCTGTGGTTAAAGCATTAGAATCCTTTGATCAACAAGTTATTCTATTAGCTGGTGGTCATGATAAAATGACGCCTTTAGAAGATTTTATGCAGCTAGTTAAAGAGCATACTAAAGCTGTTATATTTATGGGGGAAGCGGCAGATCGTTTTGAGATGGCTGCAAAAGAGGCTGGTGTGAAGCCGATTTATCGTGCTTTATCTATGAAAGAAGCCGTAGAACAAGGCTATAAATTGGCAGAGACTGGCGATATTGTGCTATTATCTCCGGCTTGCTCAAGCTTTGATTGGTACAGCTGTTTTGAAGAGCGTGGAGATGACTTTAAACGTTGTGTTCATATGTTGCAAGAGGGAGGACACCATTAATGAAACGTGTTATTATTTCAGGTGGTGGCACTGGTGGACATATATATCCAGCAATAACTATATATAAGGAAATTATGAAACAGAATCCTGATGCAAAGGTGTTATATGTTGGTACCAAGCAAGGTCTCGAGGCTACATTAGTTCCTAAAGAGGGGATAGAGTTTACTACGATTCCTGTGCAAGGCTTGCAGCGTCAATTATCGTTAGGTACATTAGTCACATTAGGTAAAACTGCTTTAGGCATTGTAAAAGCTAATGCTATAGTTTGTAAGTTTAAACCTGATGTGGTTATTGGTACTGGGGGTTATGTATGTGGTCCTGTTCTCTTGGCTGCAGCATTACATAATATTCCTACTATAATTCAAGAACAGAATGTCATAGCAGGCATTACTAATAAAATTCTGAGTCGTTTTGTTGATGTGGTAGCCCTAGGCTATAAGGATGCAGAAGCATCGTTTTCTAAAGCAAAGCGCGTAGTCTATACAGGGAATCCTGTTCGTCCAGATGTGCTAGTTGATTCGAGAACATCGGGACGTAACTATTTCAACTTAAGTGATGATACCTTTACAGTACTCATAGCTGGAGGTTCTCGAGGGGCGAGAACTATTAACAATGCTATGATAGATGTACATAAACACTTTCAAGGTGTGAAAGGTATTAAATTAATCCATATTACGGGAAACGGAGAATATGAATCTGTTTTATCCCAATTGGGCATTACCGATGGGGATGGTTTAGGTAGTTCATCTTTGATTTTGCCGTATTTACATGATATGCCAAAAGCACTAGCAGCAGCCGATTTAGCAGTATTTAGATCTGGTGCTATAGGTCTTGCAGAATTAGCAGTTCGCGGTATTCCATCCGTATTGATACCGTATCCATACGCAGCGGAAGATCATCAAACCTATAATGCACGTATCTTTGTACAAGAAGGGGCGGCTCATATGATTGTAGATAAAATGTTGAGTGCTCACGATTTGATAGGGGAAATCGAGATGTTTATGGCCAACCGTGATTTGTTGGCACAAATGGGAGACCGAGCATTGCAATTGGGGAAACCGAATGCGGCTCATGATATTGCAAAATTAGCTTTATCTATTGCAAAGTAACAAGGAGAGGTTTTATGTTAGACGGTATTCACAAAATTCACCTTATCGGTATTGGTGGATCTGGTATGCGTGCGATAGCGAATATTTTGATTCAAAAAGGTTATGATGTATCTGGTTCAGATATTGCTGAATCTGCAGTGATTTCTAAGTTTAGAGATATGGGTGCCACGGTGCATATCGGTCATAATAAAGAATATGTAAATGGTGTTGATGCTATAGTTCGTTCTACAGCGATTCGTGAAGACAATCCTGAAATTGTTGCCGCTAAAGAGCAAGGGATTACCATTTTACATCGTTCTGATATTGTAAAGGCTGTATTAGATGTAACAGATGGTATCGCAGTAGCTGGTGCGCATGGTAAAACATCTACAACTTCAATGATTGGACAAATTTTAGTGGAGGCTAATGCGGACCCTACGGTAATTATCGGTGGCGAAGTAGATTATCTCAAAGGTAGCAGTTGCCTTGGGAAAGGCCATTTTTCAGTTGTGGAAGCGGATGAGAGCGATGGTTCATTTTTAAAATTGCATCCACATACTATCGTTATAACTAATATTGAAGATGATCATATGGATCATTATAAGACTATGGATAACTTGTTAAACGCTTTCTGTGAGTTCGTCGAAACGTTACCAGAAGCGGGCAAGGCTATCGTATGTGGTGATAATGAAAATATTCGTTATGTTATGAGCCGCGTAAAACGTACTTTTATTACGTATGGTTTAGAGGATAATAATGATTATGTAGCAAAAAATATTCATTATGTGGACTCTTCCTTGGTATATGATGTATATCATAAAGGTATTAATATAAGCCATATCAGCTTGCGCGTGCCTGGAGAACATAATGTATTAAACTCATTGGCAGCCTTTATTGTGGCTCATGAATGTTGCGGTGTAGAAAATCGCTTTATTACAAAAGCGTTAGGTAAATTTATCGGTGCAAAACGACGTTTTGAAACAAAAGGTCATGTTGCTGGCGTCTGGGTTGTCGATGATTATGCGCATCATCCAACAGAAATTAAAGCGACCTTAAGAGCAGCAAAAGAACTTGAAAAACATCGCGTTATTTGTGTGTTTCAACCGCATCGGTATACACGTACAAGCTTGTTGAAAGATGAATTTGCCACTGCTTTTACAAGTGCTGATGAAATATATATGACAGATATTTACAGTTCTGGTGAAGATCCGATTGCAGGTATCGATGGACGTACTATTCCTGACGCTGTTGAAGCTGCTACACATAAGGTTGTACATTATGTACCATCTGTTGATGATATACCGGCTGTATTGGCAAAAATTGTGCGACCTAACGATCTGGTTATAACAATGGGGGCTGGTTCTATTAATCAATATGGACCAAAATTATTAGCTATATTGGAGGAAGGCTTACAATGAAAGATAGAAAAATAATCGTATTGATGGGTGGCCCTTCCAAAGAGGCTGAAGTATCTCGCCGTACTGGCGCTGCTATTGCGGAAGCACTCGAAAGTAAAGGGTATAATGCCCAAACATTAGAACTTAATCCTCGTACTGTTTTAAAAGATATTGAATCCTTAGGTGGAGAGATTGTATTTAATGCAATTCACGGTCGTTATGGTGAAGATGGTGCATTACAAGGCTTACTTGAAATGGCAGAAATTCCATATACTGGATCGGGCATCATGGCTCATGCGGTAGGAATGAATAAAAAAGTAAGCAAAGATGTTTTCAAAGGGGCTAATATTCCAACAGCTACTTCTGAATCCTTTAATGGTAATTTAGAATCTGCAGAAGCTATTATAGGACATATTCGTAAACAATTTACAATTCCTGTAGTTGTAAAGTCTGCTACTCAAGGCTCTAGTATTGGCGTTACCATCGTTCGTGATGAGGCGCAATTGGAAGCTGCTGTCACAGAGGCGCTAAAATATGATCCGATTCTTGTAGTAGAGCAATTTCTTGATGGTCGCGAATTTACAGTATCCGTTCTTGACGGTAAAGCATTGTCAGTAATTGAAATTCGTCCACATTCTGGGGAGTATGACTATACCAGTAAATATACTGTAGGTGCTACAGAATATTTAGTACCTGCGCCTATTAGTGAAGAAATGACTGCTGAGATGCAGCGCATAGGGGAACTTGTGTATCGTGAAGTACAAGGCAGTGGAGTTATTCGTGTTGATATTATGACAGACCATGCAGATAATATGTATGTTCTAGAATACAATACTGTGCCAGGTATGACAGCAACGTCTTTAGTACCAAAGGCAGCTAAGGAAATGGGAATTGACTTCCCAACATTATGTGAAAAGATTCTATTAACAGCTAGTATAGGGAAATTTTAAAGGCTGAATAGAATATAAGGAGTTATCTATGGATGATAAGCAATACCATCCATCCAACTCTGGGGAGATGCAGTCTTCTACACCTGTTCAAGATGAACGGGCTGTATTTAGAAAACGAGTGTTAAAAATCGGTGGTGCAGTTACTCTCGTGTTGGTGGGATTGTTTACACTACCTATTCCTTTTGGATCCTTAAAAATTGTAGGATCAGATAAGGTAACTGTACAAGATGTAATGGTAGCAGGGGATATTCATGAACCTGTAAATATATTACAAATTAGTACAGAGAAATTAAAAAATAGATTGGCGAAAGACTTACGGGTTGAAGAGGCTCAAATTAGTTATCAATTGCCATTTACAATGGTCGTACGTGTCATAGAACGCAAAGCTGTTGCAGTTGTACCAGCTCAGTTTGGCTATCTAACACTTGATAGTAAAGGTCAAGTGATTGCATCAGAGCCTGCTATACAAGATACGTCGGTACCAATGATATCAGGAGTTAAGGCGGGAAATATTTTATTAGGTGATACCGTTGTGGATAAACCTATTTTAGCGGCTCTTGAATACTTGAACTCTCTTGATGAAAGCACCTTCAAGAATATTGCAGAAGTCAATATAGGAGACCCTGATGCAATAATGGCGTATACCGTATCGGGGGTGCAAATTCGATTAGGAGATAGTAAAGACTTACCTAAAAAAGCCGAGTTAACTCAGTCTATGTTACAAGATATTAAGACAACACATAGCAATGTACAATATATAGATGTTAATGTTTCATCGCCATACATAAAAACTGATGTAATACCGGAAGTTAAAAAGCATCAGACAGGAACAAAGACTACAGAAAATTCATCTACTAAGAAGGATGATACAAAACAAGATAAACAAGGTCATGTTGAAGATAAAAGGTAGATGATTGTCGTGAGACACGAACGGTGGGCAATAGCCTTAGTCAGTTGTATATTGGGTTTCATGGTTGTCACCCAATATAAGATGACTCAAGATAATATAGAAGAAAATATCCGTTTACAACGAGCTGGTGATTTAGCTGTACAATTGCGAGAGGCTCAAAGTGAACGTGATGCATTGTTAAAACAAATAGAAGAGCTTAAACAGTCTGGTGCCACTGGCAATGTTAAAGCAGATGAACAGTTGATGATGAAAGCAGCTTTAACTAATGTTAAAGGTACGGGTGTTAGTGTATTAATTGAGGATAGCTTAAAGCCAATTCAAAGTGGTGAAAATCCTAATTTATATGTAATTCATGATGAAGATATTTTACGTATTGTTAATGAATTGCGAGCTGGTGGGGCTGAGGCGATAGCTATCAATGACCAACGTCTCATAGGGACTTCTGAAATACGATGCTCTGGTCCGACTATTACTGTGAATGGTAAGGTTTTTGGGGCTCCTTTTACAGTTAAAGCGATTGGTGATCCAAAAACACTAAATTCTGCGCTCACCATGCGAGGTGGTGTGGTGGATTCCTTGAAACACTGGGGCATAAAGGTAACCATAAAGGAAGAAAATGAAATAGCTATTCCAGCTTTTACAGGAACCTTTAGAGAAGAGCATATAAAGCCTAATGAAACAGGAGGTAAAGAATGAATATTTATATCTTTGCCATTGTTGGTTTAATTGTAGGTACTACATTAGGGTGGCTTTCACCATTTCATATACCTATAAGTTATGCAAATTACACATCAGTCGCTGTTCTGGCTGCACTAGATGCTGTATTTGGTGGTAGCCGGGCTGCATTGGAACGAACCTTTGATCTTAGTAATTTTGTGCTTGGGTTCTTTTCAAATGTTGTGTTAGCTGTTATTCTTGTATATGTAGGTGACCTCATAGGAATTAACTTATATTACGTAGCTCTTATTGGCTTTGGATTGCATGTATTTATTAATGTAGGAGCTATACGCAAGATTATTATGACTAAGCGATTCTAATAAATCACATTCTATATAGTGGAAAGTTTTTAAATTTTAGTGTAAAATAAATGTAATTGTTATAAGATTGTCAGTATATAAATCGATACATTGGGACGTATATTGATACGATAGATAACGATAAGAGGAGGAAGTTCAATGTCTGATTTTGCAAATATTAAAGTTATCGGTGTTGGTGGCGGCGGTAATAACGCTGTTAATCGCATGGTAGATAGCGATCTTAAAGGTGTTCAATTTTTATCCGCTAATACTGAAAGCCAAGTGCTTGAATTATCTAAAGCGGATGTAACGATTCAAATCGGCGAGAAGGTTACAAAAGGTCTTGGTGCAGGCGCAAATCCACAAATCGGTGAAGAGGCTGCTCAAGAAAGCCGCGAAGAAATTATAAAAGCTCTTGAAGGTGCTGATATGGTATTCGTAACTGCTGGTATGGGTGGTGGTACTGGTACAGGTGCTGCTCCTATCGTTGCAGAATGTGCTAAAGAAATCGGTGCATTGACAGTAGGCGTCGTTACTAAACCGTTCGCTTTTGAAGGTAAACGCCGTCGTGCACAAGCAGAAAAAGGCATTGAATTCTTGACTCAAAAAGTAGATACTATTATCGTTATTCCTAATGATAAATTGTTGCAAGTTGTAGATAAAAAATGTTCCTTAAGCGATGCATTCCGTACAGCTGATGATGTACTTCGCCAAGGTATCAAGGGCATTTCAGACTTGATTCAAGTTCCTGGCTTGATCAATCTTGACTTTGCAGATGTTAAAACTATCATGACTGAACAAGGCGAAGCATTGATGGGGATTGGCGTTGGTGAAGGTGAAAACCGTGCTGCTGACGCAGCTAAAATGGCTATTAATAGCCCATTGTTGGAAACATCTATCGATGGTGCAAAAGGCATCTTACTCAATATTTCCGGTAGTGCTAACTTAAGCTTGTTTGAAATTAATGAAGCTGCCGAAATTATTTCTGAAGCGGCGGATCCTGATGCAAATATTATCTTCGGTTCCGTTATCGATGAAAGCTTAGGCGATACAGTTCAAATTACTGTTGTGGCAACTGGTTTCAATTCAAATACTAAGAATGTACCTGAATTCGGTAAAACAACAACTACATCCCGTCCGGCATCCACTACAAATACTAACAGTGGTATCCCTGATATCCCTGTATTCATGAAACGCTAATTTATAGATTGTATAATTACTATATCTATCGATTAGTAACTTATTAAGACATACCGTTGGTATGTGTATAGGAGGTAAAAATGAAGAAATTAGTATTATTAACTTTAGCTGCTACAGTCGTAGCCGGTAGTGCATTTGCTGCAGCTCCTGTAACGAAAATTAGTGATGGATCCACTAAGGTACAAGCTGATTATGCTTTTAAACAACACGTATCTAACGGTGGCGGCAATAGCAATGATGGTTTCGGTGTTTCTTTACAACACGACCTTTCCAATAAAGCCGCATTACAATACTCTTACGATAAATTAAATGCAAAAAATGGCGATATTAAAGATCATCAATTAGCATTGGTTTATAAAGTACATCCAAATGTAAATCTATATGGTGCAGGTACTGCGATTCGTACAAATGATACTGAACTTGGTTTCCAAGCTGGTGTTATCGGTCATGTACCTTTGACTAATAAAGTAAATGGCTTTGCTAAGGCTGGTTGGGGTAATGATATTAAGCAAACTTATCAAGTAGGTGCTCAATATGAAGTACGCCCTGATGTAGATTTGAATGTATACTATGGCTATGATAAATATAGTGTAGATAGCAATGATAAAACTGCAAAAGGTTTACACGCTGGTGTAGGCTACTCCTTCTAAGGATGATGATGACCACTCTTTTGAGTGGTCTTTTTTTATATATTTACTGTTTTATTGTATATTTGTTAATTATTTTTTCTAAATAAGGTACTTAATATATTCTATATATATTTAATAAGTGTTGAGTTACTAATAGTTAGTTAAATCTTCTATGTATACAATATATTTACTGAATATACGTTGTATATTTAAATTAGTTTAGGTATGATAAATATGTAATATTCATTTCAGATAGGATGGTGCTAGTTATGACAAGTGTTGCTGCAAAGCATGCAAAAGGAAAAAAATTAAAAGACGTGATCTTCGTAACTGCTGGTCAAGCTCAAGCTGATGCTAAAGAAAATGGCCGTGAGAATGTTGTGAATGGTACGTTGGGTGCTATTCATGATGAAGAGGGAAACTTAGTTTTTCTTAAGACCGTTAAAGAAGAATATTTGAGTCTTTCGGATTCTGAACATGTTGGTTATGCACCAATTGCGGGTATTCCAGATTTTTTGTGTGCTGCTGAAAAAGAATGTTTTGGTAATTTCCGTCCAGAAGGTCATATTCGTAGCATTGCTACCGCAGGTGGCACTGGTGGCATTCATCATTTGATTCATAACTACACAGAGCCTGGTGATGAAGTATTAACAGCGGATTGGTACTGGGGTGCATATCGTGTTATTTGTAGCGATACTGGACGTACACTAGTTACGTATTCTTTATTTGATGAACATAATAACTTTAATCATGAAGCATTCCAAAATCGTGTAAACGAATTGGCGGCTAAACAAACAAATGTGGTTGTTATCTTTAATACACCTGGTAATAACCCAACC
Organism: Veillonella parvula; assembly: GCF_902810435.1. Lineage (GTDB taxonomy): Bacteria > Bacillota > Negativicutes > Veillonellales > Veillonellaceae > Veillonella. The sequence goes on from NZ_LR778174.1 coordinate 936,582, forward strand.
GGCTACTCTATTGAGGATAAAGATTGGGATTCTATCCTTAATTTCCTGAAGGATTTAGTTGCTATTGGTCGAAATAATGTGATTATTGGTATTGATGTAGCATATCTTGATTACTCTGGTGAAAAAGATGAGGTACGTGCGTTCTTCAATAAATTTAGTCATTTACCAAAAGAAATTCTCACCTGTGTGTGTTATAGCTTATCTAAAGGATTTACTATGTATGGTCAGCGCGTTGGTGCGATGATTGGGATCTCTGACGATGAAGAAATAGCTGATGAGTTTTTCGAAGTTAACAAATCTACAAGTCGTGCCACATGGTCCAATATTTGTCGTCCTGCAATGCGTGCAATGGCTAATATTGTGGCTGATTCAGCTAAGTTTAAGGAATATGAAGCTGAACGCAATTGCTATTATCAATTAATTCGCGATCGTGCTGATATCTTTAAACAAGAAGCAGCACAAGTAGGACTTCCCATGTTACCTTACCGTGGTGGGTTCTTTATTACAATCCCTACAGACTCTGCAAATGCTATCTGTGAAGAGTTGAAAAAAGAGCACATCTATGTGATTGCATTAGCAAATGGTATTCGTATAGCAGCATGTGGTATTCCTAAATGTCAAATGACAGGTCTAGCTGAAAAAATTTATAATGCCATGAAACGTCTTGGTAAATTATAATACATAAGTAAATTATACTAAAAACCACTTGATACATGTATCAAGTGGTTTTTAGTATGTAGATATAAATTTGATTGAATAAATATAAAAGGATATTAGTAATGTAATCAATTTTGTTTATTTGTTACATTAGTGAATATCTTTATGCTCTTTAATGTCTTTATCAGCTTCTTTTGCCAAGTTTTCAAGCGCTCGTTTAGGAGCGGTTCTTTCACCTGTTTCTGGGTCTATAAATTCAACGCGGTCCAAGGTGCTTGTAATTTGACCACGAATGAAGCTTAAGTAGATTTCGTATAGTTCTTTTTTTTCTGCTAACTCTTCTGGCGTTAATTCTTGACCAGATTTTTTCTTTGCAGCTAGTTCATTTATTCGTTTTAATGTATCGTTAATATTACTCATATGAGCCTCCTGTATTCTATATTAGAATAGTATGTTTTATTATAACATAGAACTTAATGAATACGTATGGTAAGATATAAGTTGTACGCGTCTGTACTTTCACAGGTGAGAAAGGAGAACTGTATGCGTGTAACAAAAGCGATAAAGGCAGAGCAGTTGAAATTGTTACAAGAGCATTATTTTGATGCAAAACCTGCCCTTGAGTATACAAATGAATTTGAATTATTAGTTGCTGTAGTTTTGTCAGCACAATGTACGGATGAACGAGTTAATATTGTTACTAAACGATTATTTCCTGAACTTAATCATCCTGCAAAGATGCTTGAAATTGGAGTTGCTAAGTTAGAGACTCTTATTAAAGATTGTGGCCTTTATAAGTCCAAGGCAAAAAACTTAATTGCTACTTGTCAAATTTTAGTTGACCGATATCATGGAGAGGTGCCTCGTGAGTTTGATCAACTCGTTGAATTGCCTGGTGTGGGGCGTAAAACAGCAAATGTTGTGGTATCCGTTTTATTTGGTACACCAGCCATTGCGGTAGATACACATGTATTTCGCGTGTCTAACCGATTAAAATTAGGTATTGCTAAGACGCCAGAAGAGATGGAACAAAAGTTACAAAAGGCAATTCCAAAAAAGGACTGGGCTGCCGCACACCACTGGTTAATCTATCATGGCCGTAGATTGTGTAAGGCTCGTAAGCCTTTGTGTAATGAATGTTTTTTAAATCATCTATGTCCTTCAGCCGGAAAGGTTTAATATGAAAGTAAATAACGAAGAATTTATTGCCCTTTGTGCTAATCATGGTATTGAGGGAATTGATATTGTAAATGAGTTAATGCGTTTTAAAGTGCTAGATCAATTGATTTCTAGTAATGCTAGCTCCCGTGAGTGGGGTGTAACGGCAGATGATTTATATGCGTTAGCAGAAAAATCCACAGTAGAATCCTTTGGTCCTGTACCATATGATTTGAATACATTCCAAGCTCTTTATGGACCATCCTTTAGAGTGGAATTGTTTGATTTTATTAGTGACACAGGCATTTTAGAAGGTCTAGATGTAGGCACTATTTGGGAAACTCCTGTTCGTGAAAGTATCGAAGCTCATAGTAAAACGGGAGAATTGGTTCTGTATGCTTATGTAGAAGAATATGCAGGCATGGTTGAAGAGATTCTTCAATCTTATGAAGATAAAAAAGTCGTTCTGTATACGGCATCTCCCGTGTGTTATAGCATTTTGACACGTTTATATCCGATGGCTCAAATCATTAATCAATGGCCTCATCGTAGCTATTTTGACCATATCTTTACAGGCACAGTTGGTATGTTCCAATCCTCTGAAGATATTGTAGAAGAGGTCGCTAACGGATTACATAACTTAGTTCCAGAAGGGACTGCTCAATTATTCTTACCTGCTACAATGGCACAAAATCAATTGGGCTTAAATAATATGGCGTTGCAATTTTTCTTGAACCAAAAACGAGTAGAAGCTATACGAGAATGGACTCCATTAGGGGCTTATGAAATCGTATATGGTAAATACGATGTAAAAAAAATGCGTGTTGGTCTTCGTGAACGTGTAGGGGATGAGTGGAAAACAATTAATTATATTTCATTACCTCATGGCGTATTTGCGCAATTGCCAGTATTTACGGTATTAAATTATGGCTTGTCCTTGCGCTCTATTTTGTTGCCCGGCGGTCAAACGGACGTAGCCTTAGGTCAAGATGGTATTTATTGCATTGATAGCCGTGTATCTGAATTAGGTCGCACTGCTCTTATTGAAAGTGGAGCTTATTTTCTTACTTTTAAACGTCATACTGATCATATTGATGTAGAGATTACGACAAAAGCGCCTGTAGATGATATGTACTGGATGTTCCCAGATGCTGAATTAGCATATATGTGGTATGCCTATTTCTGCAGCACTACGGGTCAAACATTGATTCAAGAAATCTCTATGCTCGTTCAAACAGATGAATCCTTTGGCTATATGCTTAGTAGCGTACGTCGTCGCGTATTAGATGTAAAGGATGAAGCCCAGCTAATTGAATCTGTACAGGCTGCTGACGAGGCGTATATCAAGGCTGTTACGGAGGCTACAAGGAGTTGGAAAGAGACCGTAGATTCATTAGGTGCACAAGTTATGCCACCTACAGCTTCTATTGATATTGAAGATTATAGTGACTATAAAAAAGAATTGTAAATCATATAATTTTGGTTTAAAATATATCGTATCCTAAAAAATATAAACTACTAAATATAGTAGATACGAAACATAGCATATGAATATGTAAGAAAGGAGGACCTATGGCAGTTATTAATTTTGAAATCTTCAAGGTTATTGGTACTTTATCTGAAGATAAAGATGGTTGGAAAAAACAATTAACATGTACTAGTTGGGGAAAATACAATCCTAAGTTTGATCTTCGTGCTTGGGATAGTGAATATACAAGCATGAAAAAAGGTATTACCCTTTCTTTAGAGGAGCTTATTGCATTGCGTGACATCCTAAATGAAAGCGACTTGGAAGCTATTTTAGCTGAGGCTATTGAAGAAAAGCAAGCATCCAAGGAATAGCATTGGTTACTTGCATTTGTGCAAGTGTCATGCTATAATCTATAAGAATAATATTGATTGCTGGAAAGAGGTGTATAGAATGAAACAAGGTATTCATCCAGACTATAAAGAAGCTACAGTAACTTGCGGTTGTGGCAACACATTCAAAACTGGCTCTGTAAAAGAAGACCTTCGTGTAGACGTTTGCTCCAAATGCCATCCGTTCTTCACTGGTCAACAACGTGCGGCTCAAGCTCGTGGTCGTATTGAACAATTTAACAAACGTTACGGCAAATAATTTGTATTGTAATGTAACATGTATTGGCAGGGCTGTTGGCTCTGCCTATATTTGTTTATGAGAGGAGATCTTGTGAACAGAGAACGTATTAAAAAGTTTGTCGGAGGACAGGCTGTGATCGAAGGTGTCATGATGAGAGGCCCTGGTTATACGGCAACTGCCGTACGTGAGCCTGCGGGAACTATTGTAGTTCAAAAAGAGGCTACAAAGTCCATTGCTGACACATATCCAATATTGAAAAAACCATTTCTTCGTGGCTGTGTAGCTCTCTATGAATCTCTAGTGATAGGCATGAAGGCTTTATCCTTCTCTGCTAAGGCTGCTGGCGATGAAGAGGAAGAAATGTCTAATAGTGAAATCGCCATTACCATGGTCATTTCTACACTGTTTGCGATAGCTGTGTTTTTGGCATTGCCTACATTTATCGTAAAATTCATTCCTGGTGTACAGGATAATCATATAGTATTAAATCTCATTGAAGGTGTCATTCGTTTAGTGCTTTTCTTACTTTATATTTGGGGGATTGGCCTTACGAAGGATATTCAACGAGTTTTCCAATATCATGGGGCAGAGCATAAGACGATTCATACTTATGAATTAGATTTACCTCTAACTGTAGAAAACGTTCGTCAACAAAGTCGCTTGCATGCGCGATGTGGTACAAACTTCTTACTTATCGTGATGGTCGTTAGTATCTTTGTATTTGCTTTCTTAGGCTGGCCTAATTTGTTGGAACGTATCGTGAGCCGCGTACTCCTTATGCCTGTAGTAGCTGGCATTGCGTATGAGGTAATTCGTCTTGCTGGACGTAGTGATCAATCTTTTGTGAAAGCTCTTATTAAACCAGGTCTTGCGTTACAATATATGACAACGCGTGAACCAGAAGATGATCAAATTGAGGTTGCTATACGAGCTTTAGAAGAGGTCCGTCCTCCTGAGAGTGACGCATATGAAGAGGAATAAACATGTTAGTTGATAAATTACAAGTTATTGAAGATAAATTTATGGATCTTGAGCAGCGCATTAGTGACCCAGAGGTCATTGCTCGCCAAGATGAATGGCGTAAATTGACCCGTCAACATGCTCAATTATCTGAAACCGTTGAAACGTTCCGTACTTACAAAAAAGTTTTATCTGGTATTGATGAAGCTATGGAAGTTATTGAAGATAAATCCATGGACGAAGAATTCCGAGAAATGGCTCAAGAGGAATTGAAAGAGTTAAAACCTCAAAAAGAGGAATTGGAAGAAAAGTTGCAAGTTCTATTATTGCCTAAGGATCCTAATGATGATAAAAATATTATCATTGAGATTCGCGGGGGCGCTGGCGGTGATGAAGCTGCATTATTTGCAGGCGACTTATTCCGTATGTACACTAAATATGCGGAAAGCCAAGGCTGGCGTTGTGAGATTATCGATGCTAATGAACCTGAACTTGGTGGCTTTAAAGAGGTTATTTTCTCTGTAGATGGTGAAAATGTATACTCTAAGATGAAATTTGAATCTGGTGTACATCGCGTACAACGTGTACCAGCTACGGAAACTCAAGGCCGTGTACATACATCTACAGTTACAGTAGCCGTATTGCCAGAGATGGAAGATGTTGATATTGAAGTTAATGAAAAAGATTTGAAAATCGACACCTATCGTGCGAGTGGTGCCGGTGGTCAGCATATCAATAAAACTGAGTCTGCTGTTCGTATTACACACTTACCATCTGGTATCGTTGTAGCGTGTCAAGATCAACGATCTCAGTTACAAAATCGTGAAAAAGCTATGCGTGTATTACGCGCTAAATTGCAAGACCAAGCTGAACAAGAGGCCATTTCTAGCATGGCTGCAGACCGTAAGAGTCAAGTTGGCACAGGTGATCGTAGTGAACGTATTCGCACTTATAACTACCCACAAGGACGCGTCACAGATCATCGTATTAATTTAACATTATATAAATTAGATGCTATTTTAAATGGCGATCTTGATGAAATTATTCAAGCCTTAAATGCTGCAGACCAAGCGGCAAAAATGCAGGAGGCTAATACAAATGCATAAGGAGATTTGGACAATCGGTCGTATTCTCCAGTGGACAGAGCAGTACTTTCAAAGCAAGGAGATGGATACACCTCGACTTGATGGGGAAGTACTGCTTTCTCACGTTTTAGGTAAAGATCGGATTTATCTATATACCCATTATGACCAACCGCTTATTCAAGACGAGCTCGATGCCTTTAGGCCTCTCGTTCAACGACGGGCTAAGGGGCATTGTGTAGCGGCTATCATTGGGGAAAAGGACTTTATGGGGTTGACCTTTAAGGTGAATGATAAGGTATTGATTCCACGACCTGATACGGAAACCTTGATTGAGCATGTACTAGGTACTTCTCCAAAAGATAGTAATGTGCGTATTCTTGATGTATGCACAGGCCCTGGTACGATATTGTTAAGTTTACTACACTATTTGCCGAATGCGTGTGGTGTAGGTCTTGAAATATCTACCGATGCTTTGTTAGTGGCTGAGGAGAACGGTGAAAGATTCAACTTAAATGATCGTGTTCAATTTTTAGAGTCCGATATGTTTTCTGCCTTGGCTGGTAACGCTGAAAAGTTTGACCTCATCGTATCAAATCCACCATATATTCGTACGGGAGATGCTAAATTATTGTCTCAAGACGTGTTAAATGAGCCGCATATTGCCTTGTTTGGTGGTGAAGATGGTTTAGAATTCTATCGTATTTTAGCTAAAGAATGTAGAAATTATTTAAACGCTAATGGCCGTGTGGCGTTTGAAGTAGGCTTTGACCAAGCAAAAGAGGTAGGTGCTTTATTGCAAGAAACAGGTCAATATTCGAATATTCAATTTATAGCTGACCTCGGTGGTCATAACCGGGTAGTGACAGCTGTATATGAGGGCTAATATGGATACTAAAATCATTACAAATCCATCAGAACAAGATATAGATACGTTAGCCCGTGCTTTGCGCAATGGTGAATTGGTGTCTATTCCTACAGAAACTGTATATGGATTAGGTGCAAATGGTCTAGATCCAGAGGCGATGGATAAAATCTATGCTGCCAAAGGACGGCCTTCTGATAATCCACTTATTTTGCATGTTCCTAATAGTGAAAGCATAAAACCTTTGGTAACAGAAATTTCTGCTACGGCGCAAGCCTTAATGGATACATTCTGGCCAGGGCCATTAACGATTACATTGCCTAAATCTGATTTAGTGCCAGATCGTGCAACAGGTGGTTTATCTCGTGTGGCGCTTCGGTGTCCTGATCATGAGGCATGTCGAGTATTATTAGAGCGTGCAGGCATACCTATAGCGGCACCTAGTGCCAATATTTCAGGGCGCCCAAGTCCAACTACTGCAGAAGATGTATATAATGATATGAATGGTCGCATTTCCTATATCTTAGATGCTGGTCCATGTACGATTGGTGTAGAGTCTACTGTTGTAGAAGTCCATGATGATAAGGTCATTATATTAAGACCTGGTGGAATTACAAAAGCACAGCTTGAACGTGTGGTGTCTACTGTTGAGTATGATACTGCGTTAGTTAATGCAACCACTATACCAAAGGCTCCTGGCATGAAGTATACGCATTATGCGCCTGATGCACCTATGACGGTTGTTGTAGGTAGTCCAGAAGGTGTAGCACACACTTTCAAAGAGCTTTCAGAAGGCATAGAAGGTCCCATAGGGTGTTTGGTAAGTCAAGAAACGTATAACTTGATTAAAGAGGATGGACGATTTATGTGCCATTGTTTTGGCCATCATGGAGATGCGTTAGCATTGGGGCACGACTTTTATAAAAGTCTATTACATTTTAATGAAAATCATGTTACGCTAATCCTAGCAGAAGGTGTTGATGATGATGGTTTCGGTGTTGCCATTATGAATCGAATGGAAAAAGCATCGAGTCATCATATCATTTATAAGTAAATTTAATAGCATAAAGATGTCCACTGATAATAGAAAAATGTCTTTACATATTGGATAGATTTGCTATAATGTATAAAGTAATCACAAAATGTGATTGAGTAAGGATGTTATTATGAATATTTTATTTGTATGTACCGGTAACACTTGCCGCAGCCCTATGGCTGAAGGTATTACACGGGCCCTTGCAGCGGAGAAACATAAGGATGTTACAACTGTATCGGCTGGTTTATTTGCCGCTTATGGAGCAAAACCAACTGAACAAGCCGTAGTAGCTGTCCGTTCCATTACAGATATTTCCAACCATGAATCGAGACCCTTAACGATGGAACTCGTAAATGCAGCAGATCTTATTCTTGGTATGACGAAAGATCACAAATCTGTACTACTTCGCCAATTCCCCTTTGAGGAAGGTAAAATTAAAACGATTTCCGAGTGGGGTGGTCAAGATGGTGATGTTACGGACCCATATGGATCTGATCAAACCGTATATAACGAATGTGCGGAACAGATTTATCACTTAATAGTGGAAGGCCTTAAATCAGCGCCTGAGAAAGCATAGGAGATGAAATTATGAAAGTTGCAATCGGTTGTGATCATGGCGGATTACATTTAAAAGCATCCGTTAAGGAATTATTAAATGCGTTGGGACATGAAGTAGAGGATTTTGGCTGTCATACAGCTGAGTCTTGCGACTATCCTGATATTGCAGTACCTGTAGCAAATGCAGTTGTATCTGGTCAAGCAGATCGCGGTATTTTGATTTGTGGTACGGGTATCGGTATCGGTATTGCAGCAAATAAGATAGCGGGCATTCGCGCTGCTCTTTGTCATGATACATTTTCTGCTCACGCATGTCGTGAACATAATGATGCGAACATCCTTACTATGGGTGAACGCGTTATTGGACCAGGCCTTGCTAACGATATTGTAACCATTTTTATGGAAACTGAGTTTGAAGGTGGACGTCATGCACGTCGTGTAGAGAAAATAAAAGCATTAGAGAAATAATACATCATTACTTTATAGATAGTTGTTCTATATGAGGAGGATACTCATGAGTTTCTTAGAAAAACAAGACCCTAATATTCAAGCTGTTATCAACCAAGAGTTAGCACGCCAACGCGATAAATTAGAAATGATTGCTTCTGAAAATTTTGTTTCTCAAGCTGTAATGGAAGCTCAAGGTAGCGTATTGACTAACAAATATGCAGAAGGGTATCCTGGCAAACGCTATTATGGCGGTTGTGAAAATGTTGATGTTATTGAAACATTGGCTATCGAACGTGCAAAACGCCTGTTCGGTGCAGAACATGCTAATGTACAACCTCACTCTGGTTCTCAAGCAAACTTTGGCGTGTATTTCGCATTATTACAACCAGGTGATACTATTGTGGGTATGAACTTGTCCCACGGCGGTCATTTGACTCATGGTTCTCCAGTTAACGTATCTGGTACATATTTCAATGTAGTACCTTATGGTGTAGATGCTGAAACACAACAAATCGACTACGATGAGTTCCGTAAAATTGTATTAGAAGCAAAACCTAAGTTGATTATCGCTGGTGGTAGTGCTTATAGCCGTCAAATCGACTTTAAGAAAATGGCTGAAGTGGCACACGAAGTAGATGCTATTTTCATGGTAGATATGGCTCACTTTGCTGGACTTGTAGCAGCTGGTTTACATCCAAACCCTGTGGAATATGCAGATATCGTTACTACAACAACTCATAAAACATTGCGTGGCCCTCGTGGTGGTATGATTCTTTGCAAAGAAAAGTATGCTAAAGCAATCGATAAAGCTATCTTCCCTGGCATCCAAGGTGGTCCTTTGATGCATGTTATCGCTGCTAAAGCTGTAGCATTTGGTGAAGCTTTACAACCTGAGTTCAAAGTATATGCACAACAAGTCATCGACAATGCAAAAGCGCTGGCTGCAGCATTACAAGAAAAGGGCTTAACAATTGTTTCTGGCGGTACAGATACTCATGTTATGCTTGTAGATGTTCGTAATACTGGTTTAACTGGTAAAGAAGCTGAACACTTACTCGATGAAGTAGGTATTACATGTAATAAAAATACAATTCCATTTGATCCAGCTAGCCCATTTGTAACAAGTGGTATTCGCCTTGGTACGCCAGCTCTTACAACACGTGGTTTGCAAGTGAAAGATATGGAAGAAATTGCCGATATTATTGCAGTGGTTCTTAAAAATCCTGAGGATAAATCGCTCCATGAAGAAGCTAGTAAACGTGTTGCTGCACTTTGTGAAGCGTATCCATTGTACTAATCGATTGTATTAATATTAAATATATATTTATAGTCCTATAAGTTTATAGGTAGTGTAAAAGGGGTGTGCCATCGGCACATCCCTTTCAATATTTTTATGGCATGATTTTCTAATCTGTGATAGAGTAAATATGATAGTTAATCGCTAGAATGGGATATGTATATTGTTTTATAGGAGGACAGTCATGAAAGTTAATGTTATGACACATCCATTGATTCAACACAAAGTTACATTGATGCGTGACGTACAAACAGGCTCTAAAGATTTCAGAGAACTACTTGATGAAATTACTATGTTGATGGGGTATGAAATTACACGCAACTTACCACTTGAGGATGTGGAGGTAGAAACACCACTAACTAAAATGACTGGCAAACGAATTGCAGGTAAAAAACTGGGTATTATTCCAATTCTTCGCGCTGGTCTAGGTATGGTAAATGGTATGCTTAGTTTAATTCCAACTGCAAAAGTTGGTCATATTGGTTTGTACCGTAATCCTGAAACTTTGAAACCAGTAGAATACTACTGTAAACTACCATCTGACGTAGGAGAACGCGACTTCATCGTAACTGATCCAATGCTTGCTACTGGTGGTAGTGCAGCTGCAGCGATTACATTGCTAAAAGAAAAAGGTGCTAAACATATTAAATTAATGTGCTTAGTAGCTGCTCCTGAAGGGGTAGAAGCAGTAAATAAAGAACATCCAGATGTTCCTATTTATGTAGCAGCACTTGATGAAAAGCTTAATGATCATGGTTACATCTTGCCTGGCTTAGGGGATGCAGGTGACCGTATCTTCGGTACAAAATAAAATACAATAAAACGACATATTAGAATATAATAAGGGGACATGACGACATATTATTAGATTTGAAATAATAACAAATTATCTAAGGCGTATGTCGTTTTCTCTTATTTAGGGTTGAATAAAAATTACATAAGGTATACAATACAAGTGTGAAAGTATTTTTTTATTTTAGGTGGGACGGATTTTGTTCACATGGGACGAAAAACGATTCATGTAATCCCAACGGGTAAAGGAGGGACCCGATGAACGAATTTCTAATGATATGTGAACGTATTGTTCCTGAAATTGTTAGCGTATTGAAGGAGCGATACAAAATACTAAACCACCTTGTTTATGAAGAGCCTATAGGCCGTAGAACATTAGCTACCGCAACGGATCTTCCAGAGCGAACCGTAAGAAGTCATATTGAGTTAATGCGTGCTAATGGTCTTGTAGACATTTATAAACCAGGGATTTTTCTCACTGATGAGGGACATGCAATTGTTCCAAAGTTACGAAATTTTTTAAATGAGCTAGATCGTATTAACGAGCTAGAACATCGATTGACTGAAGCACTTCATATCGATAGAGTTGTTATTACACCTACAGAAGGAACCTTGATGGTTAAAAAGTTAGGCTTTACAGCGGCAAAGTTATTGCAAGACCTATTGAAACCTAATGCAGTAGTAGCCATCAGTGGCGGTAGCACCATGGCAGCAATAGCTGAAGAAATGCCTATCTTACCTTTCAATCCTACTGTGGTACCAGCCCGTGGTGGCGTTGGTGAAGTAGTGGAATACCAAGCTAATGTAATTGCTTCGGTGCTTGCTGAACGACTAAGTGGTTCCTATAAGATGCTCCATTTACCTGATGGACTTTCACAAGACTCATTACATATGCTCATGACTTGTGAACCGCAAATTAAAGAAATTGGAGATCTCATTAGTAGGACTGACGTACTATTATTTGGTATTGGTACTGCAATGCGCATGGCAGATCAGCGCCATATTGCTGATGATGTGCGTAAGCAGTTGATAGATAATCATGCGGTAGGTGAAGCACTTGGTCAATATTGTGACATTGAGGGTAAGTTAATTTATTCTACTAATAATATTGGTTTATCACTTCCCGATGTAGTAAAGGTTCCCAATGTTATTGCTGTAGCTGGTGGACAAGAAAAAGCGAATGCTATTATAGGTGTGATGCGAGCTTGTCAAAAAGGTATACTCATAATTGATGAGCAAGCAGCGGAGGGGATGCGTCAATTGTTACAAATTTCTGCCTTATAGGCGAATTAGTAGTTATAAATTTTAGTTTGAAATTTGGTTAAAATTTTTGTTATTAGGAGGATTTAACAATGGCAGTAAAAGTTGGTATTAACGGTTTTGGTCGTATTGGTAAATGTGTAGTTCGCGCAGCGATTAATAATCCTGACGTTGAGGTTGTAGCAATTAATGCAACTGGTGATAATGAAGGTACTGCATTATTGTTAAAATACGACTCCGTACATGGTACAATTCCTAATGAAGTAACATTTGATGAAGAAAATATCTACGTTGATGGTAAAAAAATCCGTGTATTCCATGACCGCGACGCTTCTAAATTACCTTGGTCTGAAGAAGGCGTAGAAATCGTAATTGAATGTACAGGTAAATATCGCGATGCAGAAGAAGCAAAAGTTCATTTAGAACAACCTACAGTTAAAAAGGTATTGATTTCTGCACCTGGTAAAAATGAAGACTTAACTATGGTTATGGGTGTTAACCAAGATATGTACGATCCTGTAAAACACCATATCATCTCCAATGCATCTTGCACAACAAACTGTTTGGCTCCATTCGCTAAAGTATTATGCGATGAATTCGGTATCAAACGCGGCATGATGACTACTATTCATTCCTATACAAATGACCAAAAAATTCTTGATGCACGTCATAAAGACCCTCGTCGTGCTCGTGCAGCTGCTATGTCCATCATCCCTACAACTACTGGTGCAGCAAAAGCTGTTGCTAAAGTATTGCCTCAATTAAAAGGTAAATTAGATGGCTTCGCATTGCGCGTTCCAACTCCAGACGTATCTGCAACAGATCTTGTTTGCGAACTTGAAAAACCGGCTACTAAAGAAGAAATCAATGAAGCATTCCGCAAAGCAGCAGCTGGTGAATTAAAAGGTATTCTTGGTGTATCTGATGTACCATTGGTATCCTGTGATTTCAGCTCTGATCCTCGTAGCTCCATTGTTGATGCTGATTTGACAATGGTTATGGATGGCAACATGGTAAAAGTTGTTTCTTGGTATGACAACGAATGGGGTTACTCCGAACGTCTTATCGACATGGCCGCATTTGTAGCAAGCAAAGGCTTATAATCAGGAGGCTTTGATGAAACAAACAATTGAAGGTTTACAAGTAGCTAATAAAACAGTATTTGTTCGTGTTGATTTTAATGTTCCTATGAAAGACGGTGTCATCACTGATGACACTCGTATTCGTAGTGCATTACCTACTATCAATTACTTAATCGAAAAAGGGGCAAAGGTTATCCTTGCTTCTCACTTTGGTCGTCCTAAGGGAGAACGCAAACCAGAAATGTCTTTGGCACCATGTGCTAAGCATTTATCTGACCTTATCAACAAGCCTGTAGCATTCGTAGATGACTGCATTGGTCCTAAAGTTGAAGAAGCTGTAAAAGCATTACAATCTGGTGATGTATTGATGCTTGAAAATTTGCGTTACCACAATGAAGAAACTAAAAATGAACCTGAGTTTGCTAAGCAATTGGCATCTCTTGCAGATGTTGCTATCAATGATGCGTTTGGTGTATCTCACCGTAATGCGGCATCTGTAGTCGGTATTGCTGATTATATCCCTATGGCAGCAGGTTTCTTGCTCAAAAAAGAAATTGACGCATTAAGTACAGCTATAGTACATCCCAAAACACCTATGGCAGCTATTATTGGTGGCGCGAAAGTTACAGATAAAATCTCCGTTATTTCTAACTTATTGCCTAAAGTTGATGTAATGATCATCGGTGGCGGTATGGCTAATGCGTTCATTAAAGCACAAGGTTGTAATATTGGTAGCTCCTTATTTGAAGAAGGTCAAGAAGTTATTGCTACAGACCTTGTTATGGAAGCTCGCGTAGCAGGTGCTAAATTACTGACACCTATCGATGCTGTAGTAGCAGATGCTTTCAGCAACGATGCTAATACTAAAATTGTAGATGTTGATCAAATCGAAGACGGCTGGATGATATTAGATATTGGGCCTAAAACCCGCGAACTTTATGTAGAAGCATTGGCGCCAATGAAGACTATTATTTGGAATGGTCCTATGGGCGTATTTGAAATGGAAAACTTTGCAGCTGGTACAAATGCAGTAGCGAAAGCTGTAGCTGAATCTGATGCGATGACTATCGTTGGTGGTGGTGACTCTGTAGCAGCCATTGAAAAAAGTGGTTTAGCAGATAAAATTAGCCACATCTCCACAGGTGGCGGTGCATCTTTAGAATTCTTAGAAGGCAAAATCCTACCGGGTATTGCTGCATTGTCCGAGGCATAATATGAGAAAACTCATTATTGCAGGGAATTGGAAAATGAATGGCACCATTGCATCTGGATCAATTCTGATCGAAGCGTTTAACAGCGTGTTACAAGATATGGAATTGTTTTGTGATGTAGTTGTATGTCCGCCTTTCACAGCCATCGAACATGCGGTAGCATTGACGAAAAATACAGCTATTGAAGTAGGCGCACAAACTATGGATTATCATGATGCTGGTGCGTTCACTGGTGAAATTTCACCACTTATGCTTACAGAGGTAGGCGTTAATTATGTAATCATCGGTCATTCTGAGCGCCGTGAATATTATGGCGAAACAGATGAGACGGTAAATGCAAAAATTAAAAGTGCATTTCATCATAATTTGAATCCTATTGTCTGTGTTGGTGAAAGCTTAGAACAACGTGAAACTGGTCATACGATTGACTGGATTACGTCACAACTTAAAGGGGCTTTGGCTGATATTCCTAAAGAGCAAGTCAGCCAATTGATTATTGCGTATGAACCAATTTGGGCTATCGGTACTGGCAAGACCGCAACGGCTGATCAAGCCGAAGAGGTATGTAAAGAAATTCGAAGTTACATTCGATCTTTATACGATAGTGAAACTGCTGAGGCAATACGCATCCAATATGGTGGTAGCGTTAAATCAGAAAATGCATTAGAAATTCTTGGAGAGCCTAATATAGATGGAGCTCTTGTAGGTGGTGCATCCCTTGTGGTTGATGAATTTATTGATATTATTAAAGCGGCGAATCAAGTAAGCGCTTAATATGAGGTTAAAAATGGCTAAATTAGAGGCTCCCGTAATGCTAGTCATCTTAGATGGCTTTGGCTTGGGGGATCAAACAGATACAACCAATGCTGTAGTACAGGCGAAGCCGCGCTGTTTTAATCAATTATGGGATACGTATCCACATACAACATTAGAAGCATCAGGGCTTGCGGTAGGTCTTCCAGAAGGTCAAATGGGGAACTCTGAAGTAGGCCATTTAAATCTTGGCTCTGGTCGCATCGTCTATCAAGATTTGACACGTATTACAAAAGATGTCGAGTCCGGTGAGTTTTATAATCGTCCTGTTATGAAGGAACTATACAAAGTAGCTAAAGAACAAAGCTTACATCTTATTGGGTTAGTTTCAGACGGCAATGTGCATTGCTCCTTAGATCACATTAAGGCAGTCATTAAAGGAGCTCATGATAATGGGATCGAGCATGTGTATGTACATGCTTTGCTCGATGGTCGTGATGTAGCTCCGCAATGTGCACAAGGCTATTTAAAGGACTTAGAAACGTATATGGCTGATCTCAATTGTGGTAAAATTGCTACAGTTAGTGGTCGCTATTATGCAATGGACCGCGATAATCGTTGGGACCGCGTTGAATTGGCATATAATGCCATCGTACATGGTCAAGGTGAAATAGCTACATCTGCATGTGAAGCAGTGCAACAGTCTTATGATAAAGATGCGGCAGATGAGTTTGTACTTCCTACGGTGATTGATGCTGCAGGGACTATCAAAGATGGAGATGCGGTTATATTCTGTAACTTCCGCCCAGACCGTGGTCGTGAACTTACAAAGGCACTAGTGTTACCTGATTTTGATGGCTTTAAACGGGAGCCACTATCTATATATATGGCAACTATGACAAAATACGAGGATGGTTTGCCCGTACATATTGTGTATCAAAAGGATACATTATCTGAAACATTAGGTGAAGTTCTAAGTACAGGTGGTTATCGCCAATTGCGCATCGCGGAAACAGAAAAGTATGCTCATGTTACATATTTCTTTAATGGCGGTGAAGAGGAACCTTTTGAAGGGGAGGACCGCATTCTCGTAAAATCCCCTCAAGTGGCCACCTATGATTTACAACCAGAAATGAGCGCTTATGAAGTGACCGATAAGGTTGTACAAGCAATACAAGATGAAACATATGACATGATCATCTTGAACTTTGCAAATCCAGATATGGTTGGTCATACTGGTAGCTTTGAAGCTGCCGTTAAAGCGGTTCAAGCAGTAGATACTTGTTTAGGTCGTATCGTGGAGGCTATTCGTAGCAAGAAAGGTCATCTGTTAGTTACAGCAGATCATGGTAATGCAGAGCTTATGGTTAACCATGAAACAGGTAAGGTACATACGGCACATACAACGAACTTGGTTCCTTTAATTTTAATGAGCGACAGTTTAAAAACAGCTACATTAGAAGCTGGTAAATTATGTGACATTGCTCCTACATTATTAGATTTAGCTGGGATACAACAACCAAAAGCTATGACAGGTCACAGCTTGGTACATAAAGCATAATATGGAGCTTTCACTATATTAGTAGTTAATTAGAGTTATAAGCCTATAAGGTTTAGCTCAATATATATAATGGCTGTCAGATGGCAGTTATTCCATTAGATTATATGAGGTGAAAAAATGGCAGTAATTGAACAAGTCATTGCAAGAGAGATTTTAGATTCCCGCGGTAATCCAACAGTTGAAGTTGAAGTATGTTTAGAAGATGGTACTATTGCGACAGCAGCTGTTCCATCTGGTGCTTCCACAGGTATGTTTGAAGCCGTAGAATTACGGGATGGAGATAAATCCCGTTACTCCGGTAAAGGTGTTTTAAAAGCTATCGATAATGTAAATGCTAAAATTGGTCCTGCACTTATCGGTTATGACGCTACAGAACAAGTGGCAATCGATAACTTGATGTTGCAACTTGACGGTACAGACAATAAATCTAACCTTGGTGCAAATGCAATTCTTGGCGTATCAATGGCAGTAGCTCGTGCGGCGGCTGAATCTTTGGACTTGCCATTATTTGTATATCTTGGTGGCTTCAATGCTAAAGAGTTGCCAGTTCCTATGATGAATATCTTGAATGGTGGCGCACATGCAGATAACAACGTAGATATTCAAGAATTCATGATCATGCCTGTAGGCGCTAAATCTTTTGCAGAAGCTCTTCGTAGCTGTGCAGAAGTATACCATACTTTGAAATCCGTACTTCACAATAAAGGTCTTAGTACTGCAGTAGGTGATGAAGGTGGTTTCGCACCTAACTTGTCATCTAATGAAGAAGCATTAGAAGTAATTTGTGAAGCTATTAAAGCTGCTGGTTATGAACCAGGAAAAGATTTCAAATTGGCACTTGATTCTGCATCTTCTGAATTCTACGAAGATGGTAAATACAATCTAGCTGGCGAAGGCAAAGTTAAAACAGCTGCTGAAATGGTAGACTTTTACGAATACCTAGTAGGTAAATACCCAATTGTATCCATCGAAGATGGTCTTGCTGAAGAAGATTGGGAAGGTTGGAAATTGTTGACAGACCGCCTTGGTGACCGCGTACAACTTGTTGGTGATGATTTATTTGTGACTAACACAAAACGTTTGGCTCGTGGTATTGAGCTTGGTGTAGGTAATTCTATTCTTGTAAAAGTTAATCAAATCGGTACTCTCACTGAAGCTTTTGATGCTATGGAACTTGCTAAACGTGCTGGTTACACTTGCGTAGTATCTCACCGCTCTGGTGAAACTGCAGATACATTCATTGCTGATATTGCTGTAGCTGTAAATGCTGGTCAAATCAAGACTGGCGCACCGGCTCGTTCTGAACGTGTAGCAAAATATAATCAATTACTTCGCATTGAAGAAATGTTATACGAAACAGCTCAATATAAAGGTAATGACGTTTTTTATAACTTAAAATAAGATACGTTATATCTAATAGTCCAATAAGGGCGCCCTTTGGGGCGCCTTTTTTGTATGTCTAAAAATAGAAAAGTTTTCGCTTCGTGGATTTTTAAAAATAAAAGAGGGATTTAGAGGCTGATGTCGAAACCTATAACGCCATACGCTAGTGTGAGGTAAAAACATACCGCAAGGTATTGGAGGTGACCATGTATGTAGACGTAACATTAGACGATATTATCTTGTATGCCTTAGAACACCATGTGAGCGATATCCACTTTGATCCCGTTAAAAGTGGTGCTCATGTTCGGTTGCGAAAAGATGGACTGCTGCAACATTACATGACTGTATCATTTGAAGAAGCTGAACTCATTATCAACCGTATTAAGGTTTGTAGCTCTCTAGATATTAGCGAGAAGCGTTTACCACAAGATGGGCGTTGGTCTTGGAGTCATAAAAATAAGTCTGTAACGATGCGTGTATCTACATTGCCTAGCCTATACGGAGAAACCTTAGTATGTCGCCTTATGGGAAATGAAGGGAGTCATAAAGACTTAAAAGAATTAGGCATGCAGCCGGATATCTTTGAGCACATTGAACAATTATTAAAACGTCCTTATGGATTATTACTTATCTGTGGACCTACAGGCAGTGGTAAGACAGCTACTTTATATGCCATGCTTCGCATGTTAAATTTAGACGAAACTAAGCTTATCTGTCTTGAAGATCCTGTAGAAGCCGAAATCAAAGGGGCTATACAAATTGGTATTAATGAAAAGATTGGATTTACCTTTGCCAAAGGTCTTCGCTCTGTATTACGGCAAGATCCAGATACGATTATGATTGGTGAAATTAGGGATAAGGAGACCGCAGAGTTAGCCGTTAAGTCTGCTTTAACGGGGCATCGCGTATTATCTACTATACATACCAATACAGCTATAGGCGTTGTAACGCGACTCATGGATATGGGCGTAGAGCCGTACTTAATACGGGCTACTTTAATGGGGGCTATTGCACAACGGCTAGTACGAAAATTCGATGGTACATCATATCAGGGACGGACTGCTCTATTTGAATACTTAGAAATACCAGCTAATTCAGCTCATTGGGACGAATTAGAAACACATTTATTATTGTCATTAGAAGAGTCTGCTCGTAAGGCCGTATCTCAGCATGTTACATCTATAGAGGAGGTGCATCGTTGTGGACTCATGCTGTAAGAGTGAAAGTTTAGAAACTATTGTAGAAAATGCAATACAACTATCATCAACAGATATTCATCTACAATGTGGTCAGCCTATCTATTTGCGACATGGTGATGGATTAAGGGCTACTTCCTTTATGTGTACTACAGAATTAATCGAGGATATATTGCGTCGTTGCGGTATAGCATCCTATGAGTGGCAGTCTCTTGATGAGGCTTGTTCCTGTTGTGGTGTGCGTATCCGTGTTCATCTATATCGAGCTAATCAGACCATATGTGGTACATTGCGATTACTTTGTCATCAGCAACTTAAGTTAGATGATAATAGTGAAGGTCAGTTATTACAAAAGCTATGTGAAGCACATGATGGTCTATTGCTTGTTTGTGGCCCTACAGGCAGTGGTAAAAGTTTTACCTTAGCTTGTTGTATTGATTATATAAATCAGACTATGGAGCGTCACATTATTACCTTAGAAGACCCTATCGAATTTGAGTTTGTATCTAAAAAGTCTTTAATACATCAACGACAATTAGGTGCTGATATTAATACTATGTCAGATGGTATTCGAGATGCTTTACGAGAGGATCCGGATGTCATTATGGTAGGCGAACTTCGAGATCGTGAAACCCTTGAAGCGGCACTTCATGCGGCAGAGACTGGTCACCTTGTAATGGCAACTATGCATACACAGCGTGCAGTGATGGCGGTTCACCGCATGATTTCTCTATTTCCTGGGGAGCAACAAGAAGAGATACGCAATCAAATATCTCAAGTGTTACGGGCCGTTATATGTCAGCGTTTACTTCGATGGAATAAAAAGTTCATTACTATTCGTGATATTTTGCTAAATACCCATGCAGTAGCAAATTTGATACGGACCCGTAAGGAACCACAAATCATATCTATTCAAGAAACG
This sequence comes from Veillonella parvula, assembly GCF_902810435.1. Classification (GTDB taxonomy): domain Bacteria; phylum Bacillota; class Negativicutes; order Veillonellales; family Veillonellaceae; genus Veillonella. The sequence goes on from NZ_LR778174.1 coordinate 956,906, forward strand.
CAACTACCGATGAAAACATTAGAAATGGCTGTGCGAGATGTAAAGGCACAATATGGAGCCCAACAACAATTGCATACCTTGCTTGATCAACAATTATCGTAGGTGAATATATGGAGGCTTATGAATATGTCGTAAAAAATAATCAAAATGAAACAGAAAAAGGTTTGATGTGGGGGGATTCAGAACAAGAAATTGCAATACGGTTAAAACGAGATGGTTATAGAATTTATAGGATATCGTTGCAGGATGAAAGAAAGAAACATAAATGGAATCATACTATGGTGGTAGATGTGACTTATCAATTAGGTCTACTCATTGAATCTGGTGTTCCGTTACGGCGAGCCTTACAGTTGCTCTGCCAGGGGAAACGAGGACTACTCTATACAGCTTTATATGAATCCATAGAGCGTGGTCAGACTTTATCACAGGCTTTACGAAGTGAAGGATGTCCTCCTATTGCTTTGGCTTTACTAGAAAGTGGTGAAGCAGCGGGCACCTTGGGTGAGAGTTTACAATATATATCTTGTCACTATGATTGGGAGAGGCAGCTGAAACAAAAGGTTATGAGTGCTATTTCCTACCCTTTATTTCTTCTTTTAATGATGAATATATTTTTTCTAGTTACCATTTTGTTTATTATTCCTTCGTTTGAACAGGTATTTACCACTATGCATATTACATTACCTTTGATGACGCGAGCTCTTTTTGCATTAGGACAAGGGTTAAAATCGCATCCTCTAATGGTAATAGCTATACATTGTGTTGTAATAGGTTCCTTAGCATTTGCTTATAAACAGCATAGTATAAAGTGTAAAGTACATCGTTGGCTTTGGCTGTTGGCTCACCGATACCAATGGAGTACTTGTGTGTATTATACAAGTATTTTAAAAGTTTGGGCTCTCTTACTAGATTCTGGTATTTCTATCATTCAAACCATGAATATTACTCGCCCTTTGTGGGGGAATATATATGGTGTTGAATGTAGTAAACAAGTGGAAGCAAGATTATTATCAGGACACTCACTGGAAGAAAGTTTACGTAGTGGTCAGATAGGAAATGCTTTTATATGGCAAATGGTGTCCATTGGAGAAGAGAGTGGTGAATTAGTAAAAATGTTAAACCACTGTGGCTACTACTATGAATCTATACTTTCAAAATATATTGCTCGTTTAGAACGATTATTGGAACCAATTTTACTAACCATAATGGGAATCGGTGTAGCCGTATTAGTTGTATCTGTTATGTACCCCTTATTTACGTCCATTGCCAACTTAGGAGGGCAATAGACAATGTTATTACTTAACTATTAAAAGGAGAATATTATGAAGTCTGTTATGCATATGATTCATGGAGTGAATCATCGATTAGAAATGTGCGGTCAATGGGTCGTAGATCGACTACATATTTCTCGTGTTCGAGAAGGGTTTAAAAAATCGAGAAAAGGCGGATTTACTCTCGTTGAGTTAATGGTTGTAGTAGCGGTTATCGCTATATTAGCGGCTATTGCGATGCCACAATTCTTATCTGCTGCGGATAAAGCTAGAAACGCTAAAGAAACAGCAGATATTCAAATTATAAAAAATGCTACTCAATTGTATATGATTGACAAAAATGTCGATACACCTCCAACAGTAGAAAATCTATATAAGGAAGGATATCTTACTGAACATGTTAAGACTGCAAAAGGAAAAGAATACACTATTACTTATGAAGTTGTCAGTGGTGGGACTTCAAAATCTGTTGTTGTTAAAGCACCTAATGAGCCTTAATTAACTTGTATAGATTATGAATTACATACGTTAGTTATATGAAAGGACAAGGTATGAAAGGGACCAATTATGTGATAGGACTTTTTGTATATATAGCATCTATATTGCTACCTGTTATAGTTTCATCAAAAGCAATATCTTATACTCACATTGCTTTGTATGCTGTGTTTTCACTCATCATCATAGCAGGTGCTACCATCGATATGCATTACTATATATTGCCTGATGAAGGGGCATTAGTTCTTGTAATAGGTGGCATTATATATAGCTATATAAATGATCAATCTATGTTAGTAACCTTATTAAGTGTTATCAGCGTAGGTGCTATTACATATGGACTTCGTTTGATTAGCCATAAAGGCTTTGGCATAGGCGATATTAAATGGTTTTCTGCTATTGCAATATGGCTCACTCCATGGGAAATTATATGTTTCTTTTACGTAACTTTTTGTGTTGGTTCTCTCTATCTCTTACTCGCCGGTTATCGTAATCGATATATCCCATTTGGTCCCTTTCTATGCTTTGGCGGATGGTGTGCCTTACATGGTGGTTCCTATATGGAGGTGCTTTATCAATGGTTAAGGTGCAACTTATAAATCGTCAAAGTGGATCTTTATTGGCGGAATGGATTATTACTATTGGTTTAATCTTATTGCTCATTTCTATTGCCTTACCTATTGTGACAACACCTAGTCGTTATACTTTAAATGGTGCTACGCAAGAGGTGGCGTATATGCTCAAGAAAGTTCAACTGTGGTCTATGTTAGGGCATAAATCTAATGGTAAAGGGAGAATGCTTTTTATTTTAAATAAGGACAGTTATACCTTAGAGGAAGATGTTAATCATCATACGGTAAACATATCATTACCGCAAAATATTGAGAATGAACGGTCTATGACAATTATTTCTTTTTCAGCCTTGGGCTTACCCTATGATGGGACAGAAATTATTTTGAAAGATCGTGAAAGTGGTGAGAAAAATCGTATATGGATATCTGTACAAACGGGGCGAATTAGATGGGAAGAAGTGCACTGAAGGATTTATGTATGGTGACGCTTTAATATCAGCCGCTATAATCATGTTCATTTTACCGGTTGTATTATCTATTTTTTGGATGGCTACTCTTACGGTATATAGGGCGTATTATTGGGATCATATATTGCAAGATACCATAACGTATTTAGAAGTGGCTAAAGCTTCTTATTATAAGAATGGAGCAATAGAAACTGGTGTATATAATTCTCAATTTACAATGAGTCCCAGTGAAAAAATTACCTATAAAATACATATAAAGCCTGTAGTGATAGAAGGTGTATCTTTACAACGATTAACAGTAGATGCCATCGACAATCAATCTGTTGTCTATTCTCTATCAGTTGATTTGGAGGGGATACATTGAAGGGCGAGGATATAGAAACGGTAATTGGGAAGAATAAAGAATACAAGCAGAATCCCATAACAGATAGAAATAAAAATAGAAATGATATGGGTTTTATTTTGTATTCTACGCTTATTAGTATGATGATTTCTATCATAGTCCTTACCTTATTGTTAGGTATCGTATTCTATGCAGTTATGTGGGATGCTAAATTACTTGATAGTGTAGCTATGATGGAGGATGGTCGATATACACGGCGTATGGTTGTGGCTCATATGATATGGAATCCTGTGAAGGTTACTGTAGAAGATCGTAATACAAGTTTATATATTCACGATACAAAGCGCACAACCTTAACTGTACAACGTCATGCATTATACAGAAAATTAACGGATGGTAGCTTGCAACCTGTCAGTGGTAGTCGAATTGTAGGAACTACAGATAAAAGAAATGTGGGCTATACCCAAGAATACCCTTTTAGTGTAGATACTAATGGGACCGTGTATTTACGTTGGTATATTAATAATCGTTTTGTTAATGATAGAAAATACACAAGTGGTTATGGAGGATTATCCATATATGAGGTCTCTATTGGACAGAGTACTATTTATGATTGGTATACAAGTAAAGAGGAGACAGGTTATGAACGTAGGAGCCCATAACGCGGGCTTTATTACATATATAGCGATACTTACAATGTCCTTTTTATTATTATTAGCTTTTATGGGGCTGCGTATAGGACAAATATGTGAAAGTAATGTGGTAGACGAATTGCATTTGGAAGAGGCTCATTATGCGGCACAGAAAGGTGTTCATTGGTTTGTGGGCTATTGTAAATTAGGAAATGTATGGGACTTTCAAAATAAATTAGTTGTGATAGATGATGAAAATGTAGAGATTACTATTGAAGCAGACCAATCAACAGATAATCCGCGACATATTATGAGTTATGGAAAATTGAAAAATAGTGAAATCGTGAGTCGTGTACATATGTATGTGACCGTAGATAAAGAAAAACATATGCATGTTATAAAGGTAAAACCTTATTGAGGTGATTCTATGAAACGAAAAAAGAGAATACATTCTGGAGTATGTATAACTGATGAACATATTGTATGTGTTACCGCTCATATAGAAAATAAAACAATGGTCATTACTGATGCGTTAGAAATGAAGCGTACAGGACCTATTGATGAAGACGTTACAAAATTTATAGAAACGTATGATTTAGATGAAGGGGCTTATAGTATTGTTGCTAATATTGATACACAAATGCATGTAGCACCTTATGATCCTCATGATTTTGATATGAAGGAGTTTATAAAGTGGAATATAGAGGACTACTTTAGTTTTGAGGGGGATAGTTTCCAAATGGATGCTTGTCGCCGGGAATATCCACGACACAATTATCATATGTTTATGGTGGCTGTAGATCGGCATTCACTAGAGCTTTTGAAGCAAGGTATACGAGATACTTATGCACCCGTTGATGTTATTGATTTTTGGCCTATTCCTATTTGTTATTGCTTGATGCGGCGCAGCGGTACTGTAACAGGTGTTGTGGAAGAAGGCGCCATGCATTTATGGCTTTGGTGGAATGATATATGCATTCAAGAGTGTATTGTACCTATTACTAGTAGCGATGTAGCTGAAGCTATGGATAAGTTAGAAGTGAGATTACAAGACTTTGGTATAGATGAGATACAGGGAATTCGGATGTATGGGTTAGAATCTATAACAAATGAAGAACGGACAGATATGGAAGGTATAATTTCCATGTATGGAGAAACTGAATATATTCCATTATTATTTTTAGGTCGTGGTCGTAATCGTTGCAAGCAAGGACAATTAGATTGGGACATGGCTATCGGTATGGCAGCAAGGGGGCTTAAATGGATTGGATTGGGCTGGTAAGGACAGATGTATTAATTTAATGCCTCGCTCGTTACGATGGCATAGTTTATGGCATACCTATCGATACCTTCTTTATGGGATAAGTCTTATATACATTATAGTAGGGCTTGTTACTATATATAGTTGTTGGTCAAGCTATCGTAGCTATGAAAATCGAAAGATAGACTTTGTGCGATTGCAAGCAAATGCTCAGTATCAAGAAATACATCAACAATATGGTGAATTAATGGAAATAAGAAATAAAATAATAAAGAATAAAATCCTTAAGAATCAAACAGATATATTACCCAATACAATGGTCCTTTATATTCTTGATGCCGCTATGTCAGAACATATTAGTCTACAGCATCTTAGCATTAAGGATGGGCGTATCAGTATAGATGGTATAGGTACGAGTGACGAAATGTGTCGTAAATTTATTGCTATTCTCCAACAAAAATTACTAGGGATGGAGTGTCATGGAACAGTTAAAGCAGATAAAGGTGTTTATACATTCCATATGGACGGATCTAAAAGAGAGCACAACGTATCAGGTCGAGAGAATATTAACGGGCCTAGTGTTGTGGGGGATGCTCATTAGCCTTTCTATGTATGGGCATATTTATTTTGAAGACAAAAATAATAGCTTAAAAAATCAACAAGATAATTATAATATACAAATGAATGCTGAGTCAGATTATATAGTGTCTAATGAAGCAAAACTATTAGAATCTTTTACACGGAACAAGACATCTAATACGAGTTCTAATACAAATATTTTTGATTCCTTGCAAGGAGAACCATTAATGATTGTCAGTACTGATGAGCATGAAGGTATACTAGAATTAACAGTATTAGGTAGTACAGAGCGTATGATTAACTGGATAAATACTGTTGAAGAAAAGGATCCTTCACGCCGTATAGAAATAGAAGATATAGAACGTAAAGGTAATGTAGTTTATGTGCATTGTGCAATTAAATCGATTATAAAACCTTAATGAAAATCGGGTGTACTGTATAGAGACAGATTATAGATTTTATGTCTATAGTCTGTCTTTGTTTTTGGACCATTTTATAGTACAATGAAGGATATGTAATGATAAGGGGCACATAATAGATGATAATAAAACGGAATATTATGCTCATCGGTTCTATGGGAAGTGGCAAAAGTCACTTTGGACGGAACCTTGCAGAACGCAAGGGTTGGCAATTTGTAGATACCGATCGCGTATTAGAAAGTCGTTTTGGGTTGCCCATTGCTGAGATTTTTAAAAAGATAGGAGAAAAAGCATTCCGCCGCGCCGAAATGGATGTACTAAAAAAGGTTTGCTTATACCATGAAGCAGTGATTTCTGTGGGTGGGAATTTTCCTATTGAACATCGCACCTTAAAGGTATTAAAAAAATATTCCTATATTATTGGTATCCGAGCTGCACAATTCCGTATTGTCAGTCGTGTGAATCGCCGTGTTGGGAAACGGCCTACCATGGACTATAGTAATGTGAATGCCTTTGTACATGCTATGATACAATCGTGGAAGCCCGTGTATAAGCAGTGCGATTTTGTACTAGATACAACAAATGGCCGGACCTATGATTTTATACAGCGTATTGAGGATGAATTAGATGCCTCAGATGTGCAATTTAAAGCAAGACGTCAACCCAATGATATAAACGATGTAGATGCTAAAGAAGCATCTGAAGATATACAATTTAATAATCAACAAAGTAGGAAAAAAGAGATTTCTGAAGCAGTATCAAAAAGAGCAATGTCTAATAAAATTCGTTATGATAAACGGTATAAACAAAAGACTTCTAATCAAACGAATAAAAAAGGTAAGGCACATAGTATATCCAAACAACGTACACCACAAGGGGGTAATGGATATGAGAAGAATCGCAATACTAACAAGCGGCGGAGACGCACCTGGAATGAATGCCGCCATAAGAGCGCTAACTAGAAAAGCTATACATGAAGGTTTTGAAATATTTGGTATTGAACGTGGCTATTTAGGTATCATTGAGGAAAAGATATTTCCCTTATCGAATCGAGACGTTGGTGGCATCATAACACAAGGTGGTACGATGCTGAAAACGGCACGCTTTCCAGAATTTCAGAATGAAGAAATTCAACGCAAAGCTTATGATATTTTGAAAACTTATGACATTGACCATTTGGTTGTTATCGGTGGTGATGGCTCCATGCGTGGTGCTACAAGTTTATCTAAACTTGGTATGTCTACTATGACCATTCCATGTACGATAGATAATGACATGGGTGGTACACAATATACGATAGGCTATGATACGGCTCTTAATACGGTAGTTGATGCGGTTGGGCGTATTCGTGATACATCAAACTCCCATGAACGTGTAGCTATTGTGGAGGTTATGGGGCGCAAAGCTGGACATATTGCATTAAAGGCAGGCCTAGCTTGTGGGGCAGAAATAGTTTTGGTTCCTGAAAATCCCATGCCTTTACATGCGGTTTGTCGTCATTTAAAGGAAACACAAATTCGGGGTAAAGAATATAGTGTTATCCTCGTTGCAGAAGGTGCCTATAACAGCGGTGAGGTGAAAGCTTTTATCAAGGAGCATACAGAATTTGATCCTAGCCTAACTGTGTTAGGCTACTTACAACGTGGCGGTGGTCCATCGGCATTTGATGCTATTTTAGCGGCTCGCATGAGTGAAGTCTGTATTAATTTATTGATGAGTGGTGTCGCTAACCGATTAGTAGGTTATATAGATGGTCATATCCGTGCACTATCTTATGAAGAGGCAGAACGTCTTGAATTTCCAATCGATGAGAAGGATTATAGATTATTGTCAATATTGAGTAGTTAATGGCCCGTAAGGGCCATTTTTTATATATCATAATTTATTCATTAATGAAATTATATTGCGTAAAAGCAATTGGTGCTGTATAATTTAAAAATACTATATGTGTTGATATAGAATAAATGTCTTTTTAATATATCTTCATCTTAAAAAAAGGAGATCATAATGAAAGAGTTCTTACAAAAGCATCGTAAACGTATAGTAACAGGTGCTGTTGTTCTTTGTGTTCTTGGTGGCGGCACATATTACTACATGGATAGTCTAAATGCAAATCAAGCACAAACGTTATATACTACTGGCAAGGTTGAAAAGGGTGATGTAAAAACTAGTATCAGTGCCACAGGTACTATTAACCCTGTAAATTATGTAGATGTTTCTACAAATGTTGCTGGTAAACTTGAAAAAGTTTTAGTTAAAGAGAATGATCAAGTTACGGCCGGTCAAGTTATCGCTTATATTGATACACGTCAATTACAAGCATCTGTTGATGATGCTCGTGCAGCGTTAGCCAAAGCAGAACTTGATATGAATCGTTATAAATCCTTGGCGGCTCAAGATGCTATTGCACAACAAACATATGATGATTCTGTAACATCTTATGAACGTGCTAAATCTACTTATGAACGTGCTGCCGCAGATTTAAGTGATGCTACTATTACAGCTCCAATGTCTGGGACTGTTGTTGGTACACCGCTAAAAGCCGGTCAAACTATTAGTACTGGTATTTCCACACAAATGATCATTGCTACCATTGCAGATTTAAAAAATTTAGAGATTTATCTTACTGTAGACGAAACCGATATTGGCAATATCAAACAAGGTGCAAAGGTAGAGTTTACTGTAGATTCTAAGCCAGGTGAAACTTTCACCGGTTACGTTTCTGAAATTGCAAAAGGTACAAAAGGTAATATGGGAACAACAAGTAGTAGCGTTGTGTACTATACTGTTAAGGTTCAAATTCCTGAAAATATTGCAGGTAATTTCTTACCAACTATGACGGCTCGTGCCACAATCTTTGGTGAAGATATTAAAAATACATTGGTAGTTCCTCTTACTGCTGTACGTACGGACAAACAAGGTGAGTATGTATATGTTATAAAAGATGGTCAACCAGTACGAACCGCTGTCTCTACAGGTGTAACTGGGGATACTAATGTTCAAATCTTAAAAGGTTTATCTGAAGGTGATGAAATTATCGTAAGCGGTGATGTGAATGCACCAAAAAATAATGTAGCTGGACCATTCTAAGGGTAGGTGCTTATGAACCAAACAGTAATTGACATACAAGGAATTACAAAAACCTATGTGAATGGCAAATTATCAGTACCTGTTCTACATGGCATTGATTTAGTTGTCAATAAGGGTGAATTTGTATCCATTATGGGACCATCTGGCTCAGGTAAATCAACCTTTATGAATATTCTTGGATGTTTGGACCGACCTACAACTGGTTCTTATCGACTCAATGGAGACGAGGTTGCTACCTTATCTGATGATGAGCTTGCGTATGTGCGTAATAAACAGATCGGTTTTGTATTTCAAAGCTTTAATTTGTTGACAAAATTGACAGCCCTAGAAAATGTAGCGCTTCCTATGATTTATGCCGGTGTAAATAAAAAGATGCGCATTGAACGGGCCACTCAATTATTACAGTCTGTCGGCTTGGGCGAGCGTATGGACCATTTGCCATCCGAGTTGTCTGGTGGGCAACGTCAACGTGTGGCGATTGCTCGTGCATTGGCAAATAATCCTGCTATTATCATGGCTGATGAACCGACAGGGAATCTTGACTCTAAGTCAACCATCGATGTTATGAACATCTTTCGAGGCCTTCATAATGAAGGCCGTACGATTCTTCTAGTTACACATGAACCGGATATTGCTACGTACGCGAGTCGTAATGTAGTCTTGAAAGATGGGATAATCGTAGAGGATTCGATCAATTCTAATATGACTCCTATAAAGGAGGTGCCTAATGTATAAAGAAAGTTTTCTAATGGCATGGGCTTCCTTGATTGCTAATAAATTGCGCTCCCTTTTGACCATGTTAGGTATCATTATCGGTGTAGCAGCTGTTATTGCACTGGTATCTATCGGTAATGGGGTGAAGCAAGATATTGAGGATTCTATTTCTAGCTTAGGCTCTAACTTGTTGGTAGTTCTGCCAGGGGCGCCGCGGACGCCAGGTGCTAGATCTTCTCAGGGGTCCATGAAATCGTTGAAAATATCTGACTATGAAGCTATTGCTAAGTTAGAAGGTGTAAAAGCCGCCAGTCCTATGACAAATGGCTCTTATGTGGTGATTTATCAAAATAAAAACTGGACTACATCTGTTGCGGGGGTTAATTCTAACTTTCAGGACGTAAATAATTGGACTATGACATCTGGTCGATTTTTCTCCGATAAAAATGTTCAGAACCGAGAACGTGTAGCGGTTGTGGGACAAACGGTAGTAAAAAATTTGTTTACTGATGAAGATCCTGTAGGCAAGGAAATCCGTGTTAAAAATATTCCATTCCGTGTCATTGGTGTTCTCAAAAGTAAAGGGAACGGAACCATGGGTAATGACCAAGACGATACGGTGTTAATTCCATATACAACATCAATGGAGCGCGTAGAGGGCATTGACTATCTTCGCAGGGTGTATGTTGTGGCTAAGGATGATGGGGGCATTGACCGTTTGCAGGCAGATATAGAGAATTTGTTGCGTGTTCGTCATAATATTAAAGATACAAATTTGGATGATTTCAATATTCAAAATATGAAATCTATTATGGAAACAGTGGCTCAGACGACGGGAACATTTACGTTATTCCTGGGGGCTGTTGCTGCGATTTCTCTAGTTGTAGGTGGCATTGGTATTATGAACATCATGCTTGTATCTGTAACGGAACGGACTCGAGAAATTGGTGTGCGTAAAGCTTTGGGGGCTACGTATAGCGTAATTGTTACGCAATTCTTAATAGAAGCCGTTGTAATCAGTTTGATGGGGGGCTTTATTGGTATTGCTTTCGGTATAGGAGCCTCAAAAGTAATCGGAATGGTATCTGGAATGAGTACAATTGTATCTGTTCCAACAATCATAATGTCCTTTGCCTTTTCCATGGCTATTGGTTTGATTTTTGGTATATACCCAGCCCGTAAAGCGGCTAAGCTCAATCCAATCGATGCATTGCATTATGAATAGTTTTGAATTTATAAATGTGTTTTCTTAAGAACATACCATATAATTAGATAGAGTTATTCGCATATGGTGCGTTGCATGATACAATATGTATGATGTAACGCACCATTTTTATATGTTTGTATTGAATTTTGACATATAACTATAAAGATTTTCATACAGGTAATGTAATAGAATTAGTATTTAGATTAGTTAATCTATGGGTATGTATATAGAATGGAGAACCTTATGGCTACAACATTGTTAGAATATTTCAACGAATTACGAGATCAAAACCCATTTTCTTGGGTGAAAGATTCTGAGATTACAGCAGTGGAACCAGGTCATGCGGAAATGACATTGCAAACAAATGAAACAGATTACTGCAATTTTAGAGGGGATTTGCATGGTGCCGTATGTATTGGCTTAGTAGATAGTGTGATGGGGACTGCTTGTTTTACATTGGGAAAATCTGTTAGCACCATTGATCTTAATGGTAACTATGTGAAAGCTGTTAAAGGCGGTGCTGTATTGCGTGGTGTAGCCAATGTAGAGCACAATGGTAAAACTACTATGGTTGCTACCGCTCGTATTTATAATGAATTAGGTGAACTTGTTCACTTGGCACGGGGTACATTTTTTGTACTAGAAGAGAAGCCATTACCTGATTTACCATGGCGTTTTATTGAAGAAGACAACCCTGATTTGGTATAATATAAGTTAGACTTTTACAAATAGGAGGATGCTTGAATGGAACAAGAATTACAACGTATTAAGGCAGAAGCCCTTGATGCCATCAAAGACGCTGCTGATCAACAAGCGTTGCAAGATATACGTGTTAAATATTTAGGTAAAAAAGGCGAGGTAACGGCTTTACTAAAAGGTCTTGGTAAATTATCTCCAGAAGAACGTCCGAAGGCTGGCGCCCTCGTTAATGCTATTCGTGAAGCGTTAGAGGCTGAAATTGATACAGTTAAAGCTCGTATGGAAACTGCAGAGTTAAATGCTCGTTTAGAAAAAGAGCGCATCGATATTACATTGCCTGGCCGTGCACAAAAAGCTGGTCATATCCATCCATTAACAAAGGTTAATGAAATGATTGAAGACTTCTTCATGAAAATGGGGTATACCGTTGAAGAAGGTCCAGAAGTAGAGCAAGATTACTATAACTTTGAATGCTTAAACTTGCCTAAAGATCATCCTGCACGTGATATGCAAGATTCCTTCTATATTACAGAAAACTTCTTATTACGCACGCATACATCTCCAGTACAAGCTCGTACAATGCAACGTCATGAACCTAATAGCCCAATCCGTATGATTGCGCCTGGTAAGGTTTACCGTTGGGACTATGATGCGACTCATTCCCCTGTATTCCATCAAGTGGAAGGCCTCATCATCGATGAGCATATTACATTTGCTGACTTAAAAGGCACATTAGAGTCCTTCTTACGTCACATGTATGGTGATGACACAAAGGTACGTTTCCGTACAAGCTTCTTCCCATTCACAGAACCATCTGCAGAGGTAGATATTTCTTGTGTAATGTGTGGTGGTGAAGGTTGCCGCGTATGTTCTCATACAGGCTGGCTTGAAATTTTGGGCTGCGGTATGGTTCATCCCGATGTATTGCGTATTAATGGGTACGATCCTGAAAAGGTTAAAGGCTTCGCCTTTGGCATGGGCGTAGAACGTATTGCTATGCTTTTATATGGCATTAACGATTTACGTCTATTCTTTGAAGATGATGTACGATTCTTGGAACAATTTTAGGAGGAACTCATGAAAGCAAGTTTACAGTGGATGAACGAATACGTGCCTGTGGATATGAATCGTCCTGCTCAAGAATTGGCCGATGAATTAACACAAGCTGGTATTCCTGTAGAAGATGTCATTGCTATGGATAATGGCATTAAGAAAATTTATACTGGTAAAATCGTGGAGATTACAAAACATCCAGATGCAGATAAATTACAAGTATGCCAAGTTGAATGCCTTACAGAGGAAGGTGAACCTGTTACAAAACAAATCGTAACGGCTGCTACTAATGTTGCAGTAGGCCAAATCGTGCCTGTGGCATACCATAAATCTCGCTTAGCTGATGGTACAGAGATTAAAAAAGGTAAATTGCGTGGCGTGGTTTCTGAAGGCATGTTCTGTTCCGTTGCAGAATTTGGCATTTCTAGTGATTTAGTATTGCCAGAAGAAGCTCAAGGCATTTACATTTTCCCTGAAGGAACACCAATTGGTCTTGATGTAAAAGACGTTTTGGGTTTAAATGATACAGTATATGAATTTGAACTCACCGCTAACAGAGCTGATTGCTTCTCAATGGTTGGTTTATCCCGTGAATTCGGTATTATGACAAACCAAAAAGCTTTATTCCCTGTTATCATGGTTAACGAAAATGGCGAGTCCATTGAAGGAAAAGCATCTGTATCCATCGAAGCTGATGATCTTTGTACTCGTTTTACTGCTCGCGTAGTAACTGATGTTAAGGTTGAGCCATCTCCATTGTGGATGCAAAACCGTTTGCGCAATAGTGGTATTCGTCCTATTAATAATGTAGTAGACGTAACAAATTATGTTATGTTAGAACTTGGTCAACCTATGCATGCCTATGATTATGATCATGTAAAAGGTCATAAATTAGTGGCGAGACGTGCTAAAAATGGTGAAGTGCTTGTTACACTTGATGGTTCTAAACGGGAATTGAATGACTCCATGCTTATTATTGCTGATGCTGAACGTCCAGTAGGTGTAGCAGGTATCATGGGTGGCTTTGATAGTGAAGTGACAAACGAAACGACCACAGTTATGTTTGAAGCTGCTGTATTTATTGGTCCATCTATTCGACGCACTGCTAAAGCTCTTGGCATGCGCTCTGAAGCATCTGGCCGTTTTGAACGTGGTGTAAATCATAAATACACTGCTTATGCTATCGACAGAGCAGCTCAATTATTACAACAAATCTGTCCTACTTGTAAAGTTGATGTAGGCGTTATCGATGTATATAAAAACCCTGTAGAACAACATACAGTTACTTTCACAGCAGAACAAATCAACGATTACTTGGGTACAAACATTGAAAAAGACGAAATGATTCGTATTTTGACAGCCCTTGAGTTTGTTGTAACCGAAGAAGGGGACAAATTGTCCGCACTCGTTCCAACATGGCGCGGTGATGTAACCGTTATGCCTGATATCGCTGAAGAGGTTGCGCGTATTTATAATTACGATAATATTGCTCCAACAATTCCTGTAGCAGTATTATCCTCTGGTGGTATGACGCCTAAGAAGGCACTTACAAAACAGGTGACACATGCATTAGCTAAACTTGGTATGACTCAAATCATTACCTTTAGCTTTATGCATAAAGATGGTCTTACAAATATGATGCTTCCTGAAGGGGATAGCCGTTATACTGCCATTCCAATCTTGAACCCTATCTCCGAAGAATTCCCTTATATGCGTACTACATTGGTGCCGGCTGTTATCGATGCAGCGAAACGCAATATTGCGCAACAAAATAAGGATCTTTGGTTATTTGAAACAGCAAACGTATATGAACCAAAAGCATTGCCTTTAACAGAGGTACCTCATGAGCGCCCTATGGCTTGCGGTATCTTGATGGGCAAGGTAAATCAAGCAGCTTGGAATCAATCTGAACGCACAACTGACTTCTATGATGTAAAAGGTATTGTAGATGCTCTATTAGCTGAATTGGGTATAACTGAATTTAAAATACATCGTTATCAAAAAGAGATTGTTGATTATTATAATGTTTCTGAAGATTATTATAGAAAATCTCTAGATCGACATGTTACTTTTAAAAGGCTTTATGAAGAGTATTACCACCCTGGTGTAAGTGCGTACTATACAGTTGACGGTATAAAAATTGCTCAATATGGTGAATTACATCCACAAGTGAGCAAAAACTTTGATTTGCCTGGCAAAGTATATATGTTTGAAATCGATTTGGAAGCCGTATTATCCTTAACGATTCCACCGTTCCGTTATACATCCTTCAGTAAATTCCCAGGCACTAGCCGTGACCTTGCCATCGTTGCACCTGTGTCCGTATCTAGTGGTGAAATTTTATCCATCATTAAAGAACATGGTGGAGAATATTTAGAAAGTGCGTCTATCTTTGATGTTTATGAAGGTGAACATATCGAAGCAGGTTACCGCAGTCTCGCATACAACTTACAATTCCGCTCTATGGAAGGTACGTTGAATGATGAGGATATTGACGGTAATATTCAAGCTATTATTGATGCATTAGCAGAAATTAACTGCAAATTACGTTAATTTTAAGCAGTATATTGAAAGGGTTTACCATATGGTAAACCCTTTTAGTACTATAGTTATGCCTTTAGTTAGGTAGAAAGGACTGTCCATGGAATTATTGGCTCCTGCCGGTACGATGGAAAACTTTATAGCCGCTTTAGAATCCGGGGCTGATGCCATTTATCTTGGTGGCAAAGGTTTTAATGCCCGAGCTCATGCAGCAAACTTTGGAATTGAGGAATTAACCGAGGCTATTCGCTTGGCCCATATTCTAGATGTGTCTGTGTATGTAACAGTAAATATCCTCATAGGTGACTCCGAATTATCTGCTCTTAAGACATATTTAAAGGACTTAGAGCGCATCGGCGTGGATGCTATCATCGTTCAAGATTTAGCAGTGGCTAAATTGGCGCAGCGAGTGGCTCCTAAATTACACTTACATGGCAGTACACAAATGACTGCGGCTACGCTCGATGCGGTTCGTTTTTATGAAAGTCTCGGTTTTACACGTGTTGTTTTAGCTCGTGAATTGAGCCTCGCTGAAATTGAACATATTTGCAAGAACTGTACAGCTGAAATCGAAGTCTTTGTACACGGTGCGTTGTGCGTATGTTATTCTGGTCAATGCTTAATGAGTTCTTTCATTGGTGGTCGCAGTGGTAACCGTGGTGCTTGTGCACAGCCTTGTCGGTTGCCTTATGAGCTATTGGATTCTTCAGGTACTAGCTTGTTGCCAAAACACGAAGCCTATCTATTAAGTCCAAAGGATCTTAACTATAGTGAATATATGAATGAACTTGTGGCGGCCGGTGTTACGTCCTTTAAGGTAGAAGGGCGTATGAAAAAGGTTTCCTACGTGCGTCAAGTTATTGGGACCTATCGTCATATTTTAGATACGGCTCATATAGATTCTACTGATGCCGATGCATTAGCTTCTGGATTTAATCGTGGATTTTCTACGGATTATTTAACAGACCATGTAGGAAAATCAATGATGACCGTGGTGGCCCCAAATAATCAAGGGAAATTGATTGGCAAAGCTGAGGTCAAAAAGGGTCAAGTTCATTTATTCCTAACAGAACCGATTGAAAAAGGATCACTCTTAAAGGTCATGCAAAGTTCTGGTAGTATTACGTATTATCAAATCGATCAGAACTGGTCTCTAGTGGATGAAAAGCATATTGTAGGTAAACCGGATGAAGGCTTTGCTGCGGGGCAAGTATTCCTTGCATCAGGCCCTAAAGCTAAAAAGCAACGGGGACTACAAGACTTTACCGCTAAATTAGAGGTACATGGTTATTTATCTATTAATACTGAACGAGAAATACCTTATACAGAACTAACCTTTGTATTGAATGATGGTCGTACTGTGACTATATCTAACGAGTTTGAACCTGTTTATGCTAACAATAAACCGACTACATTAGAGAAGGTTAGAGATCAAGTAGGTAGATTAGGGAATACATTATTTACACTAGGCTCTATGTCTATTCCTGATGGACCGTACATGTGGCCCGCTAGTGTTTTAAATGCATTGCGTCGTGATGCTGTAGAGGCGCTAGAAAACTTGTTGATTACAGACCATGAAGCAGCTTGGGCAGAACATGCTGTAGAACCCAAAAATATGTCATCGTTAGTAGCTAAAAGTAAGGTTCAATACACAGAGCTTATGGTGAGTGCTCGCGTTGATGAACTCGATGGTGTAAAAGCAGCGATCGAAGGGGGCGCTAAGAAGATTATCTTCGGTGGTGACCGTTTGCAACGTAAGCCTTATGAAATTAGCATCTACGAGCAGGTAGCCAAACTTTGTAAAGAGCATAATGTACTCTGTGTATTTGCTACGCCTCGCGTCGTTAAAGATGATGAGGTAGACGCGTACATGAATACGCTTAAGGCCATAGTTGAGTCTAAACCAGATAGCATTTCTATTCATGTACCACAAGCATTACTGTGGCTTCGCGATTTAGGGTATACAGGTGCTATTGAAGCTGATACAGGTCTCAACATATTTAATAGCTCTGCATTACAAGTATGGGATGACTTCAATTTGAGTAGCATAGCACCATCCTTAGAGTTGACCTTGGCGCAACTAGTAAATTTACAAAAATCTACTCATTTGCCATTAGAGGTAATGGTACACGGTTATACAGAAATGATGATTTCTGAGTATTGTGCCATCGCTAGCTTTGTTGGTACTGGTAAAAAGGAAAATTGTCCTATGCCGTGCGTAATAGAAGATTACGCATTAAAGGACCGCAAAGGGGAAGTGTTCCCACTTCGTACTGATCCATATTGCCGTATGCACATTATGAACAGCCATGAAATAGATATGCGTGCTTACGTGCCTGAGTTACATCGTAAAGGTCTACATATCTTGCGCATCGATGGGCGTCATATGGATCCACATCGATTGCGTAACATTGTAGCAGATTATGTATCCATTCAAAATGGAACAAAAGAGGCTCCGCCTAAGAGTATAGGTAAAGATGATACACCTATTACAAGGGGCCACTATTTTAGAGGTATTTTATAAAAGAGGTAGTACATTGTTTAACGAAGATGTATTAGACTTTCACCATATAAAAGAACAATTACAACAGCATTGTAGTTCTACTATCGCTAAAGAATTGGCTATGAATATTGAGCCAATGACGGATGCTAAAGCTATTCAAGAGAACCTTGATGAGACGGCAGAAGCCATGCGTTCTTTGCAAACAGAGGTAAAACAGCCGTTAGGCGGTACACGCGATATTCGTGAATCTTGCAAGAAGAGTCGCAAAGACTTTGTTCTTACACGTGAAGCCTTGTGGGACATTTATTTGACCATTGGTGCTTATAAGCGCATGACAAAGTTCTTTAGAACGAAATATATGGATTATCCATTGCTATCCCTATGGGTACAGGATATGCCGAATACAGATCGCATTGAAAACCGTTTTAAACGCGTCTTTGATGAAAAGGGGGAATTGCTTGATACCGCGTCTCCTAAATTGGCGAGCCTTAGAAATACGATTATTAAAACTCGTGAAAAGATTAAAAATGATATTCAAGCTATCCTGCATGATAAAGATAATCAAAAGTATTTCCAAGAAACCATCATTACGCAGCGTAACAATCGTTACGTAATTCCTGTAAAACAAGAGTATCGCCAATACTTTGATGGCCTTATTCACGACCGTTCTGCAACGGGTCAAACACTTTACATTGAACCGATGCGTTTGGTGAATCTAAATAATGAATTACAAGAGGCTTTGATTGGTGAAGAGCAAGAGGTCTTGCGTATTTACCGCGAGTTATCGGCTCTTGTAAAACAACATAGCAATGATTTGATGGATGCTTGTGAAAAGGTATCCCATATCGAATTTGTATATGGTAAGGCAAGTCTTGCTATTTCTTACAAGGGGGTACCGGCAATCTTAAGTACTGACAGAACCGTTAATCTCATGAGAGCTCGTCACCCATTTATTCCACCAAATATGGTAGTGCCTACAAATATTCAATTAGGTACATCGTACCGTATTTTACTAATTACTGGTTCTAACACAGGTGGTAAAACAGTTTCCCTTAAAACATTGGGCCTGTTGAGCTTGATGAATCAATGTGGCCTATTTATCCCTGCTGATCACGGTTCTATGTTACCAGTATTCCATAATATCTTTGCCGACATTGGAGACGAGCAAAGTATTGAGGCCAGCCTTAGTACGTTCTCTGCTCATATGACACAAGTTATTTCCATCATCAAACATTGTGGTCCTAACGACTTGGTTTTACTGGATGAACTTGGGTCTGGTACTGATCCAGAAGAAGGTAGCGCATTAGCTGTATCTATTCTTGAGTTCTTCCGTAAAAAAGGTGCCCTTATGATGGTAAGTACCCATTATAATGAGCTTAAAAATTATGCTTACCATACGGAAGGTATTGAAAATGGTCACGTAGAGTTTGATGAGCGCACCTTAAAACCTACATATCGGCTCCATATCGGCGTAGCCGGCAGTAGCCATGCGTTAAGCATTGCTGCACGTTTAGGCTTACCAAAGGACATTGTAGAACGCGCAACAGAGTATAAATCTCAATTTGGTAGTCATGAAATGGAAGAAGTTCTTTCCGACTTAAACGAACAACTCCGTAAAGCCTCTGAACGTGAAAGAGCGTTAAAGAAAGAGCTTGATGAAACACGTCGTATGCGTGGCCAATTAGAGAAGGAAAAGAAACAGTTTAACGAAAAACGTAAACAAATCTTAGCCAAAGCTCAGGCCGATGCAGAATCCATGAAACGTAGTTTACGCGTTGAAGGGGAAGCGATTATCAAACAATTGAAAGCGCAATTCTCTGAAACAAATAAGGATAGGCGTCAATCGGCTATTAATGCAGCACGTAAGGGGATTTCTAGTGTTCATGTACCAGAAGCTCCAGTGGATGATGATCGTAAGTCGTTAACCGCAGATGCTATTAAGGTTGGCCAAGCTGTTTATGTTACGTCCTTGCGTTCGTTGGGTACTGTGTTATCTATCAATGGTAACCGTGTAAATGTTGATATTAATGGACTAACAGCTACCGTTAAGGTTAGTGAATTACAATCAACTACACGTGAAGAAGGCAATAAACTAGCACGTGAACAAAAAGAAGCCATGCCTAAAACAAGAAAACGTATGGGTGGCTCCGCCGTACAACGTCAAAAAGAGGTTCGTACTGAAATCAACATTCTTGGCCAAACAGTAGATGAAGCGACCGTTTCTGTAGGTAGATTTATTGACCAAGCTTTGCTTGGTGGTGTTAATCAAGTGCGTATTATTCATGGTAAGGGTACAGGTGCATTACGTGAAGGCGTTCACCAATATTTACGTACCTTGCCTCATGTAGCGCACTTTGAAACAGCCGGTTATGATGAAGGTGGTGCAGGGGCTACAAATGTAGTTCTTAAATAAAATATAATTTTCAAAATATTGTATATGGAAATAAAAAGGTAGTAAGCTCTTAGGGCTTGCTACCTTTTTGTATAGATAATATTTAGATAGTAAATATGTATATAAAGAAAGGGCGGAACACTGAGTTCCGCCCTTTTAGAAACTACTGTTGAATTAGCGTTCCTTTTTAGACTTTTTATTTTTCGATGAATTTGATTTCTGTTCTGTAACCTCTTCTTTTTGAGGCTTGTCATTACTTTTTATTTTTTCATCTGTTGTTTTGCCTGTATCGTCTTTCTTATCTGCTTTTTCGTCCTTTTTATCTTCTTTTTTAGGTTGTGCCTTTGCAGGATTGACGTAACCTTCAGAGATTGCTGATTGTGCGCTAGCTGGGACAGGGAAGTCAGATGCTGGAGTATTGGCAAGAGCATTGGCCATGAATTGACCCCACATAACAGCAGGTGTACTACCACCTGTAATACCGTGTAATGTTTCGGTGCCGTAGTCATCACCAATCCAAACAGCAGCTACTAAATCTGGAGTGTAACCTATGAACCAAGCATCTTTGGAATCATCAGTAGTACCTGTTTTACCTGCTGCAGGACGACCGATGGCTGCATTACCGCCAGTACCGCCATTTATAACAGATTCTAGCATATTAGTCATGATGGCCGCATCTTTTTCATCAATAACACGTTTTTCTTGGATAGAGTTTTCTTCTACAACTTGGCCGTTGCGATCTACAATTTTAAGGATAGCTGTAGGTTGAACCTTGATACCGCCATTAGCAAGTACACCGTAAGCCTGTACCATATCAAGAGGTGTAACACCATGAGTTAAACCGCCAAGTGCTGTCGATAAGTTGTAATCTTGATCAGTTAGAGTAGAGATACCCATTTCTTTAGCAAGATTAATAACTTTAGTCATACCTACTTCATCGGCAACTTTTACAGCTGCTACGTTGCGAGAATGTTGTAATGCGTAGCGGTATGTAATATTACCTTCGTAGTCGTTTTCATAGTTTTTAGGACTCCAATTACCGAAAGTAACAGGACTATCATCAACTATAGAACCAGGAGTTTTACCTGATTGAATAGCTGCTAAGTAAACGAAAGGTTTCATAGTAGAACCAGGTTGACGTTCTGCTTGTGTAGCGCGGTTGAAAGCGTCATCACCGCGACCACCGACCATGGCTACAATGTAACCATTGTGAGGGTTCATAGCTACTATAGCACCTTGTGGTTGAGATAATCCATTTTTATCGGTGTAGTAATTAGGCAAGTTTTGCATTGCTGCAACTGCAGCATTTTGTGCATCCATGTCGAGAGTAGTATAGATTTTTAATCCATCTTTATAGATGGCATCATCGCCGTACTTTTCAGAAATTTGAGAAATAACATAGTTAATGAAGTAAGATGCATTAGATTTCTCATGAGCTTGTTCTTGTTTAGCTATCAAACCTAAATCTGCTTGGCGAGCTTCGTCAGCTTGCTCTTGTGTAATATAACCATATTTTACCATTTGGCCCAATACGACGGCTTGACGCTTTTTACTAGCCTCCAAATCATTAAATGGGGAGTAATAGTTAGGGCTTTGTGGTAAACCAGCAATGAGTGCCGCTTGTGCAAGTGTTAACTCACTAGCATCCTTACCAAAATATACATGAGATGCAGATTGTACACCGTAAGCACCTTGACCAAAGTAGATTTGGTTCATATACATTTCAAGGATTTCATCCTTGGTGTAATGTTGTTCAATTTTAAGGGCTAATAAAGCTTCGGAAATTTTACGTTTTAATGTTCTATCTTGAGATAAGAATGCATTACGAGCTAACTGTTGAGTAATTGTGGAACCACCTTCAGATACGCCGCTATGTACAATGTTTACCCATACGGCACGTAAAATACCAATTGGGTCAATACCATGATGCGTATAGAACCGAGAATCTTCTGTAGCTACAAAGGCATTCTGTAAATCTTTTGGTACATCTTTTAGAGGTACTGGTAATCTATTTTCTGTGGAGTGAACCGTAGTAATGAGATTGCCATGCACGTCATAAATCTGAGACGATGCAGAAGGGCGTACATTGGATACATCCGGTAGATTTGATAATGTGGCACTTATGAAACCACAGCCACCACCGGCTACGATGAGTATAAAGAGAAGTGTACAAATCCAAAATAGACGCTTAGGATTTGTTTTCTTCGGTGTAGAACCATTGCCATTTGAGCGGCGATTGGTTCTCGTATTTGAGTTACTACTCATAGAGTCACCTCTTTTTTCTTTTAGTAAATATAACGTAAATTCTATTACGCAGTTATAAATATTATATCATAAATGGTTTAAATCCAATACTATATATAATTGTGAAAGTTTTTAGATAATGGTATACTTAAACAATAGTATTTCTAGGAGGATTATCATGATTAGTGCTCAAGAACAAGTGCGCCAAATTAAACATGGTGTAGCGGATTTAATTAACGAACAAGATCTTGTAAAAAAAATAGAGAAATCCATTAAGGAAAATAAACCACTAGTTGTAAAACTAGGTTTGGATCCAACGGCTCCAGATATTCATTTGGGACATACTGTTCCTCTTCGCAAGCTGCGTTTATTCCAAGAATTTGGTCATCAAGTAGTGATCGTCATCGGTGGCTTCACTGCTCGTATTGGTGATCCTACTGGTAAAAGTGTTACTCGTCCACCATTAACAAAAGAAGAAGTATTGAAAAATGCTGAAACTTATAAGACACAAATCTTCAAGGTATTAGACCCAGAAAAAACAATCGTTCGTGACAATAGTGAATGGTTAGAATCTATGAATTTTGCTGACGTACTTCGTTTGGCTAGCTCTTATACAGTTGCCCGTATGATGGAACGCGATGATTTCAGCAAACGCTTTAAAGAAGGTCGTCCTATTGGCGTGCATGAGTTCATGTACCCATTGATGCAAGGTCACGATTCTGTTGCATTACATGCAGACGTTGAATTTGGTGGCACAGACCAAACTTTTAACCTGTTGATGGGGCGTCATTTACAAGAGTTAGAAGGTCAAGAGCCACAAGTTGTTATTACAATGCCATTGCTTGAAGGCCTTGACGGCATTCAAAAAATGAGTAAATCTTTGGGCAATTACATCGGTATTGATGAAGAACCTAAAGAAATGTATGGTAAAGCAATGTCCATTCCTGATGAATTGATGATGCGTTATTTCATGCTCGTTACAGATATGTCTATTGAAGAGCAAGAGGACATGACAAAGCGTCTTGAATCCGGTGAATTGCATCCGCGTGATGCCAAGATGCAATTAGCACGTACCATTGTTCGCTTGTACCATGGTGAAGAAGCTGCTCTCGAAGCGGAAGAAGAATTTAAACGGGTGTTCCAACAACGCGCCATGCCTACAGATATTCCTGAGTACGCTATGGATGCACCAACAGAACCAATCTTTGTCCCACAATTCTGTACAGATGCTGGCTTAACTGCATCTAATGGTGAAGCCCGTCGCTCCATTAAAGCAGGTGCTTTCAAAGTAAATGGCGAAAAATATAACGAAGAAAACATTACTCTTGAAGACGGCATGATCCTTCAAGTCGGTAAACGCAAATTCCTAAAAATTAAATTTAACTAATATAAAACTGTGATGAGGTACAGAAACCTTGTCACAGTTTTTTTATCTATTTTGTCTATAAGATTATTTATCTACTGAATCTACTATTTGTGAAGCAAAAAATGACTTACAAGTTAATGTATAATAAATATAAACGATAAATATAAAATACAAATTTGATACATAAAAGACTTAAATAGATATTATATAAATTTACTATAATTTTTAAGAGGACCATATATGGACAAAGTACTAAACAACTTTTTAGAACAACGAGAACATACTGTTCTTACAGATATTGATGTTATCACGGCGGCAGTAGCCGTGCCTCTATTAGAAATCGATGGAGAAAATCATGTGGTGTTTACTGTGCGTAGTAATACATTGCGACGTCAACCTGGTGAAATCAGTTTCCCTGGCGGGCACTGTGAGCCTAATGATAAAAGCGGTGCTCATACAGCCATGCGCGAATGTTCTGAGGAACTGGGTATAGATTTAGATCAAATTGAACTGCTAGGCAATTTAGACTGTCTAGTATCTGCCATAGGTGTAAAACTATATGCCGTAGCAGTGCGACTACATACAAGTGATTTAAAACCAAATTCCGATGAAGTAGGAGAGGTATTTACAGTTCCCTTACAATATCTACTAGACATGGAGCCAACCGTAGGTCACTTAGACATAGCTACAAGACCGTTGCGTGATTTTCCGTTTCATCTATTAGAAGGTTATAATATTGACTGGAAAATTAGACAAAACTATTCCGTCTATTTCTATCCCTATAAACAATACACCATATGGGGACTTACGGGGCGAGTACTAAAGAACTTTTTAGATATATATAGGGAAGTTTATTTGCATATTAATGCTCATATAAATTGACAGATTTTAAATTAAGGTATACTATTTATGTGTAAAAGGTTTAATGTGTTGCACTAATTAATCTAGGAGGTTCTCACATGAATCGCGAAATAGCATACGTACTTTGGTTTGATGAATTACAACGTGAAGATGTTAATTTAGTAGGTGGCAAGTCTTCTTCATTAGGGGAATTGACATCCTCCACTAATGTACCTGTACCTTATGGCTTTGCAACAACTGCTCATGGTTATCGTGAGTTTATGAAAGCTACAGGTTTAGAAGATAAAATCCGTGCTGAACTTGATGCGTTAGATGATGTAGAAAATTCTGCATTATTGCGTGAAGTGTGTGCTAAGATTCGCCACATGATTTGCGAAGAAGAAATGCCTAAAGATTTGGCAGATGCTATCCGTCATGCTTATGAAGAACTTGGTAAAAAAGTAAACGAAGAAAATCCGTTCGTAGCTGTTCGTTCTAGTGCAACAGCAGAAGATTTGCCAGATGCAAGCTTTGCAGGCCAACAAGATACGTATTTAAATGTTCGCGGTGCTGATGTTATCATCGAAAAAGTAAAAGAATGTTACGCATCTACTTTCACAGACCGTGCAACATACTACCGTGTAAAACAAGGCTTCGATCATATGACAGTAGCATTGAGTGCTGCGGTTCAAATGATGGTATTCTCTAAAGCAGCCGGCGTAATGTTTACTGTTGATCTTGTAACAGGTAATGATAACAATATTCTTATTGAAGGCTCTTGGGGCCTTGGTGAATATGTTGTACAAGGTACGGTTACACCAGATAATTTCCGTGTGGATAAAGAAAAGATGGAAATTACGGACCGTATGATTAACGATAAACATGTCCGCCTTGTTCGTAAAGCCGATGGTGACTGCGTTGAGGAAGTGGTTCCAGCCGACGAAGCAAAACAACAAGTTATTACAGATGCTCAAGTTTTGGAACTTGCAGAATATGCAAAAGCAATCGAAGAACATTATGGTTGCTACATGGATATGGAATGGGGCGTAGATGAACGCAATGACAAGATATGGATCTTGCAAGCTCGTCCAGAAACAGTTTGGTCACGCAAAGAAAAATCAGAAACATCCGAAAAAGCTAGCACATTAGATGCAGGTAATCGCGATATTATTGTAAAAGGTTTGCCAGCATCCCCTGGTAATGCAGCAGGTAAAGCTCACGTTATAATCAATCCTGAGGATATCGATGAGTTCAAAGAAGGCGAAATCCTTGTTACAGCTATGACAGCTCCTGATTGGGTGCCAGCCATGAAAAAGGCAAAAGCAATTGTTACTGATGCTGGTGGTATGACTTGTCATGCGTCTATCGTTAGCCGTGAGCTTGGTATTCCTTGTATCGTAGGTACTAAGAGTCGTAGTCATGAAGCGACTACCTCTATTAAAGATGGTCAAATGATTACCGTTGATGCTACAAATGGTATCGTATATGATGGCGTATTAGAAGATATCGTCAAAAAGCCTGAAGCTCAAGTTTCTACAGGGGCAGCAGCTGAATATGTACCTGTAACAGGCACTAAGATTTACATGAACTTAGGTGATCCTGATTTGGCCCAAAAATATGGTGTACTACCATGTGATGGCATCGGTCTCATGCGTGAAGAGTTCATTTGGACAACCTTTATTCATGAACATCCATTGCACCTTATCGAAACAGGGCGCAGTGACTTCGCTGTAAATACATTGGCGGAAGGTATGCGTAAAGTATGCCAAGCATTAGCCCCTCGCCAAGTAGTAGTTCGTTTGAGCGATTTCAAATCTAGTGAATACCGTGACCTTAAAGGTGGCGATAAATATGAACCGCATGAATCCAGTGCATTACTTGGCTGGCGTGGCGCATCTCGCTACTATGATCCTAAGTACACACCTGCTTTCAAATTAGAATTAGAAGCAATCAAAAAAGTACGTAACGAATTTGGTTTCAAAAATCTACAAGTTATGATTCCATTCTGCCGTACTGTGGAAGAAGCTGAATTGGTGACTAATTTGATGGCGCAAGAAGGTCTTGCACGTAGCAAAGACTTTAAAGTATGGCTTATGGCGGAGATTCCATCTAACATTATCTTGGCTGATCAATTTAATAAATACGTAGATGGTTATTCTATCGGTTCTAACGATTTGACTATGCTTGTACTTGGTTGTGACCGCGATAATGAAACAGTTCAACATATCTATGATGAACGTAATCTAGCAGTTCGCAGAGCAATTCATCACCTTATTGAGGTGGCCCATAAAGATGGTAAAACTGTATCCATCTGTGGCCAAGCGCCAAGCGTATATCCTGAACTTTGCGAATTTCTTGTGAAGAGCGGTATCGACTCCATTTCTGTTAACCCAGATGCAGTAGTTAATACTAAGAAAATGGTGGCTCAAATTGAACAACGAATTATGCTTGATGCTATGACTGGTCGTGGTCGTCAAGAATCTGACGAACTAACTTGGTAACAATATAGTTATAGTGAAAGAGGAGGCCTGTGGGTCTCCTCTTTTTCTGAATGGTAACTTACGATATAATACAAACAGAGATGAAAGGGGGTTACCGTGTGAAACTGTCGAAACGACAAGAACAAATTGCTCAAATCGTTCGCGAAGAAGGTCCAGTAACAGGTAGTGCCATTGCTGAACATTTAGAGGTCACAAGATCTGCGCTGCGCTCAGATTTATCTGTATTGACCATGTTAGGTGTGTTAGATGCACGTCCAAACGTAGGCTATTACTATGTAGGACTTTCAAAGGAAACACAAACGGCTGAGCGATTAAAGTCATTTCTGGTAAGTGATGTATTATCTCAAGCAGTCGTGGTCAATGGGGATACGAGTTTGTATGATACAATTGTCACATTATTTACAGAGGATGTAGGTACCATATTAGTGTGTGATGGCTCATACCTAATGGGTGTGGTATCTCGGAAAGATTTATTACGCGCCTCTATGGGACAAACAGATTCGCATACCATGCCTATATCCATGATTATGACCCCTGTAAGCAAGGTTATAGCGGTGGAGCCTACCGATACTTTGGTAGAGGCTGCACAGAAAATGATAGATTATGAAGTAGATTGTTTACCTGTCGTCGTTTGTGAGGATGTAGGTAACAAGAAACGCTTAAAGGTTGTGGGCCGTGTATCAAAAACGACGGTAGCAAAAGTATTTTTAGAATGTAGCATATACTGAGGTTGATAGAATGGCAGAAAAAATTATTTATGCAATATCGGATTCCCTGGGGGAAACTGCTGAGGCTGTAGCGAGAGCTACGGCGAGTCAATATGATAAGGAGCAAATTGAAATTGTCCGCATTCCCTATATTGATAGTGAAAGCCAAATTGATGAGGTTATAGACGACGCAAAACGTGGGAATCATGTTATTTGCCATACCATTGTATCTGCGTCTTTACGTAAGTATTTGCATGAGAAGGTGGCTGAATATAATATTCCGGCTGTGGATATCATGGGCCCTGTTCTCGATGCAGTTGGTACTATTGCAACTACTAAACCGCGCATGACGGCAGGTATGGTTCATAAGCTCGACCAAGAGTATTTTAAAAAGGTTGAAGCTATTGAGTTTGCCGTGAAATATGATGATGGTAAAAATCCATCTGGTTTTGAAAAGGCCGATATAGTTATTATTGGTGTATCTAGAACTAGTAAGACACCATTGTCCATGTTCTTGGCATACAAAAAGATTAAAGCCGCAAATTTGCCACTAGTGCCAGAGGTACCGTTGCCAGAGGAATTATTCAAAATTCCGGCAAAAAAAATCGTGGGCCTTATTATAGATCCATACAAATTAAATAATATTCGTAGTGAACGTTTACGCGCTATCGGTCTTGAAGACGAAGCAAATTATGCATCTATTGAGCGTATTCAATCTGAATTGGATTATGCAAAGGCTATTATGCGTCGTTTGCACTGCCAAGTGTTAGATGTTTCTAATAAATCCATTGAAGAAACAGCTTCCCTTGTTATGCAATTGATCGATAAAAATCGCGCGTCGGAGGGTAAATGAATATACGTGAACAAATAGAGGAGAGGGAGGCTTTGCTTCTTTCTCCCTATGCAGCTAAAAGCCGCGATGCAATCCGTGATATAGAAGAAAAGCCTGATCCACTTAGAACCGCGTTTCAACGCGATCGGGATCGCATCATTCATAGTAAATGTTTTAGACGGTTAAAGCATAAGACACAGGTATATATTGCGCCAGGTGACCATTATCGGACACGCATGACTCATACCCTTGAGGTAGGTCAAATCGGTCGTACTGTGGCTCGTGCATTACGTTTAAATGAAGACCTTGTGGAAGCTATTGCCATGGGCCATGATGTGGGGCATACACCATTTGGTCATGTAGGTGAATATGCATTGCGAGATATGGTGGGGCACTTTAATCATAATGAGCAAAGTTTGCGCATGGTTGAAGTATTAGAAAGACATGGTGATCATCAAGGTCTCAATTTAACCACCGTTGTTCGAGATGGCATCGTAGGTCATACAGGGGCTACAATTCCTGTGACTTTAGAGGGTCAAATTATTCGTATTGTAGACCGCATTGCGTATTTATGTCATGATTTTGATGATGCACAGCGAGCAGGTATGTTGACGGCAGAGGCGCTGCCTTTTGAAGTGCGTGAACATTTTGGTATGACTCCATCTAGTATGATTACTGCAATGGTTGAGGATATGGTACGCGAATCCTTGGATAAGCCAGTTATATCTATGTCTGCTGATGTGGAAATGACGATGAATCTATTCCGTCAATTTATGTTTAAACATGTATATTTGGCACCAGCTTTAATTCCGGATCGCAAGAAGGCATCCCATGTGGTGAAAAATTTATTTACTCACTTCATGGAACACCCTGATGATATGGAAGGCTGTGAAACAGGTAAAGCGTTTTACTCTACACTTGATGTAGTTGATTATGTAGCAGGCTTAACAGATCAATATGCTATTAAGTTATTTAAGCAATATTATATTCCAAATATTACATTATAAATAACAAAAAATTATAAATAACAAAAAAGTAGTTAGTTCAAAATGAACTAACTACTTTTTTGGGGCTCTAGAACCCCAAAGAGTACATGTACTTTTTATTTTACGCGCGTGTAACTTTATTAGAACGAAGGCAGCGAGTGCATACGTTTACTTTTTTAGTAGCACCGTCTACAACCGCCCGTACTCTTTGAATGTTCGGTTTCCAAGTTTTTCTTGTGCGAATGTGAGAATGACTCACGTTCATACCGCTAGATGTGGATTTACCACATACTTCGCAAAGGTTTGCCATAGTTTCCACCTCCAAGCTTAATCTATAACATAACAAAAGTATATTATCATAAAGAATAGCTTAAAGCAAGTGTTTTTGTCGTACATATTGCTCTTTTTATGAAATATACTACAATATAAGGTATACTATATATCATATTCTAAGATATAAATGGACTTTTACACAAGGATATACAGAAATTGGATATATCTCATGTGTTTATCATATATTTAAAGGAGTTTTTATGGATGAACGATTGACGACTATAAAAGGAATTGGTCCTGGTCGCGAGAAACAATTGTATAAATTGGGAATTACCAATGTTACATCCTTATTGACTTACTTCCCTAGAACCTATGAAGACCGCCGTACGATTTATAGTATTGGTGATTTAAAATCAGGTATGACAGGTGGTGTTGTAGGTACTGTTATTGCCGTACAAGAGAAACGCCCTCGCCCTCGATTGTCTATTTTAGAGGTCGTCATTGCAGATGGCACAGGACCTCTGAAGATTGTTTTGTTTAATCAAGGGTATAAAAAGAACTTTTACAAAAAAGGACAGCGTATATATGCATATGGTAAGGCTGAGTTTCAATATGGTTCCATGCAAATGAATACACCGCAAATGGAAAATTTAGGAGACGGTGGTGAACCAGATCGAGGTATCGTTCCTATTTACGCGCTTGCTGATGGGGTATCTCAGTTTGTGGTTCGTTCAACTGTACGTAATTGGTTCGCAGCTAACCATGAATTACCAGAGATTTTACCTGTGGAGGTTCGTGATGATCATCATTATATGAGTCGCTATGATGCTTTTAAAATGATGCATTTTCCAGACTCCTCAGAGCTCTATGAAAAGGCTCGTTATCAATTGGCCTATGAAGAGTTGTTCGTCATGCAAGCTGGCTTAGCTTTGTTGCGAAATAAAGAACAATGCCATAGAGGGCCTAAAATGGGACCAAATGGGGAACTAATAGCTCAGTGTATAGAGAATTTACCATTTTCCTTAACAGGTGATCAACAACGAGCGTTAGAGGATATTCGTACTGATATGGAAGATGAACGACCTATGCAACGTTTGTTGCAAGGTGATGTAGGCTCAGGTAAAACTATTGTGGCTACCTTGAGTTTATTAAAAGCTATCGAAAATGGGTATCAGGGGGCATTGATGGCCCCTACGGAAATTCTAGCGGCTCAACATTATGAAGGAATACGAACTGTATGTGCTAATTTAGGTATTACCATAGAATTATTAACGGGATCCTCTACGAAAAAAGAGAAAGAATACATCTATGAGGGCTTAGCAGATGGCAGAATCCAAATGATCATTGGAACGCATGCTCTTATCCAAGAGGGGGTTAATTTCCATAATTTAGGCCTTGTTATCATTGATGAGCAACATCGCTTTGGTGTAAATCAACGGGCGAGATTGCAACAGAAGGGAACATATCCTCATGTACTTATCATGACGGCTACACCAATCCCTCGTACCATGACATTATCCGTATATGGAGATTTAGCAGTATCTTTAATTAAAGAAATGCCACCAGGTCGAAAACCTGTTAAAACATATGCTGTAGATAGTTCTTATAAAGAGAGATTACGCACTTTCTTTGGTAAGGAAATGGCGGAAGGGCGTCAGGTCTACGTGGTGTGCCCTCTTGTAGAAGAATCCGAAAAATTAGACTTGCAAGCTGCTGAGGAATTGTATCTAGAATTAAAAGAGTACTTTTATAAGGCCTATGAAGTGGGCCTCGTTCACGGTCGTATGAAGCCAAGTGAAAAAGATGAAGTGATGAATGCCTTCCATAGGGGTGAAATTTCATTACTTGTTTCTACAACAGTTATCGAAGTGGGGGTTAATGTGCCAAATGCGACCATTATGTGCGTTGAAGGGGCAGAGCGATTTGGTCTGTCTCAGCTACATCAGCTGAGGGGGCGTGTAGGCCGTGGTGCTCATCAGTCCTATTGCATTCTTGTTAGTGATTCTAAAAATGATGTAAGTCAAGAGCGTTTAAAGTTGATGGAACAAATCCAGGATGGATTTGAGCTTGCAGAGCAAGATTTATTGATTCGTGGTTCAGGACAATTGTTTGGATTAGCTCAATCAGGACTACCTGATTTGCGTGTTGCTAATATCATCAAAGATATTGAGATTTTAGTAAAGGCTCGCAAGGATGTGCTAGATTTTGCAAATCAATTCGGAATAGAAAAATTAGAATCTATCATGAAAGAAGAATTAGAAAAAAGATTTGGTGAAAAATTTCTAAGAATATTGTATAATTAAGAGGTAGGATTAATAAGTATATAAGCATCGATAATATTAGATTTTATCTGGCTTTTTTCCTTGTTTATATGTCCTTCATACCGTATAATAGAACAAACAATTTATTTCATTTTTTCATCTATGGAGGTTAATATGCCAATTATTCATGTAGAGCTCGTCGAAGGGCGTACAAAAGAACAAAAGAAACAATTAGGTGAAGCAATTACAAAGGCTGCGGTTGATATCGTAAATGTTCCTGCTGATGCAGTAAAAGTTATCTTCGTAGATATGAAAAAAGACGATTATATGGAAGGCGGCATTTTGCGGTCTGAACGCTAAGGCTACGACTGACCGCCTAGTCCATAGGGACTAGGCGGGTCGTAGTTTTGTTTTATTATACGGAAAGGAAAGAAATATGAGAGACGATAAATTCGGTATGCGTGGACTAACTTTTGATGATGTATTATTAATACCAGCAGCTTCGGATATACTGCCTAATCAAGTAGAGTTAAAAACTCAATTAACTCGTGACATTACATTAAATATTCCTATGATTAGTTCTGGGATGGATACGGTTACTGAATCACGGATGGCGATTGCTATGGCTCGTGAAGGAGGTCTTGGCGTTATCCACAAAAATATGTCTATTGAAGAGCAAGCTCATGAAGTTGACAAGGTAAAACGCTCTGAACACGGTGTTATCGTTGATCCTATTTTCTTAAGCCCTCAAAATTTACTATCCGATGCAGCAGAACTTATGGAAAAATATAAAATTTCTGGTGTACCTATCACAGAACATGGTAAACTAGTAGGGATCATTACAAATCGCGATATGCGTTTTGAAACTGATTTAAGCCGACAAATTGGGGAATGTATGACAAAAGATTCCCTAGTTACTGCACCGGAAGGTACATCTCTTGAAGCGGCGAAAGCTATCTTAAGCGAACATCGTATTGAAAAATTACCTCTTGTAGATGGCGACGGTAACTTAAAAGGCTTAATTACGATTAAAGATATTGAAAAAGCGACTAAATATCCAAATGCAGCAAAGGATGGTAGTGGCCGATTATTAGTTGGTGCTGCAGTAGGTGTTTCTCAAGATTTGTATGATAGACTTGATGCGCTTGTATCTGCTAAAGCTGACGTAATTATTGTTGATACTGCCCATGGGCATTCTGCAGGTGTTCTTCGTACGTTGAAGGACATTAAACAAGCGTATCCTCACATTCCTGTAATTGCAGGTAATGTGGCAACTGCAGCAGGCACTGAGGCTCTTATCGAAGCTGGAGCTGATGCAGTTAAGGTTGGTATAGGACCTGGGTCTATTTGTACAACTCGTGTCATTGCTGGCATTGGGGTACCTCAAATCACAGCAGTCTATGAGTCTGCTCAAGTGGGGCGTCGCTATGGAGTTCCTATCATTGCTGATGGGGGGATTAAATATTCTGGAGATATTGCTAAAGCTATTGCGGCTGGTGCTAATGTAGTTATGATGGGTAATATTTTAGCGGGTACTGATGAAAGCCCTGGAGAAACAGTGATTTATCAAGGCCGTTCTTATAAAGTATATCGAGGCATGGGTAGTCTAGGGGCTATGAAACTCGGTAGTAAAGATCGATATTTCCAAACAGAAGCTAAGAAATTAGTTCCTGAAGGTATAGAAGGTCGTGTACCATATAAAGGTATGCTGGCCGATACAATTTTCCAAATGGTTGGTGGTTTGCGTGCAAGTATGGGGTATTGTGGATGTCATAACATCCAAGAAATGATTGAAAACACTCAATTCATTCAAATTACAGCGGCTGGTTTGAAAGAAAGTCATCCGCATGATGTAAGCATTACCGTTGAAGCACCAAATTATAGTGGTTGATAATGGAGTATTACATTGAATAAACGTATTTCTGTTTTATCTGTGCCTATCGATTGTGTCACAATGGATGAGGCAGTCCAACGTATTTTACAATTAACTGAACAGCCGGGGCTACATTTAGTAGCAACGGCTAATGCAGAAATGGTTATGTTGGCTAATGAAAATCCTACATTGCACTCCATATTGAATAATGCTAGTCTCGTCGTTCCCGATGGGGCTGGCATTTTGTGGGCTGCAGAGCGTCAAGGAGAACATGTGCCTGAACGCGTAACAGGTGTAGACGTAACTATGGAATTGTTTAAAGTTGCGGCGACTCATCAAATTCCTGTATACTGCTTGGGGGCGGCACCTGGTGTTGCTCAACGAGCGATTGATAATATATCTGCTCAGGTAGGTGCATTAAATATAGCAGGAATTCATGACGGATTCTTTGATAGTGCAGAGGAACAAGAAATCATTAAATCTATAGCTGAATCTAAGGCAAAATTGGTATTTGTTGCCTTAGGTGTGCCAAAGCAAGAACAATGGATTGCAGAAAAGTTGAGTCACCTCGATGGCGTAGTTGCCATTGGAATTGGTGGTTCCTTTGATGTCTTGGCAGGTAATATTCCTCGGGCCCCAGAATGGATGCAACGAAATCGACTTGAATGGTTGTATCGATTATATTTAGAACCTCAACGGATTGGCCGTATGTTGGCTATTCCAAAGTTTATGTGGACCGTTATTAGAAATAAATAGAGGAGTGTTGAATCGTGCCTACAGGACCAATAATTAAGGAAGGGTTTCCTCTGATAGGAGCTATGCTCATTATCACTGTGGTGTTAGGATATTTAGGACATTATGTAATTGCGATTATTTCATTTATTCTGGCATTATTTTTCGTTAATTTCTTTAGAAATCCTAAACGTGTAATCCCTCAAGATCCAGATTTGATTTTATCCCCAGCGGACGGTAAAATCATGGATATTTCTGATGTATACGAAGATATTTACTTACATAAAGAGTGTAAAAAAGTAACTATTTTCTTATCTGTTTTTGACGTGCATGCTAATCGTGCGCCTATTGATGGTAAAATTACGTACCGTCACTATACGATGGGTAGTTTCCTACCAGCATTCAAAGATGATGTAGGTTTTGAAAATGAACGTCATACTATTTGTATTGAAAATGATCGTACTTCCGTATTAGTAACGCAAATTGCGGGCCTTTTAGCAAGACGTATCGTATCTTGGACAGACCTAGATAGTGTACTTGAACGCGGTCAGTTGTACGGGATGATTAAGTTCGGTTCCTGTACTGAGCTCTATATGGATAAGAATGTAGAGTTGTTCGTGGAAAAAGGTCAACATATTACAGGTGGTGATACTGTTATCGGGAGGTTACGACATGAATAAATCTATTATTCCAAATTTATTTACTAGTGCAAACTTAGCATTTGGTGTTCTTGGTATTACGTTGTCTGCTACTAATAATACATTCTGCGCAGCCATATGTATATTATTGTCTTTAGTAGCAGATGGGTTAGATGGGCGCGTAGCAAGAGCTTTAAATGTTGCAGGACCAATGGGCCGGGAACTTGATTCTCTGTCTGATGTAGTGGGATTTGGTGTAGCGCCTGCCTATATGCTTTATATGAAAGAATTAAATGGTTTAGGATGGATTGCATATGTGCCATTATTAGCTTTTGCAGTGCTTGGTGCATTTCGTTTAGCGCGATTTAATATTAAAACTGACGAAGTTCATGGCTATTTTGAAGGTTTACCAATTCCAGCCGCTGGATGTTTAGCGGCGACTTACGTATTGTGTGGCGTATCGGTACCTCAATTTGTGTTGGTAGTTTGTATGATTGGTATAGGTCTCCTTATGGTTAGTGAAGTTAAATATCCCGATTTTAAAGGTAAAAGTGAGATTTATATCAATAAACTTTCTATTGTACTCACAGCCATATTTGTTATAGCTTGTCTCGTGTATGATTGGCATACATGGGCCGTTATGATTTTTGCTGGCTATGTAATGTTTGGGCTTATTAACGGGGCTTTAAATATAGTACGTAAATAGATGTGTGGAGGAGAATAGTATGAATTACCTACTGGATCTATTACTGATTCCTATGCAGGTAATAATCGTAATTTATACGGTTTATTATTTTATACTCGCTGTCGTAGGTATGTGGCGATCGCGAGTACATAAAAATTATACCCCTAAAAATTCCTTTGCCATCGTTGTATGCGCTCATAATGAGGAAGCTGTTGTTGGTGAGTTAGTTAAAAACTTACGTGGCCTAGATTATCCAGATGATCTGTACGATATTTTTGTAGTTGCCGATAACTGTACAGATAAGACTGCGGAAGTAGCAAGTGCTGCTGGCGCTAATGTACATGTACGTGAAAATAAACAAGAAATAGGCAAAGGTTATGCCATGGGGTGGATGTTTGATCGGGTAGAACAAATGGATCGGAAATATGATGCATTCCTGATTTTTGATGCCGATAATTTAGTACATCCTCAATTTATGTTAGAAATGAATGATCATCTTGAAAAAGGTGAGTCTGTAATTCAAGGTTACTTGAACTCTAAAAATCCAACTGACTCTTGGGTAGCCGGTACGTTCTCCATAGCCTTTTGGATGGTTAACCATATGTGGCATTTAGCAAAATATCGTCTTGGATTATCTACGGCCTTAGGTGGTACAGGCATGTGTATTCGTACATCTATTATTCGCGAATACGGTTGGGATTGCAATAGCTTAACCGAAGATATGGAATTTTCCATGAAACTATTGACTCATGGTATCCGTACTTGTTGGGGGCATGATGCTATCGTATACGATGAAAAGGTTACGACTATGATGGCTTCTTGCAGACAACGTTTACGATGGGCTCAGGGGCAATTTGACTGTGCGGGTCGATATATTCCTAAATTATTTGCTATTGGTATCAAAACAGGGAATATTATGATTTTGGATGGTATATTCCAAGTGAGTCAACCTTATTTCTTATTGTTGACAACCGTATACTTGGTGTTATCCTACATCAATGCGTATACTCCAATTTATACAAATATTTTGTATCAAATTATGCCTATGTCTGTATGGACAATTATAGGTGTTGGTCAATATCTATTCCCATTAATTGTATTGTTGAAAATCAAGGTACCACCAAAGATTTGGTTCTATTATTTACTATATCCATTATTTGTTTATTCTTGGATTCCAGTAAATATTTTAGGGTGGTTCCGCCGTCATAATAAGGTATGGTCTCATACAGTCCATACGAGAGCTGTGGGCTTAGATGATGTTAAATTAACACGTATGGGCAATATGAATAAGAATGAAAAATAGAATCTGTAGGAGTGACTATGCATATTTTAATGTGTAATGACGATGGCATTTTAGCAGATGGTTTACGTCATCTTGCATCGTATTTAAGTCAATATTATAGAATTACCGTTGTAGCACCTGCTAATGAGCAAAGTGCTAAATCCCATGCATTGACGACCGAGGTTCCATTGAAATTAGATGCTTGCAATGGCGAGGATGAAAATCCTCGCCTTTATGCTCTAACGGGAACGCCGTCCGATTGCATGAAGTTCGGTCTCAGTTATTTATTGGCTGATGATATGCCAGATCTTGTAATTTCTGGAATTAATCATGGATTTAATTTAGGCTCTGATGTATTGTATTCCGGCACTGTTTCGGCAGCTATGGAAAGTGGTTTTTACGGTATTCCCGGTTTAGCATTATCTGTTGAGAGATATTCTGTTGAACGGGGAGACGAGATGCATCCATTTATACATGAATTGATTGAGAAAATTTATGTGGCGGGTCAGTTTAGCGGTTTACTAAATGTGAACTTCCCATTACGTGGCACATGTGATTGGGATCATTTTAAAATGGTGAGCCAAGGCTTACAAACCTACAGTAATATTATCGAAGCTCGCATTAATTCAAGAGGACAGGATTATTATTGGTTAGCTGGCGAGCTAGACTATGGTGCTGAAAGTGTTCCTACAGATGTAGAATTTGCCCGTAAAGGCTATATTACAGGTGTCGCACTTACATGGAAACAACAATGTGATACGGATATGAAAAGGGTTCAAAATATTTTAGATGAAATATAAAAAATATGTTGACATTGCTTAGGGATGTCTGTATAATAACAAATGTTCCGATACGCCGGAGTGGCGGAATGGCAGACGCACTTGACTCAAAATCAAGCGGGTAACACCGTGTGGGTTCAAGTCCCACCTCCGGCACCAACATTAGGCGGTAAGACTTTTGTCTTACCGCCTATTTTTATATTTATAAATTTATATACTATAATATACATTATTAATTTCATGAGGTGACAGTATGGATCAAGGTGTAATTGATTATATTACAAATATCTTTGATATTCCTAAACTTACTCAACAGGTTAGCGCTGTACAGATGCCATTGCCATTATCTCGCTTGGCAGAAATACCATTAGATGGATCTGTAAATCAGTGCCAAGGATTTTGTTATAATTCCAAAAAAGACGTTTTTGCTTTAGCTTGTATTAATTCAGATAATACGAAGCAAATTATTTATGAAATTAATCCAAAAACTTTTACTGTTGTTGCAAAATATGAGTATAGTTATAAAAGTTTATTAGGTCATATGAATACCTTAACTTATAATTCTGTCAATAATCGTTACTATACAACAAATGCTGTTGTAAATGGATATAACCTTACTCCTATTGAAGCGGATAGCATGATTGTTGAAGCACCGATTAAACTAAAAGAGAAAGTTTTTAATTTTGCATATGATAAAGTACGCAATGAATATGTATCAATTGTGCCTTTAACAAACTCTGAACGGACAATTAATTATTACGACTCCAATTTTAATCGTATTCGTTCTTATAAAATTGATGCTAACCATACAAACTTAAATAATAACGGTGCTTACGCAACTAATGGAAATACTTTATTTACAACGTTGACAACCTTTGTATACGTCGATGAAGAGGGGGTTGTTAAAAATATTAGCCCTTATGCTTCTGGAATGGAAGTAGAAGACATGGATTGTCGAAATGGTCAAATGTATATGGCGGTTAATCGCAAAGGTAAAGTTGAAATTTATAGTTTGCCTAGCCTACCATTTTCGGTAAATGTCTAGATATTATTTATGTTTTAATCCCCTTTATGAGTGTATAATAATAGTATTAGGGTATTTTAGGAGCTATTATGAAATTAGGGAATGATATTATAGAGATTGACCGTATACGTCAAGCTATAGAGAAATCAAGTTCATTTAAAGCGCGCGTTTATACGATTCATGAGATTGAATATTGTAAAAGTCGGAATAAAGGATGTTACGAATCCTTTGCAGGTATATATGCTGCAAAAGAGGCTTTTATTAAAGCTTTAGGCACAGGGATGAGGCATGGATCATGGCAAGATATAGAGATTTATCATGATAAATGGGGCGCACCCTTAATTCGTTTACAAGATACTTTCAAAGATATTTACGAAACATCAGGTTATACTGATATTCATGTATCGATTAGTCATTGCAAGGATTATGCAATGAGTACAGTTATACTTGAAGGAGCATAAGATGAATATTTTAACTACAGAAGATGCTCGATTTATAGATCGAGAGGTTCCTAAGCAATTAGGAATCTCTTTAGAAATCCTCATGGAAAATGCTGGGCGTGGTATCGTAGATGCCTTATGGGGAGAGTACGATTTATTTTCCCTGAATAATGGCCGTTCCATAAATAGTTTTGTTTTATTCATATGTGGTACGGGTAATAATGGGGCAGATGGCCTTGTAGCGGCTCGCCATTTGATGGAGCAAGGCGTACCAGCACAAATTGTACTAGTAGGAGATATAAACAAGTGTAGTGATCTTTTTGCAGTGCAAATTGAGCGCTGCAAAGCTATGGGCTGTAGCATCGATATGTATGATGAATTCAATGATTGGTCCAACGTAGCCATCGCTGTGGAAGGCATCATGGGAACGGGCTTTACTGGAAGGTTAAAAGAGGTGACCATCGATATATTAAATGATATTGATACTATGCGTAGTCAGTATAATTTTGATTTGTGGGCTATTGATGTACCTGCAGGTTTGGATGCTACTACTGGTCATGTAACTGAAGGCACACTGACCTATGATTATACTGTTACTTTTGGAGCTATCAAACAAGGTTTGTTATTATATCCCGGAAAGGCTATAGGAGGAACCGCTGTGGTTGCTCCATTGGGTGCTCCTTGGCAGCAGGTACTGGGTGAACGTGTTAGAACTATAACCATTGATTCTGATTTAGCAGAAAAAATTATCAACTATCGTACTCCAATGGCGCATAAAGGTGTCAATGGAAACACTTTAATTATTGGTGGTTCAAATGATATGATAGGAGCCCCTATTTTGGCTGCTGAAGCGGCAGTTCATAGTGGTGCTGGTAAAGTAACATTAGCTGTACCCCAAATAATTAAACAGATTGTACAAAGCCGTGTCATACCTGAGGTGATGGTTACTTCCACAGAGACTAATAAAGAACTTTTTGATTGTCGCCAAGTTGTTGCTATGGGACCTGGTTTAGGTCGCACCCGTGAAATCTGTAATTTAGTGGAGCATATCTTAGATGCTTACGAAGGAGCATTAGTACTAGATGCTGATGCTTTGTATGCATTGGGACATGTTGGTTGTGTTAATAAAGATGCTTTGCGAGATGGTGATATTGAGTTTGCATATACAGTGGAAAAAGAACTTCCATATTGTGTCATGACACCGCATTTAGGTGAATTTAGTAGACTTATTGATTTACCTATTAAATGGATTGAGCGTCATTATATCATGTTGGCTAGAGAATTTGCTAAGGCTCATCAAGTTACTCTTGTACTAAAAGGAATTCCTTCAATTGTGGCATTACCTGATGGAACAGTGTATGTAAATACTATTGGTAATGCGGGCATGGGTACTGGCGGTATGGGAGATGTACTGACTGGTGTAATTGCTGGTTTTATAAGTCAGGGTTATTCACTACAAGATAGTGCTGTTCTCGGTGTATATGTACATAGTCGTAGTGCAGATATTCTGAATGAAACAAAGAGTTGGGGTTATACTCCGAGTGATGTCAGTGCTTCTTTAGGCTTCGTGGTTAGTGAATTATTGGGAGATTATGAATGACAAATAGAATACAACGCTTTATAGCTTTCTTGTTGGTATTATGTATTCCTATCTTTGCCATTGCAGGATGCACAAATAATGATGTAGCAAACGCAGCAAATCAAGCAACTACTAACGCTAATGGGGCTTACTCGATCGATACTAAAACGACTACCCCTGAAGGTAATCTAGATGTATATATGCTAGATATTGGTCAGGGGGATGCTATATTACTTAAGGTAGGCGATGAGTATAGCATGATCGATACTGGTGACATAGAACATCGTGAAAATATTGTAGCTCAACTTAAAACTATGGGGGTAACAAAGCTGAAAAATATTATTATCACGCATCCTCATGCTGATCATATGGGTGGTTTCTATGCTATTGCAAAGGCTATGCCTATTGAAAATGTATATGATGATGGTATTGCCGTTGATAATAATATGTACAAAACTTATGAAAAGTGGATTGAGAAAAATAAAATTCAACGAACTACTTTGAGAAGTGGAGATGTAGTTGATTTTGGACATGGTGCTGTATTCATAGTATATGCTCCTTGGATTGAACCTTTAACTGATAAAAAAGGGGAGACAGATCTTAATAATAATTCTATTGTAGGTAAATTAATCTTCGGTAAATTCTCTATGCTCTTCACGGGTGATGCTGAATGGCAAGAAGAGAAAAAACTTATAAAAGAGCAGAATTCCAGATTGTTTGCTCGTATTCTTAAGGTAGGTCATCACGGTTCTCGTACAAGTAGCTCTGAAGATTTTTTGAAATCTATTAAGCCTGAAAGTGCATTAATTTCAAATGGCATGTATAATAAGTATGGTCATCCTCACGATGTGACATTACGTCGCTTGCAGGAAAATAATATTGCTATTTACCGTACAGATACGATGGGACGTATTCATATTAGTACGGATGGGAATGAATGGCAAATTACAACTGAACGTTAGTTTTGATTACTTATACAAAAAATTATTTTTATGAAACTGTTTTTTGTGTATTCTGTATAAGGTCTTTATATAGTAATATGTGTAATCGGCATACTAATCTTCATGTTTGTATGAAATAATCTATTTATAATCTAACATTAGTTTATGGATAGATTGGAACGATGAGATTTTGATAGATAAAAATATCATCGACTCATCTCTATGGTTTGGACACTATGTATGTCAGTTAGATTGGAGTGAATGTATTGCGTAAACTATTTTTAATGTGCCTTGCAGTCTTGATGGCGATACCTTTATTATTGACTCAAGCAAAGGCAGCTAATTTGGAAGATGCTCGATGGGTGACTAGAACAGATGCACCTGTACCATATGTTCGTATTGTTATGGACTTATCGGCACCTATAAAGGCATCTGCATCAATTAGCAAAGATGGGAAAACTACGACTGTTACTTTAAAGAATACAAAGCTAAAGACGGCTAAAGAGAACATTTCTATGGACTCAGCTATTGCTAGCTCTGCTAAACTTTCACAAGATGGCAGAGACGTTAAAGTAACAATCAAGACACCTTCATCTATTGATACTAGTGATGTAAAGGTTTTTTCCTTGAAAAAAGATACGGTTAATAAGAAACCGTATCGTATCGTTGTTGATGTTCAGAAAAAAGGTGCTGTAGCTAAGCCTGCTTACTATGGTAAAAAGCCATCTCAATCTGCACATCCAGCAAAAAATGTACCTACAGGATCTGGTAAATACTCTACTAGTGGCGGTTTATCTGGCAAAACAATTACTATTGACCCAGGACATGGTGGTAGTGATTCTGGTGCTATTGGACCTCACGGTGTACAAGAGAAAAACATTACACTACCAATTTCTATGTATTTGAAAAAATCTTTAGAAAATCGTGGTGCTAAAGTACTTTTGACTCGTACTACCGATGTAGATGTATATGGTCCTAATGCAAGTGGTGTTGATGAATTGGGGGCTCGTGTTAACGTGGCTAACCGTAGTAATTCTGATGTTCTTGTGAGCGTTCATATCAACGCATTTAATAATCCTAGCGTTGGTGGTATTGCAACATATTACTATAGCAAAACTGGTAACGATGCTCGATTAGCACAAAAGGTACAATCTCAAATTGCTGACACACCTGGTTTCAATGGTGATCGTGGCATTCAAGAAGGTAACTTATACGTGTTGAGACATTCTAATATGCCTGCAATTCTTGTAGAGCTTGGTTTTATTTCTAACCCTAATGAGGAACGTGTGCTACAATCTCCTCAAACTCAAGAAGACTTTGCTAACCGCATTGCAAATGGTATTGCTAATTACTTTGGAGGTTAATCGATGAAATTACGTAAACAAGTTCTATCGATTCTCTGTGTAGGTATGCTGGCATTTGTAGTGGGTTGTACACATGAACAAGCTCCTACAACAGGTAAAAGTGAACCTACGCAAGAGACGAAAGTCAATAAGGATGCAGAAACAAGTAAAGTATCTCAAGAAAAGGTTAAGATGGCCTTCTTTGTTCCTACAGAGGATGGTTCTGGGGTAAAACAAACTACCGTTGAGATGGAGGCGAATAAAGTTACGCCTAAAGCAGCTCTTTTAGCAATGTTAAATGCCGATAGAGCACAAAAATATCCAGTCTTCTCTAAGGATATTGAAATTACATCTGTTACTGTAAAAGATGGTATTGCTTCTGTTGAAGTAAATGATGCATTCGTAAAGGGTAATGGCGGAGACTTAACTGTTAAATTACAAATGGCTGCTATTGTAAATACATTGACATCCTTTGATAATATTAATGGTGTTCTATTTGTCAATAATGGTAAAAAAGTGCCAACTGTAGGTTCCTTTGATACTAAAGAACCTGTTAAGAGAATGACGAATCTAATTAAAAAATAATTCTTTTAAAGACATTTATAGCAGATAGTTGTTATATCAACTATCTGCTATTTTTGTTGTCTTTTATATATGTTACAATACAATAAGTAATAAACGGAAACTAGGTGATCAGATGCAATTAA
This sequence comes from Veillonella parvula, assembly GCF_902810435.1. GTDB lineage: Bacteria > Bacillota > Negativicutes > Veillonellales > Veillonellaceae > Veillonella. Next base: position 1,001,177 of record NZ_LR778174.1, read on the forward strand.
AAGATGTAGGGGAATTTAATTTCATTCGCCAAATTCAAGATAACACAATATATAATCCTAATACTGTAGTGTATGGTATTGGTGATGATTGTGCTATTTATAAAGCAGAACAAAATACAGAGCAATTGATAAGCACTGACACAATGGTGGAAGGTGTTCATTTTAGCTTTCACTATATGATGCCCTATGATGTAGGGTATCGCCTTATGACGGCTAATTTAAGTGATGTTGCGGCTATGGGTGGCATTCCTAGACAAATTGTATTATCTGTAGCCGCACCAGACCATGTTGATACAGTCATTCTTGATGAAATTTATAGGGGAATTAAAGATCAATGTATGCGATATCAACTCAATATATTGGGTGGAGATACGGTACGTACAGAAGGGCCCATGGTTTGGACTGTAACAATTATCGGAGAGGTTCCTAAAGGCACTGCGGTTATGCGAAGTGGTGCGAAAGTAGGAGATGTTGTAGGTGTTACAAACTATGTAGGTTATGCAGCTACAGGCTTAGGAGCGTTATCATATAATTTAGTAGGCTATGATATGACCAAAGTGGGGCATCAACGTCCCGAACCACAGATTGAATTGGGGCAAAAATTGCGACAGCTTGGTATCCATAGTATGAATGACATTAGCGATGGACTAGGTAGTGAATTGAATGAAATTGCTACAGCTAGTAATGTTTCCATTGTATTTGAAGAACAAGCAATCCCTCTACACGAGGAGACTTACGAATTAGCTAAGCATTTACAAACTAATCCAGTAGATTATGCTTTGTATGGTGGAGAAGACTTTCAGTTAGTCTTTACGGCGCCAAAATCACTACTTTCGGAATTGGAAAAGCTAGCAGGCATTACGTTGATAGGAGAAGTTTTATCTGGCCCCCCACGGGTTCAAATGGTAACATCTGATAAAACGATTAAGACTGTAGAAGCGAAAGGATATAATCATTTTCATGAAGGATAAGGTACAGGTTCATTTAAAGACTCATACAGTAAAAGACACACAACAATTTGGTCAATTATTAGGCGAATGGGTTAAACATAATGGGGACCCTCTTTGTATAGCACTAGTTGGTGACTTGGGGACAGGAAAAACACATTTGTCGCAAGGAATTGCAAAGGGCTTTGGGGTTACTGAAGAAATTACAAGTCCTACCTTTGCCATCATGAATACCTATGATGTGAATCGAACTCATTTATATCATTTTGACGTATATCGCTTGGAAGATATTAGTGAACTGGAAAATATTGGCTTTTATGAGTATACAGAAGATTGCGTATCCATTGTAGAATGGGCTGATAAATTTCCTCATGAATTGCCTGATGAAACACTATGGATTTATTTAACGCGCATTGATGATACAAGCCGATCCATTACATTAGTTAGTGATTACCTTACAGCGGATGATTTAGTAGAAATAGGAGGCCCATATGTGGTTGGGAATTGAGACGAGCTCACTTGTGTCGAGTGTGGCTTTAATGGATGAAAGTTGCCTAATTGGGGAATTGACCATTCAAGCTGGATTGACTCATTCTGAGCAGTTGGTACCTCATATTGATATGTTATTACGGACCTGTCAAGTTGAAAAAAGTGAATTAAAAGGGATTATGGTTAGCATTGGACCCGGTTCTTTTACAGGGTTACGGATTGGTATGGGGACCGCTAAAGCTATGGCTTATGCCTTACAAATTCCTTTATATGGTGTAATGACCATGGACAGTTTAGCTCGTAATGTGGCTTATACGGACCGCACGATTTGTACTGTTATCGATGCTCAGAAAAAACATGTTTATGCAGGTATCTACAAATATGATGATAATGAATTGGTTTGTAAAGAGGAACCTTTTGTCATTGCTGCTAATGATTTATTAGATCGACTCCGAGCATCTGAAGAACATGTAGTGTTCCTTGGGGATGGCGTTAAGCGAATAGAAAAGCTATTAGATGAAAGTGATACAAATTTAACAATTTTAGATATCTCGCAACGTATTCCAAAAGCTAGTTCTCTATTACTGGCTGGCCGTAGATTGGTAGACTCTGAAGAGAGTTCTGATCCTATGGATATGGTTCCTTATTATATTCGACGCTCAGAAGCAGAAGTGTTATGGGAAGAACGCCATAAGGATAATCCTGAAATGTTGAACCAAAATCCTGCAGTTATAGTTACTGAGGCAGCGGGAGTCGAATAATGGAGATTCGTTTGGCTACAATAGATGATGCTCAAGCTATCTATGCTATTGAACAACAGTCTTTTTCTGTTCCTTGGAGTTTAGAATCTGTTCTCGTTGAGTTAGAAGGGGCATCAAATAAATTATATATGGTAATTTGTGAGGAGAACAAAATTGTTGGATATGCAGGTGCTTGGCTTGTATACGATGAAGGTCAAATCACGAATATCGCTATTATTCCTTCCGCACGAGGTAAGGGATATGGATCAAAACTTACCAAGCAATTAATAGATGAATGTCTTACGAGAGGTATGAAAGAAATTTTCTTAGAGGTGCGCATATCTAATTTAGCAGCATTGGCTATGTATAGAAATTTAGGATTTTCTGTAAAAGGAATTCGTAAAGATTATTATTCAGAGCCTACGGAAGATGCTTATATTATGTCTCTCGTTTCAGAGGAAATAGAATGAGTATATACACATTAGCCTTGGAAAGTAGCTGTGATGAAACCTCTGCTTCTGTCCTTAAGGACGGGCGCACCGTTTTGTCTAATGTTATTTCAAGCCAAGTACCAATACATAGAAAATTTGGTGGCGTTGTACCTGAAATTGCATCACGTCATCATATAGAACAAGTTATACCTGTTATAGACCAAGCATTACGTGATGCGAATGTGACTCTACAAGATATCAATCATATTGGTGTTACGTATGGGCCAGGTCTTGTAGGGGCTTTATTAGTTGGTATAGCTGCTGCAAAAGGGTTATCCTTTGCTACAGGGATTCCCTTGGTGCCAGTGCACCATATGGAAGGTCATATTTTTGCTAACTTTTTAGCTAATCCAGAACTGGAGCCTCCGTTTTTAAGTCTTGTTGTATCTGGTGGTCATACCATGTTAGTACATGTAAAAGGATATGAAGATTTTGATGTTCTTGGTCAAACACGAGATGACGCAGCTGGTGAGGCTTTTGATAAGATTGCACGGGTTATGGGATTTCCTTATCCAGGGGGTCCTCATATCGATGCCCTTGCCGCTGAAGGGAATCCAGAGGCTATTGAATTTCCAAAGGCTTTAAGTGAGCCAGGTAATTTTGAATTTAGCTTTAGTGGTTTGAAATCCGCAGTTTTAAACTATTTAAATAGTAAGCAACAAAAGAATGAGCCTATTAATCAAGCTGATGTGGCCGCATCGTTTCAAAAGGCCATCGTAGATGTGTTAGTAGAAAAGACGAAAGATGCCGCACATACTTTAGGTGAAAGTCGTATTACTATTGCTGGCGGTGTATCAGCTAATAAAGGATTACAAAAGGCTTTAGAAGCTATGTGTATAGAAGAAGGTTTTACTTATTACAAACCACATAAAATTTTGTCTACTGACAATGCGGCCATGATTGGATGCCGAGCTTATTATATGGCGCAGGCCGGAAAATTTTGCGATTTAACATTGAATGCAAAGCCCAGTGTTGAAATTGGATACGTATCTTGGAAAGAGGATTAATCGTGGATATTGGTCAAGATATATTAAATAGAACACCATTAGGACCATTACAAACCTCATTACTTGAGCATATTAGTAAACTCATATCCTTTGGCGAGTCTTTAACTCGTCAAAGGATACAGATTTTTACCCCCCTACTAGAGACAGGACAAGGTGAGAGATCACAACAATGTGCAGATATGCTATGTATAGAACGCAGTAATCAAGGGATTACTACACGTCAATTAAAAGGCAATCATACGTGGCATGCTATGATGAAAGATGGTCAACCACTTATCGGGTTAGATGACAAACCGCGTCAATATGTCTTTCCTATCGTAGACAACGGAGGTCGTATTATTGGGGGTATATCTTTTACATTATCACCATCTATTAAGGCAGAACAATATGAGCAAGAATACCTTTTGTCTGATACGATGCAACGTCTTATGCTGACGGCTACTGATGAACAAATATTGTCTTACGAACCCATGTCCTATTTTGATGGTTTAATTATTTTCGACGACACTTATAAAATACTGTATGCTAACGATGCAGCTATGAAGTTAGTAGATGTATTAGGCTTTGATCGTCGCTTGGTAGGTTCATCAATTTTTAGCAGTACCTTAAAGATGTCCGCTATACAGCAAGTATTATCAGATAGAAGTATACGTACAAATGAAGAAATCTATCAAGATATGGTAATTCGTCAGCACATGATTCCTATTGCTATGGGGCGCAATGAAACGAGGTGCTTTTTAGTTCTTCATGATTGTACTCGTGAAAGTAAACAGCAACAAGAATTATTGGTTAAAAATTCCATTATCAAAGAGGTTCATCATCGTGTAAAAAATAACTTACAAACTGTAGCAGGGTTATTGCGTATGGAGGCGAGACGCTCTAGCTTGCCAGATGTAAAGCAAGCACTCCAAGAGGGGATTAATCGCATCGAGAGCATGGCTCTAGTTCACGATATAGTGTCTCATTACGATGAGGATTATATTGGTATCCGATCAATTTACGATGAATTATGTCGTTTGTTGCGTATGAGTATGGTGCGACAAGATCAAGAGGTTACTTTTACTTACAGTGGCGAAGATATGCTAATTTCTTCTCATATGGCGAGTTATGTATCTCTTATTATTAATGAATTGATTACGAATAGCTTAGAACATGGGTTAGACGGGAATCGTGGAAATGTTCATCTAGCAGTTACTGATGCAGGTAGTACAATTAAACTGGCTTTTACAGATAACGGAAAAGGATTGCCTAGTGATTTCTCTGTTTCTTCTAATAAACGGTTAGGTTTAACAATTATTAATAATTTAGTTACTCATGAATTAAAAGGAAGTTTATCCATAGAAAATACTGGAACAGGTGTATTGGTGACGATATATATGAAAAAGGAGGCATAAATGCGCGTTTTAATCGTGGATGATGAATCCCTAATACGTATGGATTTACGAGATATTATTGAGTCTTGTGGTCATGAAGTCGTTGCAGAAGGTACAAATGGTGTTGAAGCTTTAGCACTTTGTAAAAAACATAAGCCAGATATTATATTGATGGATGTTAAGATGCCAGAATTAGATGGTATTGAGGCGGCACGTCAAATTGGCTTTCACCATGAAGCACCTGTAGTATTATTAACAAGTTATAGCCAGCAAGATTTAATCGATAAGGCTCGAGATTCTGGTGTATATGGCTATTTAATTAAACCAGTACGGGAGGAACAGTTAGTTCCTACCTTAGAGATGGCTTTAGGTCGCTATAAAAGTGATGCTCAGTTGCGCGAAAAGATGGCTGAGCTAGAACAGTCATTAGAAGATCGTAAAATCATTCAAAAGGGAACTGGTATATTAATGGAACTATATTCTATATCTGAAGTGGAAGCGTATAATCGGATCCGCACTTTAAGTATGAATAAACAAATATCTATTATAGAAACATGTAATCTCATCATTAAACAGTCTAATAAGTCAAATAATATCTAAAAAGTCAAAAAATCAAAATTAGTACTTGCAATTATTTTAACTTCGGTTATAATAATACTTGTGATTAGCACTCAATGAGTTAGAGTGCTAATAAATTATGGAGATTAACTAGTAAAAAGGAGTGACATTATATGTTAAAACCATTAGCTGACCGCGTTCTTATCCGTCTAGAAGCAAAAGAAGAAAAAACTAAAAGTGGTATCTTCCTTCCTGATACAGCTAAAGAAAAGCCTCAAGAAGGTGTAGTTGTAGCTGTAGGTGCTGGTAAAATATATGACAATGGTCAACGTGTAGCTCCAGAAGTTAAAGTTGGCGACACTGTTATGTTTGCAAAATATGCTGGTAGCGAATTAGAAATCGATGGCGCTACTCATTTGATTATTAGCGAACGCGATATTTTAGCAGTATTATAATCGCTGATTTATAGTCTATATGACTATAAAAACTGATGATACATTCTATATTGCCTAAGGGCACATATATTTCGTTACATTGGATAGTGTTACTATTTAGGAGGTAATACATATGGCAAAAGAAATCTTGTTTAATGAAGAAGCTCGTCGCGCTTTAGGCCGTGGCGTCGATCAATTAGCAAATGCTGTAAAAGTTACATTAGGTCCAAAAGGTCGTAATGTTGTGTTGGATAAAAAATTTGGTTCCCCAACAATTACAAATGATGGTGTAACCATTGCTCGCGATATTGAACTTCCAGATCCATTTGAAAACATGGGTGCTCAATTAGTAAAAGAAGTTGCTACTAAAACTAACGACGTAGCAGGTGATGGTACTACTACCGCAACAGTATTGGCGCAAGCTATGATTCAAGAAGGTATGCGCAATGTAGCAGCCGGTGCAAACCCAATGATTTTGAAAAAAGGCATTGAAACAGCAGTAAAAACTTTGGTTGAAGAAATTAAAAAACGCTCCATCAAAGTTTCTGGTAAAGCTGAAATTGCTCAAGTTGCAAGCGTATCCGCTGCTGACGAAGAAATCGGTGGTTTAATTGCTGAAGCTATGGAAAAGGTTGGTAATGACGGTGTTATTACTGTTGAAGAATCCAAAGGTTTGCAAACTGCATTAAATGTAGTAGAAGGTATGCAATTTGATCGTGGTTACATTTCCCCTTATATGGTAACTGACCCTGATCGTATGGAAGCTGTTATGGATAACCCATATATCTTGATCACTGATCGTAAAATCAGTGCCATCGCAGATATGTTGCCAACACTTGAAAAAGTAGTAAAAGTAGGCAAAGAACTTCTTATTATCGCTGAAGATGTAGAAGGGGAAGCATTGGCTACATTAGTAGTAAACCGTTTGCGTGGTACATTCAAAGCTGTAGCTGTTAAAGCTCCTGGCTTTGGTGATCGTCGTAAAGCTATGCTTGAAGATATCGCTATCTTAACAGGCGGTACTGTTATTACTGAAGATATGGGTCGCAAGCTTGATTCTGTAGAGCTTGAAGATCTTGGTACAGCTCGTCAAGTTCGCATCACTAAAGATGAAACTACAATCATCGATGGCGCAGGTGATAAAGATGTAATTGCTAAACGCGTTAACCAAATCCGTGCACAAGTTGAAGAAACATCTTCTGATTTCGACCGTGAAAAATTACAAGAACGTCTAGCTAAATTGTCCGGTGGTGTTGCAGTTATCGAAGTAGGTGCTGCTACAGAAGTTGAAATGAAAGATAAGAAACTTCGCATTGAAGATGCATTGAATGCAACTCGTGCAGCTGTTGAAGAAGGTATTGTAGCTGGTGGTGGTACTACATTCATCGATATCATCCCTGCATTGAATACATTGGAAGCTACTGGTGACGTTCAAACTGGTATTAACCTTGTAAAACGCGCTGTAGAAGAACCACTTCGTCAAATCGCATACAACGCAGGTCTCGAAGGTTCTGTAGTAGTAGAAAAAGTTAAAAATACTGAAGCTGGTGTAGGTTTTAATGCCTTGACTGAAGAATACATCGATATGGTTAAAGCTGGTATTGTTGATCCTGCAAAAGTTACTCGTTCTGCCCTTCAAAATGCCGCATCTATCGCATCTCTTGTATTAACTACTGAAACAATCGTAGCTGATAAGGTAGATGAAAATGCAGCAGTTCCTGCAATGCCTCCAATGGGTGGTATGGGCGGTATGATGTAATCAGCTGGTTAGAATTAATTTTATAAGAAATATAATAATCCTAATGAATTGTGAATTACATTTTTCATATTCATTAGGATTATTTTTTACTGATAAATTAATCTATTGTAAGGGTGTAATATTTTAAATAAGATATTATTATATTCAAGCTGACCAGATTTAAAGTGACTAGATTATGTTGATTACATCGATAAAATTGATTTTGTATACAATGTATGATATAATTCTATAGAATTTAATAGTGAGTCTTATTGACATAGTTATTCTCTAATAGTATAATTAGTGTATCGAATTTATTCGATTTGTTATATTTGAATTGAAAGAAGGATCACTATGTTGAACTTTATTTTTAAAAGTAAACCTAATTATGTAAATTTTGGCTTATTGATTTATCGCCTTGCATTGGGCATTTCCATGTTTTATCATGGTTATTTAAAATGGCTTAGCGGAGCTGAAGGGCTCTACAAAGTAGGGACTATGTTAGCACCTTTAGGTGTATCCGGTGGTTATGAGATGTTAGGCACTATGGCAGCACTTGCAGAAATGATTGGTGGTATTCTCATTGCAGTAGGATTATTTACACGTATTGGTGCTACTCTAGTTGTAGGTACTTTAGCAACTGCGACTATTGTGAGTTTGAATGGTAGTTTCTTTAGCTGGGACTACCCATCTCAATTAGGCTTTGGTGCACTTATGTTATTCTTTGCTGGTGCTGGTCGCTTTAGTTTAGATAAAGCTTTATTTAAATAATTAGGAAATTAGAATAAAAGACTCATCGGCTGATGAGTCTTTTATTTATGTAGAAAGGTTATCATGAACAAAAAAACAGTTCCATTCACGTCAGAACAATTAGAAAATATTATTGCTCAGTATCCAACTCCATTCCATATTTATGATGAAGAAGGAATTATTGAGAATATGAAATCTTTCATCAATGCATTCTCTTGGAATAAGGGATTTAAGCAATATTTTGCAGTTAAAGCAACTCCAAATCCGTATATCATGCGTTTGTTACAAAAGCTTGGGGTTGGCGCAGACTGTTCTTCCTTAGCGGAACTACTTTTATGTGAAAAAGTGGGTATTACGGGCCATGATATTATGTTCACATCTAATGATACACCATATGTGGAGTATAAAAAGGCACTTGAAATGGGTGCAATCATCAATCTTGATGATATTACACATATCGAATATTTAGAAAAAAATCATGGCTCTTTGCCAGATACATTCTGCGTGCGTTATAATCCGGGTTCTTTAAAAGAAGGGGGCAATACAATTATTGGCCTTCCTGAAGAAGCTAAATATGGTATGACACGCGAACAAATATTTGAAGCGTACAAACAATTACAAGCTAAAGGTGTAAAACACTTTGGTATTCATACAATGGTTGTTTCTAACGAACTTGATATTGACGGTTTAGTTGGTACAGCAGAGCTTTGCTTTAATCTTGCTGTAGATATTAAAAAAGAACTTGGTATCACTGTTGAATTTATTGATTTAGGTGGAGGTGTAGGTGTAGCTTATAAACCAGAACAAACACCAGTAGACTTCCGCGTATTAAGCAAGGGTGTAGAAGAAGCGTATAATCGAATTTTAGTAGCTAATGGACTTAATGATGTAGCATTGGCTTATGAATGTGGGCGTATGGTAACAGGTCCATTTGGTTATCTTGTTTCTACTGCTATTCATAAAAAAGATATTTATCGTCATTACATCGGTTTAGATGCTTGTATGGCAAATCTTATGCGTCCGGCGTTGTATGGCTCTTATCATCACATTACCGTAATGGGGAAAGAAAATGCTCCCAAGGATCATGTATATGATGTAACAGGCTCCTTATGTGAAAATAATGATAAATTTGCTATTCAACGAGAGCTGCCAAAAATTGATATTGGAGATCGTGTCATCATTCACGATGCTGGTGCACATGGACATTCTATGGGTTTCAATTATAATGGTAAATTACGTTCTGCAGAGTTATTGCTACATAAAGATGGCTCTGTTACACAAATTCGTCGTGCTGAAACATATGATGATTTATTTGGAACTCTTGATTTTTCAAACCTATAATTTAATATTGAGAATCGAATAGGATGAGAATTAATATTAATAAAAACCTATCAATATATGTAATACTTGATATTCTTTTAATTCCTGTATATTTTAGTAGGAATATCTTGCTATCATTTAGATAAGAATGTATAATGAGTGTAGATTGTTATGCACATACTTGCTAAGTTGGCGAGAATTACGGCGGTATTCACGTTAGTGCGTACCGCCTTTTTATATGTGTCAGTATATACGTTTTATATATAATGAGTGTATGTTTCTTATGGTTACATACAAATAAAAGGAGTGAACATTTTGGCTGAATTACTTCAGATAAAAGATTTAAAGGTATCTGTTGAAGAGAAACAAATCTTAAAAGGTATTGATTTAACAATTAATAAAGGTGAAATTCATGTTGTGATGGGGACAAATGGTGCTGGTAAATCTACACTTGCTAATGCAATCATGGGTAACTCTACATATACAGTAGATAGTGGTTCTATCATTTTTGATGGTAAGGATATTACGGAAGATGCAGTAAATGATCGTGCAAAAGCGGGTATTTTTATGTCCTTCCAAAATCCAATTTCTATTCCTGGTATTACTGTAGAAAACTTCATTCGTACAGCTAAATCCACAATTACTGGTGAAAATGTACGTGCATTATCTTTCAAAAAAGAATTGAAAGAAAAAATGGATGAATTATCCTTTGATTTATCTTATGCGCAACGTTATGTAAATGAAGGCTTCTCTGGTGGTGAACGCAAGAAGAATGAAATTCTTCAAATGTCCATTTTGAATCCTAAATTGGCTATTCTTGATGAAACTGATTCTGGCCTTGACGTAGATGCGGTTCGTATCGTATCTGAAGGTGTACAACGTTTCCATAACGAAGAAAATGCTGTATTAATCATTACTCATCATAACCAAATTTTACAAAAACTAAAACCAGACTATGTTCATGTGTTGATCAATGGCAAGATTGTTAAAACTGGTGATGCTTCTCTTGTACGTGAAATCGAAGAAAAAGGTTATGACGCATACAAAGCATTAGCATAGGAGGCATAATGGAAGAAAGAAAGAAAACCCAAGTCGCGGATATGGACCGTGGCGTCTATGATATAAAGAACGAATTTGAATATTCTTATATCTCTGATGCTGGTTTAACAGAAGATATTATCCGTGAGATTTGGTCTAATAAAAATGAACCAGAATGGATGCTCGATTTCCGTTTAAAGTCTTTGGAAATCTATAATCGCATGGGCATTCCAAATTGGATTCCTGATATCTCGGGCTTAGATATGGCAAATATTCATACATATGTTAAGCCTAAAGTAGATATGAAAGAAAACTGGGATGAAGTTCCAGAAGAAATTAAAAGTACTTTTGACCGCTTAGGTATTCCAGAAGCGGAAAAAACATCTCTAGCTGGTGTTGGTGCTCAATATGATTCTGAAGTTGTTTACCACAGTATTCAAGAAGATCTTGTTAAGCAAGGTGTTATCTATACTGATATCGAAACAGCATTACATGAACATGAAGAAATCGTAAAAAAATACTGGATGACATTAATTCCACCTACAGACCATAAATGGGCTGCTCTTCACGGTGCCGTTTGGTCTGGTGGTTCCTTCGTATACGTTCCTGCAGGTGTACAAGTAGAGATTCCATTGCAATCTTACTTCCGTTTGAATGCACCAGGTGCTGGTCAGTTCGAACATACGATGATTATCGTAGAAGAAGGGGCTAAATTGCACTTTATCGAAGGTTGTTCTGCTCCTAAGTATGATGTGTCTAACCTGCATGCAGGCGCTGTTGAACTGTTCGTTAAAGATAATGCTACATTGCGTTATTCTACAATTGAAAACTGGTCTAAAAACATGTACAACCTTAACACAAAACGTTGTGTAGTAGGTAAAAATGGTACAATTGAGTGGGTATCTGGTTCCTTTGGCTCCAAAGTTTCTTGTTTGTACCCAATGAGTATTCTCAACGGTGAAGGTGCACATGCTGAATTTACAGGTGTAACATTCGCAGGTGAAGGACAATTCCTCGATACAGGTTGTAAAGTGGTACATAATGCACCATATACAACAAGTAATGTAAACTCTAAATCCATTTCTAAATCCGGTGGCGCTGCAATTTATCGTGGCCTTTTGAAGATTGGCCCTAAAGCTGAACATTCCAAAGCAACAGTTTCTTGTGAATCCTTGATGCTTGATGCTGAGTCTCAATCTGATACAATTCCGGCTATTATCGTAGAAAATGACAATGTGGATTTAGGTCATGAAGCTAAAATCGGTCGTATTTCCGACGAAGCAATTTTCTATCTTATGACTCGTGGTATTAGCGAAGAAGAAGCTCGTGCGATGCTAGTTCGTGGCTTCGTAGAGCCAATCTCTAAAGAATTGCCACTTGAATATGCAGTAGAAATGAACAATCTAATCAATCTTGAATTAGAAGGTTCTATCGGTTAAGGAGGAATTATGAGCGAATTACTATTTAATGAACTCCCTAGACCGACATTCAGATGGTTGCGCGTTAATCATACTGTAAGCTCTCTAGCTGGAGAAGATACAGCGGTACAATCCATCGCTGTGGAAGCTAATAAAAATATACTTTCACCATTACCTGTTGGTACAGCATTACTAGATGGTAATTATGAAGGTGCTAATAAAGAAGCTGTTCATGTATTAGTTGAAAAAGCGGAAGGCTATGCTATCAATGTGCCTCCTAAGGCGAAAGAAGTTGTAGGCATCCGCATTGATGCTAATGCTCGTGTAGCAAACCGTTTCCAATTTATCGTTGGTGAAGGTGCTGAGCTAGAAGTACAATTCTATGTAACTGGTTCTGGCGATGCATTGACAAATGTTAGCTATTTAAACGAATACGATGTGAAAGAAGCTGGTAAGGTTGTAGTAAAAAAGGTAAATCTTTTGCCTGAACATGTACAGCATATCGAGCATCGATACACTAAATTAGAAGAAAAAGCAGATGTAGAATACATCAATATTGAAATTGGTGGCAGTGAAAACATCTTGAATTACTATCATGATTTAGTAGGTCAAGAATCCCGTATGGTTCATGACATTGCTTATCTTGGTAATAAAGAGCAAAAATTTGATATTTCTATGGTTATGAGTCATGGTGGTAAAAAATCATTTAGTGATATTCATACCTTAGGTGCTCTTAGTGGCAATTCTAAAAAATCCTTCAGAGGGACCCTTGATTTCCTTAATGGAGCAACAGCTTCTGAAGGTGCAGAAGAAGATACTTGCTTATTGTTAGATCCAACTGTAAAATCTGTTTCGTTACCACTTTTATTGTGTAAAGAAGATAATGTAGTTGGTAATCATGCAGCAAGTGCAGGCCAAATTGATCATAATAAATTGTTCTATATCATGAGCCGTGGCTTTAGTGAGGTAGAGGCAAAACATATCATTGTTGAATCTATGATTCGACCTATTATTGATCGCATTGGTGATGAAACGATTGAAGAAGCAGCGTTAGCAGCTGTACGTAATAAAATTTAAAGAGGCGTTTTTATGAGACCAATTGCAGAAGCATACAAAGACTTTCCTATATTACATAAAGAGCATAATGGGCATCGTGTTATCTATTTAGATAGCGGTGCTACTGCTCAAATTCCACAGTCCGTAATTGACCGTGTTGTGGAACATATGACACAACGTAATGGTAACCCACATCGTGGTTCTCATATTTTAGCCATTGAAGCATCTGAAGACTATGAAAATGCACGGGATCGCGTAGTTGAATTTATCAATGCTCGCGAACGAGAAGAGGTTATATTTACACGTAATAGTACGGAGTCAATGAACTTGATTGCCCACAGCTATGGCCTTCATAATGTGAAAAAAGGTGACAAGATTGTCATTACTGTTGCTGAACATCATGCGAATCTTGTAACATGGCAATATGTGGCAGAACAGACGGGGGCAACCTTAGAATACATGTATCTTGATGAACATGGGCACTTAAAAGATGGTGAAATCAATAAAATTGATGAAAAGACTAAAATTGTTGCTTTCGCTCATGTTAGTAACGTGCTTGGTATGGAATTCCCAGTAAAAGAATTAACTGAGAAGGCTCACTCTGTAGGTGCTATTGTTGTTCTAGACGGTGCTCAATCTACACCTCATAAAAAAATTGACGTACAAGCATTGGATTGCGATTTCTTCGTATTCTCTGGCCATAAAATGTGTGCATCTCAAGGGATTGGTGTACTATACGGTAAACGTGATTTATTAGAAACTATGCCTCCATTCCTATTGGGTGGCGATATGATTGAGTATGTAAAAGAGCAAACTGCTACATTCAATGAGCTTCCATATAAGTTTGAGGCAGGTACTCCAAATGCTGATGGTGCCGTTTCCTTGCATGCAGCTATTGACTATTTGGAATCCTTTGGAATGGATGCTATAGAAGCCTATGAAGAGGAGTTAGTAGCTTATATTCTTCCTAAGATTGTTGAATTGCCACATGTCCATGTTATTGGTTCTCAGAATCCTAAGGAAAAACATGGCGTTATTGCGTTCACTGTAGATGATGTACATCCTCATGATGTAGCTACAATTTTGGATTCTAAGGGAATCTGCGTTCGTTCCGGTCACCATTGTGCACAACCATTAGGTGCGTTCTACAATGTATCTGCATCTACTCGTTTAAGTATGTACTTATACACTCGCAAGGAAGATTTAGATGCATTCCTTGAAGTATTAAAGACTGTTCGTTCAGTAATGGGTTTTAAAGATTAGGAGAATTACCACTAATGGAAATGGATCAATTATATACGGAACTTATTTTGGAACATAACCAAGATAAACGTAATAAGCATGAATTATCTGAATTTACAAATTCTGAACATGGACATAACCCTAGTTGTGGTGATGATCTAACATTACAACTCAATGTAGTAGATGGTATCATTAAAGATGCTGCATATACAGGTTCTGGCTGTGCTATTAGCCAAGCATCTGCATCTATGATGATTGATATCATTAAGGGCAAATCTGTTGAGGAAGCACTTCGTTTAGTAGAAATTTTCTTGGGTATGATTAAAAAAGAGATTACCGATGAAAATGAGTTAGAAGAATTAGAAGATGCTATGGCTCTACAAAATATTTCTAATATGCCAGCACGTGTAAAATGTGCAGTTCTTGCATGGCATACATTGAAAGAGGCTTTAAAGAAATAATATGAAGAAAACGATATTATTTGATTTAGATGGAACCTTAACTGACTCTCAAGAAGGTATTCTTAAAAGCATTAAATTTGCATTGGAACATTTCGGTTATACTGTACCTGATGAAGAAACATTACAATTGTTCTTAGGACCACCATTGGTAGATGCTTTCCAAGAACATTGTGGTTTGACCTTTGAGCAAGCGGAAGAAACATACTTTAAATTCCGTGAACGTTATGGTACCATCGGTAAATTTGAAAATAAAGTATATCCGAATATTGTAGACTTATTGGCTAAATGCAAAACTGAACAATATACTATAGCTGTAGCTACTGCAAAACCAGAACATTATGCTAAAGATATTCTTGATCACTTTGAATTGACACCATACTTTGATGTTATTGTTGGTGCTAATTACGAAGCGGGATTGTTACACAAAAAAGAAATTCTTGAAAAAGCTCTCACACTATGTGGTAACCCATTAACTGATGAAAATGGTCGTCGATTGACATTCATGGTTGGAGATCGTAAGTACGATGTAGAAGCAGCTAATGAACTTGGCTGTATCTCCATTGGCGTTACCTATGGTTATGGTACGGAATCTGAGTTAAAAGAAGCGGATGCCGAATATATCTGTGACGATGTTGATGAAATTGCTGATGTTCTCAATCTTGAAGAAATGATGGTTCGTAGATAAGCTATATAAATAGAATTACATATCAACCCAAATAAAAAGCTAGAGGAAATCCTCTAGCTTTTTTGCATCTTCATTTTATGTTATTTTTTTAGGCCACTTTTTTTAGCTAATGTTTTGATAACCTTAGCACTTTGTTTTTTCAACTTGCCCCCTGTTTGTTTGAGTTGGATACGTGTACGAGAAACACGACCAAGTGTAGTAATCTTAGTTTTGCGACGTGGCTTCATATCACGTTCGTTACCAAAGTCGCCACGTTGCACACTCGTTGCCTTTACTTTTTCAGCTCTAAAAGATTTACGTAGGGCTTTCATAATTAATGTAAGTGGTAATGTTTGCTCGAAGGAATACAAATCAACTGCTACATAACCAAGTGCAGGATATGTGTGCAATGTAAAGTGAAAACCTGGTGCGACAGAAAGGAGGGCGATTTCCTCGTCCATAACTTGACAACTGATTTCATCTACATCAAGTTCAGCTAAGTCAAATGCGGTTGCTACACTTTCCTGTACAGCTGTAGCGGATGAAATTGCGTCTTCATCGCAGGAATATAAATCAATTAACAGTTCTTGTCCTAATGCTTCTGCCATAACAACACCTTCCTTCAGAAAATAATATCTCATTTATTATACATAGATTTAAGGATTAAGTCCAATTATATGAGAATACATTAAAAGTCAAACGTTATTTTTATAAAATTTGACTTTTATATTGACTAAGGTCAAAAAGTCAAATATAATAGAGTTATGTTAAAGAACAAATAGTCAAAACTATAGTAAATAAACTTTAAAGGGGTGTTTTTTATGAGTATGATAGCTGATAAAATAGAAAAATTTATATTAGACCGTATGCGTGAAGAACAAGAAAAGCTAATTTTAAAGCGTAATGAATTGGCTGATGAATTAGATTGTGCGCCATCCCAAATTAGTTACGTATTAAGTACGCGTTTTTCTAATGAGCGCGGTTTCGATGTTGAGTCAAGACGTGGCTTGGGTGGATATATTCGAATCAAAAAAATTAACCCAGAAAGTTCAGATTCTTTACCTGCTGTTACAACTTATCGGATTTATGAAGGTCCAAATACGGTAGAACGATTAATTGATATGCGAGATGTAGATCAATCATTATTTCAATTATTACAATCTGAAAAGATTACCCGTCGTGAAGCTCAATTGATGCATAATTCTTTTGCTACATTAATTGAAAATGTAGACGTAGAAGAACGTAATGATGCTGTTCGTCAATTATATGCATCAATGGTGGACACTTTGCGGAAGGAGTGATGATTTGTGTTATGTGATCATTGCCATAAAAATGAAGCTACTATCCATATGACTAATATCATAAATAATCAAAAGACTGAGCAACATCTTTGCAGTAGTTGTGCCACCAAGTTACAACAAGCTGGGAAATTATCTCCTTATAGTTCTTTTATGAATGATATGTGGGATAATAACTTTTTTACTAATGATTTTTTTAAGAATATGGTGTATCCAGATAACTTATTAAAAGCTCATCAATCTAAGAGCTGCCCTCAGTGTGGTATTACTTATGATGAATTCAATCGGGTAGGTAAGTTTGGCTGTGGTCAATGTTATGAGACTTTTAATAGTGAAATAAATCCATTATTAGAACGAATACAAGGTAGTTCTGAGTATGAAGGGACTATACCTAGTCGTGGTACTAATGTATTTAAAGCAAAGTATGAAGTAAAGCAATTGCGCCGCCAATTAGATACAGCTATTCAAGCTGAAAACTTTGAAGAAGCTGCAATTTTGAGAGATAAAATTAAAAATCTAGAAGTTATCATTGATGGTGATAACGAATAGGAGGTTCTTATGTTAGATACTATATTGGACTCTCCGCTAAGTCAGTGGCTGTGTCAGGATACAGAGGCGACAGACCACATTGTAATTTCAAGTCGTATACGATTGGCGAGAAATTTTGATGATATATTGTTTACGAATCGTGAAGATACAGTTTCCTTAGAAAAAGTGAATACAATCTCTCGAGGCCTATTGCCAATATTAAAAAAGGCTGATGAGCACCAATATACAAATATTAGCCTTGAGCAATTAAGTCAACGTGAGCGTGCTGTCTTAGTTGAAAAGCATTTAATGAGTCCTGCTTTAGAGGAACAATTACCGTATCGTAATTTGATTGTATCTGATGATGCTTCTATCGCAATTATGGTAAATGAAGAAGATCATTTACGTATTCAATCTATGGCTCCAGGACTTAAATTGCAACAAGCTTATAATCATGCGGTTCAAATTGATAAAGCTATCGAAGCAAAATACCCTTATGCCTTTGATGAGCGATTTGGTTATTTAACTGCTTGCCCCACTAATGTGGGTACAGGTTTACGGGCCTCTGTTATGTTACATTTACCCGCATTGACGTTATCTGGTCGTATTACGAGACTCATTCGTAACATAATACAACTAGGTTACTCTGTACGAGGGTTGTATGGGGAAGGTTCCGAAGCTTTAGGTTGTATTTACCAGATTTCTAATCAACGAACGATGGGTATTAGTGAAGAAGCAACTATTGAGCAATTGATTAAAATCGTAGAAGGAATTATTGCAGAAGAACGAAAGTCTCGGCAATCTTTATTACACAACGATAAAGAAGGTTTGGAAGATATACTTTGGCGATCCTATGGAATTTTACAATATGCACGACGTGTAAGCGGTAAAGAGGCACTTAGTAAGCTTAGCGACATTCAATTAGGTGTAGATTTAGAAATATTACCATTCTGGGGTAAAGATACTTTTAATGAGCTTGTTGCTATAACTAGACCAAACTTCCTCTCTAAATACTTAGGTAGTGAAAATTTGACAGATACCGATCGCGACAGCTATCGTGCAAAGGTGATACGTCAAAAACTTTCAAATTAATATAAATACATAAATAATTAATGCATGATTATTTATTTTGTATAGATTGATTTATATAATTTTCTTAGTTTACCGTTAAGAGATTTGTAAAAAATAGTAAATATTAATACTAGATAGCATAATAGATTAATAGAGTTTAATAATATTTTTGATATTCCAATGGTTATTTCACCATTGTTTATATATATTTGAAAAGAAATAATTACAATTTACATAGATAGATGAGGTGATATTATGATGCAACGGTTTACAGACGATGCACAGCGTGTTCTTTCGTTAGCTCAAGAGGCTGCTTTGGAGTTAGGACATGACTATGTTGGTACTGAACACGTACTCATTGGCCTTACAAAGGTTAAAAATGGTGTAGCAGCTAAAGCTTTAGAAGAGCTTGGCCTTGTTACAGAAGATATTTTTGAAGCTGTAGAAGAACATGTAGGACGTGGTAATAAAAAGGCAACGTCAATATATATGACACCTCGCGTTAAACATGTACTTGAGCTTGCCATTCAAGTAGCAAATCAAATGAATCACAATTACGTTGGTACTGAGCATATTCTATTGGGCCTACTTAGCGATGGTAGCGGTGTTGCAGTTGCTATTTTACGAGCTATGAATATACGTAGTAATGATGTAGTAGAAGCAATTCGTAGTATTCTTGGCTCGAATAAAGGTAGCAATAATGGTGGTCAAGAGGGAATAAATAGCAATAATGATTTAGGTGAGCTGTCAGATTTTGCAACTGATCTTAATGAGTCTGCTAAACAAGGTAAGATTGATCCTGTTATTGGCCGCGATACGGAGATTCAACGAGTCATTCAAATTCTCAGCCGTAGAACTAAAAATAATCCTGTTCTTATTGGTGAACCAGGTGTAGGTAAAACAGCTATTGCCGAAGGCTTGGCACAGCGTATTGTGACTGATAATGTACCGGAGATTTTACGTAATAAACGCATTATTTCTCTTAGTATTGGTTCTATGTTAGCGGGTGCCAAGTACCGTGGTGAATTTGAAGAACGGTTAAAAAAAGCCATTGATGAAGTACAACAACATGATGATATGATTATCTTTATAGATGAAATTCATACATTGGTTGGGGCAGGTGCTACTGAAGGCGCTATGGATGCAGCTAATATCTTAAAGCCTGCTTTGGCACGAGGTGAATTCCAAGTTATCGGTGCCACAACACTTGATGAATATAAGAAATATATAGAAAAAGATGCTGCTTTAGAGCGTCGTTTTCAACCCGTTCAAGTAGGAGAGCCTAACGAAGAGGATGCTCTTGAAATTTTAAAGGGATTAAGAGATCGGTATGAAGCTTTCCATAAGGCTAAGATTACAGATGAGGCATTAACAGCAGCTGTGTCTTTATCTAGCCGATATATTACAGATCGATTCTTACCTGATAAGGCTATCGATGTAGTCGATGAAGCTGCATCTAAGGTTCGTATGAAAGTATTTTCTTCAGCACCTGATGTTAAAGCATTAGAGGATCGCCTCAATACAGTTAAGAAAGAAAAAGAAGCTGCGGTTACGTCTCAAGATTTCGAAAAGGCTGCAAAGCTTCGCGATGAAGAACAATTACTATTAAAAGAAATTGGTGATAAAAAATCTATTGCTAAAGAAAAAAGCGATCAAAAGTTAATAGTAACAGAGGAAGACATAGCTGCTGTAGTAGCGCAATGGACAGGCATTCCAGTGGCTAAAATTGCAGAAGAAGAGTCTGCAACCTTACTACATTTGGAAGAAGAACTTCATAAACGCGTAGTAGGTCAAGATGAGGCTGTTACTGCTGTAGCTAAAGCTGTACGCCGTGCAAGGGCTGGATTAAAAGACCCAAAACGGCCTATTGGTTCATTCTTGTTCCTTGGGCCAACTGGTGTAGGGAAAACTGAGCTAGCAAGAGCGCTTGCATCCTCCTTGTTCGGCGATGAATCTGCTATGATTCGACTTGATATGTCTGAATATATGGAAAAACATACTGTGTCTCGCTTAGTCGGTGCCCCTCCAGGTTACGTAGGCTATGAAGAAGGTGGACAATTAACAGATGCGGTACGTCGCAAACCATATAGCGTTATCCTCCTCGATGAAGTGGAAAAGGCACATGCAGATTTCTTTAATATTTTGTTACAAGTTCTTGATGATGGTCGTCTTACTGATAGTCAAGGAAGAACTGTAGATTTCAGAAATACAGTTATTATTATGACAAGTAACTTAGGTGCTAAAGCTTTACATAAAAACTCTCCAGAACTTGGTTTCTTAGCGGCTAAAAAATCTGATTTCAATGTAGATGAAAATAAAGAAATTGAGTTTAAAGAGGCTAAGAAGTCAGTAATGGATGCGGTGAAACGTCATTTTAGACCTGAGTTTTTAAACCGTATTGATGAAATGATTGTATTCCATCCATTAACAGAAGAGGACTTAAAAGAAATTGTAACTATCTTGATGAGTGATGTTACAAAACGCCTTGAAGCGCGTGATTTACAATTAGAAATCTCTCCTGAGGCTATGCATTTACTTGTTAAGGAGGGCTCTGATTTCACAATGGGGGCTCGACCATTAAAACGTGCTATTCAACGTTTAATTGAGGACCCAGTGTCCGATCTTATTTTGAAAGGAGATGCAAAAGAAGGTAAAATTATTAAAGCAGATGCAAAGGATAACGATCTTGTTGTATCAATATGATAAAAATACAAATTATACAGTTGATGACTACCTTTCATATAAAAAATATAAGTTAAATGGTATACTATAAAATGATGATAGTTAACCATGTAGTAAAATTATGCATAAAAGGTCATGAATGGTTATCATTCATGACCTTTCTTTTTAAATGTATTGAGGTGTTATGGCAAAAGCAAAATCTGTATTCTTTTGTCAAAATTGTGGGGCTGAATCCTCTAAGTGGATGGGCCGTTGTCCACAATGTGGAGAATGGAATACATTAGTTGAAGAAATAATTAAAGAAACTAAACATAGTCGAACACCTTCTCGAGGTGTTGGAAATCAAACGGCGAAGCCTACCGCCTTGCCAGATATCGAAATTTCTTCTATTGCACGCGTATCTACAACCTTTGGTGAAATTGACCGTGTATTAGGTGGGGGCATAGTGCCTGGTGCTCTAATGCTTTTAGGTGGTGATCCTGGTATTGGTAAATCTACTCTGTTACTACAAGTATCCCAGAAGGTAGCCGATACAGTAGGAGCAGTTCTTTATGCATCTGGTGAAGAGTCTCAGTTACAACTTAAACTTCGAGCAGAACGACTGCATATTAATAGTGAACGGTTACAAGTTATTGCAGATACTGATCTAGATCATATATTGGAGCAAGCTGAAGCAATGACTCCTTCCTTACTAGTCATTGACTCTATACAAACTATGTATACTGGAGATATAGATGCTGCGCCAGGCAGTGTTAGTCAAGTTCGTGAATGCACATCTCGCCTACTTCGCTTCTGTAAAGAACGAAATATACCTACTGTAATCATTGGCCATGTAACAAAGGAAGGCAATATTGCAGGGCCTCGTATGTTAGAGCATATGGTAGATGTAGTGCTTTACTTTGAAGGGGAGCGTTCTTATCAATTCCGTATATTACGGTCCATTAAAAACCGTTTTGGATCTACATCAGAAACAGGCATTTTTGCTATGGTAGAGGAAGGGTTACAGGAATTGTCCAATCCGTCTGCTTCTCTTTTAGCCGAGCGTTCCGATGAAGAAAGCGGCAGTGCTGTTATGATTTACCTCGAAGGGGTTCGCCCCATCTTGGTAGAGGTACAAAGCTTGGTCGTTACTACGGCTTTTGGTATGCCTAGACGTACGGCGATTGGTTATGATCTTAACCGGTTAATCGTATTATTAGCAGTCTTAGAAAAACGCTGTGGCTTTACATTAGGTAATAAAGACGTGTATGTAAATGTTATCGGTGGTCTCAAGGTAAATGAACCTGCTTGTGATTTATCTATGGCGGTTGCCATTGTGTCAAATCTGAAAAATCGAATCGTTCCAACAGATATGGTAATTTTAGGTGAAGTAGGCTTAACTGGTAATGTTCGCAGTATTCCTCGCATTGAACAGCGTATAAATGAAGCCAAGAAATTAGGTTTTAAAAAGTTTATTATTCCTGAAGGCAACTATAAACAAATTAAGGATAATGATAGTTCTATCAAAATTAAAGGTGTCAAATCTATACAAGAGGCGATGCAACTCGTATTTTCATAATTAGGAGGTGATTTCATGATTTATCGGATTTTACGCTATGTAATAGCCATTTTAGTAGGTACAGCAGCCTACGTGGGAATGGATAGCTTAGCACCTATTATTGACCCATATTTGGTTTCTCAATTTGAATCTTTTGGGGACATGTCGTTAACAATTGCACGTATTGCAGTATTAATCGTAGGTACTCTATTAGGCCTTGTTATTGGTTATCTGATTTCATCATTTATTCTGAAACAAGGTTTAGTAATTGCTAAAAGATTAGAGCGTATTCTTACTCATATTCCAAATCAAGAATTGATTGCAGGCACCATCGGTTTATTATTCGGCCTTATTATTGCAAATCTAATTGGTGTTGCATTCAATCAAGTACCTATTATAGGACCTTATATTCCTATAATTTTGAGTGCTATTTTTGGATATAGTGGACTTAAAATCATGGCTCGTAAAGGACCCGAAATGTACAATAATTACGTACAACAATGGGGAGGAGATAGCACTAAAAAAACAAGTCGTTTTAAAATGTTTTCAACTCATAAATTAGATAAATCCTCTAGTACGCCAAAATTACTAGATACTTCAGTTATCATTGACGGTCGTATCAAAGAACTATGTGCTACGGGCTTCATTGAAGGCCCTCTTATGGTGCCACTATTTGTATTAAATGAGTTACAGGTAATTTCTGACTCTGCGGATGCTACGAAACGCAACCGTGGTCGACGTGGCCTTGATATTTTGAAGGATATGCAAGATGCCAATAAGGTAGCTATAGAAGTTGTTGAAGATGATTATGATGATCTTGTAGAGGTTGATTCAAAACTTATGCGACTTGCTTTAGATAAGCAGTGGAAATTGATGACTAATGACTTTAACTTGAATAAGGTGGCTCGTGTACAAGGTATTGAAGTGCTTAACCTTAATGAATTGGCAAATGTATTAAAACCTGCTCTAATCGCTGGAGAATGGATTCGCGTTCAAATCATGAAAGAAGGTAAGGAAGTACACCAAGGTGTGGCTTATCTCGACGATGGCACGATGATTGTCGTAGAGGATGGTAAGCCTTATGTTGGTCAAAATGTAGAGGTTATGGTTACATCCATATTACAAACGAGTGCAGGACGGATGATTTTTGCTCGTGTAGATGGAGGACAAAATGGGCAAGGCAATTAGTTGTATCGTTCTCGCTGCAGGTGCTGGTCGCCGTATGGGATACAAAGAAAATAAGATATTTATTCCTTTAGGGGGACATTCTATTATTCAACGTACCATACAAAATGTAGAAAAGATTGAAGGTTTAAAAGAAATTATTCTTGTTGTAGCTGAAGGCGAACAAGAATATATGTCTAACCATATTCAAGGGTTGGATTTGCATATTCCTGTAAAGATAGTATTTGGTGGAAGAGAACGTCAAGATTCTGTGGCATATGGTCTCAAAGCTGTATCAGAAGATAGTAATATTGTGCTAGTTCATGATGGAGCGCGTCCATTAGCATCAACTAAACTGTTTGATTCTGTTGTTAGGGCCGCAATAGAATATAGAGCTGCTACTGTAGGTGTCCCTGCTACGGATACGATTAAACGGGTTAATACAGAGCATACCGTAATAGAAACCTTGAAACGCAGTGAGTTATACCAAATTCAAACACCACAAGGCTTTCAAAAAGATCTATTTAAAGAGGCCCATCAAAAGGCTCATGACGAAAAATATTTAGGCACTGATGATGTGTCCCTCGTCGAGTATTTAGGTAAGCCTGTACATATAGTAAGTGGAGACTATTGTAATATTAAGGTGACCACACCTAATGATATTGCAGTAGCAAAACGATATTTAGGAATTGAGGATAAGCGTATGCGCGTTGGATTTGGTTATGATATTCATCAATTAAAAGCAGGGCGTCCTTGTATCTTAGGTGGTGTTCATATCGAGTCTGACCTTGGTCCTGATGGTCACTCCGATGCAGATGTTCTCATTCATGCATTGATGGATGCCATGCTAGGTGCCGCTGGTTTACGGGATATTGGATACTATTTTCCACCTGAAGACGACCAGTATAAAGGGATTTCTAGCATGCTTTTACTAGAAAAAGTAAATTTCTTATTGAAAGAACGTGGGTTACAAGCCTATAATATTGATATTATGGTTATTTCTGAGACACCTAAATTAAAACCTCACATCGATATGATGAAGTCTAATTTACAGTCTATTTTAGAGATACCATTAGATCGTATTAGTATTAAAGCGACAACAAATGAAATGCTAGGGGCTATTGGTCGCCGCGAAGGCATTGCTGCACAAGCTGTCGTTTCTGTATATGAAGGAGAGATTTAATCATGAGTTCCATGAAAGTTCGTTTTGCTCCAAGCCCTACGGGTCCATTCCATATTGGTGGTGCTCGTTCTGCTTTATTTAACTGGTTATTAGCACGTAAGGAAAAAGGCACATTTGTATTGCGCATTGAAGATACAGATTTAGCTCGTTCTACACGTGAAAGTGAAGAGAATATTAAAGCTTCCTTACAATGGCTTGGCATGAACTGGGATGAAGGCATTGATGTAGGTGGTAATAATGGTCCTTACCGTCAAACAGAACGTCTTGATTTATATAAAGAAGTAACACAACGCTTATTGGATGAAGGTAAAGCTTATGAGTGTTACTGCACACCTGAAGAGTTAGATGCGGTGCGTCAAGATCAAATGGATCGTGGGGAAACACCAAAATACAACGGTCATTGTGAACACTTAGATGAAGAGACAAAGGCTAAATACATTGCTGAAGGTCGTAAACCTACAATTCGTTTGCGTGTACCGTTGAATAAAACATACGCTTTTGATGATATGGTACGTGGGCATGTATCCTTTGAGTCCAATGGTGTAGGTGACTTCGTTATCGTTAAATCCGATGGTATTCCTGTATATAACTTTGCTGTAGTAATGGACGATCATATGATGGGGATTACTCACGTTATTCGTGCAGAGGAACATCTATCCAATACACCTCGCCAAATGGCTATCTATGAAGCTCTTGGTTGGGAGGTCCCTAAGTTTGGTCATATTTCTTTGATTCTTGGTAAAGATTACAAAAAAATGTCCAAACGTCATGGTGCTACCTCTGTTGAACAATACAAACAATTAGGGTACTTGCCAGAAGCACTTGTAAACTTCTTGGCACTTCTTGGTTGGGCTCCTGAAGGTGAAGAAGAATTCTTCACACAAGATGAATTAATTCAGGCTTTCTCTATGGATCGGGTAGCGAAAAATCCTGCTGTGTTTGATATTGATAAATTGAACCATATAAATTTCCACTATATGAAGAATTTGAGTGATGAAGAGTTATTCCATCTTTGTTTACCGCATTTGAAAGAGGTTGGTTTAGCTCCAGATAGCTTGAATCAAGCTGATATTGATTGGTTGGCATTATTATGCTCTACATTCCGTGATCATATTAGCTATGGTGCTCAAATTAAAGATCATGTAGGCTTGTTTATGGGCGAAACAGTATTCCTTGAAGAGGGGCATGAAGAGGAGTTGCGTGCTGTATTGAATGAAGAAACAGCTCCAACAGTTCTCGGCGCTTTCCGGAATGCATTGGCTGAACTTGATGAAATTACACCTGAAGTTGTAAAAGCAACAATCAAGGCCGTAATGAAAGAAACCTCTTTAAAAGGTAAATTCGTATTTATGCCAATCCGTGTAGCTTTAACAGGTCAAATGCATGGTCCGGATTTGAATAATATTGTTACATTACTTGGTAAAGAAAAGTGCTTACATCGTTTAGATAATGTAGGTGCATTAACAAAATAAATTTGATCAATTAATCAAAGGAGTTCACGTAACAAGTGTTATGTGAACTCCTTTTGTATGTGTTGTTAATATTCTATAGAAATGCTATAATAATCGGCGTATTAAATTTTGATTTATTATGAAAGCGAGTGTTTTTATGAGTGTTATTCGTTCTATTAATCACTTATTCAATAGTTATCTATCCTGGATAGTACTATTGATGGCTGTTTTAGCATATATGCTACCTGCAGTATTTTCTTGGATGACTCCATATATTGCTTACATGCTACAGTTTGTTATGTTTGCGATGGGGTTAACATTAACGGCTCAAGTCTTTATTGATGTATTTAAGCAACCAATGAAGGTTATTCTCGTATCCGTAATCCAATTCTTATGGATGCCATTGGCAGGTTTCTTAGTAGCCTTAGCATTTAATTTTCCTCCAGAAGTTGGGATTGGTTTTATCTTGTTGGGTGCATGTCCTGGTGGTACTGCTTCTAATGTAATGACCTTCCTTGCAAATGGTAATGTTCCCTTATCCGTATCAGCAACAACTGTATCCACATTATTGGCACCTATTTTAACGCCTTTATTTGTCGTATTATATGCAGGTGCAACATCTTCTATTGAAATTCAATTTATGCCAATGTTTATATCCATTGTAAAAATCGTGTTAGTACCAATTATTTTGGGGATTGTATTGAATTACTTTATTGGCGCAAAAATTGAACCTGTAAAATCTGTATGTCCAACCATTGCAGCTATCGCGGTATTGCTTATCTTGGCAGCTGTAACTGCAGTTAACCAAAAGCAAATTGCCGAAACTGGTTTCATTATTTTTGTAGCGTGTTTAGTACAAAATTTGAGTGGTTATGTTGTGACATACTTTATATGTAAAGCTCTTAGTATTGATGTGTCTTCTCGTCGTGCTATGCAAATCGAAGTGGCTATGCAAAATTCTGCATTATCCGTATCTTTAGCACTAAAACACTTTACACCACAAGCTGCGGTAGCAGGTGCAGTATTCTCCATTATTCATAACTTTACAGGATCTATTTTTGCCGGTATTTGCCGTAAACATGATGATCAAGATAAATTAGAAAATGCTTAATATTAATTGATTTGATGTAATGACATTATTATTACTTGTGTGCTATAAAAGCTATTGTTATGAATGATAATAGTAATTTAATATTCTGATTATATATCCTCATCTTTCTAATTAAGCTATTTAAAATACCTATGTATGATATGTGAATAGCTGCCTATGAAAGATGGGGATCTTTCTTGTAAATATTGACATTCTATAGCTTTATTGGTAAAATATTTTTATATATGAATATAGATTATTTTAATAGCTGAGACTGAAAGAAGTACTCTACAACTAACTTTTTAGCGAGAACCGATGGTGGGAGGGTTCATGGATAGGTAGATGAAATGCATTCACGAGCTGACACTCCGATTATAGGTAGGTTTGTCCGGCGACGCACCGTTATGCGATGAGTGGGTATCGCTATTGGTACCTAACAGAGTGGAACCGCGGACCATCGTCTCTGTATGAGATGAGAGGTCTTTTTTATTTTACAAAATTGGAGGCATCGGTAACGATGAGAGAAATTACTGTTTATAATACTATGACGCGCCAAAAAGAGGTTTTTAATCCTGTAACACCAGGTGAGGCAAAAATGTACGTATGTGGTGTCACACCATACAATCATCCTCATATTGGCAATGCTCGTCCTTTTGTGACTTGGGACGTAATTCGTCGCTATATGAAACATGTAGGCTATAAAGTAACCTATGTACAAAACTTTACTGATGTGGATGATAAAATCATCAATACTTCTAATGGTGAAGGCGTCTCTTGGGATACCATTGCAAATCGTTATATCGATAGTTATTTTGAAGTAATGGATGCATTAGGTGTACAACGGGCTGATATGTATCCACGTGTATCTACGCATATTGATGATATCATTGCTATGATTAAAACATTGATTGACAAGGGCTACGCCTATGAACTCGATGGCGATGTATATTATAGTGTGGAGAAATTTGAACATTACGGTGAGTTATCTGGTCGTACATTAGACGATATGGAGGCAGGCGCACGTATTGAAGTAGATGGTCGTAAGAAGAATCCTATGGACTTTGCTTTGTGGAAAGCAGCAAAACCTGGTGAACCTTATTGGGAAAGCCCATGGGGGAATGGTCGTCCAGGCTGGCACATTGAATGTTCTGCTATGAGCCAAAAATATTTAGGCACAGAATTTGACTTCCACGGTGGTGGTAGCGATTTGATTTTCCCTCATCATGAAAATGAAATTGCTCAATCAGAAGGTTGCTCTGGTCAACATCCAGCAGTGCGCTACTGGTTGCACAATGGTTTTATCACTATTAACTCTGAAAAAATGTCTAAGTCCTTGAATAATTTCTTCTTGGTAAAAGATATTTTAGAACAATATAGTCCTGATGCATTGCGTTATTTCTTATTGAGCACGCATTACCGTAGCCCATTAGATTTCTCTGATGAGCGTCTAGAAGAAGCTAATAAATCTTTGGAACGGTTAAGCACAGCTATTGAAAACCTTCTTTACCTTGAAAAATGTGAGCCAGGCTCATGTGATGAAGCTCAACGCTTATTAGAAAAAGCGAAAGCATACGAAGAAGAATTTGAGGATGCTATGAGTGATGATTTCAACACTGCTCTAGCAACTTCTAGTATGTTCGGTCTTGCAAAAGAAATTAATATCTACTATCAAGCTGTAACAAGTAGAGAAGGCGTTGTTTGCCAAGAGGCAATTGCTGAAGTGAAACGAATCTTCAAATTTATGACAGATGTTATTGGTGTTCTTGAAAAAGCTTGGGAAGGCAATACGGGTGCTAATGCTGCTGAATACGAAGAATTAATGCAAGTTATTCTTTCTGTACGTCAAGCTTGTCGGGACCAAAAGCAATGGGCATTAGCTGATTGTATTCGCGATCGATTAGCTGAGATTGGTATTACTATTGAGGACTCCCCTCAAGGTGCACGGTGGAAAAAACGTGAAGTTTAAACAATTTCAATTCTTAAAGAATGAAGCGATAAAAAAACTGACGGCTCTTGAAGAAGAGCCGCTTCGTTTGCGTAATCGGACTATAGAAGAGTGCCTAAGTGCTGATGCAGTTATGCTAGCTTATATCGGCGATGCAGTATACTCCATGTATGTACGCGAACGAGTAGTGCAAATGAATATCACAAAGGTACAGGTATTGCATACAATTGTTACTGAATTTATTTGTGCTAAATCACAGGCGAAAGTATTGCTAGAAATAGAAGATGCTTTCACAGAAGAGGAACAAGCTATTGCACGCCGTGCTAGAAATAGTAATGTAAACGTGCCTAAAAGTAGTACTGTTCAAGAATATCGCAGTAGTACGGCCTTTGAAGCAGTACTAGGATTTCTTTATGAAACGCGCCAAGAAGACCGCTTACAGCATATCTTGGGGCAAGCCTTTTCTATAACTCTACGAGGTATGTAGTATGGATAATTATATTGTAGGTCGCAATGCGGTTAAAGAAGCCCTTAAAAGTGGCCGTTCTATTCAACGTATTCTGGTCAGTGAAGATAAGGTAAAAACAGGGTTAGCTGATATTGTAGGCCTTGCTAAATCTCAAGGAATTGAAGTTAGACCTACACCAGTTAAACAGATGAATAAGTACGATTTGGAGGTACCACATCAAGGGGTTATAGCTCTTGTATCGGCCGTTCAATTTAAAGAATTGGGAGAGGTATTACAAGAAACGACACATGAGGTTCCTTTACTCATCTTAACGGATGGGGTTGAA
Organism: Veillonella parvula; assembly: GCF_902810435.1. GTDB lineage: Bacteria > Bacillota > Negativicutes > Veillonellales > Veillonellaceae > Veillonella. The sequence goes on from NZ_LR778174.1 coordinate 1,031,646, forward strand.
GACCCACATAATATGGGAGCTATCATTCGTACTGCTGAATGTGCGGGAGCTACGGCTGTACTCATTCCTAAACGACATAATGCGCCTATTAATGCTACTGTTGCAAAGACATCTGCTGGAGCTATTGAACAAATTCCACTTGTACAAATTGGCAATGTAGTGCAAACCATTAAACAACTTCAAAAACAAGGATTTTGGGTAATGGGGGCTCATATGGAAGGTGATCGTACCTTGTATGAAGCAGATATGACAATTCCTACGGTTATAGTCATTGGTAATGAAGGTAAGGGGATTAGTCGCGTTGTAAAAGAAGCTTGTGATTTCCTTGTAACAATTCCTATGTATGGAAATTTGAATTCTTTGAATGCATCTGTTGCAGCTGCAGTTCTTATGTATGAGGCGGTACGTCAACGCCAGGCGAAATAATCATGCTAAAAGATATTTTAATTGTAGACGGCTATAATGTTATTTTTGCTTGGACTCATTTGAAAAAATTGGCTCATGAGTCTTTAGAACATGCGAGAATGGAGCTTCGAGATAGATTGTTGAACTATGGTAAATTTAAGGGTTACGAAGTAATCCTTGTATTTGATGGTAAGTATACAAAATCTGGAGGTTCCATTGAATCTATTACAAGTGGATTTATCGAAGTGTATACTGAGGATGGAGAAACGGCGGATTCCTTTATTGAACGAGAGGTATTTTTACGTAAAGGCAAATATACTAATGTATATGTTGTAACCTCCGATGGGGCAGAACAGAATCAAATTCTAGGCTCTGGCGGGTTGCGCATTCCTGCTCGTGAGTTGCAAAATATGATTCGTATTGCTAAGGAAGAAGAACGACTTCAATATGCTCATGAACATAGACGTGATCAATTCTCAGTGCGTCGTAATGAAGTGGGAGGTTTATTATCTCCTGAAGTTGCTGAAAAGCTCGAGAAATTGCGTCGAGGTCATTGATAGTTGAAAATCATATACCGTTCCAGTATAATAAATATATTGGTTTTTCTCGCTCAATTGTAAGGAGGAGCTTATGAAAATGATTCATACACGCAAGTCCGATTACAATTTCAAGGAAATGACCGATGAGCAAGTTGTGGTCATAGCTCAGGAAGAGCAAAATGAGTTTGCAATCGATTATATTGTTAATAAATATAAGAACTTTGTAAGAGCTAAGGCTCGCTCCTATTTTTTGGTAGGTGCCGACCGAGAGGATATCATCCAAGAAGGGATGATTGGACTCTATAAGGCGACGCGAGATTTTAAACATGATAAATTAGCGTCTTTTAGAGCCTTTGCGGAACTTTGTATAACTAGACAAATTATTACAGCTATTAAATCGGCTACAAGACAAAAACATGCGCCTTTGAACTCCTATATATCCTTAAATAAACCGGTGTATACAGAGGACTCTGAGCGTACATTGATTGAAATGCTATCTTCAACAAAGATTACAAATCCTGAAGACCTCATTATCAGTCAAGAGGAACTAGATGATATTGAGCGCAATATTGGTCATATTTTAAGTGATCTCGAATGGGAAGTCTTGGAAGGATACCTTGATGGACGTTCCTATCAAGAAATGGCTGAGGTCACAGATCGTAGTGTTAAATCTATTGATAATGCGCTACAAAGGGTAAAACGTAAATTAGAGAAGTATTTAGAACATCGTGTATTGGGCTCGCATCGAGCATCACAGGAAGGATGACAGTCGTGACAAATTTCTTAATGATTGTAGAAGTAATCGTATCTATTTTATTAATTGTAGTAGTTGTTGCACAAAATAGCAAAAATGCAGGCATGGGCGGTGCTGTTTCTGGTGCGGCAGACTCTTCTTTTGGTGGTAAGCAACGCGGTTTAGATGCTTTCTTATCTAAATGTACGATTATATTGGGGATTATCTTTGCTGTGTTGAGCTTAGTGTTAGGGGCAATGATTAATCAATTCTAATGATGAAAGCCTGCTTTGCAGGCTTTTTCTTTTTTCATCCTAATAAGGGGGTGCAGATTTGAAGAAGAAGGTATTGGACTTTTATAAATCTATACAACCACATGCATACCATATTGAGGATGCAGCAATGGATAATCGTATTCGAGGTGGCAAAGATCTTGAAATGTTTATTCGATCTGCGAAAATGCTCGCCCGTGAAGGCGTATTAACTTCATCTCGACCAGATGTATACCGATATGAAGATCAACAGCATGAAGAATATGAAGGTATCTACAAAGGATATCGTAAATCTTATGGATTTGTTATTATGCTAAATGATGAAGATATTTATGTAGCAGAACAAAATAAAGGAACTACTATGCATAATGATAAGGTACGTGTTCGTATTGTACCATCAGATTATACAAAGCATAAACGTGAAGGCATCATCGTTGATGTTATTGAGCGTGCTAATGAAACCATAGTTGGTACTTACGACAGACAACAACACTTCGGCTTTGTTGTACCAGATGATGAACGTATTGGAACAGATATTTTTGTAGATTTAAAAGATACTTTAGATGCTCGGAGTGGAGCTAAGGTACTAGTAAAAATTACAAAATGGCCTGAAGGCAATAAAAAACCTGAAGGAATTATAACAGAAATTTTAGGCTATAAGGGGGATGTAGGCCTAGACATTAACTGTATTATGGCTAATCATAAGATTCCTTTTGCATTCCCTAAAGAGGTAATTGAGGCAAGTGAGAAGATAGATACTATTGTTCATGAAGATCCGAAGCGGTGGGATCTTAGAGACTTACAAATGGTAACTATCGATGGAGAAGATGCAAAAGATCTTGACGATGCTGTAAGTGGTCGTAAATTACCAAATGGTAATTATGAGCTAGGCGTACACATTGCGGATGTTAGTCATTATGTTACTTCAGGCCAGCCTATTGATAATGAAGCATACAAGCGGGGGACTTCAGTTTACTTAGTGGACCGCGTAGTACCAATGTTACCAGAGGTATTATCGAATGGTATTTGTAGTTTAAATGCCCATGAAGATCGCTATGCTATGACGTGTATGATGGAAATTGATGATTCAGGTACAGTTGTTAATTATCGTATTCGTCCGTCTATTATCCATGTAGGACGTCGTTGCAGCTATAAAGAAGTTTATAAAGCGTTAGAGGAAAATATTGTTCCTGACGATTTAGTAGATTTTATTCCTATGCTTCGTGACTTAGCAGAAATTTCTAAGATTTTAAATCGTATGCGTCGTCGTAGAGGGGCATTAGACTTTGATTTTTCGGAATATAAGGTATTACTTGATCTCGATGGTACACCGTTGCGTATCGTAAAACGCGATCGAACTATGGCAGAGCGGCTTATCGAAGAATGTATGCTCATTGCTAATGAGACGGTAGCTACGCATTTAAAGGATACTCAACGTACATCGGTATATCGTATTCATGAACATCCTAGTGAAGAAAAATTGGATTTATTCCAAAAGGTATTACATTATTTAGGTCAAACTCTTGTCCTTAGTGCTGATGGTGTAACACCACGAGATTTCCAAAAAATCCTTGATGTAGTGAAGGGACAAGATATCGAGCAAGTGGCTCAAATTATGACCTTACGTTCTATGCAGCAAGCGAAATATAGCATTGAAAACGTCGGCCATTTTGGGTTAGCATCCACTTGCTATACGCATTTTACATCTCCCATTAGACGTTATCCGGATTTGATGGTACATCGACTTTTAAAAGCGGATATGCACTGGAAGGGTGGATACTCTAAACGAGATGTAGATGAAGCTTTCTTAGCTGGTGCTGTGGAACATTCTTCCATACAAGAACAAGTGGCAACCGAGGCAGAACGAGAAACTACGGATCTAAAGAAGACTCAATACATGGTTCCATTTGTAGGTGAAGTTTTTGAAGGCACTATTGCGAGCATAACCTCCTTTGGCATGTTCGTAGAGTTAGAGAATGGTATCGACGGTCTCGTGCATATTAGCATGATGAACGACGATTATTATTTCTTTGACGAAGAACATTTTGTTCTTGTTGGTAAGCGGACAGGTAAAACCTATCACTTAGGTGAAAAGGTTACTGTTACACTTGTAAAAGCCGATGTAGAAAAGAAACAAATCGATTTTGTTCTTGGTGAAGTAGATAATCTGATGGCTATCCAAGAACAATTGAGTAGTGGCTCTGACCATGCTACTAGTCGTGATGGTTTTGGAAATCTAAAGGGGCGAAAGTCATCCCGAAAAAACGGTAGAAAAACTTCTAAACGAGATGATTCAAAAGCTGGGCGTTCTAGATATGATGCTTTCAGTAAAAAATCTAAAAAAGGTAAATCGAGTCGCAAGAAGTCAAATAAAGCTACAAAACGTAGTCAATCTAAAAAATCTAAAAGTAAACGTAAACGATAGAGGAGAATATGGCAAAGAAATCTAGCCCATCGCTTATTGCTGACAATCGTAAGGCGCGTCATGATTTTCATATTCATGAAACCTATGAAGCTGGTATTGCTTTAACAGGAACTGAAATAAAGTCTATTCGTCAAGGTAAGCTTAATCTTAAGGACAGCTTTTGTCGTATAGATAAAGGGAAAATTTTATTGTATGGTGTACATATCAGTCCGTATGAACAAGGTAATCGTTTTAACCATGAACCGGAGCGGACACGCAAGTTGTTGATGCATAAATCTGAAATCAATAAGTTACATGCTCAAGTTAAGGAAAAAGGATTTTCTTTAGTGCCGCTAAACTTTCATTTCAGTCACGGTTATGTAAAGGTTACTGTAGGTCTAGTAACTGGTAAGAAACTTTATGACAAGCGTCAAGATATGGCGGAACGTGATGCCAAGCGCGATATTGCTAAGCGAATCAAAGAACAACAAAAATATTAAGAGTCATAAGGAATCAAGTCGATATGGCTTGGTTCTTTTTTATATATTTGTTAACTATAATATTTTTAGTGGTTGATAAAAATACAGTGAGAATTTATAATGTAAACAATAAGAGGTGTTTGTAGTTGACATTTTCTAAGTAGAGGAGATATATTATGAATCAGAACATTCGGTACATTACAGAGGTTGCTATTTTAACTGCCATGATTACTGTATTAGGGGCTATTAAAATACCTAATGTCATTCCAGGTATAGAGTTTCAACTATCAGCCCCGTTGGCGGTAGCGATATGTGCCGTATTCGGATTTAAAAAGTATATTATAAGTGGTTGTTTATCTAGTCTAATAGGCTTAGCATTAGGTACTCAAACTATTTTAAATGTTATGATTGCTATGCAATTCCGGCTCATTGTGGGACTAATCCTTTGGATTTGCCATAATCACATGATAGGTATTATGGTTTCTGGTCCAATTGCATCTGCTTTAGCGCGATTATCCTTGTCTTTATACGTTGGTAAGGCTGCATTACCGATGATAGCTCTCGCAGTTCCAGGTATGATCTTTACAGTAATTATGGCACCAGTATTTGTGAAAGTATTCCATAAAATTCACAACCAAGTACCTCAAAGTAATGTAGTTAAAGGTAAGGTATCATAATGGACGAATTATATAGTGTGCGTATGCGCGCGGCTCAAGGTGGTCCCCATGAAAACGGGGGCCACCATATTTCTGGCGCAGAACGCATTGTGACCTTAAATCAAGTTGGAGCTATCGCTCAGTCTTTAGCCGAACGAGCACTACATCATAGTAAGGGGACAGCTGATTTTATCAATATTACAGTGGACTTGATTCCTTCAGAAACAATTACATATATAGAATGCTTAAAAGTAAATGAACATTTTGCTAATACTGTTGCTGAGGCGCATCAATTAGCTGTTGAACTTTTACAGGGCGCTGATATTAGTGAAACTGCTGTTAAACATGCTATTTATCTATTAGAAGGTTTAGATTCATCTATGCGAGGTGCTATGTTGGTTGACGCAATTTCTGGTGAGCGCATAGATTCTGGTAACCGTGGTGTTCGCGTGAGTCATATGGACTCCTTTGATTCTGAAAAACTAGGGGATAATGAACATATGAGAGAGGCCTTAGTATTGGCCTCTAAAGTACAATCTGCTGAAGGGATTGTAGGTGAATTATGTTGGTCTGATGATCCTGATTACACAGTAGGCTATGTGGCTTGCAATGATATTTACCATCGAATTCCTAGCATGAAAGAATTTGGATCTAATCTAGGAGGGCGTGTATTTTTTGTTAAAACAAATACTGATGTGGACTGTGTAATCAAGTATTTGGAAAAAGCACCAGTACTTGTTCAGCGGTGATTGTATGTATAAATTCTTCCAAGAGCAATTAGATAATAAAATCAATAACCTAAATTTGCGCACATTAACGGAATATTGCCCTATAGACGCAGTACGGGTTAGAAGAGATGATAAAGAATATTTGATGATGGCATCAAATAACTATTTAGGGCTTACTTTTGATGAACGTGTAATAGAAGGGGCCATTAAAGGGGCTCAACAATATGGTACTGGATCAGGTGGATCGCGTCTAGTATCCGGTACATTTCCCTTGTTTACAGATCTTGAAAGAGAACTAGCAAAATTTAAGAATACAGAAAAAGCCCTCGTATTTAATACGGGTTACATGGCAAATGTAGGAACCATTTCTGCCATAGCAGATAAGAATACTATTATTTTTAGCGATGCTTTAAATCATGCTAGTATTATAGATGGTTGTAGACTGAGTAGAGGATCTGTAAAGGCTTATAACCATTGTGATGTAGACGAATTAAAGTATTTATTGAAAGAAGTAGAACGAAATACAAGAAAGCTAATTGTCACAGATGGTGTATTTAGCATGGATGGCGATATAGCTCCATTGGATAAGCTCTACGAGCTTAGCCGTGAGTATAATGCTTTACTTATGGTAGACGATGCTCATGCGACGGGTACCATTGGTAGCGGTCATGGAACGGCTGCTTATTATGGTCTTGAAAAAGAAGTGGATATTCAGCTAGGTACATTGAGCAAATCGTTAGGTTCTGTTGGCGGCTATGTAGCTGCTAATAGCACCATCATTGATTATCTTGTGAATATGAGTCGTAGCTTTATATTCTCCACTGCATTATCTCCTGCTGACATAGGGGCAGCCCTGGCTACATTACATGTTCTTGAGTCTGATACATCTGTTTTAAGGCGACTACAAAATAATGTGAACTATATGGCAGATTGCTTAAATTCTATAGGAATATATGCTACGAATGATACTCCAATTTTCCCAATACTTATCGGTAGTAATGAGGATACTCTAACAGTATCAAATTATTTATACAATGCTGGAATTATAGGTACAGCGATACGTCCGCCTACAGTTCCTGTTGGTGAAAGTAGAATTCGTTTAACCGTTACAGCTGCTCATAATAAAGAACAAATTGATTATGTGTGCCAATCACTGCATAATGCTTTGAAGCAATTAGACTCATGATAGTAGATAATATATCTAAATAAAGACAGTATTAAAAGAATCCTAAATTGATTGGTTAATTAGTCTATATTAGATAAATCGAGTAGTCTAAGAAGAGTGAATATATCTGAACTGTAAAGGTTTCATACAATTGACAGTAATACCAAATAGGCTTATAATTATTAAACCGACGCACGGGGATGTAAAGGTTTCGACAGGGGTGCGTGTGGTATAGATAGCGAGTCGGCGTTCCATGAGGCCGTTAAACGGTGGGAAAACATTTAAACGCAGAAGAAAATTTTGCATTAGCTGCATAAGCTACGTCCCTCATACTTGTGCCTACCAAGTGTGAATGGACGTCAAACAGTAGGCTGGTCTAATTTAGTTGTTCATATGAATTAGGCGAGACAATATGAACTGGGGTTGTGTAGCTTGTCTGTGAGCGATAGCAACCTGAGACTTAAATCATAGACTGTGCTCGGAGAAGTCTATATGGCAACACTTTTGGACAGGGGTTCGACTCCCCTCATCTCCACCAAAATAGAAGCGTACATTTTAAGAAATAAGTCTGCGCTTACAGATAAATTTGTGATTATTCGGCTATAATTGATATAGAACAGCCGATTAAATGGTTTTAAAACCGTCTAGGTAGATTCTTAGGCGGTTTTTTGTATATTAAACATAAAATTTTCATATTAATTTAAATAAAGAATCTTAGAGGTGATAAGACATGGAAATTTTACTTATGTCATATTTAGCAGGAGCAAAAAGTATAACAAAAAAGTATCTTTCAAAAATGGTTTCAAATAAAATAATTTTTATTCCTACTGCTGGAAATGTTGAACCATATACTGGATATATTGATGAAGGTGTTGAGATGTTAAAGTCTTTAGGATATGAATTGGAAATTATTGATATTTCTAAATATGATGAAGATTATTTAAAGAATAAACTTTCAAAGACTGAATGTATCTGTATATCTGGTGGTAACACATTTTATCTATTACAAGAGCTGAAAAAGAAAAATCTTATAGGCCTACTTTATGAAAGAATCAAAGAAGGCTTATTATATATTGGTGAATCTGCTGGCGCAATTATTATGTCTGAAAATATTGAATATAATCAGATAATGGATGATAAAAGTATAGCATCTGAATTAGATGATTATATGGGTGTAAATGTATTTAATCATTATGTTTTACCTCATATAGGGGAATATCCATTTGAAGAGACTGCTCAGAAAACATTAGATACTTATCAAGATAAGATACCATTAGTGCCGATAAACAATAATGAAGTAATCTTAGTTGAGGATCATGGTTATACGGTATTAACTGAAAAAAAGTAAACTAGTAATATATAGTTTTATAATTCTAAAACTATTTAAGTTCATATTGAATATAAAATGTCAATAGTTTTAACATTTTTGTTGTATACAATATATGTGGGTTTAATCAGATTTTATCTATGTTCTACAAAGGTAGAGGGGTATCGGAAAAATTGACTTTATCTATATTATCCTGTAAAATATATAAAGATATTTATGAAATTATGTGACATGAATGATTCGTTTCTGAAAAGGAGTACAGATAATGAAGTATCGTTATTCCCGTATGTTAGCAGCTCTCGTAATGTCTGCTGTGATGATTGCAGGGTGTGGCAACAATCAACAGCAAGCTGGTGAGATTAATGTTAATACATATAAACTTACAACAAGTGATACACAAGTTGATCAAACATTTGCTGGTACTGTAGTTGCGGAGAACTCTGTAGCTGTACATGCTCGTGTAAGTGGTTATATTGTTGAGAAGTTTGTAAAAGGTGGGGAACAAGTAGTAGCGGGACAACCATTATATCGAATTGATTCTCGTCAATATGAAGCGAGTCTTGCTAATGCAGAAGCACAAGCAGCTCAAGCTAATGCAAACTTGAAAAATGCTGAAGTAGATCTTCAACGTTATGAAACTTTGGCATCACAAGATGCGATTGCTCAACAACGTGTAGATACGCAACGTAGTGCTACAGAGCAAGCTAAGGCTACTTATGAAGCGTATGAAGCATCCGTGAAAATTGCTCAAGATAATATGGGGGATACCATGGTATATGCACCATATTCTGGTACATTACGCATGGATGACGTAGATACAGGCACTTATGTTCAGGCTGGCTCTACTACATTGGTTACAATCGATTCTATTGATCCAATCTTCGTTGAGTTTAGTATGACTGAGCAAGAATATCTTGATTTTATGAAGAATCCTACAACGGATGATTCTAATGGTCCAAATATTCAATTAAAACTTGCTGATGGCGAAACATATAATGAACTTGGTTCTATCGTGCAAGCGGCTAAGAGTTTAGATCAATCTACGGGTAAGCTTGTATTGAAAGCGTCCTTCCCAAATCCTAATCATTTATTATTACCTAATATGTATGCTACTGTTGTTTCTCCTGGTGAAAAGATTAAAAATGCAATCCTTGTACCAAGTCGTGCAATTTTACAAATCATGGACAAAAACTTTGTTTATGTTGTAAATGCAGCTGGTGTAGTAGAACAAAAGACAGTAGAGATTGGTGGTACTAAAGGTAATGAAACGATCATTAAATCTGGTTTGGCTGCTGGTGATACAATCATCGTTGACGGCTTAACTAAGGTGAAAAATGGCGTAAAAGTAAATGGCAAACTACTAACTAAAGAACAGTTGAAAGCTACAAAATAAAAGGAGGATAGATCGTGTCGAAATTCTTTATTAATCGACCTATCTTTGCCATCGTAATAGCCATTGTTATCACGTTGGTAGGGCTTATCTCTATGATGAACCTTCCGGTAGCTCGATATCCACAAATTTCTCCACCTACAGTTCAAGTTAATACTGCTTATACTGGTGCAACTGCTCAAGTTGTTAATGATACAGTAGCCAGTGTTATTGAAACGCAGATTGTAGGCGTACAAGATATGGACTATATGACATCTAATAGTTCCAGTAACGGTAGCTATTCGTTGACTGTTCAGTTCAATCAAGGTACAGATGCTGATATGGATGCGGTTAATACGCAAAACCGTGTTCAAGCAGCACTTGCACAATTGCCTTCAGAGGTACAAGCTGTAGGTGTTACAACCACTAAATCTTCTGGTGATATGGCACTTATATTCTCTTTGAGTTCACCAAATGGCACATATGATGCAACATTCTTAAAGAACTATGGTACCAATTATATGATGGATACTATCAAATCCATTAAGGGTGTTGGTTCTGTACAAGAGTTCGGATCTGATTATTCTATGCGCATTTGGCTAGATCCTGCGAAGATGCAAAAACTTGGTGTTACTATCTCTGAAGTTACAGCGGCTATTAAAGGTCAAAACTTACAAGCTGCAGCAGGTACAGTAGGGAAAAACCCTACAAATGGTGAACAAGCCTTTCAATATCCTATCAAAATTGATGGACGTCTCGTAACACCTGAACAATTTGGTAATATTGCTATTAAAAGTACTAATGGTAAGGTATTACATCTAAAAGATGTCTCCCGTATTCAAATTGGGGCTGAAGGATATGACTTCATCGCAAAATCTGCTCATAAAGAGGTTGCCGGTTTTGCTATTTCCCTACAAAATGATGCTAATGCATTAGAAACAATTGCTAATGTTAAGAAAGTTCTAGATGAGCAATCTAAATCCTTCCCACCAGATATGCAATATAACGTAGTTGTAGATAATACTAAATTCGTAAGTGCATCTATTAATGAGGTTGAGCATACATTTGTAGAGGCATTACTCCTTGTTTTAGTTGTAGTATATGTCTTCTTACAATCTTGGCGCTCCACAATCATTCCTATGATTGCTGTGCCAGTATCTTTGCTTGGCACATTTGGCGCTTTTGTTTTATTAGATTTCTCTATTAACACTTTGACGCTTTTTGCCATGGTTTTGGCTATCGGCCTTGTTGTTGACGATGCTATCGTCGTAGTAGAAGCTGTTGAGTACGAATTAAAGTATAATGGATTGTCTCCAAAAGAGGCGGCTATTAAAGCGATGGAAAACGTACAAGGACCAGTAATTGGTATCGCCTTTGTATTGACTGCTGTATTTGTACCAGTTGCGTTCATGGGTGGTATGACAGGTATTCTTTACAAACAGTTCGCATTGACGATTGCCGTTTCCGTTGTAATTTCTGCTATTATCGCACTTGTGTTGACACCAGCATTATGTGCTACAATGTTGAAAGCACATATAGCTAAAGAGCGTGAAGATTGGTTACATCGCCAATTAAATAAATTTAATGCTGCTCTAGAACGATTCAGTAATTGGTATGGTCTCCAATTAGCGCGTTTAAGCCATCGTTTGAGTTTAACTGTTATTGCATTGCTAGTCTTTGCAGGTGGTACAGCCTTAGTATTTCACTTCTTACCAACTTCTTTCGTACCAGCTGAAGATAGTGGTTACTACATGATTGCTATTAATGAGCCACCTGGTGCTACATCTGAACGTACTATGGCTACACTTGAAAAAATTGCATCTTTCTTGGAAGAAAAAAATGATCCTGAAAAGCCTAAGGACGAACAATTATTCCAAGAAGTATTTACTGTCGCTGGTTTTGACCTCTTAGGTGGTGGTCAAAAGTCTAGTGCTGGTGTAATTTTTGCTACTATGTCCGATTGGAAATATCGTACAACACAAGCTACATCTATCAATGCTATGGTAGGTCAAACATTTGGCTTTGCAGCTGAGAAAGTACCTGAAGCAACAGTTATTGCTATGAATCCACCATCCATTCCAGGTCTTGGTACAACCGGTGGTTTTAGTATGTACATCATTAACAAAGCTGGCGATAGTCCACAAGTTATGGCTGACCGTACTAATGAATTTATTGCGGAAGCTCGTAAGAGCCCAGCAATTCAATCTATTTATACTACTTTTGATACATCTACGCCGACATTACAATTTGATGTAAATCGTGAAAAAGCGGCTCAAGATGGTGTAGCATTAGCTGATATCTTTACCACTTTGCAAGGGTTCTATGGTAGTATTCAAGTTAACGACTTTACTACTTATGGTAAAAACTATAAGGTTGTAGTCCAAGCGGAAGACGCATATCGTCAAAATGCGGACCAGCTTAATATGTTAGCTGTTAGAAATAGCAATGGCCAAATGGTTCCTGTTTCTAACTATATTACAAAGGAACAAACGGGTACACCATCTAGCATTACTCGCTTTGATAATGCGATGGCCGTACAAATTGGTGGTTCTCAAGCTAGAGGATATTCCTCTGGTGATGCTATCAATGCATTAAAAGAGGCCGCCGCTAAAACATTACCTGCTGGTTATACATATGATTGGGCAGGGCAATCTCGTGAAGAGTTAAAAGCCGGTTCTCAAACTATGTTGATTCTAGGTTTAGGGCTTGTCTTTGTATTCTTAATCTTGGCTGCCTTATATGAGTCTTGGAAGGTTCCATTTGCCGTATTGTTCTCCGTACCATCTGGTATGATTGGTGCTTCTTTAGTACCATTCTTATTGAACTTCACAGGCAGATATTTCTTAGCAAATGATATTTATATGCAGATCGGTCTCTTAACCTTGGTTGGCTTGGCTGCGAAAAATGCGATTTTGATTATCGAGTATGCTAAGATTCGCGTTGACGAGCGTGGTATGAATGTTGTTGATGCTGCTATCGAAGCTGCAAAAATTCGTTTGCGTCCAATTTTGATGACATCCTTTGCATTTATCCTTGGTGTATTACCATTGGCAGTATCTAGTGGTGCTGGTTCTGGTGCACGTACTTCTATGGGTATTACTGTAGTAGCAGGGATGACAACAGCTACATTGTTTGGTATCTTTATCATCCCAATGTTGTTTATCATCATTGAAACAATTGGACCTGGTTTGTTTACAAACCGCAAAAAGAATCACGACTAATCATTTATATTAGATAATTTTATAGAATGTTAAAAACACGTCACTACTTAGTAGTGGCGTGTTTTTTTGTATGATTTATGATATAATAATATAGTTAAAAATCGGATTGACGTAAGTCGATATTAAGTATGAAATTAATATAAAAGAGGTATATTATGAGTGATGTAAAAACATATGTAGCAGGTCATAAAAGCCCTGATACTGATTCAATTTGTTCTGCTATTTCCTTTGCTAACTTACTAACACAAATGGGGAAACCAGCAACTCCAGTCTGTGCAGGTGAAGCTAACAAAGAAACAACATATATTTTGAACCATTTTGGCTTTGCTCACCCTCAAGTTGTTAAAAATTGGGAAGAGTTTGCTCCAGAAGGCGGTAATTTGTATTTAACAGACCATAACGAATCCAAACAAATAATTGATGGTTATAAATCCATGAATATGTGTGGTGTTGTCGATCATCACCGCATTGGTGACTTCGAAACTGATGGACCTGTATTCATGCGTTTAGAACCTGTAGGTTGTTCTAATACAATCATTACTAAGTTGTACATGGAGAATAATCAAGAAATTCCTAAAGGCGTTGCAGGCTTGATGTTATCTGCTATCATTTCTGATACTGTGTTATTCCGTTCTCCAACATGTACAGAAACAGATAAAGAAATGGCTCATAAATTAGCTGAAATCGCTGGCGTAGATATTGAGTCCTATGGGCTAGATATGTTGAAAGCGGGAGCAGATATTTCTGATTTAACTAATGATGATATCGTTCGTACAGACATGAAAGAATTCTCTGAAGCAGGTAAGACTATTTCTATCGGTCAAATTTCTGTTATGGATACAACTAATGTATTGGCTAAACAAGGTGAACTAGTACAAGCCTTAGAAGCGCTTCGCAATGCCAATAACTATGATGCATCTTACATCATGATTACAAATATTCTCGATGAAAGTACTACATTGTTGTTTAGTGGCGATGTAGAGGCTGTAGTTACTAAAGCATTTGAAAAAGAAATAAAAGATAATGGTGTATTCTTACCTAATACTATGTCTCGTAAAAAACAAATTGTACCACCAATTCTTGGTGCTATGAAATAGTATACAAACTAAAAAAGAACGTTGCTCGCAACGTTCTTCTTCTCTATTTATAGGGCTTCAAGTATATTGCATGTATATTGTAATTGCTATTATAGATGTGTTTATTTATATAATAATTTAGCTTTTAACTATACATACTTGTTTCACAGCTTATTAAAGATTATTTATGTATATTTGGAGTTTGTATTGCATATGTAAGGGCAATAGGTGTATTCCGATGAATTCATTATTAACAGGTTTAAATAAAGAACAACAACAAGCTGTCCAGCATACGGAAGGCCCTTTATTGATTTTAGCCGGTGCTGGATCTGGTAAAACAAAGGTCTTAACAGTTCGTATTGCACATTTATTGGCACAAGGTGTTAATCCTTATGAAATATTGGCCATTACTTTCACCAACAAAGCGGCAAAAGAAATGAAAAGCCGTGTAGAAGGTCTTGTAGGCGATGTGGCAAATTGTATATGGCTCAGTACATTCCACAGTTTTTGTGCTAAGTTTTTACGTTTTGAAATAGATAGTTTCTTAGGTTATAACAGCAATTTTACTATCTATGACACATCCGATTCTCAAGCTGTTATTAAGGCCGCATTAAAATCGTTAAATTTGGATGATAAATACTATCCTGTAGGAGCTATGATAGCTGCCATATCTGATGCTAAGAATCAATTGCTTTTTGCTTCTGATTTTAGAAAACAAGCGCGAGACTTTTACCAACAAAAGGTAGCCGATGTTTATGAGTATTATGAGCGGGAGTTGCGCAAGAATAATGCATTAGACTTTGATGATCTTTTATTAGTAGCCGTTAAATTATTACAGTCTAATGCAGCTGTTCTTGATAAATATAGTCATCGTTTCCGTTATGTCATGATTGACGAGTATCAAGATACGAACCATGCACAATATTTATTGGCGAAATTACTAGCTTCACATTGGAAGAATATTGCCGTCGTAGGGGATGCTGACCAAAGTATTTACGCTTGGCGTGGTGCAGATATTCAAAACATCTTAGATTTTGAAAAAGACTATCCTAATTGCACATCTATAAAATTGGAGCAAAACTATCGTTCAACTAAAATTATCCTCGATGCAGCCAATGCTGTTATTGATAATAATGAGGGACGTCCAGAGAAAAATCTTTGGACCGATAAGACGGAAGGTGCGAAAATTCAGCATTTTACGGCTCAATCTGAACATGAGGAAGCCGCTTTTATCGGTGACACAATTGCAAAGAAACATGATATTCACGATGTTCCATACGGGGATATGGCCATTTTATATCGTACAAATGCCCAGTCTCGTGTCCTTGAGGAAGCACTCATTAAGCGGGCCTTACCTTATACGATGGTAGGGGGCACAAAGTTCTATGATCGTAAGGAAATTAAAGATGTTTTAGCATATTTACGTGTATTATATAATCCTTTTGATGATTTGAGCTTGTTGCGTATTATCAATGTGCCTAAACGGAGTATTGGGGCCACTACGGTTGCTAAGCTACAAGAATATGCTCGTGCGAATGGTACATCTTTATTTATGACGCTTACGCAATTACATTTAATTGATTCTATTAAGGGCAAAACTAAGGAAAAGTTAGAAGAATTTGGTATTCTCATCTTTACTCTTGTGTCTGAAATGGAGAATCGAACTGTACTAGATATCTTAGAATCTATTCTAGATAGAACAGGTTATTTAGCACAATTAGAAGAGAGTACAGACCCACAAGATCAAGCTCGTGCTGAGAATATTGGTGAGCTTTTATCTGTGGCCAAAGACTTCCAAGATACAAATCCATCTGGTACTGTAGAGGACTTTTTAGAGCAAGTAGCACTTGTTAACGATGTAGACTCCTTCGAACAAGAAGAGGCTAAAGTGACATTGATGACATTACATGCTGCAAAGGGTTTGGAATTTCCTATCGTATTCTTATGTGGGTTGGAAGAAGGTTTATTCCCTCATAGTCGTACCTTGATGAACCCTGAAGAAATTGAAGAGGAACGTCGTCTTGCTTATGTAGGTATTACGCGTGCTGAAAAGGAATTATATATTTCTAATGCCACTACTAGAACCGTATTTGGCCGTACTAGTAGTTATTTACCATCTCGATTTATCGATGAAATTCCCGAAGAATTAGTAGATGGCTTACGTGCTAAGCGTAAAGTGCCTGATGATATTAAACGTCATGTACCTCAACATATGAGTGTTACTAGCCGCCCCGTGACGAAGCCAATCGTACGTAATGAAGTAATTGCTGACTGGAAGGTGGGCGATACGGCGATTCATAGTAAATGGGGTAATGGCAAAGTAATCAACGTAACTGGTGAAGGTGCTGGTATGAAATTGACCATTGAGTTTCCTACACAAGGTGTGCGCGTTGTAATGGCAAAATTTGCACCAGTTAAAAAGGAATGATTATCCTAATTATGTATATGGTTAAATAGGGAACATATACAATTATTTAAATAGCTATATTTCTGTAAAAAAGGATATAAAATGGATCCGAAAGATAGAATTAAAGAGTTGCAACAGGAACTCACTCATGCGCAGTACTTATACTACGTAAAGGATGCTCCTACTATGAGCGACTTTGAATATGATAAAAAATATCGTGAGCTTGTGGATTTAGAAACTGCTCATCCTGAATATATTGTGCCATCTTCTCCAACACAACGGGTTGGTATAAAGGTGGAAGGCTCCTTTGAAAAGGTCGTTCATGGACGTCCTATGTTAAGCCTTAGCAATGTATTTAATGCTGATGAAGTACGAGCATTTGGAAATCGTATAGAAAAGGAACTTGGTCATAAGCCATCTGCGTATGTTGTAGAACTTAAAATCGATGGCTTAGCGGTTAATTTACATTATGAAAATGGTATGTTTGTTCGTGCCGTTACACGTGGTGATGGTCGCGTTGGTGAAGACGTAACAGCTAATGTACGTACCATTAAATCCATTCCATTATTTTTAGATAATGCGCCAGAGTTTATCGAAGTTCGTGGTGAAGCCTATATGCCTCATAGCGAATTTAAACGTATCAACGAAGAACGTGATGAAGAAGGTCTTCCGACCTTCGTAAATCCTCGCAATGCTGCAGCAGGCTCTTTACGGCAACAAGACCCAGCTATTACTGCTAACCGGAATCTAGCGTTTTTCGCATATGCTATAGGTTCTGAAGTGGGAGCCAATATTCATAGCCAAGAGGAATTGCTTAAGAACTTAGAGAACTTTAAGTTCTCTGTAAATCCTCATTATCGTGTATGTAAAACAATTGATGAAGTAATTGAAGCCATTGATTATTGGGGTGATAAACGGCATGAACTTCCATATGATACAGATGGAATGGTTATTAAGGTAAATAGCTTTGATGATCAAGAGGTTCTTGGTAGCACTGCAAAGGATCCTAAATGGGCCACTGCGTACAAGTATCCACCTGAAGAAGTGGAAACAATCCTTAAAGATATTACCATTAATGTAGGTCGCACAGGGGTTCTAACTCCTACTGGTGAGCTGGAATCCGTATTTGTATCTGGTACGAATGTAAGCCGAGTTACATTACACAACCAAGATTTTATCGATGAAAAGGATATTCGTATTGGTGACCACGTTATCATTCACAAGGCGGCGGAAATCATTCCGGAGGTTATCCGTGTTGTTCCTGATAAGCGAAATGGCTCCGAAATTCCTTTTATAATTCCTAATACATGTCCTGTATGCGAATCTCCTGCAGTTCGTCGTGAAGGAGAAGCGGCAGTTCGATGTACGAATAAACATTGTCCAGCTATTGAAAAGGAACAAATTATCCACTTTGCCTCTCGTGACGCTATGAATATCGATGGCCTTGGTCCTAGTATCGTAGAAAATTTGATCAACAACAAGTTAATTACAAATGTTGTTGATTTATATCATTTAACTGTAGACCAACTTGTTACGATGGACCGTATGGGTAAAAAATCTGCAGAAAATTTGGTAAAAGCTATTGATGACTCTAAATCACGTGGTTTAGACCGTGTATTATATGGATTGGGGATTCGTTTAATCGGCTCAAAGGGTGCAACTACAATTGCTAATGTGGTGCAATCTATAGATCGGTTCATGACTATTACGAAGGATGAACTAGTAGCAGTTGAAGAAATCGGGCCCACAATGGCAGATAGCATCGTTGAATATCGTCAAGATCCAGCACATAAGGAAATTATTGAAGGCTTAACTCAAGCTGGTCTTAAGATGACCGTAGATGTAGTAGAAGCTGCAGGTAATCAAATGGAAGGCGAAATCGTCGTTCTCACAGGTAAGCTTGAGGTTATGGGGCGCAGTGAAGCCGGTAAAATCCTTGAAGCTCATGGAGCCAAGGTTACTGGTTCTGTTTCAAAGAAGACAACACTCGTCGTAGCTGGAGAAGATAGCGGTAGTAAGCTCACTAAAGCAAATGAATTGGGCATTCGTGTTATGAACGAAGAAGAGTTCGTAGAACTATTAAAAGAACTCGGTGAAATCCAATAAATATATAGTCTTACAATGTTTTGAAAATATATACTATTTGCTTTATAATAAGTAATTATGAAAGGATGTGTTCCGATGAAAATCAGCCAAGAGGAAATAAAAAAAATCGCCTTGCTTTCACGTTTGGAAGTTAAAGAAGAACATATGGCACATGTAGAAAAAGAGTTGTCCGACATCTTGACCTATGTTGCTGAACTAGATGCATTAGAACTAGATGGTGTTGAACCAATGGCTCATGCTGTACCTTTACACAATGTATTTAGAGAGGATGAAAAGAAACCATCCCTTGATCATGAGTTAGCTTTATCCAATGCTCCAGAAGCAGAAGATGGGTACTTTAAAGTGCCTCGTGTTGTACAAGAATAGGAGATTTTGCTGTGCCGACAATTCATGAATTACATAAAAAACTTGTGAATAAAGAAATCAGTGCCGTTGAATTGACGAATGCTGTTATTGCTCATAAAGCTAAAGTGGAACCGACTGTGCATGCGTACTTGTCCGATTCTCATGACCGTGCTTTAACCATAGCTAAGGTTGTAGACGAAGCAATTGCTAAAGGTGAAGCGATTTCTCCATTAGCTGGTATTCCTGGTGCGATTAAAGATAATATTTGTATCAAAGACGAACCTGCAACTTGTGCGTCTAAAATGTTAGAAAACTTTGTGCCTCCATATAATGCGTCTGTTATCGAACGCTTACAAGACAATCATTATATTAGCCTTGGTAAACTTAATATGGATGAATTTGCTATGGGCGGTTCTACAGAGAATTCTGCATTAGCAAAAACGACTAATCCATGGAATATTGACTGTGTACCGGGTGGTTCTTCTGGTGGTAGTGCAGCTGCTGTTTCTAGTGGTTCTGCAATTTGGGCTCTCGGTTCTGATACAGGTGGCTCCATTCGTCAACCAGCCTCTTTCTGTGGCGTAGTAGGTTTAAAACCAACCTATGGTAATGTATCCCGTTACGGCCTTATTGCTTTTGCATCTTCTTTAGATCAAATCGGACCTGTTACACGGGATGTAACGGATGCTGCATTGGTATTGAATGCTATTTCTGGTTACGATGCAAAAGATTCTACATCGATTCCAGGTGCTCGTGTGGATTACACTACAACTCTTATAAATGATGTAAAAAATCTTAAAATCGGTGTGCCAAAAGAATTCTTTGGCGAAGGTCTCAATAGTGAAGTTCGCAAAGCTATGGAAGAGGCTATCGAAACATATAAAAAATTAGGTGCTGAAATCGTTGAGATTTCCTTGCCTAACTCTAAATATGCGTTGTCTGCATACTATATCATCGCATTAGCAGAGGCAAGCTCCAACTTGGCTCGTTATGACGGCGTAAGCTATGGTATGCGCGTACCTGCAGATAATCTAGTAGACATGTCTACTAAAACACGTACAGAAGGTTTTGGCCCTGAAGTACAACGTCGTATCTTGTTAGGTACTTATGTATTGAGTGCTGGTTACTATGATGCTTACTATTTGAAAGCATTAAAAGTTCGTCGCCTCATTAAAAATGAATTTGATGAAGCATTCTCCAAAGTGGATTTGATCTTAACACCAACTGCACCTAATACGTCTTATAAATTTGGTGAAAAAGCAAATGATCCATTGGCAATGTATTTGGAAGATATCTGTACGGTACCAGCAAACCTTGCAGGTATTCCAGGCATTAGCATTCCAGCAGGTATGAGCAGCAGTAATTTGCCAATCGGCTTACAATTGCTTGGCCCTGCTATGGGTGAAGAAACATTGTTACGTGCCGCTTTCACATTTGAACAAGCACGTCCAGACTGTCAATTAGTAGCACCAACTGGGGAGGTTTCTCTATGAGTAGTAAATACGAAACAGTCGTTGGTTTAGAGGTTCATACAGAGCTTAAGACTAAGTCTAAAATCTTCTGTGGTTGTACCACTGAATTCGGCGGCGATCAAAATACGCATGTATGCCCAGTGTGCCTTGGCTTGCCTGGTGCAATGCCTGTGTTAAATAAACAAGTAGTAGAATTTGCCATTAAAGTAGGCTTAGCATTGAATTGTGAAATCCTTAACTTTAACAAGTTTGACCGCAAAAACTACTATTATCCTGATTTGCCTAAAAACTATCAAACATCTCAATATGATTTACCAATTTGTTTAAATGGTCACTTAGACATCGAAGTGAATGGTGAAACTAAACGCATTGGTATTACCCGTATTCATATGGAAGAAGATGCAGGCAAACTCGTTCATAGTGGCAACACTATTTCCGACTCCAAATCTTCTAATGTTGACTACAACCGTACGGGTGTACCTCTTCTTGAAATCGTATCTGAACCAGATATTCGTTCCGGTGCAGAAGCGAGAGCATACGTTGAAAAATTACGTTCTATTTTACAATATTTAGAAGTATCTGACGGTCGTATGGAAGAAGGTTCTTTGCGTGGTGACTGTAACGTATCCGTACGTTTACGTGGCACTACAGAATTTGGTACACGTACAGAAACTAAAAATGTTAACTCTTTAACTGCAATTCAAAAAGTTGTTGAATATGAAGCGTTGCGTCAAGCTAAGTTAATCGAAGCTGGCGGCAAAGTAGATCAAGAAACACGTACTTGGGATGATGCACAAGGTATCACGCTTGGAATGCGTAAAAAAGACGAAGAAAACGATTACCGTTACTTCCCAGAACCAGATTTGGTACCAATCGTAATTACAGATGAAAAAATCGAAGAAGTACGTCGTGCATTGCCAGAATTACAAGATGCTAAGATTGAACGTTTTGTATCTGAATATGGCTTGTCTCGTGAGGATGCTACAATTCTCACAGTATCTCGTAAGACTGCAGACTTCTTAGATGCTACTGTAAAAGCAGGTGCAGATCCTAAAACTGTGGCTAACTGGATGCTTGGTGACTTGTCCAAGATGATTAATGAAAGCGGTTTAACATTTGCTGAATCCAAGGTAAGTCCTGAAAACTTGGCTGGTATGATTGCCCTTATTGATAAAGGTACAATTTCTGGTAAAATTGCGAAAAAAGTTATCGTATCCATGTGGGAATCCGGCAAGGATGCTGATACTATTGTAAAAGAGGAAGGTCTAGTTCAAATCACAGATACTGGTGCTATTGAAGAAATTGTTAAGCAAGTTATTGCTAATAATCCACAACCAGTAGCAGACTTTAAGAGTGGTAATGGTAAGGCTATAGGCTTCTTAGTTGGTCAAGTTATGAAGGAATCTAAAGGCCGAGCTAATCCGGGAATGGTAAATGAATTACTTAAAAAATTCTTAAATGACTGATATGAGTGTTAACATATATTAGCATTAAGCAATATAAAAAATAATCCCTTCAGATATATGGCTTTATATCTGAAGGGATTTCTATTTGCCATTATGATGGTAAAATATGGTATAATAAATTGTATAAAATCAATTAGTATTTGTTCATATAAAGGAAATACATATGAATGATCAACACAATATAAACAATAATCAAAATACATATAGAAATGGTCAATCAGATGATACTTATAGTCGCAGTACTTATTCTGGTGAACCTAATACACGCGTATTATCCGACGATGAGAGACGAGAATTTGATGGTGTAACTATTGAAGAGGTAGGCGATTCCGTCCATGTAGATTCAACGCCAACTAATATCAATGACGAGCAACAATATTACGATGAAAACAATCAATATGAACCGAAAGTTAAGGTGTATAGCTTTAATAGTACAAGCTGGCTTAGTCGAATTATATTGTTCATTGTTTTAGGGATTATTTTGGCTGCTGTTGTATTCTTTGGCAGTATCATTCTCACTGTCGCATCTGTTGTTATTTTAGTGGGTGCTATTATTTCTATTATATTTAGTCTCTTTTAATGGTATAATACATATATTATGACTAGACGGTGGCTGAGCCATTCGATGATTTAAAGGGGACCTATGAACGTAGTTTTATCCACATTAAACTCAAAATTTATACATTCTTCTCTGGCTTTGCGTTATCTTAAAGCGTATGGGCAGGCTCACGGACAGGCATACGATATAGTAGAATATACTATTAATATGCCTGTTTTACATATTCTTAGCGATATTACAGAGCGCAATATAGATGTATTGGGCTTTGCTTGCTATATCTGGAATATTGAGATGACTTTACATGTAGTAGACATGGTGAAAGCTGTGCGACCAGATATTAAAATTATTTTAGGTGGGCCGGAGGTGTCTTTCACAGCCGATGAAATCTTAAATCGTTGTGCTGCTGTGGACTATGTCGTACAAGGTGAGGGGGAAGAAGCTTTTTATCAACTTATTAGTGCACTAATCGCTGGCAAGGATGGCTTAGAAGAGCAGATTCCTGGCGTACGTGGTCGACACATTTCTGGCCGACTCCTGGGCTCTACTGATACGGTGGAGGTAAAAGATCTGAGTACTATACCATTTCCATATGTGGAAGAGGATATGATAGATTTAGAACATAAAATCATCTACTATGAATCCTCTCGAGGGTGCCCATTCTCTTGTCAGTACTGTTTATCTGGAAATAAAAATACAGTTCGCTTTTTTCCGCAGGAAAGAACTTTTAAAGAACTACAGTGGTTTATCGATCATAAGGTAAAACAAGTTAAATTTGTTGATAGAACTTTTAACTGTGCGCCACATCATCATCGACCTATGATGGAATTCATGCGTGATGCCGATACGGAGACGAATTTCCATCTAGAAATGGAACCAGAGCTAATGACGGAATGGGAAACAAATATTCTCTGTGAAACACCACCAGGCCGTATTCAAATTGAGGTAGGGGTTCAAAGTACACATAAGAAAACCTTAGATGCTATTAATCGATATAATGATTGGCCGTATATTCAAAAGGCTATTCGCCCTATTATTGAAGCAGGCCGAACTCATGTGCACATGGATTTAATTGTAGGCCTGCCTTACGAGAATAAACAGCGGTTTGGATTATCCTTTAATGATCTTTTTAGTTTACAGCCACATGCGTTACAAATTGGATTTTTAAAACTGTTAAAAGGTTCTGGTGTGCGCCGTATGGAGGAGTATCAATACATTAGTGATCCCTTAGCGCCATATGAGGTATTAAGTACTCACGTGCTCCCTTATAGAGATATACGTTTCTTAAAACACTTTGAAGATGTCTTTGAACGCTTTTATAATAGTGAACGATTTAGAACTGTGTTTGGTTATATTGGTAGTAAGCTTATAAAAGAACATACTGATACATCTATAACTGGGGAAGATACAGAAACTAATCATGTACCACCTATGAAAAAGTATGATTCTTCTAAAGTGGAGACAAAAAACGATGCCTTTTCCTATTTTTGTGACATGACACAGGCTTGGCTCGATGCAGCTAATCATAAGATTAATTTGAAAGATATAGATCAAATAGAGTTCTTGTACAATTTTTTCTTGTCTAAAGGTGATACAGTAGCTGCCGAATTATTACAATATGATACACTCGTTAGCTATCGTGGTAAGGTCCGCAGTGAAGCCGTAGGTTTACCAAAACAGACAAAAGAACTTTTACAAGAAGGGGAAGCATTCTGGCGCAATGAAGAAATTGCATCTCAGTATATTCCTAATTATTCATTTAAAGAGTGGCGCAAAATTCGCCAACAATATGTCGAAATGCCTATGTCTGAAGATACGGCTAAAGTGTTAGGTATAGAGAATGTACCAAATGTACCTTTTACAGTTGTAATCGACGTAAATAAAGAGGTCAAACCTTTTATACGTCCTGAAATAGAGGCTTGTTAGTAATATAAAAATAGTTTATCTAATTTTTTATAATCAAAAGATTAGAGAATTTATGATAGTTGAAATATTACATAATAAGCGATGATTGGTTAGTTTAATAGGAGTGTTATGACCGATACAACGAGACCAAAACGATACCGCATGGTATCTAAATATTATAAAGAAACATATGGGGAAAAGGTTTATAAATTACCTGTAGCACTACCCTTGACCTGTCCTAACAGAGATGGTTCGGCTGGTGTTGGAGGCTGTACCTTTTGTGGTGAAATTGGTGCGGGATACGAAAATCGTCCTGCCTGGATGACTGTACGCATGCAATTAGAGGAAAATATTGCTCACATAGGCCCTAAATATAAAGCAAAGAAGTTCATCCCTTATTACCAAAACTTTAGTAATACCTACTTGAATCTTGATGATTTTAAAAGCTATATTGAACAAGGTTGTATCGATGAAGCCGTGGGCATTGCTATTGCAACTAGACCCGATTGTATTGCCGATGAATATCTTGAAATATTAGCTGATATTAGGGATCGCTTTCATAAGGATATCTATATTGAGCTAGGTCTTCAAACGGTTAACTATGATACATTAGAGAAAATTAATCGTGGTCATGATTTAGCCCAGTTTATTGATGCCGTATTACGGATTAAACGATATGGATTTAACATAACTACTCATATGATAGTTAATTTACCATGGGATACAATGAAGGATACAATCGAAGGGGCTCGTATTTTATCTGCACTCGGTGTTGATCAAGTGAAACTACATGCTTTGTATATTGTAAAAAATACATTGATGGCCAAGTGGTATCAAGAGGGTCAGTTTACCCTAATTAGTGCGGAAGAATATGCTGATCGGGTTGTTAATTTTGTACGTCATTTACATCCTGACATTGTTTTACAGCGTCTTGTAGGGAGAGCACCTGAAGACAATACGCTTTTTACAAACTGGTCTATGGGTTGGTGGCGCGTACAAGACTTAATTGATGATAAACTAGACGAACTAGATGCTCATCAAGGTGATCTCTGTGATTACCTAAATGGTAAAGCAGTTCGTAAATTTATAGATTAGGAGGTTGTATGAGCGAACAAGTATTTACATTTCCTACATATGACCTAGCACAATCCATACTAGGTCAACATAATCGATATCTGCATATGATGCTTGAAGTCATCTCTGCAGATGTAGTGGCACGTGGTGATACGGTAGTTATAAAGGGTGATGAAAAACAAGTAGAAGCTCTTTATCGCACTTTAGAAGAACTAGTATTTCTTTACCGTGAAGGTAGTACCATAACTGAGTCTCAAGTGCGTATTGCAGCCAAACTCGTGGCTAATGGTAAAGCTGATGCCGTACATACTATGTTTGAGGATACTTTATCCGTTAATATGCGCGGTAAAAATATTACGCCTAAAACGGAAGGTCAAAAATACTATGTAGATAGTATCCGAAAAAATACCATTACTTTTGGTATTGGTCCTGCTGGTACAGGTAAAACATTCCTAGCCGTAGCGTTAGCTGCATTCTATTTAAAAAACCGCAATGTAGATAAAATTATTTTGACTCGCCCTGCTGTAGAGGCAGGTGAACGGTTAGGCTTCCTACCTGGTGAATTACAGGATAAGGTAGATCCTTATTTAAGACCTCTTTATGATGCATTACATGAAATGTTTGGTATCGAGCAAGTACAACGCTTTATGGAACGTGGTACTATCGAGGTAGCACCACTAGCGTATATGCGTGGCCGTACATTGGAAAATGCCTTCGTCATTCTTGATGAGGCTCAAAATACGACGGCAGAGCAGATGAAAATGTTCCTAACTCGTCTAGGAAACAATTCTAAAATGGTAGTCAACGGTGATAAGACACAAATTGACTTACCTCCACGTGTTGTGTCTGGCCTCGGCGAGGCTGAAAAGGTATTGCGTCATGTGCCTGGTATTAATATGGTTTACTTTAGTGATCAAGACGTTGTTCGTCACGATTTAGTAGGTCGCATTGTAAAAGCTTACGATGCATATCACGAACGTAAGTTAGCTGGTGAGACTACAGAATCTAACGCAGTATCCAAAGAGAATGTAGCGAAAGGATAAGTATGTATATACACATTAGCTATGATGAAGGAATTCAAGAGGATTCTAATATTGAGGCTGTTATACGCAAGGTCTGCGATGAAGTGAGTCGCGTATATGGCCTCGAAGAAGATGAAATGAGTATTTTACTCTGCAATAATGCTAAAATTCACGAGCTTAATAATGAATATCGAGGCATCGATAGACCAACGGATGTATTGTCCTTTGCCCTCAATGAAGGGGATGATTACGAAGGTAGTGAAGAGGAACATCACTTACTTGGTGATATGATTATTTCCTTAGAACGTACCCGTGAACAGGCTATCGAATATGGACATAGTTTTGAACGGGAATTAGCATACTTGACAACTCATAGCTGTTTACATATCTTAGGCTATGACCATATGAACGACGAAGATAAAAAAGAGATGCGCACAGAGGAAGAATTTATCCTAGGTAATCTCGGTTATGTGCGGGAGGATGCACCATATAATGAATAACAAGGAACATTTTAAATCAGGCTTTGTAGCTGTTGTAGGACGCCCTAATGTGGGTAAATCTACCTTAATCAACGCTCTTATTGGCGATAAGATTGCTATCGTATCCGATAAGGCTCAAACAACGCGTAACCGTATCATCTGCGTATATACGGATGAATCCAAACAAATCGTATTTATGGATACACCTGGTGTGCATAAACCTAAGCACAAGTTAGGCGAATTCATGGTAGATGCTGCTATTGAGTCCTTAAAAGAAACGGAAGCTGTTTTATTTGTCGTAGCAGGCAATGAAAAACGTGGTCCTGGGGATAATTTTATTATTGAACAATTGAAACGTGTAAAGGTTCCTGTATTTTTGGTAGTCAACAAAATTGATACACTCAAAAAAGAAGAGCTTTTAGAAGCAATCGTTTCTTATCAAGATGCATATCTTTTTGCAGGTGTAATTCCTATTTCTGCAAAAGATAAAGAGAACTTATCTGAAATTCTTAAGGTTCTAGAGGAAACCTTGCCGGAAGGTCCGCAATATTTCCCAGAAGATATGATTACGGATCAACCGGAACGCCTTATTATTTCCGATATCGTTCGTGAAAAAATCTTGTTAGCTACACGAGATGAGATTCCTCATGCTATCGCTGTAGACGTAGATGAAATGAAAACACGTGATGATGGTACTACCTATATCCGCGCTACAATCTACTGTGAAAGAGACTCTCAAAAGGGCATTATCATCGGTAAAAAAGGTGCTTTGTTAAAACAACTTGGCGCTGAAGCGCGCGCAGACATTCAAAAGCTATTAGCTACAAAGGTGTACTTGGACCTTTGGGTTAAAGTAAAAAAAGATTGGCGAAATAAATCTGGTATGTTATCTGAACTTGGTTATAGAAAATAATTTGATATAATAAAAAGAAATAAGTGTTTCCATATTCATATGAAAGGAATAAAGATGGATAGTGTAGATGGCCTGTTACCCATAGGGTTTGGTCTGTTATGTATTTTTTTAATTAACTTTTTTGTGGTTGCAAAGTTCTCCTTTGCACGCCTTCGTAAAGAACATGTAGAGGATATGGACATCCTCTTGGAGAAGGATAGAGAATTTTTATTAAAGCTTTATCAAAATCCTGAGTATTTTTTAAATACTACACAGTTTTTGATTCTATTCTTTATTTTGGCCCTTGCAGGCACAGGTACTTTTGTATTTGATAATATAGTTGATCGTATAGTGGCGGTTCTTAATATTCATAGTACTTGGATGCATTTAGTGTTAGATATTATTCTATTACTATTAATTAGCTTAATCGTCCTAATTTTTGGCGAAATTGTACCTAAAGCATTGGGCTTATCCTTCCCTACAAAATATGTAAATACCTATAGCCGTATCGTCGTGGCTGCAGGTAAATTGGTGTATCCATTTATTTGGATTGCTAGTAAAATCTCCAATGTTATTTTAGGCTTTTACAAAACAAAATATTTAACAGAGCTTGATCTTGTGTACTCAGAAGAAGAAATTCGCATGATGATTTCTCGAAGCCACGAGGAAGGGCAACTGGACCAAGTAGAGTCTGAGTTAATCGATAATGTCTTTAATTTCGTAGATCGCATGGCGAAAGAGGTTATGGTGCCTCGTCAAGACGTAGACTGCGTATTCGTTGAAGATGGTTACGATGAAGCGATGAAGGTTATTCGCTCTAAAGTACATACACGTTATCCACTCTGTGTAGAGGATAAGGACCACATTATTGGCCTCGTTCATATTAAAGATTTAATGGAACGCCCTAATCAAGCCCGTAAGGATTTGCGCAATATTAAACGAGATATTCTTACTGTTCCAGAGGTAATGAAATTATCTACATTATTGCAATATATGAGAACGCGCCGTATTTATCTAGCTGTAGTAGTAGATGAATATGGTGGCATGGTAGGTCTTGTAGGCTTAGAAGATATTATAGAAGAGCTAGTTGGGGATATACAAGACGAGCATGAGCCTCATTTACCAGCTACGATGTCCTATGCAGATGGCTCCTTTGAGTTTGATGGCAAGGTCCTTGTAGACGAAGTAGAAGAAATTATGAATATTGAAATTGATAATTCTGATTCTGATACAATTGGTGGCTATGTCTTTGGTTTATTAGAACGTACCCCAATCGTAGGTGATACGGTGGATGCTCATGGTTACACCTTTGAAGTTACGCAAATGCAAGGATATCGTATCTCTCGCATTAAAGTAACACCTATACCAGTAGAGGAACCAACGGAAGAAGAAAATGAAGAAGCTTAATGGTGGTTTTAATACGCCAGCCATCGTCATAAGTCGAAAAAAGTATAAGTTGTATTCCGTATTTACATTTATTACGCCTAGCTTGGGACTTATTAAAGCATCGATTCCACATAAGCGAATGATGACGATGCGCAACAGCTCCTATTTACGTCCATTTAGTGCCATGTATATTACAGTTGTACCCGATGGGGAATATGTAAATGTTACGCAAATTGATGGCTCCTATGTGGTGGAATCCTTAGATGTAAACCTCGATAATATTGCTTATGCAGCGGTAGCGAGTGAGCTCATTCAAGAGTTATTTGCCATGTATGACGTAGATCGCAAGGTCTTTGATACCGTTGTAAACTATTCCAAGCAAATTCGACGTCGCAATGTACAATTGGGAACGATAATGCTTGGATGGCAACTATTATCTCTCGCAGGGGTTGTCCCTAGTGCTAATGCTTTTACCCATCAAGACGGAATTGAGCCATTCTGGATGCAGGTGCGGGAAACAACAAATTTTAGCATTTCTCGTTCTGTGAAAGCCGTATTACCTCAGATTCTCGCTTACCAGTGGGGTGAAGATACGCCTTTAGAACTTCCAAAAACAATATGGAAGGAACTTGAAAAACTACTATTTGCATACTGCGAGCAAGAAATTGGTAAGCCGTTACAAAGCGTAAAGTTTTTAAATTCCATAATTTAGTGATAGATAAAAAGGCAGTTTGAGAAATCAAACTGCTTTTTATTGAAATATATTATGAGGTACTATATGGATACAATATTCTCTTCGTTACCTATCGAAAAAATAAATGAAGATAAGAATTTAGAACTACAAGAAATTCAACAGATATATGATTTCCTTTTAACTAACGACTATTATATGTCTCCTGATTATGGGGTAATAAATAAGTTATTTCAAATGATGGTTTTAAATAATTGTTGGGATCCAAAGATAGCACTCAGATACTTTGAATATTTATGTTTTCAAAGTTGGGAATATGAAGCCATCATTGTTAGAGATCTCCTATTAGATAATCAGGTTAGCTTAGCTGGTGAATTTTGTTTAGATACAGAATTAGTAAAAGATGGACTAAGTAATTTTAGAGATGATGCTATTTGGAGGGGAAAGGATTATGATAGTGACACTATTCCAGAATCTATGTCTAAATGGGCCATTTATTATGATGAAGAAGAACAAAGATTTCATAAAGTAAAACCGTCAATGATAGAAAATATTATTATTAAGGAAATTGATGCTGAACAGGGTATTTATACTATTGAAGAATAATAATATTAATAGACAAATGTGCATCTGTAATTGACACTTTTAATAACAATTATTTATAATATAACAATATTATATTATATATTTTTATAGGAGGTCATTATGCAGCTTTTGGGAAATCTCAAAATACATTTTCTAGCGCTCGTACTAACTGTAGTCGCTGAATTTATAGGCATAAAAAAACTAGGTCCTGTTGTATTGTTGCCATTATTGTACACATTGATTCTAGGTTTATTAATTTCTATTCCTAAGTTTAAAATCCTAACCATTAAACAGATGGAAAAATCTGCTGATTATATCGGTATCGCCGTTATGATCTTGATGGTAAAAGTCGGTTTAGGTATCGGTCCAAATCTTGGTATTCTTACAAGTGCAGGCTGGGCATTATTACTACAAGAGCTTGGCCACTTCTTTGGTACTATTGTATTTGGTTTACCGGTAGCTTTGCTAGTAGGTATGCGTCGAGAAGCAGTAGGTGCATGTTACTCTGTAGACCGTGAGCCGAACGTAGCAATTATTATCGACAAATTTGGCTTTAGCTCTCCTGAGGGCCGTGGTGTTATGGGCATGTACATCTGTGGTGTTCTTATTGGCGCTATGTGGTCCTCCGTTTTGGCTGGTATGTTAGCACAATCTGGTTGGTTCCATCCTTTGGCATTAGCTATGGGCGCTGGCGTAGGTAGTGCTAGTATGATGGCGGCAGCTACAGCTCCAATCATTGCGGTATATCCAGATTACGAACAACAAATCATGGCTCTTGCAGGGGCTGCAAACTTGTTGACTACTGTTCTAGGCGTATACTTTGGGCTATTTGTTTCTTTACCAGTTATGGAAAAAACATACAACTTCTTTACAGGTCGTACCCGTGAACAA
Source organism: Veillonella parvula (assembly GCF_902810435.1). Classification (GTDB taxonomy): domain Bacteria; phylum Bacillota; class Negativicutes; order Veillonellales; family Veillonellaceae; genus Veillonella. The sequence continues at coordinate 1,063,297 of NZ_LR778174.1, forward strand.
GATTTAGCAGAGGAGGTAGCACATCATGAGTAAAAGCGAAAAATTAACACAATTTGTCATCGTTATCTGTATTGCTGCTATCATCACTGCAGTAGGTAATGTAATGGATGGGAAACATCTATTTAGCGATAGTTTAGTTGGCGTAGCTATCTTGGCAGCCCTTGCTACAATTGGCGCTTTGATCTCTAACTTGCCATATGCTAATAAATTACCTATGGTGTTTTGGGTATCTTTAGTTGGTGTTATCGCATCCTTACCAGGTACGCCTGGCCAAGAATGGATTATTGCTAAAACTAGCCAAGTTACATTCCTTGCAACGACAACTCCTGTACTTGCTTATGCAGGTTTATCCTTAGGTAAAGACCTTGGTGCATTCCGTCGCTTATCTTGGCGCATTATTCCTGTTGCACTAGCTGTAACAGCAGGTACTTTCATCTGTGCAACAGCATTAGCACAATTAGTACTTCATTTAGAAGGTTTAATTTAATACTAAATCATAATGATAGATGTCTAAACTATGTTAAGATATAATTATAGATTTATATTTCAGAAGATATCTATACATCATGATGACATAATCGACCGTATTTTTATACGGTCGATTTTATAAAGGAGATATTATGAGCCGTATGACAAAGGAAGAAGTAAAACAACGTGTTTGTAAAGCTATTGTTGATGCACAACCACGTTTACGAGAATTTGCAGAATCTATTATGGATGAACCTGAGTTGGGTTTTAAAGAGGTAAAAACCTCTAAAAAGGTTCAGGCTATGTTTGATGAACTTGGCATTTCTTATACTATAGGTCATGCACTGACAGGTGTAAAGGGTAGAATGAAAGGCCGAGATAGTAAATATACGGTTGCCATGGTTGGGGAATTAGATGCCATTCTCTGTCCTCGCCATCCTCGTGCCGATGATTTAACAGGGGCTGCTCATTGCTGTGGTCATAATGTACAAATTGCGAATATGTTTGCTGTCGCTATGGGTTTACAAGCTGTGATGGACGAATTAGCTGGCGATGTTGTATTATTTGCTGTTCCGGCAGAGGAAATGATTGAAATTGATTACCGCAATAAATTGCGTGAGCAAGGTAAGCTTAAGTATATGGGTGGTAAGCAACAGCTCATCTATGAAGGAGCTTTCGACGATATTGATATGGCTATGCAAATGCATGTGGAGACAGCCAAAACACCTGCTGGTGAAATGGGGCTTGGTAGTACCTCTAATGGTTTCGTATCTAAACTGATTGAATATCACGGTAAGGTAGCCCATGCAGCACAAGCACCTCATGAAGGCATCAATGCTCTTAATGCTGCTTTGATGGGGGTTATGGGGGTTAACTCCATTCGTGAAACTTTCAAAGAAAGCGATTATTTCAGATTCCACCCAATCATTAATCAAGGTGGTACATTGGTAAATTGTGTGCCTGATTATGTTCAAGTTGAAAGTTACGTGCGTGCCTCTAATATTGAAGCTATTGTAGATGGCAATCATCGTGTAAACCGGGCCTTAAAAGCCGGTGGCGATGCAGTAGGAGCCACATGTGTTATCCATGACCTACCTGGTTATTTACCGATGCGTAATGATGAACGTATGAATGCTCTATTACGAGAAAATTCAAATCCTATCTTTGGTGAAGCCAATGTATACCAAGGCCCACATATAACAGCTAGTACAGACATGGGGGACGTATCTCACTTGATGCCGGTCATCCATCCATGGGTTGGTTGTATCAGTGGTGTACTACACAGTGCAGAATATGAAATCTCTGTACCTGATGTAGCGTACATTAAAACAGCACAAGCCTTGGCTATGACTATTGTAGACTTACTATACGATGATGCAGCGGGCGCTAAAGATGTATTAGACAACTTTACACCAGCATTAAATAAAGAAAGCTATATTGAACTCTTAGATCGTATTGCTAAGGGTGAATAAAATAAACCACCTATTGAAGATAAATTGATTATCTTTGGTAGGTGGTTTACAATTTTATTAAATGATTTCAAAAAAATTTACTAATTGTTGATTAATAGAAAGTATATCTTTATCTTTTATTGTAATCATATGTTTTAGTATTATTGGAATAGTTCTTTTTTATTATAAGTAATGAAGAAAGTGAATATTATAAAACGATTATTTTTCTATGCATTTGCATTATTTTCATTGACTTCAATTATATATGGAATGGCTTATGATTATATGATTGGTGCCGAAATCCACTATGATTTCTATGGAGCATTCTTTGTTTGTTGGTTAATATTCTTTGGTATCTTGAAAGCAATTTGGAACTTATAAATAGCCTGACTTCAAATATATGAGGTTTTATTAAATGATGCAACTAGCGTTTAATATGATTCTTTTGATTTTATTATTCTCTATTATGGGAAAAATAATATATGACTATCTCAAAGGTCGTAAGCTAAAATGTGCATATTATGGTATTACTTTCGTAATCTGGCTTATTATTTTTGCTTTACTAAAATTAGTTTTTGAGCTGTAAAAAAGTTCTCTTTACTCAAAGTGAATGTTTATGATATACCTTTCGTATTTATATCTGAGGAATTAAGGAGGTTTTATGCCCTTTAGAAAGCTTATAAGGATAACTTGTATAGTAGTTTTATCGTTACTAGTAATTATTCTACTTTTTATTGGAATTAGAATATACGAATATCAAATATTTATAAACTCTCTTGTAGATTATGGGAAACAAATAGGGCTTAATAAAAATATGACTGGTTTTGCTACCGATTTTCCATATATATATTCTAATGGTGATTTTGGAATAGTTGTTGTTGACGTATTACCCTATGGTACAGTACGTATCATTCCAAACTATAAAGGCTTTAGCAAAACTTTTATGTCTCCAGAAGATGGTAATTTAGAGTCTCTGCAAAGAGCATATGGTGATAAACTTATAATTTTAGATAGTATTGATCAATTTTCAGAGGATGAAATAAAGATTATAAATGAGATAACTAGTAAGGACTCAAAACCACGATATGATAGGGATACTTGGGTTACTAGATCATTCTAATTTATGGAACGTAAACTTTATAAATAAGTTTTGTAACTAAGTATTTTATCTGAGTTTAATTATTTTAAATTATATCTAGGATTAACCTAATAATTTATATAACTTACTTTTACAAAAATCATTTAATATAGAATAAATCAAGAGAATCGGTAAGTATATTCTTAAATAAATTTGGAGAATAAATCATGTTTGAGATATTAACAATTTTAAGTTTATTATAATTGTCATATCGTATTAGATTCTTTTATAAAGAGGGGAATTATAATCAGGTAAAAAGTTTTGTTTCTATATTAATTTTCATAATAACAGTTTTGGTTTTGAAACAATTATATGATTACAAATTTATTACTTTTGAAACATATTATATTATTTCGATTGTAATCGGATTAATTTTTTATTTATTACTAATGGGGAGTATTGTATATAAATATAGAAGTGCGGATGATCAAAAAGAAAGAACGTGTTTAGTTAAGGCTTTTTTATTAGGATGTCTGCCAATTCTAATTTGGAGATTAATCATCTTTCTTATTTTTTAATATAGATAGTAAATTTAGTATATAAGTCTTGTAAAAAAATATTCTGGAATATGAATAAGTAAAAATGAGGGGGAATAGAATTAATGAAATTAATATATTATTTTGCTACTATATCCTTGTTTTTAGCATTTGCCTATAGCCTAATTCAATATATCCGAAAATCTACTGAGGACATAAATGAAAAATATAGCCTAATTAGTTTAGGAATATTTTTAGTTGTATTTTTTGGGGATTTTAAGTTCTTAGATGCTATAAATAAACAATTTAAATATCTAGTTGAGTTTTTACTGTTATCATTTAGTACTTACCTATTTTCACTAATATTTAAAAATAGTAATAATAAATGGATTTACTATTTATTTTCTTTCTTTACTGTCTTACTATTTTTAATGGCAATCTTATTCTCTATATAATTTCATACTAATTAAAGTGAAGTTATATATTTAGTTAGATAGATATTGGGATTAGTTTATTTATTAACATAATTTTTTGGGAAATGTGCTTTTACGTGTTATTAATAATAGTTTGACATTCATCCCTCCGTATTGCTACAATATTGTGTATAATATATGCGATGAAGCAGAGTAGTAAACCTTTCTAGCGAGTGAGGATGGTGTAAGCTCACATTTGGTTGAAGGCGCTGTAGAGCATTGGCAGGAACGCAGGTATCTGTTAGTAAAGGCCAACATAGAAAAAAGAGGGCGCAAGCCAAATAGGGTGGAACCGCGGGTATACTCGTCCCTGTAACGTTTTTCGTTACAGGGACTTTTTTGTTTGTAACGAAATGGTTGATTTTATGTCGGTTGTGTAAAGTGGAGGCAGCAATGACATTTCAAGAGATTATTTTAAATCTACAAAAATTCTGGAGCGATCAAGGTTGTATCGTTCAAAATCCATATGACATTGAAAAGGGCGCAGGTACAATGAACCCTGCTACATTCTTACACGCTATTGGTCCTGAACCATGGGCTGTATGTTATGTAGAGCCTTCTCGTCGTCCAGCAGACGGTCGTTATGGTGATAACCCTAATCGTTTGTTCCAACATCATCAATTCCAAGTTATCGTGAAACCATCTCCAGATAATATCCAAGAATTGTACTTACAATCCTTGGCAACTCTTGGTATTCATGCTGAAGATCACGATATCCGTTTCGTAGAGGATAACTGGGAATCTCCAACATTGGGCGCTTGGGGCCTTGGTTGGGAAGTATGGCTCGATGGTATGGAAGTAACTCAGTTCACATATTTCCAACAAGTTGGTTCCATTGACTGTAAACCGGTTTCTGTAGAAATTACATACGGTCTAGAACGTTTGGCTATGTACATTCAAGGCGTAGAAAACGTATATGACCTTAAATGGAATGAAAATGTTACATATGGTGACGTTTGGCATGCTAATGAAGTTGAACAATCCGTATATAACTTTGAATTAGCAGATACAGATATGCTTTTCAAATTGTTTGATATGTACGAAGCAGAAGCAAAACGTGTTTGTGCAGCTGGTTATGTATTACCAGCTTATGACTATGTATTGAAATGCTCCCACACATTCAACTTGCTTGATTCCCGTGGCGCTATTTCTATCAGCGAACGTACTGCTTTCATCGGTCGCGTACGTGCCTTAGCTCGTATTTGTGCACAACAATACCTTGCTAAACGCGAAGAATTAGGTTTCCCACTTTTGAAAGGAGATAAATAAGATGGCAAAGGATTTATTATTTGAAATCGGTGCAGAAGAAATTCCTGCCGGCTTTATGCCCAATATCTTAGGTCAATTGAAACAATTGGCTGAAACAAAATTAAATGATGCCCATCTTCCTTTTGAAAGCATCGCAACATACGGTACACCACGTCGTTTGGCTCTTATTGTGAAAGGTCTTGCTGACACATCTGCGGAAATCAGTGAACGTCATAAAGGTCCTTCTGCATCCATCGCATATGATGCTGACGGTAATGCAACAAAAGCAGCTATCGGTTTTGCTCGTGGTAAAGGTCTTGATGTAGCGGATCTCGTTGTAGAAGACGGCTATATTTACGCTGAAACTAAAACTGCAGGCGTACCAGCAAAAGATATCGTCACAGATATGTTACCTCAATTGATTACAGGTCTTAACTTTCCTAAATCTATGCATTGGGGTAATTTAGATGCTAAATTCGTACGTCCTGTACGTTGGCTTGTAGCTTTACTTGATGAAGAAGTAATTCCTGTAGAATTTGCTACTGTTAAATCTGGTAATGTAACACGTGGTCATCGATTCTTAGGGGCTGATGAAATCACTATCAAAAATGCAGCATCCTATGTAGACACATTAAAAGAAAACTTTGTTATGGTTGATCAAGACGCACGTCGTGAATTGATTTCCAAACAATTACATAACATTGCAGCTTCTAAAAATGCATCTATCGTTTGGGATGATGATTTGTTAGAAGAAATCAACTATCTTGTTGAATGGCCTACAGCATTGTGTGGTGGCTTTGAAGAGTCCTACTTGGCACTTCCAGATGCAGCTATCATTACACCTATGAAAGACCATCAACGTTACTTCCCATTAGTTGACCAAGACGGCAAATTGTTGCCAATGTTCTTAACAGTTCGTAACGGCTCCGATCATTCTATCGAAGTAGTTCAAGCTGGTAATGAACGTGTATTGCGCGCTCGTCTTGATGATGCTAAATTCTTCTTCAATGAAGACCGCAAGAAACCTCTTATTGACCGTCAAGATGGTTTGACTAAAATCGTATTCCAAGAAGGTCTTGGTAACTTAGCAGATAAAACTGAACGTTTACTTAAATTGGGCCGTGTATTTGGTGAAGAATGTGGTTTACACGAAGATGCAGCTGTTGTGTTAGAACGTGCTACAGAGCTTGCTAAAACTGATCTTACAACTGGTATGGTTACAGAATTCACTGAATTACAAGGTGTAATGGGTAAAGAGTACGCTTTACTTGATGGTGAGTCCGAAGAAGTGGCAGAAGCTATTTTCGAACAATATTTACCACGTTTTGCAGGCGATGTATTGCCTCAAACTGAAGCAGGTAAAGTATTGTCCATCATCGATAAAGTAGATAACATCGTTGCCACTTTCAGCCGTGGCCTAATTCCTACAGGCTCTCAAGATCCATATGCATTGCGCCGTCAAACAATTGGTATTTTGAACATCTTGCTTGGTAGCGAATGGAATATCAGCTTACGTCCAATCTTCAAAGCATCTATGGAATTTCTTAATGTACCAACTGAAAAACAAGACGAATTGCTTGGCCAAGTAGAAGAGTTCTTCACACTTCGTTTGAAAAATATCTTCCTTGATCGCGAAGTTCCTCATCATGTAATCGACTTATTGTTATCTAACAACGAATTGTCCGTTGCTGATGCTGAAGGTCTTGTAAATGCATTGTTAGCTAACCGCATCGATGAAAACGTTGAACTTGTTCAAGCCTATACTCGTATGTACAATCTTGTAAAAGATGTGGAATATACTGGTGTTAATAGCGATTTATTGAAAGAAGATGCTGAAAAAGAATTGTTCGAAGCTGCTTCTAAAGCATCTGAAGCAAGTAGTGCTGCTTGGGAAGCAGGCGATTATGATGCAGTCGTGGCAGTTCCAGCTACTTTAGTTCCAGCCATCAACAAATTCTTTGAAGATGTAATGGTTATGGATAAAGATGAAGCTATTAAAGCTAACCGTTTACAACTCGTTCGTTTAGCATACAGTGTAATGGCTATTATTGGCGATATTAGCGCATTAAAATAACATATTTCAGTAAAACTTAAAAATTTTACAATGATATACAAGAGAAGAGGTACCGTGTGTACCTCTTTTTTGCTTTTACGAAGAATATGCAAATTTTATGCAGGATTTTTAGAGACTATGGCGAATACTTTATAATATACAAAGTTGTATGAGGAGATAGATGATTATGAATCATGATGAATTATATAAAGCCTTATGTAAGGTGCCAAGCGGCAAAGAAAAGTCTCGTGATAGAATTATTATTGAATTATATATGCGTTCCCAAGGAGCATCACAGAAGCAGTTAGTAGATGCTCTAAATATGCGTCCTGCTACTGTGTCGGAGCAGACAGATATTCTCATTGAATTGGGATATGTTACAAAACATATTGATTATATGGATAAACGTATATCTGTAGTTACTTTAACAGATGAGGGGAAACGGTTAGGCAAAACTCTTTTACATACATATAACGAATTTCTTAATGTAATGTTCTCTGATTTATCGGATGAAGAACAGGAGAATTTATACCGCTTATTAGGTAAGTTAAAACGACCAATTATACGTAAATAATACGTAAATATTTGGATTATTAAAATAATATAGAAAATACTTGCTAACAGTACGTGATTTATGATACTATATTGCTGTTAATTTGAGACAGTCCGCTGCCTATAAGGTGTAGGTATTGAATGTCTGCAAACAGGAGGAAACAATGAACATTATTAACGTACTTGAACAAGAACAACTTCGTACAGACATCCCTACTTTCCGCGCTGGTGACACAGTTCGCGTACACGTAAAAGTAGTGGAAGGTACTCGTGAACGTATCCAAGTGTTCGAAGGTTTGGTAATCAAACGTCAAAACGGTGGCGTACGTGAAACTTTTACAGTTCGTCGTATTGCATCCGGTGTAGGTGTAGAACGTACATTCCCACTTCACAGCCCACGTTTAGCTAAAATCGAAGTTATGCGCCGTGGTGTTGTTCGTCGTGCTAAATTGTACTACTTACGTAACCTTACTGGTAAAGCTGCTCGTATTCGCGAAAAACGCTAATGTTCATAAAAGGCTGCCGTTGGCAGCCTTTTATTTTTGCTAAAATTGGATATGAATAGTTCTATTTTATTATTCTATGAATTAAAGAGTTATAATAGAGGAATATAGAGCTGTAAAAAGATAAATATAAAATATACTAAGTATCTCTATGAGATGTATATAAAGTATGTAGAAAGGATATAAAATGGCAGATTCACCTATCGTACATTGGTTCCCTGGGCATATGGCGAAAGCTACTCGTATGATTACAGAGTACATCAAGAAGGTAGATGTTGTTATCGAGTTATTAGATGCGCGTATTCCTCGCTCTAGTGCGAATCCTGTAATCCTTGAACTCGTTGGTCAAAAACCACATATTGTACTGTTAAATAAAGTTGACTTAGCAGATCCTAAAGCCACAAAGGAATGGACTGAATTCTTTACTAAACAAGGCATTACAGTATTGGCTATCGATTCTAAATCTGGCAAAGGCAATAAAAAATTACTATCTACCGTAGAACGTCTAAGTAAACCTATCATTGATCGTTGGGTAGCGAAAGGTATTCGCAGTCGTTCTGTTAGGACTATTATCTTAGGCATTCCTAATGTTGGTAAATCTACATTGATTAACTCTTTAGCTGGTTCTGCTGCAACGCGTACAGCTAATAAGGCAGGTCATACACGTGGTCAACAGTGGGTTAAAATCGGTAAAAATCTTGAATTGCTTGATACACCAGGTGTATTATGGCCAAAATTAGAGGACCAACGTGCAGCGGCTCGCCTCGCTATGACAGGTGCCATTTCCGATGATGTTTATGATTTAGAGCATGTTATAAAACAGCTATTAAATTACTTATTGACGAACACGTCAAATATTTTGGTAGAGCGTTATAAATTAAAAGAAGAAGAGATGACCGATGTTGATACGATTCTTGAAAGCATCGGACGTCGTCGAGGTTGTCTTGTAAGCGGTGGCATTGTAGATTTTGACAAGGCTCGCCGTATTATCTTGCAAGATTACCGCAATACTAAGTTAGGTACAATTACTCTCGATCAAGTTGATGAAGAACCGTACTATTCTACAGATGGTGAGGAGAGTCATAATGGATAAAGATGTATTTTCTAAGTTAAAAGTAGCAGATATTAAAGCTCTCTTTGAAACTGAACAAGCCTTAGAGATTTTGTCTTTTGCTCAAGAGGATACTCGTAGTTCTGTACAGAAATTGGCTGCTTCTTATATTAAGCGTCAAGAAAAAGAGTTAAAAGAACAGCAACGCCTCATGGGTATGTATGACTATGAAGGAATGTTCTATGATCAAGGTATCTACCATGTGGCTGGCGTCGATGAAGTGGGGCGTGGTCCTATTGCGGGGCCTGTTACGGTAGCTGCTGTTATCTTGCCACCTATGACATTAATTCCAGGCCTTAATGACTCTAAAAAGCTAACGGAAGAAAAGCGTGAAGCGCTCTATGATATCATCATGGACGAAGCTGTTGCTGTTAGCTGTATTTCCTACGGCCCAGAAAAGATTGATGAACTCAATATTTATGAAGCAACGCGACAAGCGATGTATGAGGCTATTCGTACGCTCAGCGTACCAGCTGAAGCAGTAGTGGCTGATGCTATGAAATTGCCTGATTTAACGATTCCTGTTGAATCCATTATTAAGGGCGATAGTAAAAGCGCTAATATTGCTGCTGCATCCATCATTGCAAAGGTTACGCGAGATCGATATATGAAGAGCCTTGATGTTGAGTTCCCTGGTTATGGCTTTGGTATTCATAAAGGTTACTATACGGAATTACATAAAGAAGCTATCGAGCAACAAGGGGTAACACCGCTTCATCGTAAGAGCTTTGAGCCTATTAAATCTATTGTACGTTGGGTTAAACCTGAGTAAATCTTAGTTATTTATATATGGGTAATAGATTTACTTTATGATTCGACTATTAAGTTAAGTCCTATAGTCGTATTAGTTTTATTCGTTATATCATTATAAATTGCATATAGTTTATATCCGTAAAGAGGTTCCTATTGGTCACCTATGTGACTATTAGGAACCTCTTTTGTATTTACTTTTGTTACCTCCATAATTTACGCTACAAGTAAGTATTACCTGTTGAAAGATTAATATAGTATAGATATTAAATTCTATGAGTTATTGTTGCAGATACACCTTATTAGGAGGTATATATGAAAACGATTAGTACTGGTAAAGCATTTAATGAACTCGATTCAAAAGAACTGGGCAAATGGGGGGAACGAGTAGCTACCAATTATATTGAAAAAATGGGACTTACGGTAGTAGATACAAATTATCGAACCCGTTTAGGCGAAATAGACATCATTGCTAAACGTGATTTAGTCTATCATTTTATAGAGATTAAAGCTCGCCGAGGTATGCAACATGGACTAGCACGTGAGGCAGTTACCAAGAAAAAACAAAAGCATATTAAACGAGCTGCTATGTTGTTTCTATATGATTTAAATCAAAAAAAGCGCCGTTGGAAGGAAATATCCTTTGATGTAATAGAGGTGTATTTGCACGAGGACTTTCAAAGTTCTATTCATTATTTACCACAGTGCTTTTAGTGAGGTCAGTTTATGTACGCAAAATTAAATGGAGCCACCTTACACGGCATTGATGGATGTATCATTACTGTAGAGGTTGATATATCACAAGGTTTGCCGGTCTTTGATATCGTTGGACTACCTAATCAATCTGTTAAAGAGGCTCGTGAACGGGTACGAGCGGCCATTAAAAATAGTGGATACGAATTTCCAATGAGACGCATCGTAGTCAATTTAGCCCCGGCTACAATTCGTAAAAGTAGCGCTGGGCTCGATTTAGCAATCGCTTTAGGGGTTCTGCTTGCATCAGGACAGATAAATGGGCGTAAAGCTAAAATTTCGGCTTTATTTGATAAGAGTTTGTTTATGGGAGAGTTAGCGTTAGATGGTTCGTTATTACCGACCTTTGGGACTCTAGCTATGTCGCTAGCAGGATTAGATGCTAATTATTCAAAAATTTATACAAGTATTGAAAATGGTAAAGTGCTACAGTCTATTCCTAATTTAACTATATATGGTGGATCATCACTACAAGAAATTATTACTATTTTAGAGGAACAAATTAAGCCAAAGGTAGTTGATAAAAATAAACAAATAAGTATCAAAAAAGGAAAAGTAGATAAACACAATGCCAATAAATCAATTCTAGGGCCTTTAGAGTCTATGCCATTAACCGGAAGCAATGAAAATCTAGATACAATCAGTAAACCACAAGTAACTATGATTAGTAATAATTGTGTTGATACGTCTGTTACGGATGAAAGTATAACTATAAAGACTAATCAACCATATACAGTTGATTTTGGCGATGTACAAGGTCAAGAGTTAGGCAAACGAGCCATGCTCATCAGTGCTGCAGGTCATCATCATTGTATTATGATAGGGCCTCCAGGTGGGGGTAAAACGATGATGGCCGAACGATTGCCGACCATATTGCCTCCTATGACTTGGAATGAAATTGTTGAAGTGAGTCGTATACAAGATGTAATAGGTTTACTAGGTGATAATGGGCTAGTGAAATCTAGACCTTTTAGACATCCTCATCATACGGCAACTTTGGCTAGTATGGTCGGTGGAGGGATACAGGGACGTCCTGGAGAGGTAACATTAGCTCATGGAGGCGTATTATTTATGGATGAAGCGCCTGAGTTTCAACGCCAAGTAATCGATGCATTACGACAGCCTTTAGAGTCTAGAACGATTACTATAAATCGGTCTCAAGGAAATTATATATATCCAGCTAATTTTATTTGTATTCTTGCGGCCAATCCTTGTCCTTGTGGGTATTACCATGATCCTTATAAGGAATGTGTCTGTACAGAAACGATGGTTAAAAACTATCAGCAACGGTTATCAGGGCCGATTATGGATCGTATTGATTTGCATATTCCCGTTGAGAGACCGACCCTTGAACAGCTGTTAGATACATCATCTTCAAATATGACGAGTGAAAGTATGAGACAACAAGTTATCATGGCCACTGCTATGCAACAGAAACGATATGAAGGTTTTGACTTTAATTCGAATGGAGCAGTTCCCCATAAGGCAATTAGTGAACTATGCAATATTACAGATAAGGCTTGGAGTGTTTTAGGCAATATATTTGACCATTTTCATTTAAGTGGGCGAGCTTTTGATCGCATATTAAAGGTGGCTCGTACAATTGCTGATTTAGAAGAAAATCCAAAAGTAGAACCACATCATATTTCTGAAGCAATGTTATTTAGAACTGGCAAATAAAGTAATTATCTCATAAATTTAGTAGTTGTTTATTTGCCAAAAGTAGTTGTTTGATTCTATATAAAATTAATGATTATATACTTAGAAAGAATTACTAGGTGTTTATATGATTAGATACGATGACAATATTTATATTGCAGGATTACAAAGCTTATACAATGTTGGAGCCACATATGTAAGGCGTTTTATAGAGGATTTTGGATCCCCTTATGATGCGTGGCAAGCTATTAAGAATGTAGAAAACTTAAAATCTTATACATATATTTCTGCATCTGATAAACGTGCCATTTCAGCATCGGCTAAAGATGAAAAATTAGAGTATATTATCCATAAAGTAGACGAATACCAGATGGATTTTACTACCTTTTTAGACAAAGACTTTCCGTCTATTTTAAATCATATATATAATCCGCCAGCCATTTTATTTATGAGAGGTAATCGGGCACTCTTAGATGGACGCTTAAATCGTATTGCTATTGTTGGAGCAAGGAGTTGCTCCTTATATGGTCGGAATGTGGCGAGAATGCTCGGCAAGGAATTAGGTAAATATAGTACCATTATTGTTAGTGGTGGGGCGCGTGGTATAGACTCACATGGTCATGAAGGCCTTCTGGCTAGTCAGGGGTATGGAATCATTGTTATGGGATGTGGTTTAGATATTACCTATCCTCGAGAAAATGCAAAATTATTTGATCGTATATTACAAAATAATGGGTTACTTCTCTCCGAATACCCGCCAGGTACACCGCCGTCCGCAAAACATTTCCCAGCACGGAATCGTATCATTAGTGGATTATGCAGAGGTGTTATCGTAGTGGAGGCCAAGTCTAGTAGTGGTTCTTTGATTACGGCAGATATGGCGGTTAGTGAAGGTCGAGATGTATTTGTGGTACCATGTAATCTATTAGACCATACAGCAGATGGAAATAAATTCTTAATGAAAAATGGTGCATATGTACTTACTGGTTATGAGGATATAGTTGAACAATACCATTTAACAATGCGGGAATATTTTTCTAGTGAACATAAACTTTTACCAACAAATAATAAAGGTAATAAAGGCGTAAAAGCTAGCGTTCAAATAGGGAATCATAGTCAAAGTGTTGATAGAAAAGGGTGCTCTATGTTAAGCTTTAATGTGGATAGGAGTGTAATATTGAATGAAATACCTCATGATCGATGTATTACGGTTAGTGATATTTTGAAAGCGACTCGTATTCCATTACAACAACTACAGCCCTTATTACTAACATTAGAAATGGAAGGGGCTATAGAGAATCATCCGCCGAGAGGCTATATTAATATGACTAGGAGTGATATACTTGTCCATTAAACGATCTATCGTTATTGACGAGCCGAAAGCAGCTAGTACTAGTAAAGATACAGAAAAGAAAAATACTAAGAAAGAGAGTACTACTATAAAGCGTAAGGTTACTAAAGAAGCCCTTACTCCAATGGGGATTGTACGGGATAAATCTGTACTACAAACTTCTGTGCCACCGGAGCAACGGGAACCTCGCGTATATAATCCGAACGGCAAAGTCTTGGTTATTGTAGAATCTCCTGCTAAATCTAAAACAATTGAAAAATTCTTAGGTCCTAACTATGTGGTAAAAGCAAGTATGGGCCATCTACGAGACTTGCCTAAATCTCAAATGGGCATCGATATAGAGCATGGCTTTACACCGCGCTACAGCAATCTTGTAACTCGTAAAAAGGTTATAGATGAACTCGTTTCCTATGCTGATGAAAGCAGTGCCGTATTGCTTGCAACTGACCCTGACCGCGAAGGGGAAGCCATTTCTTGGCACTTAGCGTACATTCTCAATGTAGATCCTAAGTCTACATGTCGTATTACGTTTAATGAAATCACTAAAAATGCCGTAGCAGAGGCTTTGGAGGCTCCACGTACCATCGATATGAATATGGTAGATGCTCAACAAGCGCGCCGTGTATTAGATCGTATCGTAGGCTATAAATTGAGTCCATTACTTTGGAAAAAAGTATGTAAGGGTCTCAGCGCTGGTCGTGTACAATCTGTAGCAGTTCGACTCATCTGTGAACGAGAGCGCGAAATCCAAGCCTTCGAACCACAAGAATATTGGACCATTAAAGGTAATTTTGAAACACCTATAAAAGAATCTTTCACAGCGGAGTTGACACATATTAAAGGCGAGAAAATCGATATTACTACTGAAAGCGATGCACAAGCGGTGGTTGATGCTATTGGCGGTGAAGATGCAGTAGTGACAAATATTGAAAAGCGCAAACGTTCTCGTAAAGCGGCACCTCCGTTTACAACATCTACGTTGCAACAAGATGGTGTGCGTAAATTGAACTTTGGTGCTAAGCGTACGATGATGATTGCCCAACATTTATATGAAGGTTTAGAAATTGGCTCCTATGGCCACGTAGGTTTGATTACGTACATGCGTACAGACTCTACGCGTATTTCTAAAGAGATGCAAGTTATGGCTAAGGACTTTATTCTTCGTAACTATGGGGAGGAATATTATCCATCTAAACCAAATGTGTACGGTTCTAAAGGTTCTGCACAAGATGCGCATGAGGCGATTCGTCCTACATCTCTCGAGTTAACACCTAAAATGGTGGAACCATTCTTGAGTCGCGATGAACTTAAGCTATATACGTTGATTTGGAATCGTTTTATGGCGAGCCAAATGGCGCCTCAACAAAATGAATCCACAACGATTGAGTTGAATGTTAAAGATGACTATACCTTTAAAGCAACTGGCTCTCGTGTTATCTTCCCAGGTTTCAGTGCCGTTTATGAAGATGTGAAAAAAGAGGATGCACCTCAATTGCCAGCTCTGAAAAAGAATGATGCTGCCCATACGGTAGAGGTATTGCCTGAACAACATTTTACACAACCACCTCCACGTTACTCCGAGGCGAGTCTTATCAAGACATTAGAAGAACTTGGCATTGGTCGCCCTAGTACATACGCACCAATTCTAGATACTATCGTAAGCCGTAACTATGTGGAAAATACGAATAAACAATTCGTGCCTACAGAGTTAGGCTTTGTGGTGGTAGACTTCTTGATTACATATTTTGAAAAAATCATCAATACTGGCTTTACCCGTGATTTAGAAGAAGAACTTGATGCTATCGCATCTGGTAAGGATACGTATGTAAAAGTATTATCTGATTTCTACGAGGTCTTTGCGCAAGAACTAGAAGATGCAAGTGATGTAGACCGCATTGAAATTGCATCTATGGAAAGCGATGAGATATGTGAACTTTGTCATAGTCCAATGGTATATAAATTTGGTCGATACGGTAAGTTCTTAGCATGCTCTAATTTTCCAGAATGTAAAAACACAAAACCTATTACAGTGGGAACTGGGGTAACGTGTCCTAAATGTAAAGAAGGGGAAATCGTAGAACGTAAGTCTCGTCGTGGACGCATTTTCTATGGCTGTAATCGATACCCACAATGTGACTTTACACTATGGGATAAGCCAACCCATGATTTCTGTGAAACATGTGGTTCTATAATGGTTGAAAAGACATATAAAAATGGTACAGTTAAAAAGTTCTGTTCCAATGAAACTTGTCCGACTCGACCACCAAAGAAAACAAGAAAGAAAAAGAGCGAAGCTAGTGAAGAACCTGTAAAAGAATCTAAAAAGTCTAGTAAAGCTAAAAAAGAGGAAACTACAATTGAATAATAAAAATGTTATTGTTATTGGTGCAGGCCTTGCAGGCTCCGAAGCGGCTTGGCAACTCGCTAACCGAGGTATTCATGTAGACTTATATGAAATGCGCCCTGTGAAGAGTTCTCCGGCGCACCAAACAGATCAATTTGCAGAGCTCGTATGTAGTAACTCGTTGCGTGCTGGTAATATTGAAAATGCGGTAGGCCTTTTGAAAGAAGAAATGCGTCGTTTAGGTTCTATCATTATGGAATGTGCCGATGCAACTGCTGTACCTGCCGGTGGTGCATTAGCCGTTGATCGTCATTTATTTAGTGAAATGGTGACTAAGAAGGTAAAGAGCCATCCTAATATTACAGTTCATCACGAAGAGGTAACTGAGATTCCTACAGAGAGAACTGTTATCTTTGCTTCTGGTCCACTTACGTCTGAAGCATTAGGAGATAAGATTAAAGCCTTAACTGGTGAAACAGGCTTTTACTTCTACGATGCTGCTGCACCTATCGTAACGGCTGAATCTTTAAACTACGATAAAGTTTTTGCTGCTTCTCGTTATGACAAAGGCGATGCGGATTATCTTAACTGTCCTATGACAGAAGAGGAATATAAAGCGTTCTGGCATGAGCTTACAACAGCTGAAGCTGTACAGCCAAAGGATTTTGAAAAAGAAATCTACTTTGAAGGCTGTATGCCCGTAGAAATCATGGCAAGCCGTGGTGAAGATACATTACGTTATGGACCATTAAAGCCTGTAGGCTTAGTGGATAAACGTACCAATGAGGAATCTTACGCAGTGGTACAATTGCGTAAGGAAAATAAGGAAGGCACCATGTTTAACTTGGTAGGCTTCCAAACTCATTTAAAATGGGGTGAACAAAAGCGTGTATTCGGTATGATTCCAGGACTCGAAAATGCAGAATTTGTTCGTTATGGTGTTATGCATCGCAATACATATATCAATTCTCCTGAACTATTAAATCACGCATTTCAACTAAAAAAAGAACCACGTCTATTCTTTGCTGGTCAAATGACAGGTGTAGAAGGCTACTTGGAGTCTGCTGCTAGCGGTCTCATGGTAGGTCTTCAAGTAGCTCGCTATTTAGAGAAAAAACCGTTTATTGAATTCCCTAAGACGACGGCTATTGGCTCTCTTAGTCACTATATTTCTAACTACGAAGGCTCTAACTTCCAACCAATGAATGTCAACTTTGGCATTATGGAGTCGTGGCCTCAAAAAGTACGTAAGAAAAAAGAAAAAAATGCACTGATTGCAAATCGTGCATTAGAAGAAATTGATGTTCTAAAAGCTAAAGAAAGTTTATAAGAAATAGCCTTATAGAGAATAGGCTTTTAAGAAATAGTTTTATTTCAAAAAATAGTAAAAGTCCTACATTCAATGGTAAAACCAATGAATGCAGGACTTTTCTTTTTATATGTAATTTATTTACGTTTTTTAGTTTTTACTGTTGGTTCTATAGCAACAAGTACCTTTTGATTTTTCTTTTCTAGATAGCCTAGATAGATGAATACACAGATACCGACAATGATAGCTATTAAACTCGTCATTTGAGCAGATTTTAGACCTAGCGTTACGTTTACGTAATCGCCACGTAAGAACTCTAAGAAAAAGCGAGCCGTAGAATAGAGAATAGCATATAGTACGAATACCTGACCCTTAGCATGCTTAAAAGATCCAAATAATAGAAGGACTACAAAGATAAGAATATCGATTTGACCTTCCCATACTTCGGCAGGCCATAGTGGTTGATTACCGTAGGTGCGGTAGGCAAGGGTACTTTCAGGATAGATAATACCATAATTACCGCCCGTAGGATGACCAAAAGCATCACCGTTTAAAAGGTTTGCCATACGACCTACGGATTGCGCCAAAATCAATGCAGGGGCAAATAAATCGGCAAAAGCCCAAAAGTCAATCTTGTTTTTACGAAGATACCAATAGCCCGCAATTGTGCCTAGTACTACGCCACCTTGAATGGCCATGCCTCCTTGCCAAACAAAGGGAATTTCCAATAAATGATTACCGTAATAATCCCAATCAAAGAAAAAGACATCCCATAGGCGAGCACCGATGAGACCAGCTACGGCAACAGTAATGGAAAAGTCGATGATGTGTTCATGCCAACCGCGGCCATCCTTTTTCAATAGTACATAGGCAACAGAGGCACCACAGATGATAGCCAAAGCTAACATGGTACCATAGGCTCTAATAGGGAAGTCCCCTATGAAAAATAAATATTGATGCATACAAAACTCCTTATGTGATAATTTTTATTAGTACATAGATTAAATTATAAATTACATATATCCTTCGTGCAAGAAAAGAGATGAACTATATATAATATGGTATAATATAGAAATTGGTATTGTATCCCAGTATGGGACCTAGAATTAGGAGAGTACATGATTCGTAAATCTACTATTATAAAATCGTTAACAGCTTTAGTAATGTCTGCTTTATCAAGTACATTCGTACATGCAGAGGTATTGGTTCCATTAGATCAATTTTTAGCCACTACTACACGTCATTACGAAGCAAATCAATATAAAACAGCATATACCGTGTTTGTTCCACAAAGTGAATTACAAGGTGATAAAGTTGTTTTAAATCCTGCAGCTGTAGGTGAACCTGTTAAATTGCCCATTACTAAAAAAGATGGTCTATCCTATGTAGATATTGAGTCTGATCCAGCTATGCTAGGTGTTAGTTATACAAAAAATAATGGTCAACTTATTTTAGGCCCTGCACCAGAAGCATCTACGGTGAAAGCGCCTTATACATTGAAAACACCATTGGCTTGGGCTTTTGATCCATGGACAGCGGAGGGCGCTCCATATCAGGCAAAACTCAATACGAGTGGTGACAATATCATTTCTCCAAGTTGGTTTAAATTGCATAGCTTAGGTTTAGAAGCAAGTCCAAATATTAATATTGATTATGTGAAAGCGTATAAGAATAAAGGCTATCACATTTGGCCGTTGATTACTAATCGGTTTGACTCTAATTTTACAAGTGGTATTTTGGCGGACCAATCGGTATGGAAGAAATATGCTCATAATCTTGTTCAATATGCTTATATATATGGGTTTGATGGTTATAACTTTGACTTTGAAAACATCGATTATGCTGACCGCGATCGTTTAACAACATTTGTATCATATTTGTCTAATCATTTACATCAATATAATATTAAAACTTCTATCGATGTGACCGGGTATTCTGATAGTCCAGAATGGTCATTAGTGTATAACCGCAAAGCTTTGGCAGATACTGTCGACTATGTAGTTCTTATGGCATATGACGAAACTTGGGCTAAGAGTACTACTGCAGGTCCTGTTGCAAGTTATCCTTGGGTTCGTAGCCATACAGAAAGAATGCTCTCTGAAGTTCCTTCTCAAAAGCTAATATTAGGGGTACCATTCTATATGCGCTTATGGCATGATACAAATGGTTATGCTAAGGGTGAAACACTGGCTATGAAAAATACAGGGAATTACTTTGCTAATTACAGAGATAAAATGACTTGGGACGATCGATTAAAGTTATACTATTTATCTATTCCAACAGCTTCTGGTTCAGATCGTATTTGGTTTGAAGATAATACATCGTTAGGCTTAAAACTTGATCTGGTAAAAGAATTACACCTTGGTGGGTTTGCAGCATGGCGTAAAGGGTTTGAAGATATTTCTACGATTACTATGATTCAAGAAAAAGACTTAGGACGTGGTATTCCTAAATCTCCTACAGCAGTTGTTCCTGAACCTGTAGTTCAAGAAGCTAAACCATTAACAAAGCTTGAACAATACAAATTACGCTTAGAAGAAAAAGAAAAAGAAAAAGCAGCTAAAGCGGAAGCAAAACGGAAAGCTAAAGAAGAGAAAGAAGCTGCTAAACGCAAAGCAAAAGAAGAAGTTGAAAAAGTAAAAGCTGAGAAAAAACGCTTAGAAGAAGAGGCTAAAGCTAGAAAAGAACACAATAAACAAACTGTTAAAGAGCAAAATGATTTATATACTAGTCATAGTTCTGATCAAAATACAAGCCCTAAAAATGATTTAATAAAAACTATTCAAGTCGTAAAACGCTAGTGTTTGACTGCTTTTACAGTACGTAGTAAAATAAAAATATTAATTATAAAATGGCAACCTATGAGGTTGACCATATGAGGAGGCCCCTACATGAACGAAAAGTATGTAGCCCAAGATATTGAAAAAAAGTGGCAACAGTATTGGGAAGATAACCATACATTTAAAACAGAATATGATGAATCTAAAGAAAAATACTATGTATTAGAAATGTTCCCGTACCCATCTGGTAACTTACACATGGGTCACGTGCGTAACTATTCCATCGGTGACGTAGTAGCTCGTTTCAAAAAAATGAAGGGCTTCAACGTGTTGCATCCAATGGGCTGGGACTCCTTTGGTATGCCTGCTGAAAATGCGGCTATCAAACATGGTATTGCACCTAAAACATGGACTCTTGATAATATCGAGAACATGAAATTACAACAAAAAGCTCTTGGTTTATCCTACGATTGGGACCGTGAAGTAGCGACTTGCAAAGAAGATTACTATAAATGGACTCAATGGTTCTTCCAACAATTTTATAAAAAAGGCTTAGCGTACAAAAAAGAAGCTAAAGTAAACTGGTGTGAAACTTGTCATACTGTATTGGCAAACGAACAAGTCATCGATGGTGCTTGCTGGCGCTGTGATAACCCAGTTGAGAAAAAAGACTTGTCTCAATGGTTCTTGCGCATCACTGAATATGCAGATCGCTTGTTAACTGATTTGGATACTCTTGATCACTGGCCACAACGCGTTAAATTGATGCAAAAGAATTGGATTGGCCGCTCAGAAGGTACGGAGTTTTCCTTTGAAGTACCGTCTATTAATGAACGTGTATCTGTGTATACGACCCGTGTAGATACAATTTATGGCGTAAGCTATGTAGTACTGGCTCCTGAACATCCATATGTAGAACGCATTATTGAAAACGCTCCTAATAAAGCTGAATTAGAAGCTTTTATTACACGTATGCGGAATATGAGCGATATCGACCGTACATCTACAGAGGCACCTAAAGAAGGTATGTTCACAGGCTCTTATGCAGTAAACCCTATGTCTGGCGAACAAGTACCGGTTTGGATTGCTAACTATGTATTAGTAGACTACGGTACAGGCGCTGTAATGGGTTCTCCTGCACATGATGAACGTGACTGGGAATTTGCTCATAAATACGATTTGCCAATTAAACAGGTTGTAGCTTGTGAAGGCGAAGAATATAGCCTTGAAAAATGGCAAGAATGGTACCATGAAGATGGCATTCTAGTTAACTCTGGCGATTATAACGGCCAAACATCTGCAGAGGCTCGTAAAAATATTACAGCTGCTCTTAATGAACGCGGTATTGGTGAAGGTAAAGTAAACTTCCGCCTTCGTGACTGGTTGATTTCTCGTCAACGTTACTGGGGCGTGCCAATTCCTGTAGTATATTGTGAAAAATGTGGTGAACAACTCGTTCCTGAAGAAGAGTTGCCAGTACGCTTGCCAGAGAATGTTAAATTTGAATCTGGTGCCGTATCTCCATTAGCTACATCTGAAAGCTTCCTAAATACTACATGTCCTAAGTGTGGTGGCCCTGCACGTCGTGAAACAGACACGATGGACACATTTATCGATTCCTCTTGGTACTTCTTGCGCTATACAGATGCTAAAAATGACCAAGCTTCATTCGATAAAAAAATTGCTAATTACTGGATGAATGTTGACCAATACATCGGCGGTATTGAACATGCTATCTTGCATTTATTGTACTCTCGATTCTTTGTGAAAGTTATTCACGATTTAGGCCTTATCGATGCAAATGAACCATTCCGTGGCTTGTTGACACAGGGTATGGTTCTTAAAGAAGGCAGTAAAATGTCTAAATCCAAAGGTAATGTAGTTTCTCCTGAAGAAATTATCAATACCTATGGTGCTGATACTGCTCGCTTGTTTATTCTATTCGCAGCGCCTGTAGATCGTGACCTTGATTGGTCTGACCAAGGTGTTGAAGGTTCCTATCGTTTCTTAGGCCGTGTATGGCGTATTGTTGATGCGTACAACGAAGAGGCTAAGAAAAATGTAACTGGTGATCTTACAAAAGACGAATTCGGATTGCGTCGTGAATTACACCGTGTTATCAAAAAGGTTACGGAAGACTTAGATAATAATTTCAACTTTAATACAGCGATTTCTGCCATCATGGAACTTGTAAACGCTATGTATGCTCATAAGGATAAAGCAGAAACAATCAATAGTGCATTAGCTAATGAATTGACACATTCCTTATTGCTTCTTTTAGCGCCATTTGTGCCTCATATTACAGAAGAATTGTGGCATGAATTGGGTGAAACTACATCCATTCACACAGAAAAATGGCCTGTATATGAAGAATCTGCTCTCGTTGTAGACGAAGTAGAAGTAGTCTTGCAAGTAAATGGTAAAGTTCGTGATAAACTTACTGTTTCCGTAAATATTACAAAAGAAGAATTAGAAACATTGGCCAAAGAATCTAGCCGTGTTCAAGAATTTATAGAAGGTAAGAATATCGTAAAAGTTATTTACGTACCTGGTAAACTTGTAAATATCGTTGTTAAATAAGGATATTCTATTTGTTTAATATTGTAAGCCCCCAACTACATAGGTAGAAGGGGGCTTATTTTAAGTGAGGTAATTATGGCAAAACGTAGCGATTATATTTCCTGGGATGAATACTTCATGGGTGTTGCCATTTTGGCAGCACAACGTTCTAAGGATCCAAATACACAAGTTGGTGCATGTATTGTTAGTAATGATAATAAAATCTTGTCCATTGGTTATAATGGTATGCCTTTGAATTGCAGTGATGATGATTTCACATGGGAACGTGATACAGCTGATGATAATAAATATTTCTATACTGTACATAGCGAACTTAATGCAATCTTAAATTATCGTGGCGGTTCTCTAGAGGGCTCTAAAATATATGTAACGCTTTTTCCATGTAATGAATGTGCGAAAGCCATCATTCAAAGTGGTATTAAAGCCGTTATCTATCGCGATGATCTCTATAAGGATACAAAAGAAGTAAAAGCATCCAAACGGATGTTGAAAACCGCAGGTGTAGACATTATTGAATACAAATCTACAGGCCGCACATTGAATATTACATTGTGATATAATAATTTTTTACCACTAATAAGAACCCCTATATACAAGCGTATATAGGGGCTCTTTTATATGTAGTTTTCTATTATAAATTGATATCAACCAGATCCGTTAGATTGAACGTACAGTTTTTACTATCATCCAATGTAGGATTACACTGTAGTCATGTTTATACTTGTAAACGGCCATCAATCATAATGTCTACTTCTTGGCCATCACGAGTGTAGCCTTTAATATTCATATGTTCATCACCAATCATAAAGTCTACATGTGTTAAGGAGTAGTTAAGGCCACGTTCTTTTAATTCTTCTTCAGATAAACCATCACTATTTTTGAGGCATGTAGGATAAGATGCACCAATCGCTAAATGGCAGGATGCATTTTCATCAAACAATGTTTCGTAGAAAATTTGGTTAGATTGGCTAATTGGGCTGAAGTGGTCCACCAAAGCAACTTCGCCGAGGTAGTGGGAGCCTTCATCGGTTTCTATTAACTCTTTTAATACTTCATAACCCTCTTTGGCAGTATAATCAACGATTTTACCTTCTTTGAAAGTAAAGGAGAAATCAGAAATAGTATTACCCTGGTAAATTAAAGGTTTTGTGCTGTATACAATACCATTAACACCATTATATTGGGGTGCGGAAAAAACTTCCTCTGTAGGAATATTGGCATTAAAAATAGTGCCATCCTTTGAAGATTCTTCACCACCTAGCCATATATGACCTTCTGGTAATTCTAATAAGAGGTCAGTACCATTTTCACAAGTATAACGCAATGCCTTTAAGTCTAATTTATTCAATGCTTCACAGCGGTGACGCAATTTTGCCATGTGATGACGATATGTGTCTTTCGCTTCTACACCTTCAATGCGGCAAAGTTTTAATAGGGTAGCCCATAGTTGTTCAATTTTCTGTTCATCTGTACCTTCATAGCCAAGTAAATCTGCCCATAGAACCGTTGGTACAGAAGCAACGCACCATGTAACAGAGGAGTTCATAATCGCTGTATGGTAGAAGGATAAAGCTTTATTTAAGTTACGAGATTGTAGTGAAATACGATTTGTTGGAATACCTTCTAACGCTTTTGGGTTCGCACTAATCAAAGATAAGAAAGCGGCCTTATCATCGATGTATTGCTTGTAGAATTCAGGAATCCAGTTAGCCGGTCTTTCTAATACAGATTCCTTAGCATGTAATAAACGTTGACGAGCGATTGGAGAACATCTCCAGTTGAGGACAACTTCTTTGGCACCTAATTCATATGCTTCTTCTGTGACGATAACTGCAAAGTCTTTGTTTTCTACATCTACAGAAATAACAAGAGTTTGATCTTTTTGTAAATTTACGCCATATTTTAACAAGGTATGTGCATATTTTTTTAATGTTTCTTGATTCATTGTATCTCCTTATATTCGACATCAATTATGAAACTCCTGCTGGTGTGACCAATAGAGTCAACAGTAGGAATTTATTCTTTCATAGGGAAATCTTTTAGTAGGAGGTGCACTATGAAAGTAAAATTGAAGCCATATATGACAATTATATTAATCCTATGTGTTTTAGTAGGAATTTATTTCCTATGGCCTATTATAACAGATGAAAGCGATTCTGTCTTAGTTGAAGGAGCAATAGATGGAAATTCTTCTATATCAACTGTTGAACAAATATCCAACAAACCTATAGCTTATATTACGGGCGCCGTAGTTTCACCTGGTTTATATGAGTTTGAAAGTAGTGCTACTGTAGGTGATGTAGTTCAGTTAGCAGGTGGGCTATTACCTTATGCTGATGTAGAATCAGTCAATATGGCAAAGTCGGTTAATGCGGGAGATCATATCCACATAGTATTTAACTTCCACGGTAATCCAGAGGTTTTATTGCGCGGTAACAAAATTAATATCAATACAGCTTCTGCAAAAGATCTTGATGCATTACCAGGCATAGGACCCGCTATGGCAAAAAGAATTGAAGAGTATCGTTCACAAAAAGGACCCTTTACATCCGTTGAAGGTATCAAGGGGGTGAAGGGCATCGGTGATGGCGTATTTAAGAAGATTAAAGATAAAATTACAATCTAAATTTAGGAATACAGAACGAGCGTTTGAGGAATCAATCTTCAATACTCAAGTATTAGTTAATACAAAGCCATTTATAACTTATAGCCAATGGGCACATACTATATTGGGATCTATAATAATTGGCACTATATTAGGATATGGTAAATATTATCCCGTACTTAGTCAAATGCATTATATTTTTGCGATTGCCTTAGCTATTATTGGTGTAACTGTTATTAAAATAATGCAATCTTATTGTAGGTGGCGTTTATATGCCAATTTATTAATATTAGTTTTTGCTGCAATGGGATTATCCTATTATCAAACAGACTTACGAATTATTAACTATAACAGCTATACATCTTTCTATTTACAGCAAGAAGGAGAATATTTTGGCACTGTCGTATCATATCCTGAATTAGTAACTATCGATAAACAGGAATATTACAAATATAATGTAGAGTTACATGGATTACATCCCTATAAAGATACTGCTAAAAACGACTATATTAAGGCACAGGGTCGATTACAGATTTACTCAAAGGTATCTACTACAAAGTATTTAATACGGCTAGGGGATCAAGCAATAATTGAAGGTACACCAAAAAGTTTATTTCTCATCGAAGAGGAAGGACGCATTAATCTTAGAGGTAGATATATGAGCTCTAATACAAGAGGTCGAATCTATGATGGTGTATATCGATCTGCTACTAATAAAGATTTACAAGCATTCCACTTTCAAGAAATATTTTCTGAAAAACTATATGGAAAAAGTTTATATTTATGTGGTCAAATACGAGAATCTATTGAAAAAAATATTGCTAGTAATCTAGATGGTCCACAAAAGGTATTAGCACAAGCCTTATGCTTGGGTGGTCATTATAGTGAGCTAGGGGAAGAGCGAATGAAAGATTTTGCTTATACGGGCCTCATCCATATTTTATCTATCTCTGGCTCACATATTGCACTGCTATTAGCCTTAATTTACGGTTTAGGAAGACTCGTTAAATTACGGAAGCGCACATGCTTAATTTTAGGTATATTAGTAGCTTGTATATATTGCTGTATCGTTGGTGGAGATGCACCTGTTATACGTGCAATGATGATGAGTATACTCATGTGCATGGCTTATGTAAAAGGACGATTATATCAAGCTAAACAGGCTTTATGTATATGCGCTATTCTATGTCTTGTATATGATCCTTTTTCTTTGTTTGATGTAAGCTTTCAACTATCCTTTGGTGCAACCTATGGTTTACTTATATGGGGGAAGGTACTATATGAACGGATACAATGGCTACCAAAATGGATTAAAACACCCCTTGTGTTATGTGTGTCAGCACAGTTGCTCATCTTGCCGCTACAGCTGTATTACTTTCACTATATTAGTATTGCTAGTTTGTTAGCAGCTTGCATAGTAGCACCTATATTAGATATATCCATCATTTTAATCTTTATAAGCACTGTTATTAGCTATGTAATGTCTATATCGTTTCTATGGTCTTTGATAGATGCACTATTACGCATATTGTTATATTTAAATCATGTCCTAGGGCGTAGTGGTAGTTTACTTTGGCTTGGTATGATGCATCTTTGTTGTGTTTATGTATATTATACTTTACTAGGTCTGTTTACGTACTTTTTGACACATAAGAAGGAGTATACTGTATATGTAGTGATGTCCTTATTATGCATGGTTGCAGCCTATGGTGTTTCATACTATGTGACTCATCATCACAAGAATACGTTAATCCATTATATTCCTATGAAACAGTGTAATGTGCTGCTGTGCATAGCACCAAACCATGAACAGGCATATTTGTTAATCGATGCACCAGATTATATTAAAACGATACCTAATGAAAGACAAATTAATCAAACTATTAGGGCATATGGCATGAATCCTAGAATGGTAAAAGTTAAGTACTTTCACAGTAACGGTTTGGCAAGGGTAATATATAAAAATGGTATTAACCAAATAGTCGTATATAATGGACAAAGTAGAGAAAAAAATCTAAAATTAAATGATAAGGCTAATGTTTTATTTATAACGAGTCGATTTAGTGTAATGCATGAAATTGATCGTATTTCACCGCGTAGTACGGTTTTGTTTAGTAGTCCTCATGGTGCTTTACGCGATGTTGATCCATCATCAGAACATATGTATATAATGGGATACAGCTTTATTAAAGATATCTATCTGTGAAAGGAGGGAACATGGCACATATTCAACTCATCTATGGCGACGAACCACAATTAATTGAAGAAGAAAAACGTAAATTTTTAAGTGCCTATCCAGACCTTCCAGTGACTGTATTAGATGATGAGGTGGGCCCACAAAAAATAAGTGAAAAACTATGTGAAGATTCACTTTTTGGCGATCAAAAGGTCTTCTGTTTAGTTAATTTGCCCATTATTCGTAAAAGTGGCAAAAATAGTGATGCTTGGGTTCCATTGTATGAACTCCTCATGGAATATAATGGAGATAATCCTATCGTTTTGATCTATCATGATATGATTGATAAACGGATCAAGCAGAATAAAGAGATTTTAGAAAAAATACCAAATCATCAATGTAAGCGTCTTGAAGGGGCAGACCTCGTGATGTGGATACGTCAGTACTGTACGTCTAACGGCTTTAAAATGACGCCTGATGCACAGGAATATGTGGCTCATCTCATTGATTTGTGGCAAGAGGTACCTGTTTCTTTTATGAGAACTGAGTTTGACCGATATTTTTTACAGATTACTGAGGAAAAGGTTATTACCAAAGAATTTCTCGAAGAAAACGGTAGTGACTATGGAGCCAAAAATATTTTTACTTTTAAAGAGGCTCTATTAAAAAGAGATATCGATACATTACTTGAACTATTTCCATTTATGTTCGGCTATAAAGAATTAGACCGTGCTATGAGCTATATTGAGGGGCAATTACGTTTACAGTTGCTAGTTAGCGAATGTCGCCAAGTGGGTATGTCTGTTCAAGCCATACAAAACTTATGTAAGGATCATGATTCGTCATTTAAACCATATCCGATTAAGCTAGCTTACGAGGCGAGTCCTAGAATTTCAATTAAGGCTCTACGAGCTTTATTAAAAGGGCTTTATGAGATTATATTAGATAGCCGTAGCAGCAAGGGCGATATTTGGCGATTTAGAGATTTATGTATTACCTACTGTGGGTATAAGGGATAAAAATGAAAGTACGTTATCGTGTTGTACCAAAACAGAATAAGAAATCATCCTTCTATGTGAACTGTCATAGCCAACATGTGACGATTCAAGCAGCAGACTCTGCATTTTCCACATTGCTTAGTCTACGTGAAAGGTTGTCTGCATGGTATAAGGAAAAAAATATCTCTTTTGATGATATTCCAACAAATACAGATACAGCTTGTTGCTTTGCTTGGAAAGTAGATACTGAAACGGGTGAAGGGTTAGATACCTATTATTATGGCGGTGGCTGTGGTGCTGGTGAATGGATTGAAGCGGCTGAAGCACAACGTGAAGCTGAAGAGGCTAAAAATCAAGAACCTAGAGGCAAGTCTTTTGCGGGTTATGACCAACAAGATGAATATGATGATGTAGACGAAGATGATTTTGCCCCATTTGTAGAAGCTATTGAATTAGGCTATTTCAACAATAGTCCAGTTGTTGTGTCTCGTTCTAATCATACCGCTGCCGAATCTAGCAGTAGTGATACTATCGCATCTGTGAGTAGTACACCTAAAGCAAGCAAAGGCTTTGGACCTAAAAAAACTACAAAATCTACGGCTAAAGGAAGTGAAGGGGATGGTAAATATCCTCGTCGTGTACCAAAGGATGCACCTACTGATGAAGGCATGATTTTAGGACCTAAAATTGAAGGGGTCACATCTAAAATCATGGGCACCTTGGATACACCTAGTGTAATTTTTGAAGGTGTCTTTGTTGGTTTAGATAAACGTGATACTAAGACGGGTAAAAGTATCGTTAACGGCAGCATTGTAGATGATACAAATAGCATTAAATTTATCAAGTTTACGAACAGTCCTGAAGAAGGGGATGAATTATTAAAACAACTAAAAGGCTTACAACGGGTTCGCGTACAAGGTAGTGTCAGCTTTGATGATCGTTTTGACAAGGATTATATCCTTTCTATTCGCAGTATTGAAGCAATAGAAACTACTAGTGTGGAACGAACTGAAAATCGTCCGGACTCTCGTGTGGAACTCCACTTACATACTAAGATGAGTGATAAAGATGCTCTCGTATCTGTAAAAGACTTGTTTAAAACAATTAAAAAATGGGGTCATCCTGCGGTGGCTATTACGGACCATGGCGTAGTACAAGCCTTCCCAGAAGCGCAAGCTCTTGGTAAGGAGTTAGGTGTTAAAGTTATCTATGGTGTAGAAGGTTACCTCATCGAAGATGAAACGGTAATAAAAGATGAAGAGCCTGTACTAGATAAAAAGAAGAAGAAGGAAAAAGATAAACGGTACCATATTATTTTATTAGCTAAGAATATGGTTGGTTTGCGTAATTTATATAAAATGATTTCCATTTCTCACCTTGAACATTACAAGGTTCGTCCGCGTTTGCCTCGCTCCGTTATTGAAGAACATCGTGAAGGTATTATCATCGGTTCAGCCTGTGAAGCAGGGGAGCTTATGCAATCCATTGTTCGTGGAGCTACAAAAGAAGAGCTTTTGGAAGTAGCATCCTTCTACGATTATCTTGAGATTCAACCACATACTAACAATACGTTTTTGGTTCGTAAAGGTCTCATGCCCGACGAGCAGGCACTTATTGATATGAATAAGACCGTTATCGAATTAGGAGAAGCCTTAAACAAACCTGTATGTGCTACTTGTGACGTTCACTACCTGACACCAGAAGAAAAAATTTATCGTGAAATCATGTTAACTGCATGTGGTTATCCAGATGCAGACGAACAGCCAGATTTACATTTACGTACTACAGATGAAATGCTTGCGTCCTTCCCTTATTTAAGCGAAGAGAAAGCATACGAAGTAGTCGTTACTAATACACGTGCTATTAATGATAGCATTGAAGATATTAAGCCAGTGCCTGATGGTACATATTCACCTAAGATTGAAGGTGCTGACGAAGCTTTCACAGAAATGTGCTATAGAAATGCGAAGGCTATTTATGGTGATCCATTGCCTCGTGTCGTACAAGAACGTCTCGATTATGAATTGGATTGTATTATTTCCAATGGTTACGGCGTATTGTATTACATCGCTCATAAGCTGGTAAAAAAATCTCTTGATGATGGGTATCTCGTAGGTTCCCGTGGTTCCGTAGGGTCATCCTTTGCCGCTACCATGTCTGAGATTACAGAGGTAAACCCATTACCGCCTCATTATGTATGCCCTAACTGTAAATATTCAGAATTCTTTGAAAAGGGTGAATATGCAGGGGGCTTTGACTTGCCTCGTAAAGACTGTCCTGAATGCGGTCATGCTTTACAAACAAATGGACATGATATTCCATTTGCAATTTTCCTTGGTTTTGAAGGTGACAAGGTTCCAGATATTGACCTTAACTTCTCCGGTGATTACCAAGCAAAAGCTCACAAATATACGGAAGAACTATTTGGTCGTGACAATGTATTTAAAGCCGGTACAATTGGTACTATAGCTGATAAAACTGCTTTTGGTTATGTTAAAAAATACGCCGAAATTCGAGATATACAAGCCCGCAATGGATTCTTTGAACATTTAGCGAAAGGCTTTACAAATGTAAAGAATACTACGGGACAACACCCTGGTGGTATTATGGTATGTCCTCGAGATATGGATGTGCATCATTTTACGCCCATACAACATCCAGCGAATAAAAAGGAAAGTGGCGTATTAACGACACACTTTGATTATCACTCCATCGAAGGTCGTATGACTAAGCTTGATATTCTGGGCCATGATGATCCCACAATTATTCGTATGCTAGAGGATTTGACAGGTATCGACGCCAAGACAATACCATTTGATGATCCAAAGACATTGAGCTTGTTCTCCTCTACAGAAGGGATTGGCTTAACACCTGAACAATTACAAGGTGACCAAGTAGCTAGTTTGGCTGTTCCAGAATGTGGCACGAAATTCGTACGGGGCATGCTTGAAGACTCTCGTCCCCAAACATTCTCTGATTTAGTTCGTATTTCTGGCTTTTCACATGGAACAAACGTATGGCTCGACAATGCGCAAGATCTCATTAAAAATGGTACTTGTAAGTTGAATGAAGCCATTTCAACTCGTGATGACGTAATGAACTTCTTGATTCATCGCGGCATGGATAGAAAGCATAGCTTCTTTGTAATGGAAAACGTGCGTAAAGGTAAGGGTATTGAAAAACGAAATAAACAAGGGCAAGCTACGACGGAATTTGAAGCAGAAATGCGTGAAAATAATATTCCTGAATGGTTTATTGAATCTTGTAAAAAGATTTCCTATCTATTCCCACGGGCACATGCGGTAGCTTACGTAATGATGGCTTTCCGTATTGCTTGGTTTAAGGTATATCATCCATTGGCATTTTATGCAGCTTACTTCTCCATTCGTGCGAAAGCCTTCGATTTACGGATCATGACAGGGGACCTCAAAACACAATTGACCGAGTTTAACCGTATCAAGGCTCTTGATCGTGCTGCCAGTCCTAAAGATAAGGACCTTATGAGTGCTTTGGAAGTATCTATGGAAATGTATCAACGGGGCTATCGTTTTATCAATGTAGACATTCAACACTCCGAAGCTAGACGCTTTAGCATTAAGGATGGTGCTCTATTACCTCCATTCTTAGCTATTGATTCCCTTGGTGAAACAGTAGCTGATGCTATCGTCGAGGAAAGAAATGAACGTCCATTTACATCTCTAAAAGACTTACAACGCCGTTGTAAAGTATCAAATACCATCATTGATCTTATGAAAGACCTCAAATGCTGTGGTGAACTTCCTGAAGACGAACAAATGTCACTATTTGGAGCATAATAACATACAAGATTAGATTTAAATATAAAATAAGCACTATATAACTAAAAAGGGATATAGTGCTTATTTTTATATATTTTGCTACAATAAAGTTACATTGATTTGTATTTAAATAGAGTGCTCTAATAAAGG
Source organism: Veillonella parvula (assembly GCF_902810435.1). Classification (GTDB taxonomy): domain Bacteria; phylum Bacillota; class Negativicutes; order Veillonellales; family Veillonellaceae; genus Veillonella. The sequence goes on from NZ_LR778174.1 coordinate 1,096,022, forward strand.
GAGTGTTAGGAAATGATAGATAAAAACAAAAATCAATCTTTGGAGATAGAATTTTGGGATATTGAGCCCGAGGATGCGCCTGAGTTAGAAGAATCTGATATTCCAGGTATATACTTTAATGAATTCCGTGAATATGTAGATGAAGAGGGTAATGTATTATCTCCATCTGATCTAGATGCAATACGGTATAAAGACGATTACGAAGACGATTATTATAGATGAATATATGCTAACTTTCTAAAGTATATTTTATAAGTTGAGAGGCTTAGAGAGATATATATGATAAAAAATATTTTATATGAAACTTTGAATAATATACGAATGTTTCTGTTGTTTTTTAAAAGATGTCCAGAAGTTGGTTTTTATAAAGCCTATAGAGAATATATCTATAGCAAAGTAATGGGGTTACCGAATTTTGAGTTAAAATATATATATGAAGTTTTAATTAGTAATATTCAAAGTAAACTATTATTTATATTTTCTACTATATTTTGGGGTGCAATATTAACATCCATGATTGGGGTTGGTGTAAGTTTAAGTTTTGAAATTTTAAAACCAAACTTTTCAGAAGATATTTTTATATCATATAACGAATATATGCGTATAATAGGGTTATCTTCGTTTGTCATAAGCGTATTAGGGTTTATTATTATTACTTTTTTTAGAGTTTCATGTTTAGAATCACTAGCATTTTATATAATACTTATTTTATTTGTTATTGGGGTAATATATTGGGCTAATCGAGATCATACAATTCTTATGGATTTATATTTTATAGTTTTATGTGCTTTGAGTACAACATTAATGTTATCATCTATTTTTAATTGTATAAAAAAATGTGCCATAATTAAGAAAATTATCATTGAAGGTTTATTAGCTCAAAATCGAAAGAGATATACTGTTAGATTGCCTAAAAAGTATAGAGTTTTAAAATTATAAATTATTTTATTAAAAGCTGATTATTATAGATAAAAGAGGTGTCATCATTTGATGACACCTCTTTTTTGAAAGTTTTGCAGTTTTAAATATTTGGCAGATTTAGTAAAGTTTTAGTATAAAGATTTATATTTCATCCAGTTTGTTTTGGCCATTTCTTTAAGCTCTGTACCACGGCCATCAAGGATTGCATTGATTAAATATTTGCTAAAGCCTTTAGCTTGTTGATATGCAATTTTAGGAGGCATAGCAAGTTCTTGTTTATCTACGCGAACGTTAACGATGACTGGGCCATTATGGTTAAGGGCTTCCATGATTTTTTCATCAACTTCGCTAGAGTTATGAATGCTCACACCTTTGATACCAGCAGCTTCAGCAAGTTTACCGAAATCTGGATTTACAAAGTCTGTAGCGTAGTCTAGATAGCCGGAAGCCTTCATTTCCATAGCGATAAAGCTAAGTTCTTCGTTATTGAATACAAAGATTTTAACAGGTAAGTTAAGTTGTTTTAATGTTAACATTTCGCCCATCATCATTGTAAAGCCACCATCACCAGAGAGGGAGATGACTTGACGATTTGGACAAGCATTTTGAGCGCCAATAGCATGCATCATAGCATTAGCCATGGAGCCGTGGCTAAAGGATCCTAAAATACGGCGTTTACCATTTGTTTTTAGATGGCGAGCAGTCCAAATAACCGGAGTCCCTACGTCAAAGGTAAAGATCGCGTCTTCTGCTGCTAGTTTATTGAGGCGATTTACGAAGTATTGAGGGTGAATTGCTACACCATCTGGCTCGGCAACGGCATAACTATCTAAATCACCTCTAAATTTAGTGTACGCTTTACGCACTGTGTCGATAAATTCAGTATCACCACGTTGGCCTACAAGAGGTAATAATTCTTTTAACGTATCTTTTACAGTACCAATGATACCTTGTGTAAGAGGTACGCGACGACCTAAAGCACTAGGATCTCTATCTACTTGTATTACTTTCGCATTTTCTGGATAAAATGGACGGTAAGGGAAGTCTGTACCAAGCATTACCAATGTATCACATTGTTCAATAGCACGGTAGCCAGATGTATAGCCTAATAGGCCAGTCATACCTACATCATATGGATTATCCCATTCAACCCATTCTTTACCTCTGAAAGCATGTACAACCGGTGCTTGCAAGCGTTTTGCTAATTCTACCACTTCGTCATGGGCACCTTCACAGCCGGCACCACAGAATAGGGTAATACGTTTGCCTGTTTCTAAATGAGCAGCCATTTCTTCAATATCTTCTCGTTGTGGAACGATATGAGGTAAACGAGGTGGGGTCCATACAGGTAATTCGTCAATTTCCATTTCCATAACGGCAACGTCCCCAGGAAGAACGATAACTGCAACATCTTGGTTACCAACAGCAGCGTTCATAGCACGGAATAGAATTTCCGGCATTTGTTTAGGATTGGATACAAGTTCGCAGAAACAAGAACATTCTTTGAATAGATTTTCTGGATGTGTTTCTTGGAAATAGTTCAAACCTACTTCAGATTGAGGAATGTGAGAAGCAATGGCCAATACTGGAACACGATTGCGATGACAGTCGAAGAGACCATTAATCAAGTGTAAGTTACCAGGACCAGAGCTACCAGCACATACAGTTAGTTTATGAGTTAGGGATGCTTCTGCACCGGCAGCAAAGGCTGCTGTTTCTTCATGTCGTACATGTTCAAAAGCAATTTTACCATTGCGGCGTAAACTATCATTTACAGAGTTTAGACTATCTCCAGTGATACCGTAAATGCGTTCGATGCCCGCATTGGCTAAGACTTCTATAAGTACATCAGAAATTCGTTTTTTTGCCATATTATCACCTATATTTAATAATTACTATCATTAAAATATGGTTATCCAAACCATATATACTATATTAGACTTGTTTAACTTGTAATTATGTGATAAAAGTTACTATTTACTGTATACATAGTTTATATATGTTTATATTAAAAGTAAATATATATTATTATTTATATTGTTCTAGTATTTGTGTTCTAAAAATTATATTTTAATTAAATTATTTAATATTCTTTCTCAATACAAAACTATTATTCTTGCATAACATTAATAAAAGTGTTACTATTAATTCATAAACAAAATAGATAAGTCTTTGGGGATAGGTGAAATTCCTTACCGGCGGTAAAGTCCGCGAACCTTTTTGGTATGAATCGGTGCAATTCCGATACCGACAGTAGAGTCTGGATGAGAAAAGACGAGGCACGTTTGTTGTGCGCATTTATGATGACCCAAGGACTATGTAATAGTCCTTTTTTTATTGAGGTGATATGGTGGATGACGTAGTATATATGAAGCGCGCCATTGAACTGGCAAAATTAGCCACAGGTCACACCTCACCAAATCCTTTGGTTGGTGCTGTTGTGGTAAAAGATAATACAATAATCGGTGAAGGTTATCACCATAAAGCTGGTACAGCTCATGCTGAGGTGCATGCACTAAATCAAGCAGGTGATAATGCCAAAGGTGCTACTTTATACGTAACATTAGAGCCATGTTCCCATTATGGAAAAACACCACCTTGTGCGCTTCGTATCATTGAGGCTGGTATAGCTAAAGTAATAGTAGGTAGTACAGATCCAAATCCACTAGTTTCTGGAAAAGGAATGGAGTTACTTCGTGAAGCAGGTATTGAGGTTGTTTGCCCCGTATGTAGTGATGAATGTGCTGAACTAAATGAGCATTTCTTTACCTATATACAGACAGGTAAGCCTTTTGTCACTCTAAAAAGTGCTATGTCACTAGATGGGAAAATTGCTACATCTACTGGACAATCTCAATGGATTACAAATGAGTCCTCTCGTCGCGATGGACATGTGTTACGTGCCACGCATGATGCCATGCTTGTTGGAATTGGTACAATTTTGGCAGATAATCCACAGTTAAATTGTCGTTTAACGGATAGTGAATTATCAGATGCGTTATTAGATAAAAGCATACTTGATGAACCGATTACGATTCATCAACCAGATGTAATTATCTTGGATAGTCTTGGTAGAACACCTACTACTAGTCGCGTCTTTGAAATAAATAATCGTAAGATTCATATATTCGTATCTAAAGGTTGTCCTAAGGATCGGATACAAGCCTTAGAACAAGTTGGTGCTCAAGTAACCGTAGTAGAATCTATTTCTACTCGTAAAAGCAAGAGCACAGACATTGTCATAGATATTAAGAAATTATCTATCGATGATATTCTTACAAAACTAGGTGAACTAGGTTACACATCTATTCTTGTTGAAGGTGGATCTGCAATTATCAGTTCCTTTGTGGAAACGAAGAACTTTGATAAGGTCGTAACATATATTGGAAATACCATTATTGGTGGTAACGATGCAACACCTGCTGTAGGAGGTCGAGGTTTTGAAAGTTTAGAGGTTTCACCGCAATTAACTTTCACCAAGACTAAAGTATTAGATAATAACATTCGCATTGAAGCATATCGTCAAGGAAGGAGGGGCGCTTATGTTCACGGGAATCGTTGAAGAAATCGGCCGCATCGAAAACATAAAAAAGGGCCCTAAATCCTTAGCCATAACAATTCGAGGAGAAAAAATTTTTAGCGATTTAAAAGTTGGTGATTCCGTAGCTGTTAATGGGGTGTGCTTGACGGCCACAACGATTGGCAATAGTATATTTACAGCGGATGTGATGCCAGAATCCATTAAGATGACTACGTTTACTAATTTGAAAGTCCATCAATTAGTCAACTTAGAGCGAGCTATGCTTGCTAATGGTAGATTTGGTGGTCATATTGTGGCAGGCCATGTAGATGGTACAGGTCGTATTATTAATCGTGAACAAACCGATAATGCCATTATCTTTACTATCGAAGCTCCAAAATCTGTTATGGATTATGTTATCTATAAGGGCTCCATTACCATCGATGGAATTAGCCTCACAATTATGCGACGAACAGACAGTAGTTTTTCCGTCTCTATCATTCCTCACACTTTGAGTGAAACCATTTTAGGTTTTGCTCATATTGGAACAGAGGTCAATTTAGAAACGGATATTGCTGGACGATATATTCGTCATTTTATGAATCTTGGTAGTGAACCTACCGAAGAAAAGCCTAAAAAATCTATGCAATCCCTCTTAGTAGAGAATGGATTTATATAAGTAAGGAGCGTTCCTATGAGCGAACAATTACATTCTATTAATGAGGTCTTACAAGACCTTAAAGCTGGTAAACCTGTTATTATCGTTGATGATGAAAGCCGTGAAAACGAAGGCGATCTTATCATTGCTGCAGAGTTTGCGACGCAAGAAAATATTAACTTCATGGTTAAATACGCCCGCGGTATCGTATGTACGCCTATGCGCCGCGAAGCGTTAGAAAAACTTGGCATTCCTGCAATGGTTACCAAAAATACTGATAACCATGAAACTGCTTTTACTGTGACTGTGGATCATGTAGATACTACAACAGGCGTGTCTCCTGCAGAGCGTGCTTATACAATTCAAAAACTATTAGATCCTAATGCGAAACCTCAAGACTTCCGTCGTCCAGGGCACGTATTCCCACTTGTATATAAAGAGGGCGGTGTACTGGTACGTCAAGGTCATACTGAGGCATCTATCGACCTTTGCCGTTTAGCAGGTTTACAGGAGGCTGCCGTTATTTGTGAAATTACAAAAGATGATGGTGACATGGCCCGTTTACCTGATTTGATGAAATTTGCTAAGGAGCATGATTTGAAAATTGCTTCTGTAGCAGAACTTATTGAATATCGTAAACAACATGAAGATATGGTTGAGCTTGGTGCTTGTTCTAAGTTGCCTACTAAATTTGGTGATTTTAATATTTTTGTATTTAAAAATGAATTAGATCATAAAGAGCATTTAGCTATCGTAAAGGGTAATGTTCAAGATTGTAGCAATGTGCTTGTCCGTATTCATTCTGAATGTTTAACAGGCGATGTATTTGGTTCTAAGCGCTGTGATTGTGGCGAACAATTAGACAATGCGTTGCGCGCTATTGAAAAAGAAGGCAAAGGCGTTGTTGTATATATGCGACAAGAGGGCCGTGGCATTGGTTTGACCAATAAAATTAAAGCCTATGCATTACAAGAACAGGGCCTTGATACAGTAGAAGCAAATGAACAATTAGGCTTCCCTGCAGATATGCGTGAATATTCCTTAGCGGCTCAAATTATCCGTTTCTTGGGTATTAAAAGCATCCGCTTATTAACTAACAATCCCGAAAAGCGTCATGGCTTAGAACATTGGGGAATCAATGTAACTAGCCGTGTACCACTCATCATTGCTGCAAATAAATTTAATGCAGGCTATTTAAAAACAAAAGAAGAAAAAATGGGTCATATGTTAGAAGACTAATTAACTTTCACCATATAACTCGGTCGTTACATATATATTTCCTTAGATGGAATAGAGGAGGTCAACATAATGATGGTTCAAGAAGGTAACTTATTAGGTACTGGTAAGAAATTTGCTATTATCGGTTCTCGTTTCAACGAGTTCATTACATCTAAATTAATCGGAGGCGCTGAAGATTGTTTACTTCGTCACGATGTTAAACAAGAGGATATTACAGTAATTTGGGTTCCAGGTGCTTATGAGATTCCTTTGATTGCTAAGAAAGCAGCTTTATCTGGTCGTTATGATGCAGTTATTTGTGTAGGTGCTGTTATTCGTGGAGCCACTACTCATTATGACTATGTATGCAACGAAGTGGCTAAAGGTATCGCACATGTATCTTTGGAAACTGGTATTCCTGTTATGTTTGGTGTAGTAACTACTGAAAACATTGAGCAAGCTATTGAACGTGCTGGTACAAAAGCGGGTAATAAAGGTTATGATTGTGCTATGGGTGCAATCGAAATGGTTAATCTTATCGATCAAATCTAAGAATTGTATATAACACTCAGTATCTTATGGTACTGAGTGTTTTTATATCATCGAAAATATGTTCTTTTAACTTTAAATCATACTAGACGAACATATATTCTCTATTATTGAAAGTTAAATATTTGACATGATATACTATATAAGCAATATAAAAATAATACCTTAATAAAATAAGTAGAAATAAGGAATGATAGAATGGATTATATAAAACGTTTTACAACCCGAGAAGGGGTTCGTATGTCTTTAGCTGTAACAACAGATACAGTTGAAACGGCTCGTGTACGTCATGATTTATGGCCTGTAGCAACAGCTGCTTTAGGTCGTGCTATGACGGGAGCTATTTTGTTGGCTGGTGATTTTAAAAACCATGAAAACGTAAGTCTTCGTATTAAAGGTGATGGTCCACTAGGTGTAGTTCACGTAGATGCATTTTCTGATAATACGGTTCGAGGCTATGTAGATGAGCCACATGTTGATGTACCTTTAAAGCATGCTGGTAAGCTTGATGTAGGTGCTGCCGTAGGTCATAATGGTGAAGTACAAGTTACGCGATTTACACAATTAGCGCAAGACTATACTTCTACAAGCCCGATTCAAAGTGGTGAAGTAGCAGAGGATTTGGCATATTATTTATATGCATCTGAACAAGTACCGTCTACGATTAGTTTAGGTGTATTAGTAGATCCAGATTACCATACAGTTGTAGCTGGAGGTTTTATCGTACAAGCCTTACCGGATGCTACAGATGAAGCATTAGCACAAGTAGAAAAGAATATTAATGAACTTGGTCCTATTACAGAATATTTGAAAGCAAATCCAGATGGTAAAGGTCTTATGGAACGCGTTCTCGATGGTTTAACTGTGAATGAAGTATATAATGAACCAATTCATTTCCAGTGTCGTTGTGGTCGTGATCGCTTTGCCAGTGTGCTAATGACATTACGTGAAGAAGATAAGAATGCTATTTTGGAAGATGACGTAACAGAGCTTGTTTGCCATTATTGTAATGAAAAATATCATTTCACACGTGAAGAGTTACAAAATATGTTCACCCAAAAAGGTCCAATTCAATAAAAACTTTATAATATGTAGAAAAAATACAGGCTACTAGGTTTTTCCTATAGCCTGTTTTTCTATTCTATGAGAAAATAAAAGATAGAGTTATTAATAATAGGAGGTCACAATGAGTGCAATTGGCGTAATTGGTGGTACTGGTGTTTATGATCCGTCCATCTTTGAAAATATACATGAAGAATCCTTAATGACACCATATGGTGAAATAGATTATGTACAAGGTACATACCATGGGAAAACTGTAATCTTTGTAGCTCGTCACGGCAAAGATCATACAATTCCTCCACACAAAATTAACTATCGTGCTAATATTTGGGGCCTCAAAAAACTAGGCGTTACATTTATTATCTCCACGACAGCAGTAGGTTCTTTAAATGAGAACTTTAAGCCAGGTCATTTTGTTTTGACTGATCAATTCTTAGATTTCACAAAGAACCGCATCACTACGTTTTATGAAGGTGGGGACCGTCCAGTGGCACATCTTGATGTAACAAACCCATACTGCCCTGAATTGCGTGATATCCTTCAAAAGGTAGGTACGGAACAAGGCCTTACGATACACAATGGCGGTACCTATGTATGTACTGAGGGACCTCGTTTTGAGACTCCTGCAGAAATTAAAATGTTCCACATGCTCGGTGGCGATACAGTAGGTATGACAAATGTACCGGAAGTAAATTTAGCGAATGAAGCTGAAATGGCATATGCTACGATCTCTATGATTACCAACTATGCAGCAGGTATTTCTGAATCTGCTTTGACACATGCGGAAGTTGTAGAAATGATGGGCAATATGGCGGCGCAACTAAAATCTCTTATCTTAGGTGCTATTGATGCAATCGATGTGGATGTTCGTTATGATGCGCATAATCGCATGCATGAATATGGTGGTTTTAAACTATAATCAACTCATAATGATACACAATAGTTCATCGAAGGAGAAGTTATGATTAATATTGAATGGCGTAAAGATACGCTGGTACTATTAGATCAAACTAAATTGCCTACTGAAATTACATACGTTCACTGTACAGATTGGCGCCAAGTGGCCGAAGCTATTAAAATGCTTCGCGTTCGTGGCGCACCTGCTATTGGCGTAGCTGCTAGTTATGGTCTCATTTTAGCTGCTATGGAAGCAGGACGTTTAGAGGCGCCATTTAGTGAACAACTTACAAGCTTATATGAGTTTAGTGAGATCTTAAAAGAAACTCGCCCTACGGCAATCAACTTAGCTTGGGCTGTAGATCGTGTAATTTCTCTTGTGAAAACTAATGTTGACAGTATGTCCTCAATGAGTGAAGTAGTAGACCTCATTACAAAAGAGGCTATTATCATTCACGAAGAAGATGTGTCTTTGAATAGACGTATGGCCGAAGCAGGTTCTACATTATTTGAAGGTAAAAAGAATATTCGCATCTTAACTCATTGTAATGCGGGTGCACTAGCTACAGGTGGTCTAGGAACAGCACTTGGTGTTGTTCGTAAATTACATGAAAATGGACAACTGGAACGCGTGTATGCTGATGAAACACGTCCATTATTACAAGGTGCTCGACTTACAGCCTTTGAACTTCACGAGGATGGTATTCCTATTACTCTTGAAACAGATAATATGGCCGCCTATGCGATGCAACATGGGTTAATTGATGCTGTTATCGTCGGTGCTGACCGCATCACTACAAAAGGGGATGTAGCCAATAAGATTGGTACCTATGGTGTGGCTGTACTAGCTAAATTCCACAATATTCCGTTTTATGTAGCCGCTCCTTATAGTACATTTGACTTTACTCTGGAAAATGGTGGAGATATTCCTATTGAGATGCGCAATGATGATGAAGTAACAGCTTTACACGGTGTTCAAATAGCCCCTAGTGGTATTGGTGTACTTAATCCTGCATTCGATGTAACACCTCATGAACTTGTAACAGCGATTATCACCGAAGAGGGAGTATTGACTCCAAATTATGAAGAGTCAATTGGTAAGCTACGCCAGATTGTAGAATCTAAATAATTTATGATTTTAATAATGTAGCTTATTAAGAAGCATTCGATATATAAGTAATTTATTATCTATATAAGCAATATATTATCTATATAAGTAAGTATCTATAACGATATTAACAAAATTATATAGTATCAATAAATCTAAGTAGATTTACTATCAACTATTTATTCTATTGTATCTACTTGTATGAGTAAAAGGAGATATTATGCAATCTTTAATTAGAGACATAAATTTAGCAACAGAAGGTCGCAAAAAAATTGATTGGGTTTCTAACTTTATGCCTACATTAAACACATTAGGTGACCGTTTTGAAGCAGAACAAACTTTCAAAGGCCAAACAATTGTTGTTAGTGTTCACTTGGAAGCAAAAACAGCATACCTTGCGACTGTATTAAAACGCGGTGGTGCAGATGTAATTGTAACGGGCTCCAATCCGTTGTCTACACAAGACGATGTAGCTGCAGGTCTTGTAGATATGGGCATTACTGTATATGCTTGGTACGATTGTACTGATGAAGAATATTTTAACTTCCTCCATAAAGCACTTGATCATAAACCACATATTATCATTGATGATGGTGGTGATTTAGTAAATCTATTGCATACTACACGTCAAGATGCAAAAGAACGTTTGTTAGGGGGGAGTGAAGAAACCACAACAGGTGTACATCGTTTATATGCATTAGAGAACGCTAAACAATTAACATTCCCTATGATTGCTGTAAATGACTCTTACTGTAAATATCTTTTCGATAATCGCTATGGTACAGGTCAGTCCGTTTGGGATGGTATCATGCGCACTACGAACTTGACTGTAACAGGCAAGAACGTTGTTGTTGCTGGTTATGGCTGGTGTGGTAAAGGCGTTGCGATGCGCGCAAAAGGCCTTGGTGCACACGTATATGTAACTGAAGTAGATCCAATTAAAGCTATAGAGGCTGTATTTGATGGTTTCAAGGTATTGCCTATGATTGAAGCCGCTAAGGTTGGCGATATCTTCTGTACTGTAACAGGTTGTAAAGATGTTATTGTAAAAGAACATTACAAAGTGATGAAAGATAAAGCTATCTTATGTAATGCTGGTCACTTTGACTGCGAAGTGAATGTTTCTGATCTTACTGAACTTGCTATAAGCCACGAAAGGGTTCGCCAAAACATCGAAGGCTATACTATGTCTGATGGTCGTAAACTCTATGTATTGGCTGAAGGCCGTCTAGTAAACCTTGCAGCTGGCGATGGTCACCCTGCAGAAATTATGGACTTGTCATTTGCTATGCAAGCCCTTGCTGCAGAGTATATCTTGAAAAACGGTAAAGAAATGGATCCAAAAGTATACGTATTGCCTCATGAATTAGATGTGGAAATCGCTAAACTTAAATTGAACTCCATGGGCTATGATTTAGATTCTTTAACACAAGAACAAATCGATTATCTAACAAAAGTAAACTAATACTGTATTGAAATATAATAGTTTCTGTAATACATTTTGTATCTAAACTATTACTAGCTTTCAAATTAAACAAATATAACCGAGCTATCATGGCTCGGTTATACCTATGAGGGAAGACTATGTCTGAATTATTGATTACTCATGTAGACGTCCTCACCGATGAGGGGGTTTTAAAAAATCATGCCATTGAAATTAATAATGGTTATATTACAGCTATTTTAAACGATAGAGAAGCTGAAAAGGTAAAAGACTCTGCTAAGGAAGTACTAGACGGTAAAGGTCAATTGGCTACGCCAGGTCTTGTAAATACACATACTCATATTGCGATGGGTCTATTTAGAAACTATGCAGATGATCTTGAGCTTATGGAATGGCTTGAAACGGCTATTTGGCCAACAGAAGCAAAATTAAATGACGATTATGTACGGTACGGCACACAACTCGGTATTGCTGAAATGTTGCGCACTGGCACCACTACATTTAGCGACATGTATTTCTTTATGAATACTACTGCTGAGGTGGTAAAAGAAACAGGTATTCGCTCTGTATTGTCACGTGGCTTAGCCGGTGTATCCCCAACAGCAGATCAAGCATTAGTTGAAAATGCTGACTTATTCCGCACTTGGAACGGCTTTGATAATGACCGCATCAAAGTATTGCTTGGACCACATGCACCATATACTTGCCCTGATGATTATATGGAAAAGGTGATTGCCTTATCTCATGAATTAAATTGTGGTATTCATATGCACTTGTCCGAAACAAAAGGAGAAGTGGAGAATGTTATGAAAGCTACTGGTAAGACACCAATTGCGCATATGCATGATTTAGGTTTATTCTGGAATACTACCTTAGCCGCACACTGCGTTCATGTGACAGACGAAGATATGGCTATTATGGCTGAAAATAATGTAGCCGTAGCTCATAACCCACAATCTAATTTAAAATTAGCTAGCGGTATTGCACCAGTACCTGAAATGATTGCCAAAGGTATTACGGTTGGTCTTGGTACAGATGGCTCCGCTTCTAATAATAATGCTGATATGCTTGAAGAAGTACGTCTTGCAGCAACATTACATAAAGCACGTCTTTATGATCCAAAGGCTATTCCTGCTCAAGCCGCATGGAACATGGGCACTGTAGAAGGTGCAAAAGCACTTGGCTATAGAGACCTTGGTGTATTAGCGAAAGGCTATCGTGCAGATATCGTGTTATATGACGTATCTGGTATGCACTGGATGCCTCGATACAACGATTTAGCGGCACTTGTATACTCTGCAAATAGTTCTGATGTAAACACTATAATTGTAGGTGGCAAAGTTCTTATGAAAGACAAAGAATTGCTTACAATTGATGAAGAAAAACTACGGGCAGAGATTGATAAAGCTCAGGTATATTTTAGTAATTAGCAGTTAATCTAAACACAAAACCCACTCATGATAATCATAGAGTGGGTTTTGTGTTATATATTATATAGATTTATTTAATTGCTTTCACCAAGAACATGGGTACAGGAATATAAAACTCGTCTTCCTCATTGTAAATACGCGGACCTACAGTTAGATCAATGGTAACAGAACTAGCACCTAATTTAGTAAGTAGTTCTTTATCCCATTGAGGTCGTGTATAAGACGAAATGTCGAGCATATGATAAATGGTATGACACCGTTCTTTTAATTCGTTGCTTACATGTTCATGGGCATGATGAACAGATTGTGGTACATTATGATGATTACGAGCATGTTCCGCATCATAGTTTAAAATCAAACCGCCTGGGCGAATGACGCGAAACCATTCGGCATAGGCTTTGTCAGGATGGGGTAAATTCCACGTTACATTTCTGGCCACAACGATATCAAAGGTATTAGTATCAAATCCTAGATTCTCTGCATCCATCACAGAAAAGGTTGCATCACAATCGAGGGACTCTGCTAGTTGATTTGCCTCATCTATCATATTAGGTGTAATATCAATGCCATGCACTGTATGACCAAGCTGAGATAGTATAATACTAAAAAAGCCGGCTCCACATCCAATATCCAATATTCGTAAAGATCTATCAGAATCAAATATATGACAAGTTAATTCTTCTCTCCATAATTTTAGTTTGGGACTTTCTAATTCTTTTGCACGTAAAGCGCCAAAATCGTGAGATCGATCTGCCCAATAGGCTGTAATAAATTCTTTATCATCCTTCATAGGATGGTTGCGTTCAAAAGTATCATTCATAATTTAGTTCTCCTCATATTCTATAGTATGTATAGTACCATAAAATAATAATGAACTATACAGCAAAAATCACATTAACTCCATAAATACTTACTATTAGATATGATATAATACTCCTATGTTTTTATTTTACTGAAAGGGCAGGGGCTATGATATTACAGACTGGGCAACGTACAGATATTCCTGCTTTTTATGGGCAATGGCTAATCAATCGTATACGTGAAGGTTTTGTAGATGTTCGTAACCCTTATAATCCCCTACAGGTTCCCCTACAGGTGACACGGTATCCAATTAATCAAGAAGTGGTAGATGGTATTGCATTCTGTACAAAGAATCCTTTACCGTTTATTCCACTACTAAATGAAATTGTTGATTACAGACAATACTGGCATATGACTATAACGCCTTATGGAACTGATATTGAACCCTACGTGCCAACTTATGTGTCTGTTATAGAAGGATTTAAACATATTTCTAAACAGCTTAATTCTCAATCTATGGTGTGGCGCTATGATCCTATCATTTTAACTAATGAATATACCGTTGATTTTCATTGTGAAAGCTTTTACAAAATGGCTCAAGCCCTTAAAGGTTATACAGATACAGTTGTTGTTAGCTTTTTAGATATATTGGATAAGGTGGCTCAGAATTTTCCAGAAGGATATAGACCAAGTTTAGATGTTCAAACTAAGATCATTAAAGAATTTGTTTCCATAGCTCATTCCAATCATATGAATCTTAAAACCTGTGGAGAAGGGGATATCTTTAAAGAGCTTGGTGCTTATACAGAGGGGTGTTTAACCTTAGATTGTTATGAAAGGGCCTGGAATATAAAATTAAAAGTACCTAAACGCGCGCCAGCACGACCAGAATGTAATTGTTATTTACATAGTGATATTGGTGCCTACGATAGCTGTAGCCACTTTTGTCGATATTGTTATGCCAATACTAATCAAGCGGCAGTTCGATATAATCGTTTACATCATTACCCAAATTCTAGCTTACTGATTGGAAAACTTTCAAAAAGAGAAATTATCAAAGAAAGTACGGAAAAGAGCTGGATTGTAAAAGAAACTGTAACACAAGATAGCTTATTTTAGAGAGAATTACGAGGAATTACTAAATTAAATGAATTGACTTATCGTGTAAAATAGATACCAAAGGGGTTGTCAAGCAGGTATCTCAGGAATATAAGAGAGTGTAAATGTATTTTGGGTTTAATTTAAAAGGAGGTGCATTTATGATAACGTATAAGAAAGATAGTAAAGATAATTTACAATCATCTGACTCATCTATGCCCGTGTTAGCAATGTGTTACGACTTTGATAAGACATTAACCCCTAACGATATGCAGGCACAAGGATTCATTCAATCGGTAGGCTATAACGAAGAGCAAATCAAACAATTTTGGTATGAATCAAATCAATTGGCTAAAAAACATGATATGGATAATAACTTAGCCTATATGTACAAAATGATTCAAGAAGCAGTAGGCCATTTCTATGTAACAAAAGATAAGCTCATGGAATACGGCAATCAGGTAGAATTATACGAAGGGGTACGGACTTGGTTTGAACGCATTCGTCAATATGGCTTAGAACAAGGCGTTAAGATTGAACATTATATTATTTCGTCTGGCTTAAAAGAAATGATCGAAGGCACTGAAATGGCAAAAGAGGGGGCTTTCACCAAAATCTATGCCAGTGCATTTATGTTCGATGACAAAGGTGTAGCTGTTTGGCCTGCACAAGCCATTAACTATACGAATAAGACACAATTTTTGTTCCGTATTCAAAAAGGAATTCTCGATATTAATGATACTGGTGTTAATGATTACATTAAGCCTGAAAATCAACGTGTGCCGTTCCGTAACATGATTTATATTGGGGATAGCGATACAGATATTCCTTGTATGAGTCTTGTGAACGCTAATGGGGGGCATTCTATAGGTGTATATGATCCATTTAAGAAGGATAAAGAAAAGGTATATAAGATGATGCGTCATCATCGTATCCGTTATTATGCACCTGCAGACTATTCTAATGGTTCAAAACTAGATATCTTAGTGAAGCAAATTATTCGTAAAACCGCAGCCTATGAAGTATTAGAAGGCGAATATATTCATTGTAAATACGAAGCCGAGGAGTAATATGGAACAATCTAAATTAACTAGCGAATGGATTCAAACCTTTAACCGATTAGGTTCTGAAGGTAAATTAAAACCTACCGTACCATATCACGATTTATTTAACCGAAAAGAGTTAAAAGGATTTCCGTTACACACATTACCTATGTGGACGGTAAATTTTCCAACAGGTTATATTACGTGTTGTGATCCTCTAGTAACATTACCAAGCAAACCAGATACATATCTTAGACAGGTAACACCAGGTACGTATTTGTTAGAGACTAAGATAATCGAAATGGAACCAAATGAATATCGTTATGTAGCTAGTCGAGTTGTTTTTAGTGGCAATGAACCTGTATACTATGAATTAGCATTAAAAGGAACTGAAGACTTAACCGATTTAGATGATGGAGATACCTATATTGGATTTCCTGTAGATTCAGGTTTAGCTACAATTATAGATGCACAAACAATTGAAACATATAATAAGTTTTATGAACAATGGCATATAAACTACCCTGAAAAAAATATCTACGATGACTATTATAGTGATTTATTCCAATTAAATGCTATGGCATATCCACAATACCAACGTTCCAAAGGAGATTGGATTAACTTCACAATTCCTGATACAGAATTGACTGTACCGATGATTCAATCTGGATTTGGCGATGGTTTATATCCAGTATACTGGGCATTTGATAAAGATGGTCAGATCTGCCAAATTATTATGGAATACATTGATTGCAGTGAAGCATATGAATAATATACTGGGTGTAGTTAAGGAACTAATTTTATAAATCAAAAAATATAAAAATAAGACGCTTAGATAACTAAGCGCCTATTAATATGTTCATATTCATCTGAGAAATTAGATACCAAAAACCCAGTTAACTAACACGCGAATAATACTTAAACCAACAACCATTTCAGCAAGAAATCTTAAAGAACTCTCCATGCCATTTCCTAAATGTTTTAAACCGCCAATTTTGGCTTTACTTACAATATCACACCAGCACATAAAATTCCTCCATAAGAGTATGAGTAAATTAGATAATTTATATTACTATTTTACAATCTAATTCTAAAAAATTCAATATAAATTTTATGTAATAATAATACTTTATTGGCATATAGAATAATTAAGAATATGAAAAGTATAGTTTATTTAAAGAATATAAATATGTTAATATGAAATCAACTATTGATGTGTTGTGTAATGGAGTGCTTTATGAGAAAGTTTATATTAAGCTTTGCAATAGCATTGGTTTCATGTAATATAATAGCTGCAAAAGAATATATTACATTAGAATCCCAAACTGGCAATACCATTGTTGATGAAAAAGGACAATGGATATTGGGCCCATATGATAACTTACATGTGGAGTATATAAAAGGATATAATAATAACTATGTATATGGATCATTTTATGAAAATGGTCAAAAACGATATGTAAATTTAGTTGAACTAGCCTATTTACCAGTAGGGTATGAATATGAGTTCTATTATAAATTTGCTAAAGCTTTCACTAATGGGGGCTTTAAATTATTAAACTTAGATGGTACATATGCTATTAATGATGTGATTACTGATTATGATGATTTAAGTGATACTATAATATTAGGTAAAAAAGGAGAATATTGGTATGTATATAATAGAGTAAGCGGCAATCCAATTATTGATAGTCCTATTAGAAGTATCAAAGAGAGTATTACCAAATATTGGTCTAGAAAAGATAAAAAATATCTTTATAAATTATATACTATAGATGATTATACAAAATATCTTACAGAAAATGGTGTTTTACTTAGTGTTGATGAAGCTATAGACCTTATTAACAGAAATGATTATATAGAAATACGTAATAATGATGGTGCGGGAGGTGATTCATATTCTGATGAGAATTTTTATAGTAGAGCTCCATCAGATGTTTATGATTTATTTTCAGAAGTAGATGATAAAGGTAATACTTTATATGGTATGAAGACAAAGGATAATATAATCGTTATTCCTCCTAAATATAAATCTATAAAACATTTAGGTAAAGAGTTTAAGTACTTTGTTGTGACTGATAAAAATAATAGGTATGGTATAGTAGACTCATTAGATCAAACTATAGTTGCTACGAATAACTATTCTTATGAAAGATTAAGTGATCGTAGCTTTATTTTGAAAGATTCATATGGTAATAGTATTTTTAATGCTAGTTCAGGTGTATTTTATGCTGATGTTTTTGATAGTATAGATACATCAAAGCCTAATTATGTATTAAATAAAGTTACTACAGCAACTTATGATAAAATAAAATATGTAATTGATACAAACTCAGGTTATAAATTATTTAAATTACCACATTATGATGACGATATAACATCATTTTATAAAGCTTTATTTGTTTATAAATCTAAAGGGAAATATGGCCTAATGGATTATAACGGTAATATAATTATTGAACCTAAGTTTGATAAAGTTACTATTGATGAACCTGAGTTAGCGGAATATATAAAAGAAATAGATTCATATGATAAATAATTAATTTTTTACTGATTATTTTGATTAACTAAAATAAACTAGCTTATAGACTTATAGGCTAGTTTTTGTTTTTAACATAAATTACTTCCGATAACGATATATTATCGGAAGTAATTTAATGCCAAAGATTGGGCCTAAATGGCCCAATCCCTTGTGTTATATAGTTTTTTGCTTATTTACGTTTAAATGTGTATGGTTCGTATTCTACATCATTATGGCGGTTAGTCCACCAGTTCCAGCCGATTCTTGCTAACTTCCAGGCAATGAATCCTACGATGATTCCTAATACTAAACCTGTTAATACATCTGTTGGATAATGTGCAAATAAGTAAACTCTAGAGAATGCTACTACTATTGAACCTAACAATGCTAAAATCCCTAAATATCGCTTCTGAGGTGCTATTTGGCCTAAGCCTAGGTAAATAGTCATGGCTGATGCGAATGAACCAAAGCTATGACCTGATGGGAATGAATAGCTTGTAGCTTTTGGTAGTGCAGATTCCAACGGTACCGTTACATTTGGAAAATCAACAAATGGTCTTAATCTTGCTACATTTGGTTTTAAACCTTGGTCGCCAATTATAAATACAAATCCTAAAGCAATAATAATTGCCACGCCTAAAACGCGGTATTTTTTTTGTAGCATTAATAATAATGCTATTATAATCCATAATGCGCCATTGCTTGTAATTTTTGAGATAAATGCCATAATTGGTGTTAAAAAACTATATACAAAATGTTCATGTACATAGAAGATTAAAGAGTGATCAAATTGTAAAATTGTGTCCATAAATTCCTCTTCTATTCTACTTTTTCCTAAATGATAATTATTGAGAATATCTTATTATACTTTTTATTTTAATAATTAATCTATACTAATTTATTTACGTATATAATGATTTCTCATTTACAGCCCAAATAATAGCCTAAACTATTTATATACAATGGTCAATAGTTTAGGCTATATTTCATAAAAGCTATAGTTATGATTTCTTTTTATCTGTTTTCTTAGGTGGCGCTTCAGGTGTTGCAGGCATTGTAATAATCGTATCTACAGGGTCATATATAGACTCAAAGGAATCAGTTTGAGTAACCCAGTTACCATATGTAATGGTTCTATACGTATTCATTTTTAAGCCTACATGGCCCTCTTGTACCTCTTTTTCTTTTAAAGATGGATCTACCTTAGTTATTGTTTTATTTGGAATCTCACCATAATCGCCTACAGAGATAGATACATTTTTTGGTTTATCTTCAGCTGTACCTATAATGTAAATAGTTAACGTACCATTATTCATAACACTTAAGATATAAATAGAATGTTGGTACGGATTTCTAAACTTAAAGTCTAAATAGCCCCAAGCTACCGTAGCATCTCTACCAGCTTGAATATATCCAACTGGTTCAAAATGAGGTGTACGTTCAACAATATTCATACCAGATAATAAAGCTGTATTAAAAATGGTAGAACTTACTTGGCAAATACCGCCACCAATGCCTGGAACTAATTTGCCATCAATCATAACAGGCGCATCATCATAGCCAGCTTCTGCAGTACGTTCGCCTACAACATCGTTAAAAGAGAATTGTGCACCGGGCTTAATGAGTGTACCATTTATCTTATCAGAAGCTAATTGGATATTATGTGTTCTGCTTTCATTACTTGGATTATACTCCGTTGTGAAAGATGCTAATACAGTATTTAAAGGTTTTAGATCAGTATCAGTAACTTTTACCGTATTCTGCGTAGTAAATACCATAGAAAGAGAATTTATACTATCGCTAATCTGTAGATCATCTTTTAGCTTTTTCAAGGTAGCATCGATATCAATACGTTTGCCTTCTTTTGACGGATGTATTACTACTTGTCCATTTTCAACAGTAAGATAGGCATCATGACCAGGTGTATCTATTGTTTTTGCTAACTCAGTGAGATATGTTTTGCCTTTTACTTCGTCTAACTTATATTGTGGTTTAAAATGATGACCATAAAATAAACCATTAAATCTATGTGACAATACTGTCCACATATCATCCTCATAGCCGTATGTGGAAATAGCTTTTACCATAGCCTCTGTATCGAATTGAATACCTAAATCATGATATGTGGCCTGTTGTTTTTTATTATTTCCCATATCGATAGATATAGTCTGAGGTATCTTATCATTCACCTCTTGTAAACGTGCTTGTAATTCGTTCTTTGGTGTATTTGATAGATCTGTATCATTATAATATACACCATAAGAAATATTTTCTGTTGGAATGTATGAGCAACCACTTGTACCCAAAAGAACAAGTACTGTTCCTACTAATATGTATTTCTTCGTCATGTATTCGTAAACGCTCCCGAATTATTTATTATATTCTCTAATTATAGCATATAAAGATCTAATCTATGGTACAATTATATTAATATTTTATGGGTAAGGGTGAATTATGTCAGAGTCTAAGAAACAACAAAAGCATTTTTATTTGCGCAATAATGATGCGCTTATGAATAGTACAAAGTTGTCTATGAAAGCAAAACAAAGCATATTGTTATCTAAGGCTGAGAATACTGTTGATGCTTACGAATCGGATTGGGACGATTTCGTAGATTGGTGTACTTATCAAAAGGTATCTTATTTTCCAGCTACACCAGAAACAATAGTAAATTATATTAACGATCTAGCAGATTATGCAAAGGCAAATACAATTTCACGTCGTATTAGTGCTATATCTGAAAATTTTAATGCTTCTGGCCAAAGAGATAATCCATGTATGGCTCCTATCGTTAAACAGGCCTTACGTGGTATTAGACGATTAAAAGGAACATTCCAACAAGGAAAAACCCCAGTTTTGTTAGAAGATATTGAAGATATTATAGACTGTATGACTAAGCTAGATGTACCGGAACTTCAATTATTGCGCGATAAAGCTATTCTTTTGATTGGCTTTATGGGTGCTTTCCGGCGCAGTGAGATTGCAGCTATTACAGTAGAAAATCTTCAATTTTCACCACAAGGTGTTGAAATCTTTGTAGCATCCTCTAAGGCCGATCAAGAAGGTCAAGGTGCAGTGGTAGCTATCCCACATTTATCTGGTTCTCCGTTAGATGCAGTACGAGCCTTACAACAATGGTTACGTGCTTCTGGTATTACTGAGGGACCTGTATTTAGAGGGTTTACAAAAAATATGTCTTTACGTAAAACAGCTATATCCGATAAGATGATTGCAGAAATCGTAAAGAAATATATTTCTCTTATTGGTCTAGATCCGACCATGTATGGCGCTCATAGTTTACGTCATGGCTTTGCAACGACTGCAGCAGCTTATGGTGTTGAGGAGCGTAATATTATGCGACAAACTCGTCATCATAGTGTAAATATGGTTCGTCGTTATATCAATGAAGCAAATAAGTTTGTAGATAATCCTATCTCTACAATTTTTGAAAAGCGATTTAGATAACAATCATAAATCAGTTGATTTAGACAATAACTATAAATCATTTAATAACATACATTAGATAACAAAAAGCAGCTATCTCTGTTAGAGTAGCTGCTTTTTTGCGTGGGATTAACCCATATATATTTAGTTTTGAGCCATATAGTCCAAAGCTCTAACTGGACTATCAGATTTCTTTGCTGGTACCTTTAAAACTGTACCAGGTACAAGAGCACCAGAATCGTTAATATTGTTGAGTTCCTTCATGGCATATACCATTTCACGAACATCCATATCTTTATGAGCTGTACGTGCTGCAATATCCCACATTGTATCGCCTGCTTGAACCTTTACTTCACGTATATTATGTGTATTTACCTCTGTTGTAGGATTTGACATATTATAACCAAATAATACTGTTAAGCACATTCCTACCATCATCAATATATTTTTCATCTCATACCTCACATTTACATCGAACATAATATCTGAGAACATTTGTTTGTTTACATGCTTATAATACCACACGAACGAATGTTCGGTCAAGCGTTTTAGAACAAATGTTTGCAAAAACTTTTAAAATTGCCTATAATAGGTATATAAGTTAAGTAAATATCTTATATTTTTATTATATAGTACGTTATGTGGTAATTTTTACGCATAGTTATATTTACATTTTTTGACATTAGATTGACTTTGGAGGTTTATCGTGAGACGCCCTGCTACAGATATTAATACAAAACAGCGCCGTATATTAGACTTTATAAAAGATTCATTACATAATGAATATCGATGTCCTACAGTTCGTGAAATCTGTACACATGTAGGGCTAAGTTCCACTTCTACTGTTCAATCTCATTTAAATGCGCTAGAAAAATTTGGCTATATTAAGCGTGATCCAAATAAAAATCGTGCTATTACTGTTTTAGAAGATACTAAACCTTCTATCTCAGTAACTGGTAATGAAACGTCTAGCTCTGATAACTTTGAGTTTTTAGGTGCAGGTCTTAAACAAGTACCTCTTATCGGTACTGTACAAGCAGGTATGCCTATTACTGCAGTAGAAAACCTAGAGTCCACGCTTACATTGCCAGTTCAATTGACTGGCGATTCTGACTGTTTTTTATTACGTGTTCAAGGCGAATCTATGATGAATATCGGTATGTATGAAGGTGATATGCTCATCGTGCGGCATCAAAATACTGCTAATAACGGTGATGTTGTTGTTGCTCGCATCGATGATGAGGCAACCGTAAAACGTTTTTATAAAGAAAATGGTCATATTCGTTTACAACCTGAAAATGATGATTTTGATCCAATCATTGTAGATGATTGTCATATTGAGGGCCTTGTAATTGGTCTTGTACGAGATAGAATATAAGCAACAAAAAACGGCAACATATTGTTGCCGTTTTTTTGTTGCATGTATAAAGTTTATTTTTAATGTAAACTATTTTCTCTCCGTAGAGTAGCAAAAATAGCACCTGATATATTATGCCATACACTAAAAATAGCCCCTACTAGCGTTGCTAATGGATTTAATGCAAAATTTGTTGCTGCCAATGTTACGGCTAAACCACTATTTTGCATTCCTACCTCTATTGCTAGCGCTGTAGTTTTATCATATCTTAATTTAAGCAGTGCTCCTACACCTAATCCTAGTAGTAGACCTAGTATATTATGTATACCAACAACAATAAGTGTTTCAAGCCCAGAAATCAATAATTTCTCTTTGTTAATAGCAATAATGGCTGCTATTAACAGTATAATAGCAATCATTGAGAAGATTGGACTAATGCTGGTTAAAGTATTGATATGTGATTTACATACATATTGGATTACTGCGCCCAATAAGATTGGCGCAATAATAACTTTTACCATAGTGATCATCATAGGTAGTACTTGAACATCTACCCATGCGCCACCGATATATAAGATTAATAATGGTGTAACTATGGGAGCTATTAATGTTGAAGTAATTGTCATTCCTACAGATAAAGGGACATCACCATTGGCAATATAGGTTATAACATTACTGGCTGTCCCACCGGGACAACAACCTACTAATATTACACCAATAACAATATCTGGTGATAAGGTAAATATATGGCAAATTCCCCAAGCTAATAGAGGCATTATTGTATATTGTGCAAGTACACCAATACAAATATCTTTTGGATGTCTAAGAATACTACATAAGCTTTCAAACTTAATAGTAAGCCCCATGCCAAACATGGCTATACCAAGTAAGAATGGTGTATAAGCGATTGCCCAAGTAAAGTATTCTGGTACTATATAGGCAATACATGAAAAGCCTAGGATTATAAAAATTAAGTATTTGGAAAGGACGTTGTTGAGTGTAAGTAAATGATTCATAACTTCTCTCCTTATTTTGGATCGTATGAGAAGTTATCGATAAGTCGTGTAGAACCAATATATATAGCCATAGCCACTAATACTGGGGCAGTAACCTCTTGTACAGGTTGCATAGTCTTAGCATCAACAACTGAAATATAATCTATTTTAGCAAGTGGTTCGGTTTGTATAGTGTCTGTCATAGTATCAATGATACATTTAGCAGGGCAACCATATTGTATAGTTTGTTTTCCCAATTGAATAGCTTTATACAATATGGTTGCAGCTTTCCGTTCTTCACTAGACAAATATGTATTACGAGAAGATTTTGCTAAACCATCTTTTTCACGAACAATGGGAACACCAATAATATTGACAGGAAAATTTAAATCAAAGACCATTTTACGTATAATGGCTAATTGCTGTGCATCTTTTTCACCAAAATACGCATTTGTTGGTTGAGTAATATTAAAGAATTTTGCCACCACAGTGCAAACGCCTTTAAAGTGAATTGGTCTGCGAATACCACACAATGTATCAGATAAATCCGCAATGTTTACAAATGCCTTTTTATCTTGGTACATTTCCTCCGGATTTGGAGCAAAAATAAGATCGACACCATGTGATTCACATAACTTTTTATCGCTATTAATATCACGAGGGTAAGTACTTAAGTCTTCATTTTCTCCAAATTGAATAGGATTTACAAATATAGAGACAATGACCTTATCGTTATTTTTTCTAGCTTGATCTATTAATGCAGCATGTCCTTCATGTAAGAATCCCATGGTTGGTACAAAACCAATTGTGTAACCTTCTTTTCTCCAGCTATTTACTGTATTCCGTACATTTTCGATAATTGTTATAAATTCCATTATATTCCTCCGTTATATTGTAAATACGAAGATAGTCTCCTATACAGTCTACTGTAATTCGATCAATGACAATTATTTTTGATCAACTAATAAACCATGTTTCTCATAGTTTTTTATATGACTTATCTTGTTATTGTTATCTACAAATACAACGAGAGGATTATGGCTCTCAACTTCGCTTTCATCAAGCTGTGCATAACACATGATAATTATCTTATCATGTACTTGTACATGTCGTGCGGCAGCACCATTTAAACATATAACACCACTACCTGCTTCTCCGGCAATAGTATATGTACTAAAACGCGCTCCATTATTAATGTTTACAATTTGAACTTGTTCATATTCTCGTATTCCGGATGCATTCAATAAATCAGTATCAATCGTAATGCTCCCTACATAATCAAGTTCTGCTTGTGTCACAGTAGCTCTGTGAATCTTACCTTTTAACATTGTTAGTATCATGCTAAACTCCTTGTGTTATAAATGTACCCGCCATATTGGTCGGTTCGAACTTTCACAATTTGTCTGTTTATCATGAATTAACAGTAGACTAGAGTATAGTTAAAAATACTATCTCCAGAGAAATTATACCATAATTATAAATTTTTACATTAAAATACAATTAATATAATACAAATAATGTCACTCTAATCAAAAATAACAGTAAGATTGTAGTATAAAATAAAAACCAGTAGCTACAATGTAGTTACTGGTTTTTATTTTATACTGATATTTTATTTTAGATATTCTGCTAATGCTTTATCAATATATGCTGCTTCATCAGCCGTCGGTTCACACATTGGTAAATTAAATTTTCCCACAGGTAAGCCAATTTTACGGGCTGCATATTTGACAGGAATCGGATTTGTGGTGATGAACATTGCTTTTATGATTTCTGATAAGGCTTGATGAATACGAATCGCTTCGTGGTTATGACCAGATTCATAAGCTTGAATCATAGCATTCATATCTTTGCCTGCTACATGAGATACTACAGATACGACTCCACATCCTCCAACGGATAACATCGGTAATGTAAGACCATCGTCCCCACTATATACCATGAAATCATCTCCAGGCATTAAGCGCTTAATTTCAGAAGCAATCATTAAATTACCACTTGCCTCTTTGATAGCACAAATATGTGGATATTCGTTATGTAGTTGAACTAAGGTAGTTGGGAAAATACCTGTCCCCACACGACTTGGTACATTATACACCATAATTGGCAATGTAGTAGCTTCTGCAATAGTTTTAAAATGCAAATATTGACCTTGTTGGTTAGGTTTATTGTAATAAGGTACTACAACTAGCAAACCATCGATACCATCGATTTTAGAGACTTCCTTTACAAAGTCTGCAGAAGCTTTTGTATCGTTACTGCCTACATTGGCAATAATCGAACCTTTATGTCCACATTCTTTTGCAATCGCATTAAATAGAGCTAATTTTTCGTCTCTAGACATAGTTGGGTTTTCACCCGTTGTACCACAAACTACAAGACCATCAGAGCCATTATCTAACAGATAATTGGCGATATCTATACAATTTTCAATATTTACAGATCCATCACTATTAAAGGATGTCACCATAGCTGTTAACACTCGACCAAAGGTTTTCATATATATCCTCCCCTTGATAGATTAAAATGCTTGTTTTTCCACCAAGTACTCAGCAATTTGCAACGCATTAAGAGCTGCACCTTTACGAATTTGGTCCCCTACAATCCAGAAGTTCATACCGTTGTCATTGTATAAGTCTTTACGAATACGACCTATTTCACAGTCGTTTTGATTAGATGTATACAATGGCATAGGGTAAATTTGTTCAGCAGGATTATCTTTAACTTGTAAACCAGGGAATTTTTCACATGCCGCCTTGAAAGCCTCTACAGATACAGGTTCTGCTGTTTCTACCAAGACAGATTCAGAATGAGAGCGATATACAGGAACACGAACTGTAGTTGGAACTACTTGAATAGTTTCGTCATGAAGAATTTTTTGCGTTTCGTAAACCATCTTCATTTCTTCTTTAGTATAATCATTTTCTAAGAACACATCAATTTGTGGCAATAAGTTGAATGCTACAGGATAGTGTTTAGGAGCAGAGCCAGTTGGCAACAGATTTGCTGTCATTTCTTCGCCTGCAGTATATTGTTTTACTTGATTTTCAAGTTCTTCAATACCTTCTTTACCTGCCCCAGATACAGCTTGGTATGTACTTACAACTACACGTTTAATTGGAGAGAGATCATGAAGAGGTTTTAATCCTAAACTCATGATAATTGTAGAGCAGTTAGGATTTGCAATGATACCTTTATGTTTCAAAATATCTTCTGGGTTAACTTCTGGTACTACGAGTGGAACTTCAGGATCCATACGGAATGCACTAGAGTTATCGATTACAATAGCACCGCGTTTAGCGGCTTCAGGCGCTAATGTTTTAGATATAGAGCCACCTGCAAATAGCGCAATATCAATATTATCAAAAGATTCAGGTTTTGCTTCTTCTACAATATATGTTTTACCATTCACAGTAAGTTCTGTACCTGCAGAACGAGCGGAAGCTAATAGTTTTAAGTTTTCATAAGGAAAGTTACGTTCTTCAATAAGTGTAATAAATTCAGCACCTACTGCACCAGTAGCACCTAGAATAGCAACATTAGGTTTTTTCATTGATACATCTCCTTGCACAAAAATTATAAATAATGTTCTAAACCGTATGTTAAGCCAGTTTTAGAACTAATTTTTTTACATGCTAATACTACGCCTGGCATAAAAGATAAACGGCTTAAGCTATCATGACGTATGGTTAATGTTTCATCATAACCACCAAATAATACTTCTTGATGAGCCACATAACCTGGAAGGCGTACACTATGAATTGTTACATCGTCAACCTTAGCACCACGAGCACCTGGTAAGCTTTCACGAGTTAAATCCTCATCAGCAGTTACCTTAGCAGCTTGTTTAGCATCGTTAATCAATTTAGCTGTTAAAATAGCTGTGCCAGAAGGCGCATCGTATTTGTGATTATGATGTAATTCTATAATTTCTACATTAGGGAAATATGGAGCGAGCTCTGCAGACACTTTCATCATCATTACCGCCCCAAGAGAAAAGTTTGGCGCCACTAAGCAATTCGCTTGATTGGAACGACCTATTGTATCAAGTTCATCACGTTGTTCTGCGGTCAATCCTGTAGTACCGATGACTACATGAATACCAGCAGATAACATTTTCTTCGCGTTTTCATAAATAACTGCAGGATTAGTGAAATCTACAATCACAGCAGGTTTATTTGTATCTAATACCTCATCGATGGAGGCATTTATCTTGATACCTAATTGTTCGATTCCTGCTACAGAGCCTACATCTTCCCCTGCCTTAGTCGGATCAATACCACCAACTAATGTTAAATCAGGATCGTTATGTACTGCTTTGACCACTTCACGACCCATTTTGCCGCCAGCGCCATTTACCATTACTCGAATCATATATACCTCCAAAAAAGCCAGTGGATGCATCCACTGGCCTTATAGATTATATAACTATATATACTCTTACGAAAAGCTCAATGATAGCACTCCACCAATACAAGATTGATGACAGTTGTCTATCTATTAAATAGACAACCAGAACGATGAGTCGCAATCATCGAACTTCGGCAAGCATCCCTTTTATCATGGATCAATGCATGCCTACTCCTCATGATTACTCTTAATACTCGCACCTCTA
The DNA here is from genome assembly GCF_902810435.1 of Veillonella parvula. GTDB lineage: Bacteria > Bacillota > Negativicutes > Veillonellales > Veillonellaceae > Veillonella. The sequence continues at coordinate 1,124,703 of NZ_LR778174.1, forward strand.
TCAACATATTCATTTAATACTATTAGTATAAGTAATTATGCGATTTTAGTCAATTAAAATGGTCAATAAGTTCTTTCGCCGCCGCAAGTGCTGTAGCAGACATTTCCTTACCAGACATCATAGACGCGATTTGAGTTACTCGTTCTTCCTCATTTAAGACTACTAATGTAGAGATTGTACGATCATCTTGCTCGATTTTAGATAGATGATAGTGTTGTTTCGCAATACTTGCAGTTTGAGGCAAATGAGTAATACAAAATACTTGATTTGTTCTAGATAAATTAAGTATTTTTTCTGCCACCTTAAGTGCTATATCACCACTGATACCAACGTCAATTTCGTCAAATACCATCGTTTTAAAAGCGTCACTACGGAATACTGATTTAAAGGCTAATGCAATGCGAGCTAACTCACCGCCAGATGCTACTTTATGTAGAGGTAATAACTGTTCCCCTTTATTCGCAGAGAATAGCATTTCAATAGACTTTGCACCTAATGAGGATAACTCAGTCCCCTCTTCAATATGAAATTGAATATCCCCTTTGGGCATCCCTAGATCCACTAATTCTTGATGTAAGGCCGTAGCAATATCTTTTGCATTTTTTTGACGTACCTCGTGTAAAACTGTTAACGCTTCTTCTGCTACCTTTTTTGCTTCTTCAAGACGAGTTTCTAATTCATCTTGAGCAAATACAAGGTCTTCTAGTTCTTCTAAACGAGATTGCGCCTTTTCTTCGTATGCTAGAATATCTTCTACGGTTTCACCATATTTTTTCTTTAAGCTATAAATTGTGGTATCTCTGTCTTGGCAATATTTATAACGCTCTTCATCGTAGCTGATAGTATCCCTGTAACGATCTAAAGATTGTGCAGCTTCTTCTAGTTGGAAATAAGCAGAGTCCACCATTTCTGAGACTTCTTTTAACTCGCTGTCATATTTTACTAGATCATTAACCTCTACCTTAATCGAGTTAATCGTATCAAGTAATGGTTGACGTCCATTATAAAAGGCATCATAACAAGAACCTAAAACCTTATCGATATGTTCAAAACTGTCAAGACGCTTAAGTTCTTCTGCAATAGTTACATCTTCACCAACACTCAGACCAGCATCTTCAATTTCATCGATTTGGTATCTAAGCATATCAAGCTCCCGGGCTCGCTCAGACATATTTTCTTGTAAATGATCTACATCTTGTTTTGCTTGCTTATAAATTTTATACGCATCAGTATAAGCTTTATAGGCTTCCTTTCCTTCTTTATTAAAAGTATCTAAATATTCATGATGTGTATCAGCGTCTAGTAAACGTTGGTTGCTATATTGTCCGTGAATATCTGCTAAGTATTGACCAATCTCCTTTAAAGCTTTTAAAGGTATTGGTTGATCATTAGCCAATATACTAGATTTGCCATTACGGTTAAAGGATCTTGATAGAATTAACTGGCCTTCTTCTATCATGATATTTTTAGACTCTAATAGGTCTTGAATACTTTGGTGATTAGCAATATCAAATATTCCATCAATAACAAAACTATCTTTACCGTGACGAATAAACTCGCTACTTGCGCGTTCTCCTAATAGGATACTAAAGGCATCCATAAGAATGGATTTCCCTGCCCCAGTTTCGCCGGTAAAGATAGTAATGCCATCATTAAATGAAATATTCATTTGCTCAATCAACGCAAAGTTGCGAATGCTCATTTGCGTTAACATATTATTAGTCCTTCATTAAATCTTGAATTTTCGCTAAAATTGCTGGAACTTCAGCTTCGGATTTTGCAATTAACAAAATAGTATCGTCCCCTGCTAATGTACCAATAATTTCAGTCCATTTTGCATGGTCGATAGAAAATGCTACAGATTGAGCAGAACCAGGGATTGTATGTAATACAACTTGGTTTAAACTGTGATCAACTTTAATCAAAGAATCTTGGAATAGTCGGTTAATACGACTACGAGATAAAACTACATTTTCCTCTGGAGATAATGCATAACGATAATGTCCATCGCCTGTAGGAATTTTGATTAACATTAATTCCTTAATATCACGAGAAACTGTAGCTTGTGTAACTTCAATACCTTCTTCTAGTAAAGCCGCAGCTAATTCCTCTTGTGTTTCAATCGCCTTGGACTGCACGATCTCTTTAATTTTGTTATAGCGATAGCGTTTCATTTTGAACTCCCTTTTTTAAACCTTGCACATAAAAGAGAATAGTATCTTTCTGATAATATTATACCATATATTCATAATTAATATATGGTATAAATCGCATATATTATACGTCTTATGCATATTATATTAATATTTAAAATATTGTTAATATTCTATATATTGATAACGTACAAATTCATAGCTCATAAGGTTCATCTATTTATAGGGAATTAATAATTTAAAAATAGAAAAATATACATGTATAATTAAAATCCCCTATAAAGGGGGGTTTACTAACTGAGTATGAGTTTTATTCATAATGAATAAAGATATATTTCGTTTTATCGTTTTTGCAATATAAATAACTCAGGTGGATTATGTATTTGGTTCATCGGATGCCAATGGCATACATTATATATTTTCTGATCTAAATCTGATAAATACGATTTAAGAGACTGCATTTCTTCAAATCCCTCTGTTGTTCCAGGGTAAGCAACTATTGTAATAACTCCAGACTTGGAAAGTTTGTGTAAACCTTCATTTATGGCATCAATGGTTTGATGCGGTTTTGTTACAACTTGGTGATCTCCTCCAGGTAAATATCCTAGATTAAAAATCATTAAATCAATAACTTCATCCTTTAATTGATGAGCTACTGCCAAATCATGAGAGTCATGAATAAACGTTAAACTCACTTCTGGCGCAATATCATTTGATTGTAAAAGCTCCTTGCTAGTTTTAATAGCTTTCATTTGAATATCAATTCCATATAGATGGCATGCCTTTTGTGCCCGTTTAGAAAGGTATAAAAGATCATGGCCATTACCACATGTAGCATCTACTACCACTTTGGCATTTTCCATACATCTATCCCAGATTAAATGTTGGAATTGAACAGCATTGTTAATGTTAATCACAAAACCACCCCACTTGAGATTTGGTTATAATAATTCATCTCGACGAGATGCTAACTTTTTAAATAGTGTACCAAAGAAACATTGATCCTTGTATCGTACAAATAAACAATATACAGGGTTAGAGCTTATATGTAAGGTTTCTTTATTTGTAAAAGTATAGTCAAATGTACCATCAATACAAATATGTAATTGTGGTTCTCTTTCCGGCATTGTAATTTGAATCGTATCATGTTCCTCTAAAACAAGGCTTACACCTTGAATTAAATGTGGTGCTACTGGGGTGACAATGATAGATCGATTATCTGGTTTCATGATTGGACCACCAGCCGATAGATTATAGCCGGTAGAACCTGTAGCAGAGGAAATAATTAAACCATCCGATGGATACATTTGCGTGTGTTGATTATTTATGGACATATTAATTCGAGCCATTTTAGCAGGCTCAGCACGAGTGATAACAATTTCGTTAATGATAGGAACAAGTTCTTCCTCTTTACCCTCATGACGTTCTATATAAGCATATAAATGTCCACGCTTTTCAATATTATAATCACCATTAGCAATACGTTTAATATGACTTTGCATTTGATGAATTTCAATTTGATTTAAAAAACCTAGTTCGCCAAGATTAATACCACAAACAGGTACATTATATGGATAAATTTGTCTTGCAAGATGGATGATGGTACCATCACCACCAAAACTAAAGGCAATATCGATTTGTTTAAAGATTTCTGGGCGACTTAAAATATGAGTTTCAGGAATCTTAAGTACTCGTGCAGGTGCATCTGATTCGAGATCATCTGGCAAAAATACTTCGATACCTTCATCTTTACAAATATGTGCAGCCATTTTTAGAACTGCCATAATATTGCTTTTCCCCATATTGGGAAAGAATCCGATACGCATAGTAATCTCCTATAATGAATGGGCTTCTGCAACCACTGTATCAATCAAAGTATCATCAATGGTTAAGGCCCCTTCTTCGTACTTTTTAAAATAACCTAAAAACTCTATATTACCTTCCATACCTTTAATTGGTGAGAAAGTTAAGCCATGTGTATACAATCCACAATCATACGCAACGTGTAAAATACGATGTAAAACTTCTTTATGGATTTCACTATCTCGCACTATACCGCCCTTACCAACATTTTCTTTACCAGCCTCAAATTGTGGTTTTATTAAGGCCACAAGTGAGCCCGTATCTTTTAATAAATTAGTAGCTACTGGTAAAACTTTGTCTAAAGAAATAAATGCTACATCAATAGAAATAAAATCAACAAGTTCACCTATTTGTTCAGCAGTAACAGTACGGATATTTTGTTTCTCCATATTAATTACACGTGAATCTTGGCGTAATTTCCAAGCTAATTGATTATATCCTACATCGATGGCAAAAACCTTAGACGCACCGTTTTGTAATGCGCAATCTGAAAAACCACCTGTACTAGCTCCTATATCAATCATCACAGCCCCATGTAAATCGATAGGGTAAGTTTGAATAGCCTTTTCTAATTTAAGTCCTCCACGGCTTACATAAGGTAGGGTATTGCCTTTTACAATAATATTAGCATCCGCAGGAATCTTGGTGCCTGCTTTATCTATGCGCGTAGTATCCATAAATATAAGGCCCGCCATAATAGCTGCTTTTGCTTTTTCTCTACTTTCAAAAAGGCCTCGATTAACGAGGAGTATATCTAATCGTTCTTTATTGTTCATATTACACCATGATAAATACAATAAAACTGAATAAAGGCCACGAGAATACCGAGAATTAAACCACCAAATACTTCGATAGGTGTATGTCCCAACAACTCTTTTAATGCTTCTTTACGTGTAATGACAACAGGTATATTTTTTTTTGTAAAATAATCTACAATTTGATTAAGTATTTGAGCTTGTCGTCCTGCCTCTAATCGTACACCAGACGCATCATACATAACAATAATTGAAAATACTAAGGATAATATAAATAGATCCGTTACACCATTTTTAAGGTAAATCGCTGTTGTTGTAGCAATTACAAATGATGTATGTGAACTTGGAAAACCACCAGATCCAACAAGGCGTTCTGGACGGAATTTACCATGTTTTAAGAGTTGCCATACAAATTTGATAGCTTGAGCCGTAAACCAGCCCCAAAATGCAGCTTGTGCGATATAATTATGTGCTATTTGTGGTAATATATCAATCATTGTTTATACCTTCTACAGGTAATACCCATTAATTCGTACGTTCTAAAAGATAATCAATTAATGCTGATAGTATAGTTGTATCATAAGAAACCAAATTTAACGCATCATGAGCTTGGCTACCTACTAAGTAGGATTGATGTTTTGCTTGCTCTAAACCTAGTAAAGATACATAGGTAGATTTATGTTGGCGAATATCACTACCGGGTGTTTTCCCTAATTCTTCAATAGTACCGGTTACATCTAAAATATCATCAGTAATTTGGAATAATAATCCCAGGCAATTAGAATATTCCATAAGGGCTGTTCGCGTAGTATTATTAGCACTTCCAAGAATAAGACCTAATTCTACAGAAGCGTTAAATAGTGCACCTGTTTTACCAGTATGTAAAACCTTTAATTCTTCTAAAGGAATATGTTTATCTTCACTGAGCAAATCAAAGGCTTGTCCCCCAACCATACCTTCTGGACCAGCAGCAGTAGCAACACATTGTATAGCATCTAGTTTTTGCTGTGCACTAGCAACTGTATTTGAAGTCATCAATTGAAAGGCATATGTTAATAACCCATCACCGGCTAAAATAGCAAGTCCCTCACCGTATACTTTGTGATTGGTCAAATTACCTCTGCGATAATCATCATTATCCATAGCTGGTAAATCATCATGAACTAATGAATACGTATGGATACACTCCATAGCACATAGAAATTCCTTATAATCAGCTGGCTCTTTATGAAGCATTTCCAACACAGCCTTAGTTAAAATAGGTCGTATTCGTTTGCCACCTTGCATTAAACTGTAATTCATAGATTCATAAAGTTGTTCAAATTCTTGATTTGGGCTATTAAGTACTTCGCCTAACCATTGTTCAATATTTTGTTTGCTAGATGCTAAATAATCTTTGAACATAGAATCTCCTTATTCGCTGATGCGGACTTCTTCGATAATTTGTTGTACTTCATCTTCAACAGAATCGAGCATTTCAGCACATTCTTTTACCAAAGTTAAGCCCTTTTTATATTGTGATAAAAGCTCAGAAATGGTCATATCCCCATCATCTAATTGCTTAACAATATCTTCTAAGGCCTTATATTTTTTCTCATAACTTTTTAGTGATGTGGCCATCCTTGTGCGCCTCCTTTACCGTAGCAGTAATATAACCATCAGCTAGTGTAACTCGTATATCGTCATTTGGTTGTAATTGGGCAACCGATGTAATAGGTTTGTTATCATGCTCAACCTTTGCAAAACCTTTAATCATCATTTGTAATGGATTTAGTGACTCTAACTGTTGTGCCAATAATGCTAAGTTATGTCTCTCTGCATTACATCGTTCTTTAGTTGCATTAGTTAGAGTTTGTGAAAGCTCTTGTAAGTGTGATTTTTGCTTATGTAAAAATTGCAGAGCTGGAATGCCAAGTTTTCGATTAAAGAGCAATGTTAAATCTGTACGTTTTTGTTGTAGTGTATAGCGTATATATTCGTGTAAATACTCTTCTTTTTCTATCAGCTGATCTTGTAATGTAGTAATTGGAAGTACTGCCATTTCTGCAGCATGGCTAGGCGTAGCACCACGTACATCAGCTACATAATCACATAAGGTGTAATCTGTTTCATGACCTACCGCCGAAATAATCGGTGTATGAGCATTATAAATTGCCTCTACAACAACTCTATCATTGAAACACCACAAGTCCTCCATAGATCCACCGCCACGACCAACGATGATAACATCAATATCTGGATCAGCATCTGCCGTAGCAATTCCTTTTGCTATAATTGGGCCTGCGGTACTACCTTGTACAGGAACGGAAAACAATTTAAATTGAACTAGTGGATTGCGTTGTTTACCAACATGTAGAATATCATGTAATACAGCACCAGATTGGGATGTAACAATACCAATGCAACTCGCCATATAGGGTAAACCTACTTTATGGCTATCATCAAAGTACCCCAAAGCAGTTAACTCTCGTTTTAAAGCATCAAATTCAAGCTGCAACGGACTTTTAGCACCTATTTGCATATCTGATGCAATGAGATTTAAACGGCCCATTTTATTGTAAAAGTTAACAGATGCTTTTACAGTTACTAATAAACCATTTTGAATGGCATTAGCTAGTCCCTTTTGCATGACTGTACTAGACCACATTGTCACATCAATAGCAGATTCCTCATCTTTTAAAGAAAAATACATGTGACCACTACTATGACGTTTTGCATTAATAATGGTACCACTTACATATACATTCTTTAATAGATATTCACGATCTAAGGTACGTTTTATGAGATTGTTTAATTGTGTAATGGTTAATACATTCACGATTATCCTCTAGATTTTTGTAAATAAGCAGCACCAAAAGCATTACCTGTGGCATTATCAACAGAGAATTGTGGCTGTGCTACATGTAATTGGAGATGATTTCGTTTACAATAGGTTTCCATCCGCTTACGAAGTAAACTATTGCTCATCACACCACCTACAGCAATGAGTACACGAACAGATTTCTCTTTAGTATGATAAGTAATCATTTTTTCTAGAGCATTTCCAATGGAAGTAAAAACAGCTCTAGCTAACTTAGATTTATCTATATCACTCATAGCGTTATTTATACGCCGCATAGCAGCACTACAAGGACCGGCAAAGCTAATCCATCCGTTTTTTACAGATGATGGCAATGGTTCATATTCTGTAGTTTGTAATGCTAATGCCTCTAAATGTTTACCTGCAGGAAATGGTAAACCCAACGCGACACCTATGCGATCAACATATTGCCCCCCTTGTAAATCTTTAGAACCACCAACGATGTGAGATTCAAAAATACCGTTTCCTTGATAATGGCAATATACTAGTTCTGTCGTGCCACCTGATAGATGTAATGCCAAAAATGGCTCATTAGGAATATTTTTTAAATCCCTCAAAGCTGCTAATATATGATTCTCTTGATGTGCAAAAATATGTAAAGGCACATTCATAAGATGACTCAAGGTTTGCCCCTGTCCTAACCCAACCATAAAGGCAGGCATATAAGATCGTTCTTCACGGCGCGGAAAGCCACTAACACCTATACCGCTAATTGGTACCTGAGGCAACTCTGACATTAACTTAGGCAATACCTTTGTATGCTGAAAGACCATATTTGATTGTTGTAGTCCTCGCTCACCCAGTTTTACCTCTAAGATTTTACGTGTTTCCCCTACTATGTGAAAGTCGCTATCTACAATGGCACAACTTGTAGTGTAACAACTCGTATCAATGCCTAAGTAATATCGTTTCATTATTTACTCTTATTATATGCGTCTAAGATTGCATTAATTAATTTATAAGATGCATCAGAGCCAAACTCTTTAGCTAATTGAATGGCTTCATTAATAGCAATAGATGGCTCTAAAGGTTCCACTTTATTGGTCATTTCCCAAACAGCAATACGTAAGATAGAACGATCCACCTTATCTAAATTTGCTACTTTACGAGATTTACAGAATGGCTGTAATGTAGCATCAATTGCTTCAACATTTGATAGTACACCCTCTATAATACTATTTGCATATGCCTTATCCATTGCTTTATGAATGTTTCCTTCGGGAAATTGAACATCATTTTGATTAGTATGAAATTCATTGGCATATAACATTTGGAATGCGTATTGACGAGCCTCTCGCCGATTTCGCTTAGTTACCATGTAAAACTGGCTCCTTTTCTTTTACAATACCTTCAATATGCACATCAACCTTAATATGATCAAGATCTAGCATATTTTTTAAGGTTTGTTTGATTTCTAATTGCAATTGTTTCGATAATTCAATGAGATTATATCCATACAATGCTTTAATATAAATGTTAATTTCAATAAAACCTTTACGATGCTTTACATTGATACCAGGTAAGCTACGCTGACCAAAAGCATGGGTAATACCCTCTACCAACTCATCGTAAAAGCGTGGGCTTAAAGAATGAATACCAGGAATGGTTCCTAAAGTTTTTGTTGCTACATCAATGATGACAGAATCTGCAATATCAATGGTATCCGTGTCTAAACCATAATTTAATTGATTATCTGAACTCATAGAGATACCTCCTATGGCTGTTGAGGTGTTACTAAATCATCAAAAATAATGTCTTGTACAACTACATCAATAGTTTGAACCTCAATTTCTGTATAAGAGACTAAAGCAGTTTTAATGCGCTCTTGTAGACGTAAAACAACATCAGGAATACGATATCCATACTGAATGCACACATATAGCGTAACTGATATTGCTCCTTCATCGTTAAAGGATATCTTAACACCTTCATGATCGGATTTACGTCTAAAAAAAGTGTTAACGCCATCATTAAAGGTGGAACTCATATGATGAATTCCCTTTGTGTCAAGCGCTGTCATTGTTACAATTGTAGCATATACATCATCATTAATCTTAATCTTACCCGACTCTAGTTCAGTATTTTTCTTGGTCATACTGGCCTCTTTCAAAAAAAGCACCTGTCCCTATATATAATTACATAGACGACAAGTGCTTACAGTGCAAATGTTACGATATATGGGGAATAAGATTCCTTGAAAAGATCTTGCCCCAATACATATCAATGAGTATTAGGCACGTTCGATGTATTGTCCTGTACGAGTATCAATACGAAGTACATCATCTACTTCAATGAAGAGAGGTACTTTTACAGTGTAGCCTGTTTCTAATACGGCTGGTTTATTACCACCAGTTGCAGTATCGCCACGGATACCAGGATCTGTTTCAACTACGCGAAGTTCAACAGCTACAGGTAAATCGATACCGATTACGATACCTTGGAAGAACATGATGGATACTTCCATATTTTCAAGAAGGAAGTTTTTAGCATCACCTAATTGTTCAAGGGTAAGTTCAACTTGATCATAAGTTTCGTTATCCATGAATGTATAAGAGCCATCAGATTCATATAAGTATTGCATACGACGACGATCAACATGTGCTTTAGGCACTTTTTCACCTGCATTAAATGTACGCTCAACTACAGAACCAGTTTGCAAGTTTTTCATTTTAGTACGTACGAATGCAGCACCTTTACCTGGTTTAACGTGTTGAAAATCAACTACTTGCCATACATTACCGTCAATTTCAACGGTTACACCTGGACGAAAATCATTACTGGAAATCATCTAACTCTTCTCCTTCTAAATACCTATTTCAATTAACTCTTTTGGACTATGTGTCAACACCTCATAGCCGTCAGATTTGACGATGACACTATCCTCTATTCTCAATCCGATAGTACCTGTTATATAAATGCCAGGTTCTACCGTAATGATCATATTTTCTGTAAATACCGTATCGGATTTAGTATTGGCTACTGGTTCTTCGTGAATCTCAAGACCTACGCCATGCCCAGTACCATGATTAAATTCCTTGGTATATCCATGTTCTTTAATATAATCACGACAAACTGCATCAAGTTCTTTACCAGTAATACCAGCCCGAACTGCAGCTACGCCACGTTTTTGTGCTTCTAAAACTATACCATACAGCTTCTTTTGTAATTCAGAGGCAGGCCCCATTACAATAGTTCTAGTCATATCAGAATGATAACCCTTATATACTGCACCAAAGTCAAAGGTAACAAAATCACCTGCTTCAATGACCTTATCACTGGCTACACCATGAGGCATACTAGAACGATTACCAGAAGCAACAATGGTTGCAAAGGAAGGTTCCTCTGATCCACGTTTTAACATTTCTGATTCTAATATAATGCGCGCTTCGTTTTCTGTCATCTCTACCTTTAGTTGTGGTAGCAAGGCAGCAAAAGCATCATCACCAATTTTAGCGGCTTTACGCAATAAGTCTAATTCGTCTTCACGCTTAACCGCACGTAGTTTTGCAAAATTGATAGATGTAAAATTAAAGCGTTCATCTAATGTATCACATAAAGTTTCATACGTATCCACAGGCATTTGTTTGCCTTCTATACCGAATAAACCTTCGTGAATATGATGTTCATTGAATATATCTACAAGAGTATCCATAACAGTTGTTTCATATTGAATAACTGTGTACCCTTCACATTGTTTTGTTGCTTGTTCAGTATATCTGAAATCAGTAATCATAAAGGCTTTATCTTGAGTAATGATAGCAAAGCCTGTAGTACCAGTAAAGCCTGCAAAATAATGTAGATTTATAGGGCTTATTAAAATGACGCCTGTTAATTCTTGCTCTTTAATATACTGTTGTAGCAGATTTAATCCATTCATAATCTTGCTCCTAGTCTATAAAGTACAATTAATCTTACCATAAAATACCTATATTGAATAGAATTTTATGCTATTTTTTAAAGCCCTCTATCTGTTCAACGGTCAATTCCATTGCAGAACCAACCTCTTCAATGCCACTTAAATCAATATGACCAATCGTAAGACGTTTCAAATATGTTACAGTACCACCTGCAGCACCAATCATGCGCTTAACTTGATGATACTTACCTTCTTCAATTGTTACATGTACTGAATGTAACGATACAAATTCAATTTCTGCCGGTTTACATTGCGTACCATCTCCAAGAAGAATTCCCTCTTTAATACGTTGTATACCTTCATCAGATAGCGTTCCTTCAAATTCTACGTAATAAACCTTAGGCACATGTTTATTACCATTGATGATAGAATGTCCCCACACACCATCATTAGTTAATAGTAAAAGTCCTTCTGTATCCTTATCTAATCTGCCTACTGGAACTACTCCCATTTTTATGAATTCTGGAGGGAGTAAATCCATAACAACAGGGTGACTAGAATCTTCTACGGCGGTAACATAGCCCTTTGGCTTATGAAATTTTACATAATATAGTTGAGTAGTACTAACAATCTTACCATCAACAGCAACTATATCAACATCAATATCAATATGAGTATCTTTTTTCGTTGTTATACTACCATTGATGGTAACCCTTCTATCTTTTATGATTTGATGGACTTCTTTTCGACTACCATAAGCTTTATTGGCTAATAATTTATCTAGTCGCATTATGCATGACCTTGTAATACATCTACGTGTGCTGTATCATTGAGCAAGTTTAAAATATTATGATCAAATTCTCCCATGCCATTATAGAATATACGATTTATTGCTGTATTACCTTGACTAAAATTCCAACAATGACTAATGGAAATATCTAATAATTTACACAATAATGTTCGTATAGTTCCACCATGACAAGCAATGAGAAGTGTTTCCTCCTCATTATTAACATTGATGAATTCCTCTAGACCTGCCCATGCACGGTCTTGTAAATTCTTAAAGCTTTCACCATTAGGAACCTTAACTAGATGTGGTCGCAAATACATTTCATCTATCAAACCAGGCCAACGATCTTCGATATCTGAAAATAACATAGCTTCCCAATCACCAAAATTAAGTTCTCGTAAGCGTTTATCTACTGTAATAGGAGTAGTACGTTCACCGCGAATGACTTCAGCTGTAACTAAAGCACGACTCAAATCACTAGATAATATGCGATCAAATTTAACATCTTTAAGAGCCTGACCACATGCCTTTGCTTGATTTAAACCATTTTCATTAAGTGGAACATCTGTGATGCCTTGGTATTTTCCCATTTTGTTCCAATCAGTTTCACCATGGCGCACAATATACAATGTTTTCATAGTCTTCCTATACTTTCAAAATATCTGTTAATTTTTCTACTAACTTAACATTAGTATCATGATCTTTTATTGCAACGCGAACCCATTGATTATTTAATCCCATATAAGAATCACAGTTGCGAACAATCATATTATATTTTTTAAGCGCTTCATTAATCGACTCTGCTGTTATTCCTTCTTGTTCAATGTGGAACAATATAAAATTAGCTGAAGGCGGATATACAGTAATACCATTTATAGTATCTAATGAGTTATACATAAAAAGTTGCTCTTCATGTAATACTTGTTTTGTTCGTTTCACATACTCTACATCATTCAAAGCCGCCTCTGTATAGGATTGAGCTAATGTGTTAACAGACCAAGTTGGAATAAAACTATTTAGTTGCTCAATGATAAGAGGATTGCTGAAAGCAGCACCAATTCGTAGCCCTGGCACGGCATAGAATTTTGTAAAAGAATGAACCACGATAATATTATCAAACTCGTTAACTAGGGAGCGCATGGAGTATTCATTATCTTGTAATGTGTCGTTACCAACAAAATCGATAAAGGACTCATCTATAACAAGTAAACTATTAGCATCTTTCAGCATGCTTGCAATAGTACGAATATGGTTCTTATCAAGTAACGTACCATCTGGATTATTGGGATTACCTAGAAATACAATAATACGACCATCTTGCCCTTTTAACTCGGCTGCAAAAGTTTCTAATGCTAAATAAGGAACCTCAAAATAAGGTTTTCCATGTTCATCTTCCCGTGGTCTATAATAAATATCGCGTACTGGAATTCTACTTGCTTCTAAAGCAGCTTTATATTCAGAAAAACCTGGTGCGGGAACAAAAGCGCCCGTATAGCCAGGTAACCGACAAATTGCATATAATAGCTCTGCCGCTCCATTGCCAACTACAATTTGATTTTTATTCATACCATAGATATCAGCAATGGCATTTAATATATCATCATTTGTAGCATCCGGATAATGTGATATATATCGCAATTGAGGTTCTAATGCAGATAAGCCACGTTGGCTAGGGCCTAGTGGATTGATATTAGCACTAAAGTCAATAACCTCATATGGTTCAATTCGTTGTTCATGGGCAAACTGAAAGATATTGCCCCCATGTATTTTAGACATACTATTCTCTTTCTATGAAATACTTTATCGTTTGATATAAGTTAATCCTTCATTCGTAGTTTCAACCGTATCTACATAGGTTAATTGTGGCAACTTACGCAAAATCTCATTCTTACAATCATTAATACGACCATAATCAACGGGGAATAATAGTCCCATAATGGTTCCGCTATGAGCGATGATTGTTCCTACACTATTATAAGAATTACCTACATCGTGAAAGTCATATAAATTAGGTTTATATAAAATACGCTGATTGCCAAAGGCACTCAATGTAGCAGCTTGGCCAATAAGCTTTATATCATGCGTTGTAAGCCCCTGTTTAAACAAATCAAAGGATTCTTGTATAATAGATTCTTTTTCTAAAATTTTATTTTGTAAATCTGCTTGTTTATTAAAGCTAACTGTATCAATGCTACCGCCTTCGTCAAAAACGAGGATTTTTAAAGGTGGGCACATACCTAATGGCTTAGAGATAGTCCCTTTAATATAATCAAACTGAGTTACACCTTGATAAAAAGAGGCATCTGTAGGCTCTACAGATAGACAAATTTGCTCAAGTTCTTTTAATGATAAATCATAGTCCATGGCCAAAGCTGTAGCCATAGCTGTTACAGAAATATCTGCCGAACTTGAAGCCATGCCTTTTCCTTGTAGAATATCGGATCTTACATACACAGGCGGGCAAATTTGATTTTTCTTTTTTTCTTGGACCAACTCTTGTACTAATTTACGAGCTTGTGCCGATTTTGGTTGAAGTGCACAAAATTCTTTAGAAAAAGGTTGTATTACATTACTCAATGCGTAGGAGTATCGATTAATTGGACATGTCACTAAAAATGACTGACCATCAATAGAACCTTGTAGAAATTCCCCACATGTACCTGGGGCTCTTACATAATAGGTCACATTAAACTCCTTTCACATCAAATAAAGTATACGTTCTAAAAATATTAAAACTTTGAAAATCAAAAATTTAGAGTTAGAACATAGTTGGATTATTAACTACCGTAGCTGATAGTATAGATAAAATTATGCTATATACCAGTATCAATAATACTTCAGTTACTTCCACAACAAATCCATATGTATCACCAGTAGTGCCACCTAACGCTTTTACAATATAGCGGTTTAATAATCGGTTAATAATATACGTAATAATCATGCTAACAATATTGATTTGGAAAATACCTATAGTAGCATATACTAACACACCTAATCCTACCAAATATCCTACATCAGGTGCTGATAAAATTGCATAAGCACCATATAAAAGTGTATATAATACTAAACCGATTAATAGTAATAGAATAGGCATAAAGAACGTAGATATGGTGTTATAAGTAATAACATGTTTAGGTGCTAAATTAGCAAATGCTGCCCCCATCCCCTGTTCTCTAGCATATGGATAGGATCGAATACTAAAAACCATAGACCAACGGCTCATTAAAGGCATCATAATGAGTGCCATAGGTATAAATTCAGCCGATGGAATCGAAGCTAATAATTGCCATTTCAAAAGTGTAACAAATACAAAAGCAACAACTCCAAAGGAGCCTATACGACTATCTTTCATGATTTCTAGTTTACGTTCTCTTTCACGGCCGGAAAACAAACCATCGCTTGTATCCATCAAACCATCAGCATGAAGGCCACCAGTTATTAAAAACTCAGCCACAACGATAATTAACATCAATGGCATAATCGGAATAAATGGCGATAATACGCCATATAATATAGCTAATATGAGACCAATAATAAGGCCCACATAAGGAAAGGCTACAACAGATTTACCAAAGTCCTCTACAGACCATTCAGTTTGATTTACAATTTTTAAACGCGTTAAAAATTGTAGTGCTATAAAAAAAGGTGTCATTATACATTCATCCCATAGGTAATGACTGTACTAATGATAACCATTAGTATAGTCGTAACATACATCATATAAATTGTTCGAGTAATATGGTTACGGTTTAGCTTTTCAATAGGATCCCCCATATATTCACGGAAGGTCATTTTTTTGAAATACTGATTGTAACCACCTAAACGGATATGTAAGGCCCCTGCCACAGGTGCTTCTGCATACCCCCCATTAGGACTAGGATGTTTTTTTGCATCACGTAAACCGATTTCTATTGCCTTTTTAGCATCAAAGCGTAAAAAGAATGCAGAAATTACAAATAATACAAAGGTAATTCGGGCAGGAATCCAATTTAATATGTCATCAAAGCGTGCAGCTACGCGACCAAAGTACAAGTACTTTTGATTCTTATAGCCTAACATAGAATCCATAGTATTAGCAGTTCTATAAAGAATAGCCCCCATAGGGCCACCGATAATAAAAAAGAAAAAAGGTGCAATAATACCATCTACCGTATTTTCCGCAATCGTTTCTACTGTAGCCCGAGTGATTTCGCTTTCATCTAAGTCTTCCGTATCTCGTCCCACAATCCATGATAAACGTTTGCGAGCATCTACAATATTACCTTGTTTTATTAACTGACTAATGGTAAAACCTGCGCCAGCCAATGAACGTGGAGAAATGGCAATGTAGAGGATCACTACTTCGAAAGCATAGTATACCCATTCGTCTACTACTCCACCTAGCCATAACAATAAAGATACTATGATATATACCGATATAAGAATTAAACCTACTGCAATACCACCGTACCACAATTTCTTCGTATCATTATCAGTGTCTTTATAAAGAACGGCTTCAAAAAAAGATATTATACGTCCAATAATGGCCACTGGATGATATTTACTATTGGGATCTCCAATAATTAAATCCAATAAAAATGCTAAAACTGGTATGCACACAAAGTTATACTTTGAAAACCAGTGAAAAATTGCTAAATGTTCCATATATCTCCTCTACTATCCCAAGGTAGACATAATATAATCCATATCTAGATGTTCCTCCACAATATCAGCTAAGCGATTATATGCCGCATTTTTATGGTCAAAATAATGGAATACTACATCTAATGGTTGTAATCCCTTGCGTTCACGTAATTGATTGATAATAAAACGTCTAAACTCGTCATTATCAAATACACCGTGAATATATGTACCCATTACTTGATGATTACCATCAATAAAACCATCAATAACATTGACAGCCTCTTCACTGCGACTTGTAATTGTAAAGCAACGAGACACCGAATCTGCTAGTGGCGTAGTATCCCCCATATGAATTTCATAGCCTACTAATTTTTCACCCCTGAAAGTACCATTTAAAAACTGTAAATTAGATACATTGAATTGTACTTGATGGGTAGTTTTTTGAGCCTTCATAGTCGTGGAGGATTCAACAAGGCCAAGTCCTTCAATTTCCTCGATATCACCTTCCATATGATGCGGATCATAAATAGTTTTACCTAACATTTGGTTACCGCCACAAACACCGATAATAGGTGTACCTTGAGCAGCCAATTTTTTGATTTCATCAGCAAAGCCTGTATCACGTAAATATGTTAAGTCAGCCAATGTATTTTTAGAACCAGGTAATATAATTAAATCTGGCGTACCGATAACATCTCCAGGGCCTACAAAACGGACAGATACATCTGGCTCATAATTAAGTGCATCAAAGTCTGTAAAATTAGAGATTTTAGGTGTTTGCATAACTACGACCTGAATATCTTTAGTACCACTATTGCGTTTGTTCTCTAATGCAACAGAATCTTCTTCATCAATATCGAGGTTCTCAATGGCAGGAATAACACCTACCACTTTTTTACCTGTTTTTTCTTCAATAAATGTAAGAGCTGGTTCTAATAGTTTGATATCACCACGGAATTTATTGATAACGATACCTTTAATAAGATCGCGTTCTTCTGGTTCTAATAATTCTAAGGTACCAACAATGGACGCAATAGCACCACCTCGGTCAATATCTGCAATGAGAAAAACTGGAGCTTGAGTCATCTTGGCAATACGCATATTTACAATATCATTTGCTTTTAAGTTAACTTCTGCAGGACTACCGGCACCTTCGATAACCATCATATCAAAATTTGAGTCTAAGAAATCAATAGATTCTTTAACCTTATCTAAAGCGGTTAGTGAATATTTTGTATGATATTCTTTGGCACTATATACGCCAACAGGTTTCCCCATCAATACAACTTGAGACGATTGATTTCCTGTAGGTTTTAATAACACAGGATTCATTTGAACAATTGGATCAATACCAGCGGCTTCGGCTTGAGCGACTTGAGCACGGCCAATTTCATCGCCCCATTTTGTCACATAAGAATTGAGGGCCATATTTTGTGCTTTAAAAGGAACGGTCTTAAAACCTTTTCTATAAAAAATACGGCATAATGCAGTACAAAGAATACTTTTACCTACATTAGAACTCGTTCCTTGAAACATGATTTTCTTAGCCATTTATATGAACCTCCTGTGATTTCAATTCAATGGTAACACCACTAATTGTTAAATAGAGTTTATCTGCAACAGAAGCTACTGCTCGATTCACACGACCAGCAATATCTCTAAAATATCTAGCCAGTTTATTATCCGGCACAATACCTAACCCAATTTCATTGGTCACAAATATAACTGTTTTACCTTCACATGATTGTATCGAGTCTAATAAAGTGTCTAATTCTGAAAGTATTGTCTGTTCTAATCTATTAGCATCTTCTTGACCACGAATGGAGCCATAAGCCATCATGTGATTGGTAGTGAACATGGTTAAACAATCTATAAGAATTACATCTGCTGATTGACTGATATTTTCCCATTCATCAGCTAAATGTAAAGGTACTTCAAAATTATTCCATATTTTTCCTCGTCGCTCTTGATGTTTTTTGATGCGATCCACCATTTCCTCATCAAAAGCTTGGCCCGTAGCTACATAAGCTTTTGGCCCCTTTGTAGCCAATGCTAAACGTTCAGCAAATTCACTTTTTCCACTGCGTGCCCCACCGGAACACAATATAATTTGTGATTTCATAATGCACCTATACAAGAATTTATAATTTCAGTATCATTATAAGTATAACAAAGGAGCGATACTATGGAAATTATGAATATGAAACTAAAAATGATGGCTACGCTATGGGATAATACATATCGTGTTGCCATCGATGACGGACAAGGTAAATATATTGGTACTGCACGAGTAGTAGTGAATGTTCCTCTACCACCAGAAGCTTTACCTGAAAATGCACCGCAAGTTGAAGCACAACTATTAGTATTAGTTGAAGACTTTGATTTCGGCGCTGATAAAATTATAAACTTTGAAACAACATTAGCCAATTTATTAAGAGAAAAATTCCGTTATGAAATTCCTCATATCTTCTTTTACTATCCTAGCCCTCAAGATGTTTTAAACCAAACAATTTCACAATAGGTCTATAACGAGCAAAAAGCTATGTAAAATACATAGCTTTTTTTGTTTATTCAGCTCCAAGTTCTTCCTCTACACGACACAAGATAAAGCAAAGGTCGGATAGACGATTTAAGTATTTTAAATTAGATTCGTGAACACTTTCACCAGCGTCTAATACTCGCCATAAAGCGCGTTCCGCACGTCGAGTAATCGTTCTAGCTACATGTAAATAAGCAGAAGATTGTTTTTCACCGGGAATGACAAAACTAGATAAAGGTTCTAACTTTGCATCAAAGCGATCAATAACTTTTTCTAAATGCTTTACATATTGCTCAGTAATTACCGGAGCAGTATTTAAACTTGCAATATCAGCCATTAATGTCCATAAGTTTCGCTCAATATCGTATAATTCAGCAGCAACACGTGGATTTTCAGCATAAGCGCGAGCCAATCCTAAAAAAGCTTGTAATTCATCGATTGTACCATAAGCTTCTACGCGTAAAGATGATTTCTGTACACGTTCTCCCGTGTATAAACCAGTTGTACCAGCATCACCTGTTTTTGTATAAACACTACTTGCCATATGATTACCTCCTATAGATATACATGGATGTAGAAATAAAAGCTAAATGATCCCAACCTTGAGATTATTTGTATTCAGGGAACCAAAGATGAATTTCACGAGCAGCAGCTTCTGGAGAATCAGAAGCATGTACTACGTTAGCATCCATTGTTAGGGCATAGTCACCACGAATACTACCAGGGGCAGCATCTACAGGATTTGTTGCTCCGTTTAAAGCACGTACGGATACAATTGCGTTCTCACCAGCTAACACAAAAGCAAGAACTGGGCCTGATGTAATAAAATCAACTAATTCACCAAAGAATGGCTTTTCCTTATGTTCTGCATAGTGTTCTTCCGCTAATTCACGAGGTACTTGTAAGAGTTTTAATGATTTAATAACAAGGCCTTTACGTTCATAACGGCTAAGGATTTCACCACTTAATTGACGTTTAACTGCATCTGGTTTAATTAAAACTAATGTTTCTTGCATGATACCCTCCAGTAGATACTAATTATAATATTACCTTTTCTTTATACTTTGGATTCATAGCTTGTTTCTTTAACTTTTGAATACGTTCTTCCGTGCGAGGATGTGTACTAAAAAGATTGCTCAAGCTTTCACCAATTCCCATCATAGGGTTAATAATAAACATATGGGCTGTAGCATTACTTGCATTAGGCAATGCACCATGTTTAGAGTAGTAGTCAATTTTTGCAAGTGCAGAAGCCAGTGCTAATGGGTTGCGACACATATCTCCGCCTCCCTCATCAGCTAAAAACTCACGAGTACGGGAAATACTCATCTGAATAAGACCAGCTGCGATAGGTGCAATAATGATCGTACCAAGAAGCGCCAAAGGGTTAGTGCCTTCTCGATCATCGGAGCGCCCAAATATGGCAGTGAATTGAAGTATATTGGCTATCATAGAAATAGCACCAGCCATCATAGCTGCAATTGTACTAATCAATGTATCTCGATTCTTAACATGTGTTAATTCATGTGCAAGCACACCTTCTAATTCTTCATCAGTTAATAGACGTTGGATACCTTCTGTAACAGCAACTGCTGCATGACTAGGATTTCTACCTGTTGCAAATGCATTCGGTACTTCACTGGGAATGATATAAACCTTTGGCATTGGTAAATTACCATTTTTAGTCAATTTCTCTACCATTGCATATAGTTTTGGATTAGACTGTGCAGTAACAGGTTGAGCATTGTATTGGGCTAAAACGATTTTATCGCTGTACCAATAAGACATAAAATTCATACCCATGGATATGACAAACATCATAATCATACCGCTTCTGCCGCCAATCATATCACCAATAACCACTAAAATGGCCGTTAGCGTAGCTAACAAAAGTGTTGTTTTTATATTGTTCATAGTTTCCTCCAATTATTGTTATGGACTATGCCTAACACTATAATTATACCATAAACTATATAATTAACGCTCCAGTTGTATCAGCTTCTAAGCAATATATTTTATTTTCAATCTCATTTGCTGTGAATACAGCCCCCATAGCCTTTGCTACCTCTTGTACATGAGCTTTATCAACATATGCAATTAGAGTAGAACCCGATCCACTGATAGTTGCACCGTAAGCTCCAGCAACTTTTGCGGCTTCAAAAACTTCATCACAATGAGGAATCAATGTCTTACGATAAGGTACATGCAAGTTGTCATCTAAGGCAACAGATAAATTACTTAATTGATGCGTAATTAAGCTTGTTACAAATAATGAAGCATGACTTACATTTTGTACAGCTTCTTTGAATGGAATATGATTTGGTAGCACAGAACGAGCATACTCAGTAGATACCATGACTTCTGGTACTACAACAGCAAAATGTAGCTCCGGAGGAATAGAAATGACCGTGTTTAGTACCTTATTTTTTAAACCTGTAGCACAACATAAATTTCCGTAAATAGCTGGCGCTACATTATCTGGATGACCTTCCATACGATTTGCTATAACCAGTAACTCTTCTTTTGAAAGTGGATGCTTTACTAATGCGTTCGCCAGTAAAAGTCCCCCTACTATAGCCGTACTACTACTACCTAGTCCACGAGAGGGAGGAATCAAGGTTTCAGAAGTTATATGACCATATCGAATTGGTTCTTGAGCAGTAGCAAAAACTTGATCCATAGCGAAACCAATTAGATTCTTTTTAGGATCTTCAGCGCGTAAAATATCTGCACCAAAACCTTCAAAAGTATATGTATATTCTGTAGCATTTTCATCTGGTGTAAAGCTGAATATATTATAAAGATTTAGTGCTAATCCTAAGCAATCAAAACCTGGGCCACAGTTTGCACTAGTGGCAGGTACTTGTACACGAACAGTATTCATAATTAAGCTTCCATAATACGAATAACACTATTAACAGCCTTAACGGAGCGCAAGCTATTAAAAGAGTCTATAAGATTTAAAATATAAGATCTTGGGCATTTAGATGTAACAATGGCAAGAACTGCAGTTTCTGGATCCATATTTCGTTGAACGATGGATAAAACAGAAATTTTTTGTTCTGCTAATTTTGCAGAGATTTTTGCTAGAACACCTGTTTTATTATCCACTGCTAAACGCAAGTAGTAGCTAGATTGGATTTTACCTGGAGAATAAATATCTTTTTGATCATAATAGAACGGTTTCAAGCGCCCTGTTTCATTATAAGAGACATTCTTTGCCACTTCCATTATGTCAGATACTACAGAACTACCTGTCGGTAAGCTACCTGCACCACGACCATATAGCATGACATCATCGATACCATTGCCCTTAACATAAATTGCATTGTAGGATCCTCGAACAGATGCTAATGGATGTGTCGTAGGAATAAATGCAGGATATACATTTAAAGATAATCCTTGAGCAGTTTCTTTAGCAATACCTAATAATTTAATATTGTAACCAAACTCTTTCCCAAATTTTATATCTTCAGTATCAATACAAGTAATACCTTCTACAGTTACATCTTCAAAGAAAATACGACGGTTAAAGCTAATAGATGCAAGGATTGCCAATTTACGAGCTGCATCAAGGCCTTCTACATCAGCTGTAGGATCTGCCTCTGCATATCCTAAATCTTGTGCTTCTTTTAATACATCTTGGTAGCTTAAACCTTCTTCAGACATTTTAGTCAAAATAAAGTTTGTAGTACCATTCATAATACCAATGATTTCAGTAATACGATTACCGGCTAACGATTCATATAATGTGCGGATTATAGGAATACCACCTAGAACAGATGCTTCAAAACGTAGATCTACCCCATTTTTACTCGCTAAGTCTAATAAGTATGGACCAGCTTCTGCTAATAAGTCTTTATTGGCAGTTACCACATTCTTCTTAGCTTTTAAAGCTCCTTCTACGCAATCCTTAGCAAAGCTTGTACCACCCATCAATTCCACTACCATTTGGATGGAATCGTCTTTTAACACTTCATCAATATCAGTTACATATTTAGCTGTTTCTGGTAATGTAATATGACTATATTTTTCTGGATTTCGTACATAAATTTTTGAAATTTCAACATTGACACCTGTACGATTTTTAATTAATTCAGCATTGTCTTGCAATAAGTTAAAAGTACCTTGTGCAACAGTACCAAAACCTAATAAAGCAATTTTTATAGTGGTCATAATCGTCCTACTCTCTTAATTAGCCTATGCTTGGCCTAAAATTTCTACCTTGATAATACCCTTCATAGAGCGAATATCTAGCAATAAATCTTCTAATGAACCTTGTAAATCCTTGGTTTCAAAAGAAATGCTACTATTCGCAATGCCTTGTAATGGAATATCTTGATTAATCGTTAAAATACTACCGTTACGTTCAGCAATGGCTTTCAAAACGCTTGATAACATACCAGATTCATTTGACATAGAAACATAAATACTAACAATTTTCCCTTGAGCAATTTCAAAAAATGGAAAAACATAATCCTTGTATTTATAATACGCAGATCGACTTAAATCCATTTTTTCAACTGCTTCGTTAATTGTTTTAACCTCACCTAGTTTTAGAATTTCTTTTACTTTTATCGTCTTTTTTATAGCCTCTGGTAAAATATCTTCTTGAACCAGATAAAATTTATCTTTTTTTGGTTTAGACATAGAGCACACTCCCTTATTGTTCTCTTGAAGTTTCTTGGGCAACGAATTGTCGTCCATATAATGTTAATACTGCATACATACCGATGAAGAATGGCATATATTCAGCCACAACACGCCATCCTACAGCGATGATGCCCACTGTTCCATTAGGTACAAAGGCACTAAATAATACTACAAATAGACCTTCTGCAATGCCTGTTCCCCCTGGGGTTGGTGCAAAATACAAAATAAGATTTAATAAAATCATGCGATCTAAAATATCGATAATAGGAATATCTGGTGTGAAAGCATACATTAAAGCGGGTGCAATACAATATAAGCATAATAAACTCAAACCAGATTCAATAAAAACTATTAAAGATTGGACAGGTTGTTTATAAAGTAAACCAAGACCTTGATTTAATGTTTCTAATTTAGAAAGCCAATCTTTAGTGTTATGTGCTTTAAATCGTTGTGCTAGATTATAGACAAATTGACGCATATATTTAGTCTGTAATATATAAGTTCCCACTAAGGCCGCTATAACAGCAAGCACGGCAAAAATCAAAAGCATATCACGAGAGATATATGGAATTTCAATAGCATCTCGTAAGAATACTAATGGCAGCATAATGACCAAAAACATAATGGAAAATACGGTACGTATTAATACAATCGGTGTACCTTTAGATATAGGTACGCCATAACTTCTCAACACCAGTACTTGCGCGACAGCACCCCCGCTAGCTCCAGGTGTCAACATAGCCATAAAATAATTACTAAAAATAACTCGTAGCACTGCTCGTATCGATAACTTGTAACCACCAATTTTTACGAGCCTTTGAAGTCGTAATCCATCAAAATACATACCTGCTACTAAAGCAACTACAGCTAATAATAAGGAAATACTATTAAAAGATGATATGGCTTTCAATGCATCTAAATCAATAGTATAGTAAATGATACCAATTGATACAGCCAACAACAAGAGAAACATAAAGATGCCTCTCTTCATCATTTTACTCATACCAAGTCTCCATAATTAATGAGCTCTATATCATGTTGACTTATATATAATCGCGTATGACTGGAACAGAGTGCTTGCAACTCATCTTCCCAATGATAACCCCAATTATAAAGCTTACTAAGAATACTACTATTACTACCTGGGTGAACCATCAATTCATGGGTACCAGAATGTTTATTTACCGCTTTTAGGATACCCATTAGAGATTTCTGATTTATATGGCCTCCATTTACCATGCCCCAAAAATATTGGGTTGTAGTCATACAATTATTTCGTATGATTGGTCGCGCATTAGCCGCAACCGTTGATAAACCAACTTTACCAAGAAATCGAATTGGGGAATACATATAATTCATAAAACCAGTAGACTCATCGGGTATACGTATAGCATGTATACCAAAGGATTTTGCCTGTTCAATCACAATTGGCAATACCGTTGGTAGAACATGCATATGTTGATGTCCATCAATATGAGTTACCCTTAAGCCGGTATCCATTATTTGAGCTATTTGTCCATGAATCTCTTTACGTAATTCACTATAATTGATTTTGCCAGAGTAAATACGTTTAATAAATTCTACATAGTTCTCTGGAAATACACCTTCTGGTGTGAGAAGTGATGAAACTTCTGATGGATCACATACTGGTTTCACCCCACCTACCAAGGTAATATGAATACCAATGCCCAACTTAGGGTTTTGTTTTGCCATACTTACGGCTTCTGTAAAAGCTTCTCCTCCTGCCATTAAAGAGGTACTGGTAATAATACCTCTACGATGACCATCAATAATACCAGCATTAACTGCACTATGAAGGCCAAAATCGTCTGCATTTACAATTAATTTGGACATAGTTATCTTCCTTTTCATGAAAAAAAGGGAGAACTTTGTTCTCCCACAAAGGATATATGTTATTGTACCAAATACACAACTAAAAAATCAATACAAAAGCCCTCTACTTGTATACTAGTAGAGGACTTTTTATAAGGTCATAAATTTTTATCATATATACTAAGGCATCAATTGTTCTTGTACTTTATACATACATAATGCAGCAGCTACGCTTACATTTAAGGATTCCATATCACCATACATAGGAATCATAATACGATTTGTACATAGATTCATAACCTCTGGTGTTACGCCATTCCCTTCGTTTCCTAATACTAGCATAGTTCGCTTAGCATAACGTACAGTATGATAAGGATTGGAATGTTCTAAAGCAGTTACATAGGTAGTCATATTAGACTCAGTTACCATATCATGTAACAGAGATAAGGTAATATCCTCATATAAAGGTATTTTATGTAAGGCGCTCATAGTACTGCGCACTGTCTTGTCATTAAAAGGGTCCACAGTTCCTTTCATCAAAAATATACCTTTTACACCTGCTGCAACTGCTGTACGAATTATGGTACCTAGATTGCCAGGATCTTGAACTCCATCTAATGTAATATATAAGCCATCATCAATGTGAATGCTTTCCATATCGTATTTTGGTTTTGATACAATAGCAACTACACCTTGTCCATTTACGGTATTATCCACCTTATCAAATATTGGATCTTGTGCAATAAATTTAGGTACAAATTGAACAGTATCTAAGTCTAATAAATCTAATACATGTTTATCTTGCGCTTTAGATTCACGTATAACAATTGTTTTTACTGCCCCCATAGCTGCAATATCTCGAATAGATCGAATACCTTCAACAATGTACTCTCCATATTTTTGGCGATTTTTACGCTGCCCTAATGAGATAATTCGCTTAATGGTCTTATTATCTTTAGATTGGATACATTCCATACTAACTCCCACTGTGTTGATTATTCCAGAGATTATAAAAGGTCCCTTTTAAGTTGATAAGTTCATCAAAAGATCCTATTTCTATTATTTTACCATATTCCATATACACTATTTTATTGGCATCTTTTACTGTTGAAAGGCGATGAGCAATACTTACAATTGTTTTACTACCTCGAATATTTTCAATACTTGCTTGAATTTGCTTCTCCGTATGACTATCAATGTTAGCCGTTGCTTCATCTAACAATAGAATAGGTGTTTTTTTAATCAAGGTACGGCCAAAAGCCAACAATTGCTTTTGCCCATCAGATAGTAAGGAGCCTAAATAACCAACCGGTGTGTCATACCCTTCCGGAAGGTGTTCAATCATAGAATGCAAGTTAACTTGTTTTGCTGCATTGACCATATCCTCATTAGAAATTGATGTATCAAAAAGTGTTAAATTATCTCTAATGGAACCCTTAAATAGATAAGCTTGCTGAAAAACATATCCCATTAAATGACGAAGTACAGAACTATCATATTGGGCAATATTTATACCGTTAATATAGATAGCCCCTCTTGTTGGTTTGTAGATTCCCATCAACAATGACAAAAGTGTTGATTTACCACTACCAGAAGGCCCTACAATACCTATGAATTCTCCAGCTTTAATAGTGAATGTAAAGTCCTCTAGCGCATAAACGTCGTTATTTTCATAGGAAAACCATACATGCTCGAATTCAATCGTCTCTATATATTTAAATTCATCAGGAACTTCATTAGCCATCTGACGCTCTTCTTCCTCTAATAAGGGAACTAATCTTTCAGCACCAGCTAATGCGCTTTGTAGAGAGTTATATTTATCTGCAATTTCCTTTAATGGTTGGAAGAATCGGTCCATATATTGTATAAAGGCAAATACTGTACCAGCATCAGCTACGGAGTCTATTAAATTCGTAGTTGTAAAAATAACAATTAACGCAACAAAGAATAGACCATCTACGAGCGGTCTAAAAATAGAAAATGTGGTAACCTCAAAAAGACCTGCTTCTAAGAAACCTTTATTAACAGTATTATAACGTTCCTCAATTGCTCTTTCGCCACCATAGGATTTTACGATTACAATATAATTTAACAGTTCCTTGATGCTTGCATTAGAAGCAGCTACAGAACGTCTTACCTGACGGAATGCTTTGCGAGAAAACTTTTGAAACACCCAAATAATTCCACCCATTATAGGTAGTAAAATTGTCATGATTATTGCTAAAGGTACATTAATGGCATACATAAATCCTAATATACCAATAATCATTAAACCGCTACTTGCCAAATTCAGAATTACATCTGTATATAATGTACGTAATGACTCTACATCATTAGTAATGCGAGTTACCCAATTCCCAATTGGCAACTTATAGAACTCATCATGTGGTTTATTAAGAATCTTTTGGAATATAATACTACGAATATTATAGATAATTTTTTGACCAAAACTTTTTAAAAAGTAATTCTCTACAAAGATAAACAATACACTACCAATTATAGTAAAGCCATACATTAAAGCATAGTATTCAATAACAGCGATATCATTAGTGGCAAATCCAAGATCGATAACTTGCTTAGTTAAATATGGGCGTAAAAGTAATAGTACTAAATTTCCTGCGAGCGCAACCGTTGCTAAAAATAGAATACCTAAATAAGGCTTAATGTAGCCAGTTATATAGGAGAATAGAGCCCAGTCATTTCTTAGATCACGCTTCTTCATGATGGCCCCCTCCATTCTGCGCTTCATATAAGGTACGGTATAAACCATTGTTACCTAATAATTCTTCATGAGTACCTTCTTCTACGATACGCCCCTCATCAAATACTAGTATTTTATCTGCTTTCTCTACAACCTCTAATCGTTGTGAAATACATAGAATCGTCTGATCTTTTACATTATGTAATGAATTTAATATGGTTGTAACTGTTACTGCATCTAAAGCGGAAAAACAATCATCTAGTAATACATATGGCGCATTTTTATAAAAGCCGCGAGCCATATTGATTCGCTGCTTCTGTCCACCTGATAAATCATGACCTTCTTCAGCAAGCTCATGTAAATCATCGTTTAACAAATCGCCTAAATCTCTATATAAGTCTGCCTTTTGTGCTGCCAACTCTACAGTTTCATGCATGGATAAATCTTTACCAAATTTAATATTATCAGCAATGGTCGTACTTAATAGGTAAGATTGTGTCGGCACATAAGCAATTGAGTTTCTAAGCTTTGATAAAGAAACAGTAGCTAAATCTTGACTGCCAAAATAAATAGATTTTTCCGGACACTCTTGTAATCCAATAAGCAATTTAAACAATGTACTTTTGCCAGAACCGGGTTTACCAACTAAACCAATAAAAGAACCTTTTGGTATTGTCGTTGTCAACTGAGATAATGCATGCCCTTTAGAGTTTTCATAAGTAAAATCTAAGTATCGAATATGAATATCCTCAAGCGGCAGTACTTCATCGGTATCATCTATTGTTTCTGTAGGCAAATGTAAGAAATCCATAATACGATCTAAAGAAGCAAGACCTTTTTGTACAATAGAAATAAGGCCACCAAACCCTATTAAAGGTCCCACAATTAACATTATGAATGAATTAATAGTAACAAATTCGCCTATAGTCATTTTGCCTTCTACAGCTAAATGTCCACAAATAAAAATACTAATACTGATACAAATAAAGGGTGCAATTCTTGTCAACGGTGTTAATATTGCATCTAGTAGTGCAACATCCATATTCTTCTTATAATTAAGTTTATTTATTTTTTCAAAAGAATTAGAGATAATGCTTTCACGATTAAAAGCGCGAATAACATCCATCCCTTGAAATAACTCTTGTCCAAACTCTGTTAAATCGCTATAAGTAGCTTGTGCACTACGTTGTTTAATACGTAGCTTTCTGCCTAGTACAAATATAGCCACAATAATTAAGAATACAGGTGTCATAATTTTAAAAGCTAATACAGTATTAATCTTTTGAATTAAAATTATGGAGCCCACAATGGAATAGAAAATAATATCCACTATAATCATTACACCTAGACCAAGGGCAACACGTAGCGATGTTACATCGTTAGTCATGAGCGCCATAACCTTACCAGGTCCATTAGCCTCATAGTACGTTGTTTTTACTTGTAATGCTTTACTACACAAAATCTCACGAAAAAGATACTCCATGCGACGAATAGAGCCTAATAGGGTTCTGCGTGAGATAACTTTTAAAATAGTGATAATAATAAATAATAAAATGAAATAAAAAATATAAGTGACTAACCCTTCCTTATTATTGCTCAACGTATCTATAGCATTACCAATAAATTGAGGAACAAATAAAAAAGCCACGTCAATTGCCATCAACATAGTTAAGCCAATGGCATAGATCCAGCCTTCACGCCGGAAAAACTGCATAAATAAATCTATTGGTTTCATAGGTCCTCTCTAACATATCCTATTAAGTCTAATCAAAATCATTGCCTATATAATTACTAGTATCATTATATTGTAAATGAATTTAAATCAATACTGTAAAAGCTAAATCAACAAATTTTATTACGTTAACTTTTCTCTTTATAGTATACACATTTTTTATGATACATTAATACACCTATACGTATAACAGTTAGATTAAATATTTTATTACAGTAGTAGTTCTATTTCATCAATATTAATATTAGTTAAATGGCCTCTTTAAATTTTTACAGTAATCAATCGTAACGATCTTTTTAATTAATACTATATCGAATTTTTTAGTTTACTTATGGTAATGTAAATGTTATACTATGCATATAAAGAAATTATATTTTACATAATTAGAATTAAAACTCTTAGGAGGAATACAACATGGAAAAACGTACTGGCGTAGTAACATTTGCAGGTGGCCCTATCACATTAGTTGGCCCAGAAATTAAAGTAGGTCAACAAGCTCCAGACTTCACTGTATTGAGCAATGACTTGCAAGCTAAAACTTTAAAAGACTTCGAAGGTAAAGTAAAAGTTATCTCCGTTGTTCCTTCCCTTGATACAGGTGTTTGTGATGCTCAAACTCGTTGGTTCAACCAAGATGCAACAGCACTTTCCGAAGATGTAGTCGTATTGACAATTTCTATGGACTTACCATTCGCTCAAAAACGTTGGTGTGGTGCTGCAGGCGTAGATAAAGTTGTTACTTTGTCTGACCACAAAGATGCTTCCTTCGGTGAAAACTATGGTTTCTTGATTGAAGAGCTTCGTCTTTTAACTCGTGGCGTTGTAGTAATCAACAAAGATAACAAAGTAACTTATGTTGAATATGTACCTGAAGTAACTCAAGCAGTTAACTTCGATGCTGCATTAGAAGCTATTAAAGCTGATATCTAATTCGTAGATATTCATTTGATTATAGTACAATGTAATCGAAAAAGACCGTACGGTGTACGGTCTTTTTTATGTAGTATAATATTTAGATTTTTATTGTAGGTGAATTATATATGTGGATTCGTATTTCTAAACTATTATTAACGATAAAAAATATAGCCCTTGTAGGCGTTGGTATTGCACTTTGTATTGCACTTATTAATACATTGATTAGTCTTGTCTATGTTACGTGGGCGAATATTCAAGGTTATAGTACATACTCTTTATTGATTGAAGAACTAATTACCTTCTTTCTATACTTTGAGTTTATTGCACTCATCGTTAAATACTTTAAAAATAACTTCCACTTTCCACTTAACTTCTTTTTATACATTGGCATAACTGCAATTGTAAGACTTCTAATTATCAATCATGAATCATCATTTGATAATTTAATTTGGTCTGTTGCAATTTTTGTACTTGTATGTAGCTTAGTATTAGTAGAAAAATTTATTGGACATAACGAATAAAATTTAAATCGTTTTGTTTGAATATATCTAATTTATTTAGATATATTTAAATGAAAAATGGCCTCTACCGTAGTAGAGGCCATTTTTATTAATAAATTGATTTTATTAGAAGATATTTTTAGCGTAGTTAGCGTATTTAGCTTCTAATTCTTCCATTTTATCATTCATTTCGATTTGTAATTGGGATGCTAAATCATATTCACCATCATTAAGTGCATCAATTAAACGAGTGAATAAGGATTTACGATCATCACTATCTTTAGCAAGGTAGAAACGTAAGTCATTAACTTCTGCAAAGCGTTTATCATCTACACTATTTCGGCTGTCAGTATGAATTGCAACCATGCTACGAACTGTATCCAAATTGTTTGGGATTAAGCGGTTAGCCAATACTAGTTTCCAGCGTTTAAGAATGGAGGCAATAAAGGAGTCCATTAAATCTTTAGCAAATGCATTGCCTTGAGCCAATGTTTCTACTAATTCAGGATTATTTTGGTAACCCTTTATGTTTTCCCATACAGTAGCTGGAGCAACACCAAACATTTGATTACGTTCTTCTTGTGTGAAATCATCAAACACATCTTTTTCAGTACGGTATGCACGATTTGTAGCAAGATAATCAGATGTTTCACCTACTTCTTTGGAAAGCTCTGCTTCCAATTGAGCTTGTGTTTTACCAGATGTAATGGCATATTTCATACCATCAAATGCAGAAATAAAGATCAACGCTAAAGCAGTATATGTATTGGTGTAAGGATTTGGAGAACGCAATTCATAACGTGTCGCCATAGGATTATCGATATCTCGAATTAAACCGCAAAGGATTGTACGGTTACGGCTAGGTTCAGATGGATCAGTACCTAAAGATGTAACAATACATACTGGCGCTTCAAACCCAGGTTTTAAACGGTTTAAAGAATCTGTTGTAGAGCTGATGAATGGATTAATGGCTTCATAGTGTTTTAAAAGTCCCATAATTGCACCAATGCCTAAAGAGCTAGCAGATTCTTTACGCATATCTTCTGGGCTAAATAAGTTAACAACTTTACCAGATTTTAATTTAGCCATAACACCAAAATGAGTATGTTCACCAGAACCAGCTACACCAATTATTGGTTTTGCATTAAATGTTACATCAAGACCATTTTCACGGAATACTTCACGAACAATGATACGAGCTTGTAATTCATTATCTGCTGTTTGTAATGGATTATTTGAGAATTTCCAGTCGATTTCTAATTGTTCTAATACAACGGCTTCATGACCATCTTCATCAAGTTTAGCTTTAACGCCACCTACTTCTTTATGCCCCATTTCAGCAACCATACCATATCTATCAAGACGTTCAACAGCTTGTTCTAATGCAGTGCGAACTGTACCATGAGTACGTTGCCAGTATTGTTCTTGTAATTTTTGGGATACGGATAATTCTTTTTTGGTAACTGTTCTAGATGGAGTTTTTACCCAGAATTCTAGTTCTGTTGCAGATGTGAAAATGATATCTACAACTTCATCAGCTTTCACATGCGGCATACCAGGTAAACCATGTTCTTTAATCAAAGCCAATAATTCAGCACGTACATAGTCGCAGCTGCGTTTTAAAATAGAACGAGAATCTACATAGCGATAGTTATGCATCAAGAATGCAGGAATACGAAGTGTACCAGTTGGTAATCCTGTAACAGGATCAATATTTTCGTAGTTGTAATCAACAAACCAGTTTACACTTGGATCGCCCCACATATCTACACGAGCATTATTTAATGTAGCAATATTTGTAAGTACTACAGAGGAACCATCTGTTTGAACAGCACGACCTTCAAAGAAAGATTCGTAGTCATCGAAGAATGCTGACATAGGAATCTTTTCATCAGTATCATTACCTGCTAAGTCAATACCTACAAGAGATACGAACTTGATTTCAGGATGTTGTTCTAATAATGCAAGAACGCCTTCTTTCCCATATTGACCCGCCGGAATGTAATATAATAATTCGTTAGTTGTCGACATATTTGTTCCTCCTAAAAGAAAAAGACTCCAACAAATAAATATATAAATCTATATATCTAAAGTGGAGTCTTCGTTGACCAATTATTTTATTGAGTTCATATTATCATATGTTGAAAATATATGTCAATAACTTTCTATAGAATTTCATTATTCTTTTAAAGTTACATCTAACACATCCAATACTATCAACTTTAATCAATAACTGTATATAGAATGGTCGTTGATATCACTATATATTATCCAAGTAATTCTTTAACAATATTATTGACAACCTTACCATCTGCACGCCCTTTTGTTTTTGGCATTACATGTTTCATAACATTGCCCATATTTACGTTATCACCACATGCAGCAATGGCTTCTTGTACAATTGTACGAATTTCATCTTCTTTCAATTGCTCTGGTAAGTATTTTTGCAATACAGCCATTTCTTCTTTTACATGACTAATTAAGTCCTCACGTCCCGCTTTTTCAAATTCTGTTAAGGAATCTTGACGAGTTTTCATTTCTTTAGCTAAAATGCCAAGAATGCCAGCATCATCTAGCTCAATTTTGTCATTGATTTCTGTATTTTTTATGGCACTATTGACCATACGAATTACAGATAACGCTGTTTTACCTTCTTCACGAGCTTTCATAGCTGCTTTCATATCTTCCTTTAATTGATCTTTTAAACTCATATTTCCTCCTTATGTATATAATAAAGAAACCCTAATTCTGGATTTCATAAAGCCATGAAAAGGCAGAATTAGGGTAATCATCTTATGCTCTGAATTTGCGTTTTCTTGCTGCTTCAGATTTTTTCTTTCTTTTTACGCTTGGTTTTTCATAGTGTTCGCGTTTTCTTACTTCAGACAAAACACCCGCTTTTTGGCAGGAGCGTTTAAATCGACGAAGAGCACTTTCAAGCGTTTCGTTTTTACCGACTTTGATTTCAGACATCTATATCCCTCCCTCCAAAAATAATCTCGGGAAGTGCTGATAATTTACATACGCACATATAATATTATATGTATAGGTATAGATGTTGTCAATATTTTCAAGTATATTTTATAGGTTTTTTAATGAGTATTATAAAAAGAATACATAATACTCAAAATTAGGCTTCTGGCCAGCCCATTTCTTCTCCACCTAAAAGGTGTGCATGCATATGGAATACCGTTTGACCGGCTTTTCCGCCAGTATTAAAGATCAAGCGATAACCATCTTTAGAAATACCAAGCTCTTTTGCTACATCGCGAACAAATGGTAATAATCCTTCAACATAATCTGCATTCTTTTCAGTAAGATGTGCGATATTAGACACATGATTTTTAGGTACGATTAGAACATGCACCTTTTTCACCGGTTGAATATCATGAAAGGCATAAAATTTATCGTTTTCTAACACTTTTTTAGAAGGTATTTCACCACTAATAATTTTACAAAAAATACAATCGCTCATAATATAACTCCTTACTCAATAATTAAATAATTATCTTCTAAACCTACAACAGTTCCACCAACGAGATCACCAATTTTACGTGTCCCATCTGACTTAACTTTACCATTTATATATTCATTTGTTAAGCCCATGTAGTATCCATTCTCTTCCTTTTCGATGAGAATCTCACCAGGCTTACCAATGCGTGATTTTGCGTATCGTTCATAACCAGATTGGCTAAGACCATTTAAAAGTGCTACACGAGTTTTCTTAACAGCTTCTGGTACTTGATCCGCCATAGTGGCTGCAGGTGTACCCTCACGAATGGAGTATGGGAAAGCATGAATGTGCGAAAATCCAATTTCACGTACTGTATTCAATGTTTCTTCGAAGTCTTCATCAGTTTCTTGAGGGAAACCAGCAATAATATCAGTTGTAATTGATAAATCTTTAATACGAGAACGTAAACTTGTAATTAAATCTTTATATTCTTGTAATGTATAATGGCGTTTCATCAACTTTAATACATGGTCAGAACCTGCTTGTAACGGTAAATGTAAATGTGGACAAACACGTTTATTCGTAGCCATTAATTCTACTAACTCATCAGAAACCTCTACGGATTCAATGGATCCGAAACGAATGCGGTATAAATTAGGAATCTCTAATAAAGCTTTTACCACATCAGCTAATGTTGGACGACCTGGTAATTCGACACCGTAATTACCCAAATGTATACCAGTTAATACGATTTCATGGAATCCATGATCTACTAAACGTTTTGCCTCTTGTACAATATCATCAACTTTACGAGATTTTAACTTTCCTCGAGTATAAGGAATGATACAAAAGGCGCAATAGTTATTACAACCTTCTTGAATTTTCATGAACGCACGAGCTTTGTCAGATTCATTACCATATAACGGCATTTCCTCGAAGTTAGATTCCTTCATGATATCCCGAACAGCATTAATTTGTCGTTCTGTAGATTCTAATTGCTCTACTAATTCAACAATTTTAGAGCGATTATTGGTACCAATAACGAGATTAACACCATCTATAGCGGCAATCGCATCTGGATCAAGCTGAGCATAACAACCAGTTACAATAACATAGGCATCTTCATTTTGACGCTTTGCCTTGCGGATTAATTGACGGGATTTCTTTTCCCCCATATTCGTTACAGAACAGGTATTAATTACATATATATCAGCTTTTTCATCGAAGTCTACCGCTTCGTAATTATTTTGTAAAAATAAACCTTTCATGGCATCTGTATCATATTGGTTTACGCGACACCCTAAGGTTGTAAAAGCAACGGTTTTCATTGCACCTCTCTATTCTTATTTAATTTATAATTCTAATTCATATCGAATCATCGCTAACGATCCAATAGCAGCAGTTTCAGCCCGTAAAATTGTATTTCCCAGCGATACTGATTTTCCACCATATTTTATAATAGCATTGATTTCCTTCTCTTGATAGCCCCCTTCAGGACCTATACAAATTAAAACATCAGTTACAGACTTATCGGAATGTAAAGTTTTAAGTACATCTTTGATAGTCTGCCCTGCTTCATTTTCATAGGCTACCAATTTCAACGCCTCAGATTCAATGTCTAATGCTTGTAAAAGCGTCTCTCCTACTACGAGTGTAGGCAAGTGATTTCGTCCACATTGTTGAGCTGCTTCTAGCATTATTTTTTCCCAACGATTTACTTTTGATTGAAGCTTTTTTTCATCATATTTAGCTACGCAGTTAGCTGTGGGCACAAGATAAATTGTATCCACATTTAACTCCGTCGCCTTTTGTAACACCCATTCTAGCTTTTCACCTTTTAATAATGATTGAACTAGAATAGTACGATACGATGCTAGATTTGCATCTACATATTCAATCAGTTTTGCTTGAGCTTTACCGTCTACTTCTTCTGTAATTTGATATGTACCACAACGATTGTCACTACCTGTTACAGTTATAGGCTTCTCAATATTATGGCGAAATACATGTAGTACATGATGGGTCACATCTTTCGGCAATTCTATTATTTCATCTAATGGTGTAGGAATAAAAATCTTTTTCATCGTTTTTCTAGCGCAAATGTATGCCAAGGTCCTGCAACGCGCTCCTCAATAATATGCCAATGAGCCTCAATATATGGCATGATTTCATCATAACGATCATCAATAATGCCACTAATAATCAAAATGCCCTTATCATCCAGTTTCTTACCAATTTGAGGTAATAGTATTTTAAGGGGATCTACTGTTAAATTAGCTAAAATTAATTGGGCAGTACTATTGAAATCACTATCCAAATTACCACAAATGATTTCAGCAGATACATGATTATTCTCACAGTTAATTCGAGCTTGATTTGCAGCATACTCTTCTATATCTATACCAACTAAATTTTTAATACCTAAATGGGCTGCTACTAATAAAAGAATACCTGTGCCAGTACCAATATCCAAACAAGTAGCTGTATCAAGATCCATAGATTCACTATAGGATTTTAATAACTCTGCACAAGTCCGTGTTGTCTCATGAGACCCGGTACCAAAGGAAATATCTGAATCGATTATAATAATAGTTTTATTATCTACATTATTGTATTCCTGCCATGCTGGTTTAATGACTAAGTTAGGTAAAATTTCTGTAGGTTCAATATACTGTTGCCAAGAGTTTAACCAAGTTGACTCATCAAGAATATGTGTATCTATCGATATAATTCCAATATTTGCTTCTGTAAGACGTTTTTTCAAATCAGACTTAATCATATCGTCATCTAGTGATGGATCACTGTACATAGACAATTTTATTAAATTAGGCTGATCTTCAACATCTTCTTCTATAATTCCATTGTCTGCATAATTGTCAAAAAGAGTAGTCACCTCATCGGTGGCTACTCTTTCACAGACAACGGATATTTCTATCCATTGCATATATGCTCCTTTATAGGGAATGTGATGGAACAAACCATTCCTTCACATGAGCTGTTCATTTCGTTAAACAGTCCTTGATTTTTTCAAAGAGACTTTTGCTCACTTGTAAGTTATTTACATCTTCATTACTTTCATTTGCAAAGCGTAACAATAGCTCACGTTGAGTGTCTGTCAACTTCTTAGGCGTTTGGACGGTTACCACAATGTGTTGATCACCCCTTTGGTTAGGGTTACGCAAATATGGAATACCTTTGCCCTTTACGCGGAATGCCGTTCCCGTTTGAGTACCTTCCGGAATCTTTAACTCTACTTTACCATCTAAAGTGTTAACTTGTATAGTCGCACCAAGAGCAGCTTGAGCAAAGCTAATATTTACACGGCTAATAACGTCATTACCATTTCGTTCAAATTCCTTGTGAGGACGAACAAAGATATATACATAGAGATCCCCTTTAGGACCGCCTAAAATACCAGGTTCCCCTTCATTAGCTACACGTAAACGAGATCCGCTATCTACACCAGCTGGAATCTTAATGGAAATCTTCCGTTTAGCCAACATTTCACCAGTACCACGGCATTTAGAGCAAGGTTTTTCAATGCTTTTACCCGTACCATGACAGCGGGAACAAGTGCGAACGGACTGCATACGTCCAAATGGAGTATTTTGAATAACCGCTTCTTGACCAGAACCATGACAGTTTGGACAAGTATCGACACGAGAGCCTGGTTCACCACCAGTACCATGACAGTGATCACATTCTTCATGACGATGCACTTCAATTTCCATAGATTTACCAAAGGCTGCATCTTCAAAGGAAATATCGATATCTTCACGCAAGTCATTACCTTTTTGAGGGCCTTGTTGTTGGCGTCCACCACCAAACATGCCACCAAAAATGTCGCCAAAGATATCACCAAAGCCTCCAGCTTGACCACCAAAACCGCCAAAGCCACCTTGGAAACCACCGGCACCAGCGCCGCCTCCTTGTTTGAAGGCGTCGTGGCCGAATTGGTCATATTGAGCTTTTTTAGTTTCATCAGACAATACTTCGTAAGCTTCGTTAGCTTCTTTAAACTTTGCTTCCGCTTCCTTTGGATTATCTTTATTTACATCTGGATGGTATTGGCGTGCCTTTTTACGGAAGGCTTTTTTGATTTCATCTTGAGAGGCATTTTTACTAACCCCTAGGATGTCATAATAATCTCGTGCCATTCGTTACCAACCCTTCTTATTTCTTGTCATCATCCACTACTGTGTAATCAGCATCAACTACATTGTCATCAGATTTTGTTTGTTGTTGACCTTGTTCAGCACCACCAGCTGCTTGTTGAGCTTGTTGAGCTGCTGCATACATTTGTTCTGCTAATTTATGTAATGGTTGTTCCAAAGCTTCACTATCTTTTTTGATGTCTTCGATATTGCCAGCTTCGATAGATTTTTTCAATTTATCTTTCGCTTCTTCTACTTCTTTCATCAAAGCAGCATCGCCTTTACCTTCAAGGTCTTTCAATGCTTTCTCAGCTTGATATACTAAGGAATCAGCATTGTTTTTAACATCTAATTCTTCTTTTCTAGCTTTATCTTCCGCTGCATGAGCTTCAGCTTCTTTAACCATGCGGTCAATTTCTTCTTCTTTCAAGCCGCTAGAAGAAGTAATGGTAATCTTTTGTTCCTTTTGAGTACCTAAATCTTTAGCTTTTACATGTACGATACCATTAGCATCGATGTCAAATGTTACTTCGATTTGAGGAACCCCACGAGGAGCAGCTGGGATACCATCCAAGTTGAAACGACCCAATGTTTTATTATCTGCTGCGAACTCACGTTCACCTTGCAATACATGAATATCTACAGATGGTTGATTATCTGCTGCAGTGGAGAATACTTGAGATTTAGATGTAGGAATTGTAGTATTACGATCAATAATACGTGTGAATACACCGCCCATTGTTTCGATACCAAGAGACAATGGAGTTACGTCAAGTAACAATACGTCTTTTACTTCACCTACTAATACGCCACCTTGAATAGCAGCACCGATAGCTACACATTCATCAGGGTTAACGTTTTTTGTTGGTTCCTTACCCAATACTTTTTTAATAGCTTCTTGTACAGCTGGGATACGACTAGAACCACCAACTAACAATACTTTATCGATATCGGATGCAGATAAACCAGCATCACTCATAGCTTTACGAGTAGGTTCTATAGTAGCTTGTACCAAATCAGCAGTTAATTCTTCAAATTTAGCACGAGTCAATGTTACATCCAAATGTTTAGGACCAGTAGCATCAGCTGTGATAAATGGCAAGTTGATATTTGTGCTAGCTACGCCAGACAATTCAATTTTTGCTTTTTCAGCAGCTTCTTTTAAACGTTGATCAGCTAATTTATCATTGGATAAATCGATACCAGTTTCTTTTTTGAACTCTTCAATAAGGTAGTTCATAATGCGTTGGTCGAAGTCATCCCCACCAAGGTGGTTATTACCAGATGTTGCTAATACTTCAAATACACCGTCACCAAGTTCAAGGATAGATACGTCGAATGTACCACCACCAAGGTCAAATACAAGAACTTTACCATCTTCATCTTTATCTACACCATATGCAAGAGCAGCTGCTGTAGGTTCGTTGATGATACGAAGTACTTCAAGACCTGCAATGGCACCTGCGTCTTTTGTAGCTTGACGTTGAGCATCTGTAAAGTATGCAGGAACTGTAATAACAGCTTGTTTTACAGGTTCGCCCAAGTAAGCTTCTGCATCAGCTTTGATTTTTTGAAGAATCATTGCAGAAATTTCTTGAGGAGTATAAGATTTACCTTCTACAGTTACTTTGTAGTCTGTACCCATGTGACGTTTAATAGAAATGATTGTATTTTCTGGGTTAGATACAGCTTGACGTTTAGCCAATTGACCAACTAAACGTTCTCCATTTTTTGCAAACCCAACAACGGAAGGAGTTGTACGTGCACCTTCTTGATTTGTAATAACCGTAGGTTCGCCGCCTTCCATAACAGCAACACAAGAGTTTGTTGTCCCTAAATCAATACCAATTACCTTTGCCATAATATATACCTCCTAAAACTTTATAATCTATTCAACAACTTTTACCATTGCTGGACGTATACAACGACCATCAACAGTATAGCCAGTTTGCAAAACTTCACACACCGTATCGGATTCATATTCATCTGACGGTACACGCATAATCGCTTGATGGAAATTTGGATCAAATGGTTGACCCATAGCTTCAATAACAGCTAAACCATGTTTAGATAACATAGCCATCAAATTTTGATGAATCATAATGAATCCATCGAGGAATACTTTTGCTTCCCCTTCTGCAGGACTTTGAACGGCCCGTTCAAAGTTATCCAATACAGGAAGAAGGTCCGTTAATACATCCCCTTTTACATATCCAGCAAGTTGCTCTTTTTCCTGGTTAGTACGACGTTTGAAATTTTCAAAGTCCGCTTGTAACCGTTTATAGCGATTATCAAAGTCGGCTTTAAGTTCTTCTAACACTTGAGCAGCATCAGCCACAGCTTCTTCAGTTTTTTCAACAGTTGGTTCCTCTACATTCGTAGTATCCTCTGTTTCCTCCACTGTTTCTTGTTTAATGTCTTGTTCTTCAGCCATTATTTGCCCTTTCTGTTTTGTTCTTTTACCATAGTTTCCATTATATGTTTCATATGGGACAACATGCCGATGATACGTCCGTATTCCATCCGCGTTGGACCAAGAATAGCAAGAGTTCCGATAGGCTGATCTTGATTCGTAAAATCAGCTTGTACCACACTCATTGAATGTAGCGCTTCAGTTTCATTCTCAATACCAATCTTGACCTTAACAGGTGTTGGAGAATCATCTTTTAATAACTGTCCTAATTGATTTTGTTCTTCCACTAAGGAAAGCAAGGGTTGTACCTTCTCAACAGACTTAAACTCTGGTTGATTTAACAACTCTGTGGTACCTACCGAATAGAACAACTT
Source organism: Veillonella parvula (assembly GCF_902810435.1). GTDB lineage: Bacteria > Bacillota > Negativicutes > Veillonellales > Veillonellaceae > Veillonella. Next base: position 1,166,871 of record NZ_LR778174.1, read on the forward strand.
ACGTTTATTAATAGCTCGTAATAATGTCTCCGAAAGGATTAATAAAATTCCCTGCGGTCCTTCCATATGGACCAATATAGATCCTAAAGCCTCAGCCGTTACATGACCAATACTTACATTCTGTAGTGCATTGCTAAATTGTATGGCTAGACTTTGTAAAAGCTCTGGTGAAACACTTTCACCAAAGTACATCAACTCATTATCGAGTGCTCCTGTTTCAGTAATAACTACCATAATGGCTTGATGACTATCTAGCGGTAATACATGAATGTATTTGATTAATGCTCTATCATGGGCTGGTGCTAAGAATAAACTCATGCTATGACTTACCTGTGAAAGTAGTTTAGCCATATTTAGAAAGAGTTCACTCGTTGATCCATTGGAACGCTTCCATAACATTTCAATTTTTTCAGCATCCTGTAATGGAACAGGTTGTCGACTCAGCATAGAATCAACATATAAGCGATAGCCCTTAGCTGAAGGAATACGTCCAGCCGATGTATGAGGTTGCTCTAAATAGCCTAATTCCTCTAAATCGGACATTTCGTTCCGCACCGTAGCAGGACTGATGCCAAGATCATAATTTTTAGCAATCGTTCGAGATCCTACAGGTTCTGCGGACTTAACATAGTCTTCAATTATGACTCGCAAGATGCGCTGTTTTCTTTCATCCATAATGACACCTCTTGTTAGCACTCATTAACTTTGAGTGCTAATCGCATGTATAATATTACCATATTAAAAAAAATTGTCAAGCTAAAAAATGCCAAAAAAGTCAAATAATATCAATTTAGTCAAAAAGACAAATCAATATTTTTGATTAATTAGTCAAAAAATCAAAGTGCAACAATAAGAAAACACTTATACTATCTACATTTATGACATATCCCAAAATTTAAAGATTAGAATATGTAGTTCTAATAAAATTTCTATTATTAAAACCTGAAATAGTATAAGTGTTTATATATAATAATTTAGTTGTCAATAAACTCTTAGTTAAAATACTTTTTTGGCCCAAGAATTTACGGACTATAAACTATAAATCAATTAGAACTAAAATGTACTAATTGATTTATAGTTCTACCCCTTCTAATGGATTGCCAAGACGCTCTAACAGTTTCCCCATACGTTCACGAGGTTCACCATATTTAGCATACCAATCAATCAAAATATCTACAGCTTTTTTAGATTGCTCAATAGTTAGTTTTCTTGCTAAAATTTTTCCTGCTTCAGGTCTCATGCCTGTATTACCACCAACAGCCAACATAAAACCTTGAGATGTACCGATAAAGGCAATATCCTTTACCATTGCATCTGGGCAGTTACGTCCACATCCACTGATGCCGATTTTGCACTTGTGAGAGGTTTTTCGGCCGTAATGTTTTCTCTCTACATAATCAGCCAATTCTTTAGTTTCCATTTGTCCATTTTTACAATGGCCTTTACCTACACAAGCAATTAAGGAATTAACACCTCTATGAATAACAGTGGTCACGCCATCAGGCAATTCAGAAATAAACTGCTCCTTATCATCTTTTTCAATACCTGTAATTTGTATACCTGTTACAACATGACGGAAGGATCCACCATATTTTTCAGCAAGTTCTATGCATGCTTTCATTTGATCTAAAGTAAATTCATTATGTAAACCGTGTAATATTACAGATGTCTTCATCGCTCCTCCTCAAATCTAGCATGCTTATTCACCATCATCCTATTTATACTAACATATTAGATTTTGAGAAACTGTGAGAAATTACTCACGAATAAATTGACTAAATACATAGTTCCCATGCTTGGCACCTTCAGCGGTTAAATGATAACTTCCATTTTGATACTCTAATAGACCTTTACTAACTAAATCATCTAAAGCAGTACCAAATAAATCATGGACAGATACGCCAAATTTATCTTCGAATTTTTGCTCATCAAGGCCCCATTTAGTGCGAAGGGCTAAAAAGGAAAAATCCTCTTGAGCTCGCTCTAAAGTAATCGTCTCCGTATCAATAGTAGGCATAATATATCTGTCAACAGATTGTATATAGGGCATTACATTACGATTATTACTACGGCGTACTCCGTCATAGAAGGAATGAGCACCAGCACCAAAGCCTAAATAATCTATATAGTGCCAATATTTTAAATTATGACGACTATAGGAATTAGCCTTGGCGAAATTTGAAATCTCATATCGTTCAAAACCCAATTCTTTTAAACCAGCCATCATTGTATCATACATTGATTCATCTATACTTTCACTAGGAATGAAAATAAGATTTTTCTGAACTAAATGATATAAATAGGTCCCCACTTCTACTTGTAATCCATAAGTAGAAATATGATTAATAGGCAACTCTTCTACGACTGCTAAATTACGTTTAATATCGTCTAAGGATTGTCTTGGTAATCCATAAATCAAATCAATATTAATATCAGCAAAGCCCGCCTCTTTAGCATCATAAACGGCTTGTTTTGCCTGTTCCCCGTTGTGACTGCGATGAAGCATGGTAAGTGCCTTATCGTCAAATGTTTGAACACCAAAGCTAATACGATTAAAACCAAATTTAACTAATTTCGTTAAATAATGTAAATTTACTTCCCCAGGATTCGATTCAATAGTCATATGACAATCGTCAGTAATTGTAAAAGTGTTTTTGATTTTATCAAGAATCATCTGTAGATGTTGAATCGATAATTCTGTAGGCGTACCTCCACCAAAATAAATTGTATCAATAGCTTTAGATGTTGACTCTGGATGTTCAGAGACCCATAAATCGATTTCTTGAACTAAAGCATATACATAGGTTTCGTAATAATCTTGTAAATTTTGGTAAGCAGGAAAATCACAATACATACATTTCTGTTTACAAAAAGGGATATGGACATATAGCCCCATATCCCTCAGTGTAGACAGATTCAGAATATCAGAATCTGTTTTCATTTTATTAGTCCTCAACCTTGAGAATAGCCATGAATGCTTCTTGTGGAATCTCTACGGAACCGACAGACTTCATACGTTTCTTACCGGCTTTTTGTTTTTCAAGTAATTTACGCTTACGAGAGATATCGCCACCGTAACATTTTGCCAAAACATCCTTACGCCAAGCTTTTACAGTTTCACGAGCCACAATTTTTGTACCTACCGCCGCTTGAATAGGAATTTCAAACATTTGACGAGGAATCAATTCTTTCAATTTCTCAGCTAATGCACGACCACGTGCAGTTGCACGGTCTTTGTGTACAATAATGGACAATGCATCCACAGGATCTCCATTTAAGAGAATATCCATCTTAACCATTGGAGATTGTTTATATCCAATCAATTCGTAGTCAAGGGATGCATAACCTTTTGTAGCGGATTTTAATTTATCAAAGTAATCATAAATGATTTCACTCAATGGCAAGTGATAAACGACAGATACTCGTGTTTCATCCAAATATTCCATAGATTGATATTCACCGCGTTTATCTTGGGACAACTCCATAATAGTACCAACAAAATCTTTAGGTACAATTGTTGTAGCCTTTACATAAGGCTCTTCAATGTAATCAATTTCCGTTGGAGGTGGTAATTTAGCAGGATTATCGACTTCGAGCATTTCCCCATTTGTTTTGTACACTTTGTAATTTACAGATGGAGCCGTCGTAATAAGTGTCAAATTATATTCACGTTCTAAACGTTCTTGAATTACGTCCATATGCAAAAGGCCGAGAAACCCACAACGGAAACCAAAGCCCAATGCCAATGATGTTTCTGCTTCATATTCTAAGGCAGCATCATTAAGCTGTAACTTTTCTAATGCATCTCGAAGGTTTTCATAGTCTTTAGACTCTGTTGGGTAAAGGCCACAGTACACCATAGATACAGCCTTACGATAACCAGGCAATGGCTCAGTTGCAGGATTATTAGCTAATGTTACAGTATCGCCTACATGGCAATCTTTTACATTTTTGATGCTAGCTGCAATACAACCTACTGAGCCACATTGTAATTCTTGCACAGGTACAAGATTGGGAGTAAAAATACCGAGTTCTGTAACATCAAAGTCCTTTTTATCATGCATCATGCGAATTGTATCTTTTGCTTTTATAGACCCTTCTTTTACGCGGACATAAGCAATAGCACCTTTATACGCGTCAAAACGGCTATCAAAAATCAAGGCTCTTGTTGGCTCATCAGATTTATCTGGTGGTGCAGGAACTTTATTTACAATAGCTTCTAAAATATCAGGAATACCGATACCTGATTTGGCAGAGCATAATACAGCATCAGATGCGTCTAAACCAATAATATCTTCAATTTCTTGTTTAACGCGATCAGGATCTGCTGACGGCAAATCAATCTTGTTAATAACAGGAATGATTTCAAGATCATGTTCTAAAGCGAGATATACATTTGCCAACGTTTGTGCTTCCACACCTTGTGCAGCATCGACTACGAGTAATGCCCCTTCACAGGCTGCAAGAGAACGAGATACTTCATAGCTGAAATCGACGTGGCCTGGAGTATCGATGAGATTCAAAATATATTCTTCACCGTCTTGCGCTTTATACAAAATACGAACAGATTGCGCTTTAATAGTAATGCCGCGTTCACGTTCAAGGTCCATGGAGTCCAAAACTTGAGCCTCCATTTCACGTTTTTGTAATGTACCAGTATATTCAATTAATCTATCAGCGATGGTTGATTTACCATGGTCGATATGAGCTATAATACAGAAGTTTCGAATCTTTTTCGTTGACATACTATGTAAACAAGTTCAAAGAACTTGCATTCTCCTTTCTAACATACGCGATCGATAACAGCACCTCCCAATAATTGAGTGCCATTATAAAAGGCTACAGACTGACCTGGGGTAATAGCCCGTTGTGGTTCTTCAAAAATAACCTCCATTGTATCGTCATCTAAAATACGTGCTGTGCAAGGAGAAGGGTTAGCTGCATAGCGAATTTTTCCTTCTGCCTTCAATTCCTTATGAATTGTATCATCTAAGAAGTTATAGAACTTACAAATCATACGATTTGTAAAGAGACGTTCATTAGGACCCACGATGACCTCATTACGATCCCCATTAAATCCAATAACATATAAAGGGTGTTTATAAGCAATACCAAGGCCTTTACGTTGACCAATCGTATAATTAAATAAGCCGTTGTGCTTACCTAATACCTCACCATCTTCGGTAACGATATTACCAGACTCTGGCTTACCCTTCATTTCTTCTACCACTAGCTTTTGATAATTCCCATGAGGCAAGAAACAAATATCTACGCTATCTGGTTTTTTAGCGACTGGCAAATCATATTCAGCAGCTAATTTACGTGTTTCAGTCTTACATTGACCACCTAATGGAAACATAAGATGACTCAAAATACGTTGGTTCATATTGTACATAACATAACTTTGGTCTTTTGTAGGATCAACACCTTTATGTAACTCATATAGACCTGTTTCTTCATTATAATTTACTTGTGCATAATGACCAGTTACCATATGTGTGGCACCTAATTCAAGAGCACGATTGAGCATCAAGTCAAACTTGATGTTCTTGTTACAAAATACACAAGGATTTGGCGTACGACCATAGGCATATTCTTTTACAAAGTAATCTACTACGTTTTCGTAGAATACATCACGAGCATCGATAACATGATGCTCGATACCAAGAAAATCACACATCTTCTTAGCATCAGTTACGGCAAGAGGCACCTCATCATAGGGCGTACCACTCACCCATAACCATAGGGTAATACCAAATACTTTATAGCCTTGTTTTAATAGCATTGCAGCAGTTAAAGAACTGTCTACGCCGCCACTCATAGCTACAGCGATAACTTTTTCCATACTTTCTCCTTTTAATGATCTCTTGATCATAAAACTAATCAGGGTGAAAGCCTGACGTGTAAAACACTAGTTCGGTGTAAAAGTCCGAGTAGTATTGCTATAAAATTATAGCAACTTATATTATAGCCTAGAAATAGGTATATTGAAAAGATTTGAAATAAAAAGAATCCCTTTCACAAAAGAAAGAGATTCTAAACATTATCTATGTTTTAATAGTTCTTCAGCAGCTCCTAATATACCAAGCATGGAATGTTCAAACACTAGGCCACCCTGCATGAAAATTGTATATGGTGGACGTATAGGACCATCGGCACTGAGTTCAATAGAGGAACCTTGTACAAAGGTACCACCAGCCATGATGATTTTATCTTCGTACCCAGGCATATCCCCAGGAATAGGATGTACGTGAGCATCTACAGGAGAATAGGCTTGCATACCTACACAGAAATGCTCCATTTCTTCCCCATTTTTCAGATTAATGGCTTGAATCAAATCATAGCGATCAGCATTTACCTTAGGGAATACATCATAACCTAGTAACTCACCTACAGCAGCCGTATATACAGCACCTTTAAGAGCTTGTAATACTACGTGAGGTGCCATAAATAAACCTTGGAAGAACAAGCGATAACCAGGAGCATATGAACCCATATGATCGCCAAGTCCAGGAGCTATCAATTGATACGCTGCATCCTCTACAAGGTTTTCTCTACCAACAATATAACCACCAGTTGGTGCTAAACCGCCACCTGCATTTTTAATGAGAGAGCCAGCCATAATATCAGCACCAGCTTCTAATGGTTCTTGCAGCTCTGTAAATTCACCGTAACAATTATCTACGAAACAAATCGTTTTAGAGTTTTTAGCTTTTACAGCATCTACAATAACCTTAACATCTGCAATAGATAAAGGTTCACGTGTGCTATAGCCTCGAGACCGTTGAATCACTACTACCCGCGTATTATCGTTAACAGCGTTAGCAATAGCTTCAACATCATAGGTATTATCTTTCAATGGAACCTCAGTATAGGTAAAGCCTTTTTCTACTAAAGAACCACGTACTTCACGAGCGGCACCGATAACGGATTGCATTGTATCATAAGGAGCCCCTACGGCATAGATAAACTCTGTCCCTTTAGAGCCATTTCCCATCAAAGAAATTAATGTAGTAGCTAACGCATGTGTACCAGAAACAAAATGAGGACGAACGATAGCCTTTTCACCTTTAAATACATAGGCAAATACTTCATCTAATTTTTCACGCCCTACGTCGTTATATCCATAACCAGTAGTACCAGTGAAATGATAATCAGATACTTGGCATTCCTTAAAGGCTTCTAATACTTTTTTTGTATTGGCCAATGCAATAGGTTCAAATTTCTTAAATTCTGGTTCAGCCATTTCTAGGGCTTTACTGCGTATTTCTTCTAATGTCATGCTAATCCTTCTCTACGGATTAAATCCATAGCTTTATTAAATATAAAATCTTTAGATGTATTGCTATCAATATGTATCCATTCTATATATGGCATACGTTTATACCATGTAATTTGGCGCTTAGCAAAGTGACGTGTATTCTTCTTAATTAAGTCACGACACTCATCTAATGTTATATTGTCATTTATATAGTCTACAACCTCTTTATAGCCAATACCTTTAAAAGCTTGGCAATCTGGATTCACTCCAGATTTTATGAGTTGTTCCACCTCTTCAATCAAACCTGCATCAAACATCATATCAACGCGTAAATTGATGCGTTCATATAATTTATCACGATCTCTCATGAGACCGATAACAGAACCTTTATAGGATACACCATCTTTTGTCTGATTTCGCAACGAATCTACATCACCATGATGCAATATCTCAATAGCTCGATACAAACGATGTTTGTCGCTATATTGTATCTCTATATTATGCTCTTTACCTAATGTGAAAGCATAGTCTCGTAAGCCTTCAATACCTTTTGTACTATAGAGCTCATCGAGTTCTGCTCGCAAATATTCGTCAGGTTTAACATCATTAAAGTTGTAGTTCTCCAATAATGATTGGACATACAGTCCTGTACCACCAGACAGAATAGGAAGAATATTTCTATCTTTTAATCTTGCAATTATTTCTTTAGCTTGATCTTGAAAAATAGATACCGAATATGAATCATTTGGATCCAGTATATCGATGAGATGATGTTTCACCCGATTAAGTTCATCCACCGATGGTTTAGCGGTACCAATATTGAGTTGTTTATAAACCTGATAAGCATCACCAGAAATAACCTCAGCATGCAGATGTTCTGCTAAGTCCAAGGTAAGATCTGTTTTGCCTACCGCAGTAGGTCCAACGATGGTAATTAAGGGATTCACAATAACTCCTTCATATATACTCCATAACCTATACGGCTATATTTTCCCCCTACCCATTGGTGAGGTGGATATTTCTGAAAGACAGAACTAAATGGTCGTTCTTTAATAATAACACCATAAGAGGCAACACGCATAGCTTCCTCCATAATTTTATCATCAATACGACTTTCCACAGTATGTCCACGAAGTGGTTTAAATTGAGGACTATCCTCTACAGGGACCTCAAACATAGGATCAAAATAAATAATATCTATACTTTCATCTGGTAGATTAGGTACATAGTTTTCAAAGGTATCATAACTTACCTCAATACGACGTAATGCGTCCGTCACACTTTTCACATTATGCGAATAATGAGCTAAACCATAAGATGTGGCAAGCCATATAGATAGAGAACCTTCTAGACCTTTTATTTTAGCCTGAGGAAAAGCATAGCTCATGACGATACTGTCACTACCAAGACCAATTGTACAATCAAGAAACGAAAATTCTTCTTTATCAGTTATTTCATTAGTACTTAGTATTGTCTGAACAGCATTAATTAAATGATCTCCTTCTCCACGTTGCAAACGTAGTATACGTAATTGAGCCATGGATAAATGAAAGCTATGTTGCTGATTATCAGGAAAATGAATAGTTAAGCCATTACCAGAAAGAACAGCAATAAAATCACATGGATGAGCATTAAATAATGCTGGTATAGATAATTTTCCTCTTTTTATATAGGCCATATGCATAGAGGAAGCCAAAGCTTTGGCTTCCTCTTGAATGGCCTCATTAGATTTTTGAGCTGTAGTTAATATATTCATATTAAGACCGTAAGAATAATTTACCTAATTCATCAGGTGTAAATTTGATAATCGTAGGACGACCATGAGGACATACATATGGTTTTTCGGTACTAAATAAGTCCTCAATTAAGGTAGTCATTTGATACATATTTAAATTATGACCTGCCTTGATGGCCCCTCTACAAGATGCATAAGCTAACATTTCATGTCGTAATTGGGCCTTAGTAGGCTGTTGATGATCATGTAAGTAAGAGAATATATATTGCAGAATTTCAAATGCTTTTGACTCTACTAAATCTACTGGAGCCCCTACTAATTTTATCTTAGTAGGACCACCTAACTCTACATCAAAGCCAAGATCAAGTAATGTTTCTCGTTCTTCCTCTACTAAATTCATTTCATCATTTGTGGCCTCACTATACTGAGGAACCAAAATAGATTGCATAGGAATCGATTCAGAAGACTTACACAACTTATCATAACGCACACGCTCATGTGCAGCATGTTGATCTATGATATATAGATCATCACCTTTTTTAGCTAATATATAACAAGATGCAACTTGACCCATTGGTAAAAAGCCCGAGTTTTGAATTGTACGTTCTTCTATCTCTTCGTTACGAATATCGTGAGACAAGGATTTAAACTTCTCTACATCTTCCGAAGTATAACTAGTGTATGCAGTAGGAACAGCTTCAAAACTTTCATCTACAAAAGAGGATTGTTCATAAGTAGCCTTAGGTGCAGGTGGTGTATACCCCTTTGTTTTAAGATTTTCCACAAACTGCGAAGTTTCACCGCGCATGACTTCATAGCCTTTTGTACGGCGTCCACCAAAAACCTTATCATAATCTATAGCTGTTGCTATATGTTCAGCTGACTGCATCGAATCGTGTACAACAGTAGGTGCTTGATAAGAATCATAAGTAGTATTACCAGCTAAGAATGTACTATTAGAACTAAAATTCTTAATATCACTATTACTAGCAATATCATTACCATATTTATCGGATATGTTAGCAACTGTACCCGTCATATAAGATGATGACTCTCGTTCGTATCTCTCATGGAGTGGATTATTTAAAGCATTTAAGATACCGTGATATACGGCTTTAAATATAATCTTATCATCTGAGAATTTAACTTCACTCTTGCGAGGATGTACGTTTATATCAACCATTCTCGCAGGCACAGTAATATTTAGTACCACTAAAGGATGACCATTTTTCGGCAATAGTGCATGGTATGCATTATCGATAGCCTTCATTATGGTTTTATCAGAAATCACGCGATTATTGACGATAATGGTCTGCCATATCCTTGTACTTTTAAGAAGTGTGGGCTTACTCACTACGCCATCGATATAGATAGAATCACTTTCATAGGCAACAGTAAAAATATCTTCTTTGGTTTTATATCCATATAGCGCAGCTACAGTATCACTAATATCGCCATTTCCTGGTGTGATAATAGCTACCCGATCATCGATGATAAGCTTAAAAGAAATATGTGGATTACTTAGAGCTAATTTCCCTACAATATCTTGAATTTTAGAGGCTTCTGTACGCTCCGTTTTTAAGAATTTACGACGAGCCGGTGTATTATAAAATAAATCTTTAATTTCGATAGTTGTACCAGGTGCCGCACCATAAGGAATGCAATCGGTAAAGGTGCCGCCATCAACAGTAATACGAGTCCCCAAATAAGAGTCTGCTTTACGAGTAGTCAAAGAGAAATGAGATACAGAGGCAATACTAGCCAAGGCCTCCCCACGGAAGCCTAGGGACGCAATATCAAAGAGGTCCTCTACTTGTTGAATTTTAGAGGTTGCATGACGTAGAATCGCCAAGCGAGCATCTTCCTCCGTCATACCGATACCATTATCAGTAATCCGCATATAGGCCACACCGCCTTCACCAATTTCAACCTCAATATTAGTGGCAGACGCATCAATAGAGTTTTCAATGAGCTCTTTAATAACTGATGCGGGACGTTCAACGACTTCACCGGCAGCTATCTTATTGATTGTCGTTTCATCCAATACGTGAATGGTTGCCATTATTTCCCGCCTCCTTTACGAGCTTCCTCTTGTAGTTCATATAATTTATTTAATGCTTCAATTGGAGTCATACTCATTACATCGACTTCCAGTAAGCTATCTACTACGGAATGGGTAAATAAATTGCCTAGTGGAGAATCACTAACTTGCTTAACCGCTGGTTTTGCCACATTAGTAAGTTGAGCACCCATAACTCGATTATTTAAGTCACTTGCATCATGACTTTGATCTTCCAAGGATTCTAAAATCACTTCAGCTCGTTTTAATACAGCGTTAGGTAGGCCCGCCAGTCTGGCAACATGGATACCATAACTGCGATCTGCACCACCTTTAATGATACGACGCAAGAAAGCAACATCTTTCCCTTTTTCTTTAACTGCAACGGTATAATTTTTTAATTTACTATAGCTTTCTTCTAAGCAAATCAATTCATGGTAGTGCGTTGCAAATAAAGTCTTGCTATGAATGTGCTTACAAATATGTTCCACTACGGCTTGTGCGATACTCAAACCATCAAAGGTACTCGTACCCCGACCAATTTCATCGAGAATAATTAAACTATTATGGGTAGCATTTTCTAAAATATACGCTACCTCTTTCATTTCTACCATGAACGTGCTTTGACCAGTAGAAATATCGTCGCTAGCACCGACACGTGTAAAAATACGATCCACAGGTGAGATAGACGCTTCACGAGCAGGGATAAAGGAACCAATCTGTGCCATAATCATTAAGATAGCCACTTGACGCATGTAAGTAGATTTACCTGCCATATTAGGGCCTGTAATGAGTAAAAATTCTTCATCATCATGATTTAGAACGATATCATTTGGTACAAATACCTCACGTTTTAAAAACTTTTCAATAACTGGATGACGACCATCACGAATATTGATTTGACCATTCATTACAATAGTTGGACAAATATAATTTTCTTCATAAGCAACCAAAGCAAGAGAGCACAATACATCAAGGTCTGCAAGAGCACGTGCCGTTTCTTGCACATCTTTGATAACGAGTTTAATGTCATTGCGTAATTGTTGATATAGTTCGTGTTCCAACGCGATGATTTTATCTTTCGCACTGAGAATTTTAATTTCAAATTCTTTTAACTCAGGCGTAATATAGCGTTCAGCATTGGCCAGGGTTTGTTTTCGTATGAAATAGTCTGGTACTTGTTCTGATTTACTATGGGATACCTCGAAATAGTAGCCAAACACTTTATTATAACCAGTCTTAATTTTTGAAAGCCCTGTAGCTTCTTTAATATCCGCTTCCATCTTGGCGAGCCATTGCTCGCTATTAGTCGCTAAAGAACGTAGCTCATCTAAATCAGCATTAAATCCATCTTTAATAACACGACCGTCTTTTAATGTCAACGCTGGTTGCTCTGCAATAGCTCGACATAATAAGTCATAAATATCTTTATGATCTTGCATGCGCTCATTAATAGATGTTAAAGCTAGACTTGAACATGTACCTAATACATTCTTAATATCAGGTAGAACTGCTAATGACTCACGAAGAGCCGTTAAATCTCTGGGAGACACAGATCCGGTTTCAACACGACCAACGATGCGTTCAAAATCGTAAATACAATCTAAAAAGTTACGAATATGAGAACGTTCAGCACCGCGTGTAATAAGTTCTGAAACGGCTGCTTGACGACGTTGTATTTGATTTATATCAGTTAATGGACTTTCAAGCCATTGTTTTAAAAGGCGTGCCCCCATTGGTGTCAACGTACGATCTAGTACATCCAGTAAAGTACCTTTTTGTCCACCATCGCGTAAATTATGAGTAATTTCAAGGTGCCGCAAAGAAGATGTATCAAGAATAAGGCGATTACCTACACTTAATTGATGTACATAGTTGATATGAGAAATTTCAGATTTAATGATATCCTCTAAGTACAAAAGCATATAACCTAATGCTTCCCATACATCCTCTTCCATAAGGCCTAAATCACCGAAATGAGTTACAGCTTTTTCAGCTACTTCACGTTGTGTATAGTATGTAGAAAAAGGAGAAAATACGACATTACTAAATTGATTTTCAATAAAATCCTGAATATCTTGCGGTAATATCGTTCCTTCAGGCAATATGATTTCACTTGGTCTATACATGCTGAGTGCATCGTACATATCACTGCGTTTTTCACAATCAGTAATGCGGTGCCAAATAACTTCCCCTGTAGATACATCAGAAAACACAAGAATCCACGTATCTTTTACCATATAAAATAATGATAAAAAGTTATTTGACCGTGCATCGTTACCATTTTCTGTCATCACTGTACCAGGAGTAACAACTTTAATGACATCGCGCTTAACAATGCCTTTAACTGCTTTAGGATCTTCTAGTTGTTCACAGATAGCAACTTTATATCCTTTTTTTACAAGCGTTTCTATGTAGCTTTCAGCCGCATGAAAAGGAACGCCACACATCGGTGTGCGTTCCTCATCTCCTGTAGGACGACCTGTTAAGGTAATATTAAGTTCACGTGATGCGACTAAAGCATCCTCATTAAATAATTCATAAAAATCACCTAATCGAAAGAACAATAATTCTTCAGAGTATCTAGATTTAATATCTAAATACTGCTCCATCATAGGTGTTTGCTTTTTACTCATATTCACCTCATATATTATGAGTCATATCACAGATTCCGCTTATATTCGTATATTCCCATACGATTATTAAACAAATATATAAACGGGTATAATAATTTATAAACAATAGGTGCTAAGGACAACATACTTCCTGTAAAATTAATCAATCCAGTCTGTTTAAGCTTAGGATTCATAACTACAATTTCATGACCGTCCTTAGTTCCCCACTGAAAAGAAACATTCATTTTACTAAGCATATCATGTTGTTTAGTGCGTTTCGCCACATATGGAGAAATCATATCAAGATATAACGTAAACTCTTCAAAAGAATCAGTCAGCAAGCCTAAAAACTGCTTCATTTCATCCAATGTAAGATACATAACTACACCTTCACTAACAAGCAGTAGTTTTCGTCCATTTATCTCAATATTTTTAGTCCACAATTCATCAGTTATAGAACTCACTAAATTATGGACTCGTTCATGAGGCTCAAAAAATTGTGTACGTGCTTCAATCACTCCGGCAAAATCGATATTATACCAATCAATATAACCGTTGTCGACTCGATAAAACATAGTATCTAAACCGGCACCTAATGATACGACGATACAATCTGGATATAGAGATATAAAGTTTCGTATCTCTTCATCGATTACTTTTGCTCGTCCTAAAATTCCATAATAAGACATCTTAACATCTTTAAATTGATCAAAATCATAATCAATATGCTTTAAAATATCCCAGGATTTCTGATCCTTTAATACAGATTGATCTGACTCATAATCTTTCGCTCTTGCATATAGTGTCAATAATGCCGTTTCGCCTACAGCGTTTAAATCAAGTTTCATAGTTACACCTTCTTTGTAAAAATACAAAATGTAAATGGTGTTCATACCTATGAATGTCTTCAATATACAACTTTTATATTATTTTATTATTATAACACATATGATTTCTAATCAGCATCTATGGTAAAAAAGAACATCGCCACCACATGTTTAGCAAACTAATTTTAGATAAAAATTCTAACCTTAGAGTTAACATAATAGTGACGAGTTCTTTTTGATTCTAATAGTTTATTTTACAATACTACCATAACAAACCCATGTTTGAGCTTTATCGATATGAGCTGGTACAGTTTGACCAATTGTTAGGGAGTCATCCTTAGGGAATAAAACCATTTTATTACCAGATGTACGACCGAACCACATGTCTTCATCACGAGGACTTGGTCCCTCTACAATAATATCAAATACTTGTCCTTCCATAGGTTTATTTAATTCATAAGAGATTTCATTTTGTACATCCATCAATGTTTGTAAGCGAACGCGCTTAATCTCTTCTGGAATTTGATCATCCATAGTTGCTGCTGGCGTTCCAGATCGCTTAGAGTAGATAAACGTATACGCCATGTCATAGCGCACATCTTTTAATAATTGTAATGTAGCTTGAAAATCTTCCTCAGTTTCTCCTGGGAAACCTACAATGATATCCGTAGTCACCACCACATCTTTTATTTTTTCACGGCAATAAGAAAGTAATTCTTTATAATGCTCTACCGTGTAATGACGATTCATTTTCTTTAAAATACGATTGGAACCAGATTGAATAGGTAAATGTAAATGCGTCACAATATTGGATGACCTACCAAGAGCATCAATCATAGACTTACTCATATCTTGAGGATGACTTGTCATATAGCGAATACGTTCTATACCAGGAATACCATCAAGAGCATCAACTAATGTACCAAAATCTGTACCATCTTTAAAATCTAGGCCATAAGAGTTTACATTTTGCCCCAATAAAGTGATCTCTTTAAATCCTTTAACCCCTAGGTCTGTAACCTCTTTAACAATGGCCTCTACAGGACGGCTAATCTCTCTACCACGTACATGGGGAACAATACAATAGGTGCAAAATTTATTACATCCATTCATAATAGGTACCCATGCATAAAAAGAGCCATTTGGTTTTGCCTCTAATTCAGGTAATACAGAGTTATCCATATCTACGTTGATTTGATGCGTATGTCCATGTTGTACTTCTTCAATCATCTCGTTAATATGTTGAATATTATGAGTGCCTAATACAATATCAATATGAGGAGCTCGTTTAAACATTTCTGCTTGATTTTTTTGAGCCATACATCCTGTGACGGCGATAATCAAGTTTTTATTATTACGTTTTAGTCTTTTTAGCTCACCTATACGCCCATAAACTTTAGTTTCTGCATTTTCACGCACTGCACAAGTATTTAGCAGAATTAAATCTGCAGTTTCAACATTCTCTGTTGGTATATACCCAACAGATTCCAGCTGATGCGATAATCGCTCAGAGTCGGCAGTATTCATTTGACAACCATAGGTGTAAATATAATAAGACTTCATTCTAACTCCTACACTTTAACAATCTTACGTTTTGTTTCAATAATATTCTTAACTTTAATAGACATGCGTTCAATAGACATGCCGGTAATATATTCAATTTCATTGCGAACAGATTTTTGTACCTGTTGCATCAACGGTTTAACAGGATATCCATGTTCAATAACTACAGCCATATCAACAACAAGACCGTTTTGACCTTTGTCGCTTTTTTTAAAAGAAATTATACTGGTCTCATCGACACCAGCTACTTTTTTTAACCCATTTCTAATCAATTTAATAATTACTTCATCGTCAAAAGTGAGTCGACCATAGTAGCTAAAAGCAGGACGTACAACAGAACGTTCAAATCCTTCAGAACCAATTTGACCTAAGGTATCTTGATCTTGTTTTTTCAAAGTCCTGCGGCGCCACATGGTTTTGATTGGATCGATCAAATACCCCCTAAAGTGTGACTTTAATTCCATAGTCGGCACAGGAATTATATGTTTACCCTCTTTAAGACGTGCATGTTGTGCCTTTTCAATTTCCTTAGGTGTTGCAACATCTTCTATACGAATATATCGATCAGGTTCTTGTAAGCCTAAAGCTTTAGTAATCTTCTTAACCATATTATCAGAAGTGCCGATAATCATAAGCTTATTAGGTTTAATCTTATCTAATTGTTCTCGTACGGATTTAACTTGTACTTCGTCTTGAAAAATAGCACGACGAACAGCTTTTAAACGACTAGACTCTTTTTTTGCAGAAAAGCCAGCTACAATTTTATTATCATGAATCAAAATACCATCATCGATGATACATTCAATTTTATTTTCATGAGCAACTACGAGGGCACGATGACTTTTACCTGTGCCACTACTACCAACAAATGCAACGACTTCCATAGCCTACCTCGTCATTTATAACAAACTAATAAATTCTGATACATCCTTACCAGATACTAAGTAATCACCAAATCTATCAGGTTTCTTGCCTACAATACCATGGTAATCAGAACCACCAGTAATAAATAGCTTATGCTTTTTAGCGAATTCTTTATATCGCTCCACATCATCATCATTATGCTTTGAGTGATATACCTCCATACCATCAAAATCATAATCTAACATTTCCAACACATATTCATCACTGGTAACCAATTTAGGATGAGCCATAACAGCAAGTCCTCCAGCTTTATGTATAATATCAATAATATAAGGAACCTCTACTTTTACCTTAGGAACATAGCAAGGACTATCTTTTCGAAGAATACCTTTAAATACATCATTAATATCCTTGGCATAACCATCATCAATTAAAAGTTTACCAATATGTGGGCGACCATAAGCTTTAGTATCAGGAAATTGTTTAATGAGCTCTTCTTTTGTAATATAATATCCTTCATTGTTACAACGACGGATAATTTCATCGATACGTTCTTCACGTTTTCCTTTAAAAAACGTAATAAAATCGATTAAATCTTTATTATTTTCATCAAAACAATATCCTAAAATATGAATTGACTTATCTTTATAATCAGCACTAAATTCACAGCCATTTACGATTTTAATAGATTCATTAGGATCTAACTCTTTTTGAGCAACACGCAATGCTTGAATGCCGTCTATTTCATCATGATCGGTTAAAGCCATCATAGATACATTACAGTCTATGGCATGTTGCAATAGATCTTTAGGTGTTTCAACACCATCTGAAAAGATGGAATGCATATGAAAATCTACAAGCATATAGCACCTCCATTCCAAATATTCTATCATTTAATTATGACTTATTTAATCTATTAATTCAAGTTTAGAAAGAAAAATTGCGACCCTAATGAACATTCACTAGAATCGCAATTCTATTATAAGTTTTGAAGCAATTCTGTTACTTTATCAGCTACAGAATCAATAGCACATGGAAGAGCTTCTCCAGACTTACGGATTTGAATTTCTACTTCGTTATTCTCAAGAGTATTTTTACTTACTGTAATGCGAAGTGGATAACCAATCAAATCAGCATCTTTGAACTTAACACCTGCACGATCTTTACGATCATCTAACAATACATCTACACCAGCATTTTGTAATGCAGTATAAATAGTTTGACTGGTAGACATTAATGCTTCGTCTTTTGCATTAATTGGGACAATAACTGCTTCAAATGGAGCAATAGAACGTGGCCAAATAATACCATTTTCATCGTGATATTGCTCAATAGCAGCAGCTAGTGTACGAGATACACCGATACCATAGCAACCCATAATCATTGGATTAGGACGACCATTTTGATCTAAGAATGTAGCTTGTAATGCTTCAGAATACTTTGTACCCAATTTAAATACTTGACCCACTTCAATGCCTTTAGCATGTTCTAAAGCGCCACCACATTTAGGACACACATCGTCCTTCGTGATCAAACGAATTGGAGCAACAATAATGTCTTCTACATTAAAATCCCGTTTTGGATTGATATTAACATAGTGAGCATCTTTTTTATTAGCACCACCACAAACATTGTAAGTTTCCATAACAGATTCATCCACAACGATAGCAAATTCATCTGTTTGTTGTAATCCTACAGGACTAATAAAGCCAGCTGTTAAACCTACTTTTTCCAATTCTTCTGATGTAGCCATCTCAGGCTCTACAGAACCAAGTACGGCATGTTGTACGGCAACTTCATTTACTTCATGATCGCCACGAACGATGGCTAATACCACTTTACCATCAATAGAGAACACTACAGCTTTAATAGTTTTATGTAGTGGTAAGTTTAGCATTTCCGCAACAGCTTCAATAGTGCTAGCATTAGGAGTATCTACAACGGATAACTCTTGAAGAACTTCTTCATCCTGTTTTATGATGCCAGGCTTACCAATTTCGATATTGGCAGCGTAATCGCATTTAGTACAATATACGATATCTGCTTCACCAGCTTCAGCAATGGCCATGAACTCATGCGTACCACTACCACCGATGGCACCACTATCAGCCTCTACTGGGCGGAATGTAAGACCACAACGTGTAAAAATACGTGTATATGCATCGTACATAGATTTATAGGATTCATCTAAACCCGCTTCATCTACATCAAAAGAATAAGCATCTTTCATAATGAATTCACGGCTACGCATCAAGCCATAACGTGGACGGCGCTCATCACGGAATTTACTTTGAATTTGATATAAGTTGACTGGTAATTGACGATATGAGTTAATCTCATTTTTAACGAGGGTTGTAATCATCTCTTCATGTGTTGGTCCTAGACAAAACTCATTATCATGACGATCATTGATACGCATCATTTCTGCGCCATATGCGTTCCAACGGCCAGACTCTTTCCAAATTTCTGCAGGCTGTAAAATTGGCATCATAATTTCTTGAGCACTAGCACGATCCATTTCTTCACGTACAATAGCTTCAATCTTTTTAATACTTTTCCAACCCAATGGTAAAAAACTATATAAACCATTTGCAGTTTTACGCATAAAACCAGCGCGAAGCATAAGCTGTTGGCTTACTACATCAGCGTCAGATGGAACCTCACGCAATGTAGGTGCATATAATTTAGTGGCTAACATAAAGACTCCTCATCTAAATTTTCTAAATATTGGTCAATTTCTCTAAACAATGTATCTACTAATTCAGCTTCTGGTACAGTCTTAATAACTTTCCCTTTACGGAAAATAATACCTTGACCATCACCACCAGCAATACCAAAGTCGGCCTCACGCGCTTCCCCTGGACCATTTACAACACACCCCATAACGGCAACCTTAATAGGCGCTTTTATGGATGCTAGACGTTCTTCTACAATACCAGCCATATCAAATAAATTTACTTGGCAACGACCACATGTAGGACAAGATATCATAGTGGCCCCAAAATTTCTTAATCCTAAGCTACTTAAAATACTTCTACCTACTTCAATTTCGTGAATTGGATCTCCAGTTAAGGATACCCGTAATGTATCACCAATGCCATCGAGCAATAATGCACCAATCCCCATAGCAGATTTAATAGTGCCTTGTTTAATAGTACCAGCTTCTGTTACACCTAAATGTAACGGATAAGGAATCTTATCAGATAACTTACGATATGCTTCCACCATTAGAGGTACTTCCGTTGCTTTAATGGATAATTTCATTTGACGATAATCGAGTTTTTCTAAAATTCTTACGTGTTCTAAAGCTGTTTCAACCATACCATCCGCTGTAGGATGTCCTCCATGAGCATCGAGAATATGCTTTGGTAAAGAGCCTGCATTAACACCAATGCGAATTGGGATTTGTTTAGGTTTTGCCTTTTCAATAACGGCTAAAACCTTATCTTCACCACCAATATTTCCTGGATTAATGCGCAATCCATCAACATTATTTTCAATAGCTTCTAAAGCTAATCTATAATCAAAGTGAATATCGGCGATCAAAGGAATTGAAATGCCCGCTCTAACAGCCTTTAAAGCCTTTGCAGATGCCATTGTAGGAACGGCGACACGAACCAGTTCACAACCAGCCTCTGCTAAATGATTAATTTCTGCAATTGCCTTCTCTGTATGTACTGGATCCGTAGTAATCATAGATTGAATACTTACCGGTGCATAATCGCCGATTTTAACTGTACCTACATAGATACCATTTGTTGGTTTACGTACAATCATTGTAATCTCCCATCTGTCTTATAGTAAACGGAAAATATCCTGCGTTGTTACATATAAGAATAATGCTACCATTAAGGCAACCCCAACCATTTGTATATACATAAGAGCTTTAGCAGGTAATCTACGGCCTGTTATAGCTTCCGCCAAGATAATAATCAAGTGACCACCATCTAAAACAGGTAATGGTAAAAGATTAATAACCCCTAAGTTAATACTAAGGAATGCAGCAAAACTTAATAGTGGTGCAAATCCTGATTGTGCAATAGTACCTGCCATTTGGGAAATTCCTACTGGACCAGATAATTCGGCTGCTTGTGTGCCACGAATCATATCGTAAATCCCACTGACCATAGCAACAATAGTTTGCCCCGTCCGACTAACAGCAAGGCTCAAAGATTCACCAATACTATATGTTTCACGAGTAAAGCTAGGGTAGATGCCAATCTTAGGACTATCTTGTTCCATTTTAGGTATTACCGTAGTCTCTATAGTTTGTCCTTCACGCTCTACAACAACAGTTACACCATGGTTTGCTGTGCCTTGTAAGCTAGGACGAATATCATCCCAAGTACTAATTTTTTTACCATCAATCGTAATAATTCTATCGTTAGCTTCTAAATGAGCCTGTTCTGCAGAACTACCCGCAATAATGTTACCAATTACAGGTTCATTTGTATATGTAAGATTTCCTACAGTCACATTTAGGCCAAAGAAAAGTACAATGGCTAATATAAAGTTAAATACAGCCCCTGCAGAAATAACAATAAATTTTTTCCACGCAGGTTTATTATAAAAGGAGCGCTCATTAAGAGGCTCGTCAGGTGTCATACCAGCAATACGATTAAATCCTCCAAGAGGAATTATACGAATAGAATATAAAGTTTCCCCTTTTTGTACTTTAAATATGGCTGGACCAAAACCTATAGCAAATTCATCAACTTGCATACCTGACATCTTAGCTGTAATAAAATGGCCTAATTCATGAATAAACACAATTAAACCAAATACAAATATTGTGGCTAATGCCGTAATCATATATTCTCCTATAACATCAACGATGTTGCCTTTTCACGGGCCCATCTATCGATGGATAATAAATTATCTAATGTAAAATCATCTTCTGGTCCCATAGATTCAAGAACAGAAGTAACGACTTTATAAATATCACCAAAGGCGATTTTATCTTCTAAAAAGGCATATACTGCCGTTTCATTAGCTGCATTAAATACAGCAGGTTTAAATCCACTAGCACGTCCCACCTCATACGCAAGTCGAAGTGCAGGAAAATCGTCATACCGTGGAGGTAAAAACTCCAAATGTAGTGCTTGACTAAAATCAAGATGATTCATACTTAAAACTTCACGTTTGGGATACGTCAAAGCATATTGAATGGGCTCGCGCATATCTGGATTACCCATTTGCGCTAATATCGCACCATCCTTCATACGTATCATAGAATGAACAATACTTTGAGGATGTACTACTACATCAATATGATCAAAATCAAAACCAAATAACCAATGAGCTTCTATTACCTCTAAGCCTTTATTGAATAAAGAGGCAGAGTCTATAGTTATTTTATTACCCATATTCCAGGTAGGATGTCGCAAACAATCTGCAGCAGTTGCAGTTTGAATTTTACTAGAATCCCATGTGCGTAAAGGTCCACCAGAAGCAGTGACAATTAAAGAATCAACATTGTCACGTTTCTGTCCTTCTAAGCACTGAAATATAGCACTATGTTCACTATCGATAGGTAGGATTTGCACGCCATGTTCTTTAGCTAAAGCCGTAATTAATGGACCTCCAGCAACAAGAGTTTCTTTATTAGCAAGACCTATAGTCTTCCCTTGTTTTATAGCTTCCACTGTAGGCTCAATTCCCGCAGCACCTACAATAGCAGTAACAATCATTGTTGCTTCTTGAATTGTAGCTGCTGCAATGAGGGCTTCCTTACCACCTATCAATTTTGTAGGACCTGTATAGCGTGCTTGTAATTCTTTAAAAGCACCTTCATCTACAAGACCAGCCACCAAAGGTTTATATTCTTTAATCTGATGTTCTAAGAGGTCAATATTATGATGTGCCACTAAGGCAACCACCTTGAATTGATCTGGATGTTGAGACACCACATCAAGCGTCTGTGTACCGATTGAGCCAGTACTGCCGATAATACTTAGGTATTTCATAAGTGTACCTCTATAAAATTAGTACGAAAATAGCAATATATATACTAATGTAATGGGAGCCGCAAATAATAAACTATCAAAGCGATCCAATACACCGCCATGACCTGGTAATAATGTACCAGAATCTTTTACATTACATAGTCGTTTAATCTTTGATTCAAACAAATCACCTAATGGTGCTAATATACCGCTAATCATACCTACATGGATTCCCATCCACCAAGGAATGCCAACGATATACGAAAATACTGCACCTGTAAGGATACAGCCGATAAATCCACCAATAAAACCTTCTAGTGTTTTATTAGGACTAATGGATGGTACTATTTTACGTTTACCAAGAGCTCGACCTGAAAAGTATGCAAAGGTATCGCTAGCCCAAGTAGTAAACAATAATAACCAAAGTGTAATAGTGCCCCAGTTATATAGTTCAAAAGGCATTGATAAATCCATGTAAATTGAGTCATGACGAATCAAGAGTAATGAAGTCATACCCATACCAATATATAATAAACCAAATACACTAAAGGATACACTAGACATCGAGTACTTACTTTCACCAAATGTACACAACATATAATTGGCAAATAAACTTAATACTAAAATAGCTATAGCTATAATATACTGATGACATGCAAGAGCAATCATTAGCAATAAAATGCTAATATATCCCCATATAATGGATATCCGAACACGTTTAGCTTTACCAAGTAATACAAACTCACGCCACCCTAATAAAGCTAAAAGTGTAATTAGCACATCATATACTAATCCACCAAATGTAATGGCCCCTAAGGCAATAATAAAACCAATAACAGCGGTAATAACACGTGTTTTTAACATTTTTTATTCCTCATCACATAAGCCACCAAATCGGCGTTCTCGTTTCTGATATGCCGCCACAGCTTCAAGTAAAGTTTCCTTAGTAAAATCTGGCCAATGCAAATCGGTAAACCAAAATTCAGCATACGCTAGTTGCCATAACAAAAAATTACTAATTCTAAAATCACTACTAGGACGAATTAATAAATCTACATCACTAAACTCTTTAGTGAATAATTGAGAACTTACATATTCTTCAGTAATTTTGTCCATTGTAATAACGCCATCCGCAACGGATTTTACAATGTCGCGGATAGTTCTAACTATTTCATCACGCCCACCATAGTTAATCGCTAACTGTAATGTGAGGCCTGTATTATTCTGAGTTAATAATTCTGCATCTTGAATGATTTTTTGTAGGTTTTCTGAAAGCCCTCCAATAAAACCAATAAATCGAATGCGTACATTATGTTCATGCATATACTTAACATTATTATTTAAGTATTCTTTTATGAGAGACATAAGTAAAGAAACTTCCTGTTCAGGACGTTTCCAGTTCTCCGTGGAGAAACCATATACCGTAAGAGCTCTAATTCCGATCTCATCTGCGGCCATAACAATTTCTTTTAATACATCTGCACCAGCACGATGCCCCATGGAGCGCGGCATGCCTCTGCGTTTAGCCCATCGTCCATTACCATCCATAATAATAGCAACATGTTGTGGAATTATATTACGATCAATGACAGGCGTATCAGAACGTTTACGGTTAAATAATTTCTTTAGCATAGTCTACCTCGATAGAATTTCCGAAGTCGCTGGCAATCATTGGTCTATATAGTAGTATATGCAAGCACTCATCAACCTTTGTAATACGTGCCACATAAAATCCTTTATCTGAAATTTCAAAGAAGCGATTAAAGGATCCACCAATCATTACCTTAAAAGGAATATGGGCAGCCTGCAAACGAGACTTTGCAAGCTGCCATGGTATTCCAATAAGGCTATTAGAATCAAACATTATACTTCTAATACGTCCTTTTCTTTTACTACTTTTAACTCATCGATTTGCTTAACTTTAGCATCGGTAAGCTTTTGGATTTGATCTAAACCGTCTTTAGCATCATCTTCAGTAATCGTTTTAGCTTTCTCTTCTTTTTTTAATGCTTCATTTACATCGCGACGAATGTTGCGCACTGCAACTTTTGCATCTTCAGCCTTTTTATGAACTACTTTAACGATTTCTTTACGACGTTCCTCAGTTAATTGAGGAATACTTAAACGAATTTGTGCACCATCATTACCAGGGTTCAAACCTAAATCAGATTGTAAAATTGCTTTTTCAATAGCACCAATCATTGTTTTATCCCAAGGTGCAATCACAATCATGCGAGGTTCAGGCACGGAGATATTCGCAACTTGATTAATGGGTGATGGACTTCCATAGTAATCAACCATTACTTTATCAAGTAGTGCTACACTAGCACGGCCTGTACGAATAGATGCGAATTCATGTTTTAAAGCCTCAATAGACTTATTCATGCGGTCTTCTGCTTGTTGTAACAATTCTTTAATTTCCATATGAATTATTCTCCTCGAACAATGGTCCCTATTTCTTCACCTTTAGCAGCTTTTGTAATATTACCAGGAATATCCATGCTAAATACAATAATAGGAATATTGTTATCTTTACATAAAGTTGTAGATGTAGCATCCATTACTTTTAATTCTTTTGTGATAATCTCGTTATATGTTAATTCATCAAATTTAACAGCATTAGGATTTGTCTTAGGGTCAGAATCATATACGCCATCTGCAAATTTCTTTGCCATTAAAATAGCATCGGCTTCAATTTCAGCGGCCCGTAATGCAGCTGTTGTATCTGTAGAGAAGTAAGGTTTACCAAGGCCAGCACCGAAGATAACGATACGTTTTTTTTCTAAATGACGAATAGCGCGACGACGAATATAAGGTTCTGCAATTTCTTGCATTTCAATAGCTGTTTGAACACGTGTATCTACACCAGCTTGCTCTAATGCATCTTGCAATGCTAAGGAGTTCATCACTGTTGCTAGCATCCCCATATAGTCAGCAGTAGCACGATCCATACCTTGATTGCTACCAGCTAAACCTCTCCATAGGTTACCGCCACCAACAACAATCGCGATTTCTAAATCAGTGGATTTTGCTAAAGCAGCAATTTCTTTTGCAAATTCTTCAACAACATCAGGATTAATACCAAAACCTTGTTCACCTGCTAATGCTTCACCACTCAACTTTAAAACAATACGTCGAAACTTTCTTTTTGCCATATTTTTACTCCTCTATTGCAAAATAAGAGAACACTGTACGGTGTTCTCTTATTGTTTATTAATTATTTACCAACAGATGCCATTACTTCTGCTACGAAGTCATCTTGGCGTTTTTCAATGCCTTCACCTAAACCATAGCGAACAAAACGACGTACGTTGATGTTTTCACCGATTTTTGCAATACTTTCATTAATGATGTCTGTAACAGTTTTATCGCCATCTTTAATGAATACTTGTTCTAATAGGCAATTTTCTTTATAGAATTTTTCAATACGACCTGCAACCATTTTTTCTAAAACAGCTTCAGGTTTTGGTTTACGACCAGCTTTAACGTCTTCTTCAGCTTCTACTTTAGCTTGTTCCAATAATACTTGTTTTTCGTGTTCAATTACTTCAGTAGGAACTTCTTCACGGTTCAAGTATGTAGGATTTACAGCTGCAATTTGCATTGCGATGTCGCGTGCTAAATTTTGGAAATCATCAGTTTTTGCAACGAAGTCAGTTTCACAGTTAACTTCCACTAAAACACCGATACGACCACCAGCATGAATGTAGGATTGTACTACACCTTCAGCTGCAATACGACCAGCTTTTTTAGCTGCCGCAGCCAAACCTTTTTCACGAAGAAGGTCAACCGCTTTATCGATATTACCGTCAGTTTCAACCAATGCTTTTTTAGCGTCCATCATACCTGCGCCAGTCATGTCGCGCAATTCTTTTACCAAAGCAGCAGTAATTGCCATTATTTTGTTCCTCCTAGTATTAATTAAGGTAAGGATATAGTCCTTACCCCAATTATATATGTTATAGATTTATCTTTCAAATGCTAATACGACAACGATTAAGCTTTACCGTCTCGAACCATTTCAGCAGAGTCAGCTACCATGTTATCTAATGCTTCTTCAAAGGATTCGCCTTGACGACCTTCAAGAACAGCGTCAGCCATTTTACCAGCCAACAATTTAACAGCGCGAATAGCGTCATCATTTGCTGGAATTGGGAAATCAACTTCGTCTGGGTCGCAGTTAGTGTCAACTGTTGCAACTACAGGAATACCCAATTTTTTAGCTTCTGCAATAGCGATTTTTTCTTTTTTAGGATCTACTACGAAAAGAGCACCTGGCATTTTAGGCATATCTTTGATACCGCCAAGGTATTTTTCCAATTTATCCATTTCATGACGAAGACCGATAACTTCTTTTTTAGGCAATACTTCGAAAGTACCGTCTTCTGCCATAGCTTCCAATTGTTTTAAACGTTTAATACGAGTTTCAATTGTTTTGAAGTTAGTCAACATACCGCCCAACCAACGTTCGTTAACGAAGAACATGTTAGCACGGATAGCTTCTTCTTTAATAGCTTCTTGAGCTTGTTTTTTAGTACCTACGAACAAGATTACTTCGCCTTGGGAAGCAACTTCACGCAAGAAATTGTAAGCTTCTTCTACTTTTTTAACTGTTTTAGACAAATCAATGATATAAATACCATTGCGTTCAGTGAAGATGAATTTCGCCATTTTAGGGTTCCATCTTCTAGTCTGATGACCAAAGTGTACACCAGCCTCTAATAATTGTTTCATTGATACTACTGCCATTGTGGCACCTCCTGTTAATTAACCTCCGCCGCTTCATCCTTCGGGTCACCCAAAATTAGGCACAGTACCGAAGTCCACTGACGTGCATATTTTTCATACCTAATAATTCTAACAAAAAATCATGGCAAAAGCAAGCAAGGAGTGAGGAATTCTTTAAGTATTCCTCACTCCTTATTTTAAATACATTCTCTTTCTTATTGATGTACGATTTTATGTTCAAATTTGAATTATAGAATATTATGAAAATATTTATTTAATTATTGCGAATGGATTCAATCATACTTGCACGATCTTCAGCACCAAATACTGCAGAACCAGCAACTAAAACTGTAGCCCCCGCTCTTTTAATCGGTACACAAGTAATATCGTTAATACCACCGTCTACCTCAATGACTGCCGTTGAATTGTCTACTTCTTCTAACAATATCTTAGCTTGTTTAACTTTTTTTATTGCATTCTTAATAAAAGATTGTCCTCCAAATCCTGGATTCACAGACATAATTAAAATCATATCTAAATCTGCAGCTACATCTTCTAGTAGAGATACAGGTGTACTAGGATTCAATGCTACACCAGCCTTCATCCCACACTGCTTGATATGTTGAATCAAACGATGCATATGAGGTACAGTTTCTTGATGAAAAGTAAAATATTCTACACCAATTTTTGCAAATTCTTCTACATAATCACCAGGATTAGTAACCATCAAATGCACATCAAATGGTAATTTTGTATATGGACGAATGGCTTTCACAATGGGAGCACCAAAGGTTAGATTAGGAACAAAGTGTCCATCCATGATGTCGATATGTAATAAATCAGCCCCCGCTGCTTCAATAGATTTTAATTCCTCACTTAACACCGCAAAATTTGCGGAAAGCATAGATGGTGCAATTTTTATCATATTAAAACCTCTTTCGTTGACTTTCTATATCATTACGTATAGACATATAAGCATCATATCGTCCTTGATGAATATGACCAGCTTCTAGAGCAGCTTTAATCCCACAAATGGGTTCATGTTCATGATAGCAAGGACTAAATTTACAAGTATCAACATATTCACCAAATTCTGGGAATAATGTAGGCAATCTTTCAAGAGAAACATCATTAAATTCAATAGCACTAAATCCAGGTGTATCCATGATAAAAGAATCTGCATCTAAACTATATAAAGAAGCGTGACGAGTAGTATGTTTGCCACGTTTAATCTTATCACTTACCTCCCCAGTCCGGAAGGCGAATTTTGGGTCTACTGCGTTTAAAAGACTACTCTTACCAACACCAGATGGACCTGCAAAAGCTGTTACCTTATGTTGAAGCACATGACGTAAATCATCGATGCCTGTCATATTATATGTGGATGTCATCAAAACCTTATAACCAATTGATTTATAAAGATCAACCATAGTTTCCGTCTCTGAATCCATCAGGTCACATTTATTGATACATAGCACGATAGGTATATCCGCATGTTCAATCATAACGAGCATTTTATTAAGTAATAGCTCATTAATATCTGGTTCATGGGTAGCCACAACTAATACAACTTGGTCAATATTAGCTACTGCTGGACGTACCATCGAATTATGACGTCCATGGATGGATTCAACGAACCCATCCTCCGAAATCGTAACGCGATCACCCACAAGTAAACTATAACGACCTTTCTTAAGTCTGCCACGAACCTTACATTCATGAATGGTGCCCGTATCATCTTGTACATAAAAGTACCCATTCATATTTTTGACAACAATGCCTGTAATCATAGTACCTCTTATAATGCAGTTTCTTGCACTAATGCACCATTGAGGTATACCTCAATACGTACATTACCTACACCGGACACTTTTCGAACAATACGATCTCCAGGTTTATTGGTATCATCATAAATTACTGCGGAACCTTCATCATCTTTTACGACAATTTTAAGTTCTTGATTTTTAGAACCAGCTGGTACAGTAACATCTATAGTACCAGTTGTTTTATTACCACTGTTTCCATCTTTTTTATCAGATTTCTTTTTATCATCTTTGAACTCAGTCGTAAGATTTAATGTGGAGCCTTCGTCAATTTCATCGCCAGCTTTAATGCTTTGCTCTATAACCACAGATTTTTCTTCCACAGATCCAGATACTTGGTTTACACCTAGTTGAATATTACTCAATGTATCACGAGCATCTTTTAATGTCATACCAACAAGATTAGGTACTTTGACTTTCTTAGCCTTCGCTTTATTTACAACGAGATCAATTGTTGTCCCTTTAGACACTTTAGAATCTCCGGAAGGACTCTGAGCAATGATTACACCATCTTTTTTACCATCTACAGATTGCTGTGTTATTTTCCCCACAACTAAACCTAAATCTTTAAGTCGTTGACGGGCTTGATCCACAGTTAAATCAGTTAAATCTGGCACCGTAATATCGCCTACACCTTTAGAAACCACAAGATGGATTGTTCGTTGCTCTTTAACCTTCTCTCCAGCTCCAGGAGTTTGAGAAATAACTTGACCAGCTGGCACATCTGGATTTGTGACTTCACTTGTAGACACACGCAAATGTTTATCTTCTAAGATATTTTTTGCTACAGAAACTTGTTTGCCTACCACATTAGGTACATCTACTGTTGTATTACTCCAGAAATTACCGTAGCTTAAGAAAGCACCTAAAAATGCTACTAAGAAAATGACAGCAGCACCTAGAACGATGTATTTTTGTGGAATCGATGCAATTTTACTTAACATACTCTTCTTTTTACCCTCTTCTTTTCGTTCTTCTTGAATCGTACTAAGATCTTCAAGTGCTTCAGGATCAACAGCAGGAATCATTTGTGTAGCAAAGTCATATGGTTCATGACGTTGTGTTTTGCCCATCGTAAAACCTTGAGATAATCGCAAATCACTGATCATATCAGAGATAGAATCAAATCGATCAGCAGGATTTTTAGATAATGCTTTCATAACAACAGCTTCTAAAAGCGGAGGAATTGATGGATTATATCGTGTTGGAGGTTCTACCTTCTCACGAACATGTTTTAATGCTACCGCAATTGGCGTTTCCCCTTCAAATGGTACACGACCTGTAAGCATTTCATACAATACGACACCCAGAGAATAGATATCTGTATTGCCGTCTACCGGTTTACCACTAGCTTGCTCTGGTGATAAATAGTGTGCTGAACCCAAAATCGAATTCGTATACATAACTGTGTTAGTTGCATTTATTGCACGAGCAATACCAAAGTCAGTTACTTTAACGCGCCCCGTATTGGTAATAATAACATTATGTGGCTTTATATCACAATGAACAATGCCCATTGTATGCGCGTGTTCTAAGCCTTCAGCTATGGCGATAGTAAATTTAACAGCCTCATCTATGGACAGTCTTCCATGACGAGTTATATATTTTTTTAAGGTTTCACCATCTACATATTCCATGACAATGTAATGTAGATTTTGATCAAAACCTACATCATACATATTTACAATATTTGGATGATTTAATTTACCTGCCGCTTGTGCTTCTCGTTTAAATCGAGTCACAAATTCATCATCATTTGCAAAATTAGCATGCAATACTTTTATTGCTACTTGTCTACCTAGTAAGGTATCTTCTCCAAGGTATACATCAGCCATTCCACCAACGCCAATTTTATCAACAATTCGGTAGCGGTTATCTAGAAGTATGCCTTTTATATTCATAGTACTCATTATTTCTCCATTTCTAGATTAGATTGTTCCCACCACAATGGTCACATTATCTCCTGCTCCGACTTCATATACAGCTTCCATCAATGATTCAATAACCAACATATCATCATCCGTTGATTGTAATGCAGAGGCAATTACATCATCGGATACATAGCCACTTAATCCATCAGTGCAAAGTAAAATACGATCACCGGGAAGAATAGATTCTACGCCACTATCAACCTCTAAGATTTCATCAACACCAACTGCGCGAGTTAATAAATTCCGTTGAGGGTGATTTAGCATTTCATCCTTTGTAATCTCTCCAGCTGTTAATAATTCTTGTACCATAGAATGATCCGTAGTAATTTGTCGTAAATGACCATCTCTATATACATACAAACGACTATCACCAACACTTGCCCAGTAAAGTTGATTACCATTTATAGCTGTAACTACAGCGGTAGTACCCATACCAGCAAGACGTTCTTCACAAGCAACGCGATTTACAATACGTTGATTAGCGTGAATAATAGCATCACATAAGTCTTGTTGACCTATCGTTTCAAGGGAGGACAAATATTCTTTTATTTCATCTACAGCATAGGTACTTGCAATTTCACCACCGCTATAACCACCCATGCCATCAGTAACAGCACAAATATGGCCATCAATGAAGAAACGGTCCTCGTTACGCTGGCGCACAAGCCCAATTTTACTTAAACCAACAAAATTATTCATGATTCTCCTTTTTCCGACCATGAGCAGCCTTTAACTGCCCACATGCGGCTTGGATTGCATCGCCCATTTCCTTTCGTACCGTTACTGATACACCATAGGAACTGACGATGTCTTTAAATGTATTCATATTCGTAATAGATGGTTTATATAATTCAATATGTTCATTGCCATTAACTGGGATCAAGTTAACATGACAATTTGGGAAATCTTTACAGATTTTCCCCAAAGCATGAGCCTCATCCATAGATGCATTTAAAGAATCTATAAGAATATACTCAAAGGTAACACGACGCTGTGTCGTATTATAATAGTATTTTACCGCATCTAAGACTTCCGTCAATTCATAACGTGCCCCAACGGGCATAATACTACGACGAACTTCATTATTTGTAGCATGTAATGAAAGTGCTAAGGTTATTGGCAAACCTTCATCAGCTAATTTATAAATATTAGGAACCCAACCACAAGTGGAAATCGTCATCTTACGATAACTAATATTACAAATCATAGGATCATGTAGTAGTTGTAATGCTTGTAATACATTATCATAATTTTGTAACGGCTCCCCTGCGCCCATAACGACAACAGAATGTATTTCCTCTTTAGTAAGAGCCCCAAATATGACAACTTGTCCAATAATCTCAGCGACTGTTAAATCTCTGTATAAGCCACCTTGTGTAGAAGCACAGAATACACATCCCATAGCACACCCCACTTGAGAGGAAACACATACAGAATACCCATAGTGTTGCTCCATCAAAACTGCTTCCACACGACTTTGATCTGTCATCTCTACAAGAATTTTGCGAGTCTTTCCATCAGGGGCAATAGACTCTGTAATTAATGTAGGTAAAGAAATAACACAATTATCATTTAGCCATTGACGCAAGTCTTTCGGAAATTGTGTCATGTCTTCAAAATCAAAAATATATCTATGATAGATATAGTCAATTAACTGTTTCGCTCGAAACTTTTGTATATTATGGGTCTTAAAGATAGATTGTAATTCTTCTAAAGACTTACCCAATAATTCTATCATGGTGCTCCATTTCTTATATTATGATAAGCGTTTCATGCGAGCCATAAAGAAACCATCCATATGATCTCGCGGTGGATAGGTTGTAATCATACCATCTATAGCTTGTGGTGCCCCTTTATATGATACAGGATCGATGATAAAGTTCTTATGAATTGCCAAGAATTTATTTAGAACAGCTTCATTTTCACCACTATTCATAGTACATGTGGAATATACTAAATATCCATTAACCTTAACCATTTCAGAAGCTTTTTCTAATATTTCAAGCTGTAACGGCGGCAACTCGATAAGTAAAGACTCTGTTTTACGCCAACGCATATCTAATTTCTTTTGTAATATACCTAGACCAGAACAAGGAGCATCAACTAAGACGCGATCAAATTGTTCTTTCCAATTATCAGGTAGATAACGACCATCTTGAAGCTTAGTAGAAATAATAGATACACCTAATCGCTCAGCATTTTGATTAATCAGTTCTAATTTATGGTCGTAAATATCACAACTCATAATAGCTCCTGTATTGTTCATAAGACTTGCCATATGCATAGACTTGCCACCTGGTGCAGCACAACAGTCTAAGATACGCTCTCCTGGTTGAGGATCCACCACATGGGCTACTAACATAGATGCTTTATCCATAAAAGTAATATGACCATCTAAAACAGGTTTGGCTTTTTCTAAATGACCTTGATGTCCATCAATATAAACTACTTCAGGAATATATGTATCCTGTTCTACAATCCAATCTAAATCTTCTAATTCTTTTAAACAATCCTCAATAGATACTTTCACTGTATTTATGCGAGCCGTCAAACGAGGTTGTTCATTAAACCAAGCACAAAGATCTACGGTCTTATCTTTTCCCATTTCTTTTATCCATAAGTTGACAAGCCATAATGGTTGATTGTAGATAAAGGAAATTTCTTCAGCTTCGGACTTAGCTAGTTCACCTATAGAAATGCTATCACTTTCACGTAAAACCGAACGTAAAACAGCATTTACAAAACCAGATAAACCTCTAGTTAGCTTTTTGGCGAGTTTAACAGATTCATTAACAGACGCACTTTCAGGAACCTTATCCATATAGATAATTTGATAAATACCAAGTCTAAGAATTTCCACAACCATAGAAGATAGTTTCTTTAAGGGGCGCTTTGCAAAGAAAACAATAATAGCATCCAAGTAATTTTTTCTACGAATGACTCCATACACAAGTTCAGTAAAGAATCTTCGATCTAAATCGGATAGATGATATTTCTGTAAATACTCTTGCAACTTTATATTTGCATAAGCACCATTGCGATTAATTTCACTCAATGCTTTTACAGCGAGCAATCGAATATTTTGTTGTTGATTAGTCTTTACCTCTATCATTACTATTCCTACCAATCAATTGTTCTACTACTGCTCGAACACGTTCAGAATCGACTGTTGTATTACAACATGGCCCATTAGGACGTTCATTTAATACCCCAATAACTGGGATGGGAAATACATCAGCCATTCCACTTGCTAAATCTCGTTCGCAAGCTATTGCTACAATAGCTTTTGGGCGTGCTTCCTTTACCTTCATCCGCGCTAAGGTGCCTCCAGTGACAACTATAAATTGACAACCATAGTCCTTAGCCACTTGCAACAAATTACCAACCTGGCATCGCCCACACTGCTTACAATTATATACATCATGTGTAACCTTATGAACACACGAACTTTCTTGTAAACAGTGAGGAGTTAATAATAATATACGTTCTGGATCTACCGTATACATATCTAACATTACTAAATGATTGATTAAATCAATCATAGACTGGCGGAGTTGATCCTTAGTAACCCCTCTCACCTTACCAATCGCCAAAGTTAATGGAAATAATCCATAAATAAACTGATTGGCTAGTCTTAAAACAATAGGATGTAACCGTATAATACCTGTGCTAGCAACAATTAAAGATAAGCACAAAATCCATATAATAGCAATAAGTATAGATATAACTACACTACTTATAATTGATGCAAATGGATGCAATTGTAAAAGTCCTGGTTCTAATATATACATTAGAAAGGCTAGTACTGCTGTGAGCAAAGCACATGTAACAGTTGATAAAATCAAGTATAACGGATACGTTTCGTACTGCTTATATTGAGTCCCCAAAAACGATACCTTCCTTTATTTGATGACCATTTATAAAATCAATTGCAGAAATGCGTTTTTTATTTTCTGGTTGGACTTCTGTTAATAGAATTATATTTCCATCACCACAAAATACACCTAAACCGGCTATTTTAGATACGATTGTACCAGGCACAGTTGTAGCTGATATAGCAATTGGTACATGTTTACCATGAACATCTATCAAACAGTGAGTCGTATCACTGGGAACCACTTCTCCAGACCATACTTTTAAACGTTTTCCATCGAGATATGTATAACATCCAGGTGCTGGATTAAGTCCTCTAATGAGGTTTGCAATTTCATTAGCCGGCTTAGACCAGTCGATCTGCCCCATTTCCTTTGTAATCTTAGTAGTATGTGTAGCCATTGTATCATCTTGTGGTGTAGCCACAATTTCTCCATTAACCCAACGAGTTAATACAGGTACTATAGTTTCACCCCCCAGTACAGCTATACGTTCAAATAACTGTCCTGTCGTTTCACCGGGTAAAATATCTGTCTCCACAATGTCGATGATATCACCTGTATCAAGTCCATCATCCATATGCATTATGGTAACACCCGTTTTAGAGTCTCCATTAAGAATTGCATAGTGAATTGGCGCAGCGCCTCTATAACTAGGTAAAATAGAGGCATGAACATTAATACAACCATATTGCGGCAATTGAATAAGCCAAGGAGGTAAAATTTTACCATACGCAATAACAATCACTACATCTGGTTGTAATGCTTCTAATTCGGCTCTCACTTGTTCATCACGCAAAGTGACTGGTTGATATACAGGCAAGTCATGCTCTAAAGCAGCTACTTTTACAGGGGGCATTTGAACTTGTTTACCACGCCCTTTTTGTTTATCAGGCTGGCAATACACACCGACAATAGAATGACCAGCTTGAATCAAAGCCTCTAAGGTAGGCACAGAAAAGTCTGGTGTCCCCATAAAAACGATGCGTAATTGTTTATTATCAGACAATTTCTTTCTCCTCTGGATGATCAGTAATTAATCGTAAGTTAGTTGCTTTTTCAATAAACAAATGACCTTCCAAGTGATCAATTTCATGTTGGAAAATACGCGCCAAAAAACCTTCAGCTTTTATAGTTACCTTCTTATTATGTGGATCAATACCTTCAACGGTGACTTTATTAAATCGTTCCACATCTCCGAAATATCCTGGCACACTTAAGCATCCTTCAGGTCCAACTTGAGAACCTTCAGCATGAGTGATTTCAGGGTTAATTAGCGCAATAAGACCACTACCAGATTGGTCATCTACAACGATAATACGTTTAGCTACAGCCACTTGAGGTGCTGCAAGACCAACTCCTTCAGTCTTATACATAGTTTCAGCCATATCATCGATAAGGACTCTAAGTTTTTTATTAACATGTTCTACAGGTTCCGCCACTTGTTTTAAAACGGGATGACCTGCTTTCACAACATCTAATACAGCCATTGATACTCCTACACTACACGGGATCCACGTCAATCAGCAGTCCTTCTTGCGTGAAAATCCATGAGTTATATATATATTCTTTCAAATTTGTTAAATCTGTACCGCGAATCATAATAGCTAAACGATACATATCGCGCACTTTTTTTATAGGCGCTTCATAAGGACCATTAATCAAAATATCCTGATTTCCTTTATAAGACTCCAAGTCATCGACAATACGATTTGCTATAGACTCTAATGTTTTCATATCTTGATGACGCACTACCATATGAATCATTTCGCGAAATGGAGGATATCCTAAAGCTTTACGATTTTTAATTTCTTCATTGTAAAAGCCTATATAATCATGAGCCTTACTCTTTATTATAGCATAATTTAAAGGATTATATGTTTGTATTACAACGCTACCCGGTTTTTCACCCCTACCGGCACGTCCAGAGGTTTGAGTAAGTAAATCAAAAGTTCGTTCTGAAGCTGTATAAACAGGAATATTCAAAACTGAATCGGCTGTTAAAATACCAACAGCTGTTACATCTTTAAAGTCATGACCTTTAGATACCATTTGTGTTCCCAACAAAATATCATATTTATGAGCCCCAAAGTCATGTAAAATATCTTCTGCTAATTGCTTATTTTTTGTCACATCTTGATCAAGACGAGCAATGCGGGCCGATTTAAAGTGACGACGTAACTCTTCCTCTACCTTTTGTGTGCCTGAACCAAAAAACTTAATCCTCTTACTATTACATTTGGGACAAACAGTTGGAATTGGTTCATGATGTTCACAATAATGACAACGCAATTCTTCACCAGCTTGGTGATAAACCATAGCTACATCACAATGAGGACACATAATAGTTTCCCCACAATCCCGGCACATAACAAAAGTACTATAACCGCGTCTATTTAACAGAATAATCATTTGATTATGCTCATCCAATGTATGTTGAATTAAGCGACTCATGGCATCAGAAAAAACGGAGTAATTTCCATGAAGAATTTCTTCCTTCATATCTACTATAGTAACCTTCGGCATAGGTTGCTCAAAAATGCGATTTGTCAACTCTAGTAAATGATACTCCCCTTGCTTAGCTTTATAGTACGAAGTAACAGATGGTGTAGCAGAGCCTAAAATAACGGGACAACCATGTGCCTCAGCACGCCACAATGCCACGTTACGTGCATGATATCGAACCATATCCTCTTGTTTATAAGATGGATCATGTTCTTCATCGACCACAATAAGCCCGATATCCTCAGCTGGCGCAAATACGGCAGAACGAGCGCCAATAATAATGTGACTATCCTTACGGCGCAAACGCTCCCAATTATTGTTCCGTTGTTGTACCGTCAATTTACTATGAAATACTACGACTTCGTCACCAAAAGTTTCTACAAATCGTCTCACAATTTGATCAGTCAATATAATTTCAGGTACTAAAATAATAGCCGTCTTATCCTGACTAATACATTTTGCTGTAGCACGTAAATATAATTGAGTCTTACCACTACCAGTGACACCATGAAGTAAAAAGGTTTTATGTTCATGGCTATTCATTGCAGCTTGTATTGGTCCATATACAGCTTGTTGAGCTTCAGTAAGAGGAATATTAACTTCTTCTGTTAAAAGCTCATCAAATGTTGTTTTTGTGGCTTTAAAACGAGCTTCAACGACAATACCTTTAGCTTCACTCACTTGTTTAATGACCATACGAGAATAGCCTTTAGCTAGCAGTAATGCCTTAGATGCTCCGCCCACTTCAAGTAAGTATTTTGCTAATTCTCGTTGTTTCTTTTTCCGTTCACTAAATTGTG
The DNA here is from genome assembly GCF_902810435.1 of Veillonella parvula. Taxonomy (GTDB): domain Bacteria; phylum Bacillota; class Negativicutes; order Veillonellales; family Veillonellaceae; genus Veillonella. Next base: position 1,205,399 of record NZ_LR778174.1, read on the forward strand.
CCACCGAAAATTCTGGCATAACTACTAACCATTCTTCCTTTGGTGCCTCGTAAGATTTTAATGTCTTATTCACTGTAAACAATCGCAATGCATCGCCATAAGAGAATAAATAATACTCATTTAGACGACGGGCCGTATCCATCATTTCCGGTGTAAACCAAGGTTCACTATCTAATACTTGCACAATATTTCGTAAAGTGAACTCTGGTGGCTCAACTAACTCGTCGTAACCAATAAGAATGCCTTCTTCACGACTATGTCCTAAAGGAATGAGTACGCGCGTACCAGGCAAAACATTACCAAACTTTTCAGGCATTAAATAGCTCAAAGGTTTATGAAGTTGTTTGGCTGGTCTGTTAATTATAACTTGTGCTACGCGCATACATTATTTCCTTTCGTTTATTATAAAAGGTCTCAGTAGAAATTCTACCAAGACCTTTTGTATTATAAGCCAGCTTCTTCTTTTAGAATTTGTGCTTTATCTGTACGTTCCCAAGGTAAATCCACATCAGTTCTACCAAAGTGACCATACGCTGCAGTTTTGCGATAATGAGGCTTTAACAAATCAAGCATTTCAATGATTCCTGCTGGACGAAGGTCGAAATGTTTTTTAACAAGCTCTTGAATTTTTGTTTCCTCTATGCGACCTGTACCAAAAGTATCAACTAAAATAGATACAGGATGAGCAACCCCAATTGCATAAGCAACTTGCACTTCACATTTATCAGCAAGACCTGCTGCTACAACATTTTTAGCTACATAACGCGCTGCGTATGCTGCAGAACGGTCCACTTTAGATGGATCCTTACCGGAGAATGCACCGCCACCATGACGGGCCATACCACCGTATGTATCTACAATAATTTTACGGCCAGTTAAACCAGCATCACCATGAGGGCCTCCAATTACGAAACGACCAGTTGGATTGATGAAGTATTTAGTATTTTCATCAACGAATTCAGCAGGCAACGCTGCGTCAATTACATAACGCTTCAAATCGGCTTTAATTTGTTCTTGGGTCACTTCAGGGCTATGTTGCGTAGAAATAACAATTGTATCAATGCGCTTAGGTTTACCATCAACATATTCTACAGTAACTTGAGTTTTACCGTCTGGACGTAAGTAAGTTAAAGTCCCATCCTTACGAACTTCTGTAAGTCGACGAGATAAACGATGTGCCAAGGAAATTGGCAAAGGCATGAGTTCAGGTGTTTCATTAGATGCATAGCCAAACATCATACCTTGGTCACCAGCACCGATTTTATCAAGCACTTCACCATTGCCATCTTTTGATTCAAGTGCTTCATCAACGCCCATGGCGATATCCGCAGATTGTTCATCGATGGATACAAGTACACCACAAGTATCACAATCAAAACCAAATTTTGCACGAGTATAACCAATTTCACGAATTGTATCACGTACGATGCGAGGAATATCAACATATGTATGAGTAGAAATTTCACCTACTACATGAACTAAACCAGTAGTAACTAAAGTTTCACAAGCCACACGAGCAGTTGGATCCTTTTCAATAATCGCATCCAAAACAGCATCAGAAATTTGGTCAGCTATTTTATCTGGATGGCCTTCAGTAACAGATTCAGAAGTAAAAAACATATGTTTTTCAGCCATTTTATCCTCCTAATACGAAAAAAAGTCTCTCATGCACTCATGAGAGACCCTCCCATCTAACGACATTTGTCATAGGAATTAGCACCTTTTCCGCTTGGAATGGTTGCTGTAGCTTCACAGGGCCTATCCCTCCACTACTCTTGATGAGTTACAAAAATATTATAGTGTATTTACAGTGAGAAAGCAAGTCATTATTATACCTCTCTTGCCTCTTTTAAAGCTAAATCATGTTCGGCCTTATGAAGGGCACTTTCAAACTGACGATACATATGATGACAGCCCAGAATATCCAAGAAATCAGATTTATACATCTCTCTACGTATATCGTAACTCACATCACTAAGCAAAACTTCTATGCCTCTTTTTTGAAGTTCTTCAATAATACCTCGTAAAATACGTAAACCCGTTAAATCTACAAATGGTACTTTTACAAAACGAATGATTAAATATTTAGGATCTTTATGTATAGAGTTTAACGCTCTATCAAATGCACTTATAGCGCCAAAGAATAATGGGCCATCTACAGTGTATACCATTATTTCTGGATGGATTGTAATCTCATGCCTAATCTGAGCTGATAATTCGGCACTACTTGCTTCATGCACATCAATTGTATTAACCATTTTACGCATAAACTGCAACACTGCAAGTACTACACCTACATTTACAGCTACTACTAAATCCGTAAAAATAGTCAGAAAAAAGGTAAGCAATAATATTATTTGATCTGGACGAGGTGCGAGAACAAGCATTCGTATAAAACGTGGTACATCACTCATATTGTAGGCTACTACAAATAATATGGCTGCCATAGATGCCAACGGAATATACACTGCATATGGGGCTAAAAATAAAAGAATGGCACCTAATGTAATGGCATGAACAATACCTGCCACCGGAGAATTACCACCTTGACGAATATTTGTGGCAGTTCGCGCAATAGCACCGGTTGATGCAATTCCACCAAACAATGGCGCAAATATATTAGCTAATCCTTGTCCAAATAATTCAGTATTAGATTCATGCTTGGTTCCACTCATACCATCAGCAACAACTGCAGACAATAAGGATTCAATAGCGCCTAGCATGGCAATTGTAAAAGCCGGCCCGATTAAGGATAAGATTTTATCAAAACTCAATTTTGGTACAGAAAATTCTGGCAAACCTTGAGGTATGCCACCAAATGCACTACCAATGGTTAAAACCGTAGGAAATTGGTAGATGGCTTGAATAACCGTAGCAACAATCATAGCTACAATGGGAGCTGGAACTTTATTAATATATGGGATTCTAGGTAAAACTAACAGTAGACTTAAGCTTAAGATCGCAATCCCCAATGTAGGTAAGTCAGAGTATGGTAAGGACTGAATCATAGCCCATAATTTTTCATGGAAATGAGCCATATAAGGCAACGGTGGAAATCCAAAGAAATATGGCCATTGACCTACCCAAATCGTAACGCCAATACCTGCAGTAAAACCCATAATAACAGGTGTTGGAATAAACCGAATCACCGTTCCTAACTTTGCAACACTCATTAAAACCAGAATAATCCCTGCCATCATGGTCGCAATTTGTAAGCCTTCAAAGCCATAATTGACAACGATACTGCTCAATAGAACGATAAATGCCCCTGTAGGGCCCGCAATCTGAACAGGGGAGCCACCAAACAAGGATACAAATATACCTGCAATGATTGCCGTATAAATGCCCGCCTGCGGTGTAACTCCACTAGCAATAGCAAAGGCCATTGCTAAAGGCAGAGCCACAACCCCTACGACCAATCCGGCGATAATATTATTACTCCATTTTCCTTTTCCTAATGAGCCGTCTAAATATGCTTTTTGTATAGCAAACATGTAAGAAAAACACACCCTTTTTAAAACAACACACACAAGAATTAATTTATGTCAGCTCTGTTTGCTACTAAATCAATAACTTCTCTAAGGATATGTCGAGCAAGGTCAGATTTTTTCATATTAGGCATTTCTTTAGGCTCTTTATCAGGATATAAAAAATAGCCTTCATTCGTATCTACATTAAAACCTGCATTCGATTTGCTTACATCATTGGCTACAAGCATATCTAGATTTTTTTTAGCCACTTTATCCTGACCATACTTGATTACATGTTCTGTTTCTGCCGCAAAACCAACAAGAATTTGATGACTTTTTTTAGAGCCCAACCCTTGTAGAATATCTGGATTTTTTACAAGTTCTATGGTCATAGACTCCATTTTTTTTATTTTTTGCTCTGCTTTATGAAGGACTCTAAAGTCAGAAACAGCGGCAGCCATAATAACTACATTAACATCATTAAAACGAGCTTCAACAGCCTCCTGCATAGACACTGCAGAATCTACAGAAACAAAGTCTACGCCACTTGGTACAGGTAAAGATGTGGGAGCACTTACTAAAATCACCTTAGCCCCCATGCGTGCAGCCTGTTCTGCAATGGCATATCCCATCTTACCGCTAGAACGATTTCCAATATATCGAACTGGATCAATACTCTCCTGTGTTCCGCCAGCTGTAACAAGTATAGTAGTACCTTCAAGCTCATTGGTGCTACACATTTTAGATTCTAGCCACTCCACAATTGCTTCTGGTTCTGGTAAACGCCCTACACCAGTAATGCCACAAGCAAGCCAACCTTCTGCGGGTTCCATAATATGATAGCCCAAGGAACGCAATCCTTCCAAATTACGTTGTGTAATAGGATTATTATACATTTCTGTATTCATAGCAGGACAAAGGTACTTAGGTGCTGTGGTGGCCATAATTGTTGTAGTTAACATATCATCAGCAATGCCTGCATAAATTTTTCCGATCACATTTGCTGTTGCAGGCACAACTACATATGCATCTGCCCAAGTGGCCAGTGCAATATGTTCTACATCCCACTGATGAACTTGTTCAAACATGTCTAAAGCTACAGGATGTCCACTAATTTCACCAAATGTTAAAGGTGACGCAATATGCGTTGCATTTTGTGTCATTACAACCTTTACTTCAGCCCCTTTTTTATGAAGTCTGCTTACCACTTCAATTGCCTTATACGCTGCAATACCTGCAGATACTGCGACAATGATATGTTTTCCGCGCATGTTCTTCTCCTTTTAAAAATTCCTTGTATCAATGATACAAGGAATTGATTTTTTATTTAATGCCTTCTTTAGTGCGTTTATATGTCACTTCACCTTCAGCAATTTCATAAAATGCCAAAGATACAGGCTTGTCAGTCGCATGTGTAGATTCTGCTAAGCAAGGTTCGCCATCTGTTAATTCGCGAGCGCGTTTAGCCGCTAAAGTCACCAATGTATATTTGCTATCTACTTGGCTTTCCAATTTTTTTAATGGAGGTTTTACCATCATACTATCACTTCTCCTTAGACTCTTGATATTGTTTATAAATATATTGAATTTGCTCTTTATTACGACTAATCTTACAAGATTCAGCTCGCAAGATAGAAGCAACCTTTTCAGAAGCCTCTGCTAAATCATCATTTACGACGATATAGTCATAGCGATGAGCTAAGGCCAATTCTGAACAAGCCAATGACAATCGTTTATCAATGACTTCTTTAGCATCTGTGCCACGATTATGTAAACGTTCAGATAACTCAGATAGTGACGGCGGTACAATGTAAATAAATACAGCATCACTAAAACGTTCCTTAACCTGCATAGCGCCTTGAATATCGATTTCTAATAGTACACTTTTCCCATCATCTAATAAATCCATTACATGCTGTTTTGGAGTACCATAGTAATTATCATATACCTTAGCATATTCTAAGAATGCGTCTTCACTAAGTAAAGACTCAAATTCATCTTTAGAGCGGAAGAAATAGTTAATTCCTTCCTTTTCACCCACACGTGGAGCACGGGTTGTCATAGAAACGGAATAAACTAAATTAGGCATTTCTTTACGAATATTCGCACAAATCGTACCCTTACCTGCGCCAGATGGCCCGGATATAACGATTAATAATCCTCTGTCTGACATATGCACTCCTATGATTCCACTGTATCTACATCCACATCATGTTGCACAAGTCGATGTGCTACGGTTTCAGGTTGAATTGCAGATAATACAATTTGACCACTGTCCATAACTAATACAGCACGTGTCTTACGACCATATGTGGCATCAATGAGCAATCCCTTGTCTCTAGCATCTTGAACCATCCGCTTTATAGGGGCGGATTCAGGACTAATAATAGCCATAACACGGTTAGCAGATACCATATTACCAAAGCCTATATTCAGTAATTGAATACTCATTCATAGACCTCCTATTACTCTACATTCTGTACTTGTTCTCTAATTTTCTCTAACTCACATTTAAGTTGAACCACAAGCTCAGTAATAATCGAATCCATTGCTTTGGAGCCGATTGTATTTACTTCACGATTCATTTCTTGCAAAATAAAATCGACCTTACGACCGATTGAGTTTGTATCTGCAAGTGTATTTTTTAATTGTACCACATGAGAGGTAAATCGGACAATCTCTTCCGTAATATCCGTCTTATCAGCCAATAGAGCAATCTCTTGTATAAAACGATCCTCACTAATACTCGCTTCTAAAGAAACTAAATATTCCTTAATTTTAGTTTTTATGTGTTCGCGATATGCTTCTACAGCACCAGATTTATTAGTGTCAATTTTAGTAATAATCTTTTCAAGTGTATCGATACGATCTAATAGATCCTGATTGATATGTTGACCTTCCGCAGTTCGCATTGCTATTAAAGCATCTAATGCTTGAGTAGTTGCTTCTTTTACAATATCTGAAAGTACCTCTTCAGCAATTGGTGTATCTTGTTGTTGAATCCATTCGTTAGAAATCGAATTTACAGCTTGTAAAGGTACCTTTTTGGGGTTATCATAGAACTCCTCTTGTACCAATAACTCTTGTATCTGCTTTCTCAATACACTATTAATAGTGAAAGTTTTAGGTCGCTCTCCTGCATCTAGAATAGAAACTGATACCTCAACCTTACCACGAGTAATGCGATCTTGTATCATTCCACGAATAATACTTTCAAAAGGATTCATTTGTTTTGGACTACGAATAAATAGATCCAAGAAGCGTGCATTTACGGACTTAATTTCTACAGTACAGGTAATGCCATCTTTGGTTGCTGTGCCAGAACCAAAACCGGTCATGCTTTTCATAAGTCATCCTCCTTAGTAGTTTTTATTATTGTACCACGAATTACATAATCCGTGTTTAAATACTAAGAATTATATGTACACTATGGTATACTAAACTATACTTCTAAATATATTTGAAAGGAGTACTATGAATTTAGACGGACTTACCATGTCTGTACTCGCTAAAGAAATAAACGAGCGATTACAAACAGGGCAAATACAAAAACTATATCAAATAGACAAAACTACATTATTATTTAAAATTCGAGCACTCAACGAAGACCAAAACTTAATCATTACCGTAGGTGCTACACCAGCAATATATCTTAGTCAACCACTGCAAGATTTGCCAAAAGAACCAAGCTCACTTTGTATGTTCTTACGAAAGCATATTGAAGGTAGCCGCATTGTAAAGGTGGAACAAATCAATGGCGACCGAATCATGTGCATCCAAACGGATAAACTTGAAATGGACGGTTCCATTACGAGTACATATATATATGTTGAATTAATGGGCAAATATTCCAACTGTATTTTTGTACAAAACGGTATTATTTTAGAATCTTTAATTCACGTATCTCCACTCATGAACCGTGAACGATCTATTAGTCCAAAGCTACAGTATAATTTACCACCAAATGCTAATCGTGTAAGCTTGATGGACTTTGATTGTAATGAAATCAAAAATCTACTCACCTCTTTTGGTAATGGCTCCGTGCAACAATCTATTCGAGCTATCTTTAACGGCTTTGGCAAACCTTTATTGGATGAAGTTTTATATATTTCCAATCTAAGTGGTGAAGAAATTATAACCGATTTAGATACTTTTCAACTAGATACGCTTTCTAAAGCCTTGAACGACCTCAAGGTAAAACTCGAAAATAGCAACGGTTTGTTTACTTTAGTTAACGATAACAATAAAAAGGCTCACGCAAGCATTTTATTACACAACTATAAGGTATTAAAAGAATACAACACTATTTCTGAAGCTTTAGAGGAATCCATTCATAATACAAAAGCAATTCATACAGCTGATAAAGAGTTAGAAAAAATCTTAACAACAGCCATCAAAAAGGAAGAAGGTCGCCATCAAAAGATTAAAGATGAATTAGAAGATACTAAGAAAATGGAAACCTATAAATTATATGGTGATCTTCTAATGATAAATGCACACCTTCAAGTGCAATATGAGCCTTCTATTGAATTGCAAAATCTTCTTTCCGAAGAAAACGAAATCTTAACGATTCCTTTAAAGCCAAACTTAACGATTGTGGAAAATGCACAATGGTATTATAAGCTTTATACAAAATTAAAAAATCGTATGGTTAGCGGCGAGTACCAACTCAATGCTAGCACCACAAAACTAGCATACTTACAATCCATTCTGTACAGTATCTCTTTAGCCACCACTCGTGAAAGTTTAGAAGAAATACGCAAAGAATGTATGGATGCAGGCATTATAAAAAAATCAAAAAAACCATTATCTTACAAACTAGGTAAATCTAACTACATTCACTTAACAATTGATGAAGGTGAAATATTCATCGGTCGTAACAATCAGCAAAACGAATATTTAACACACCGATTTGCAAAGCCAACTGACATTTGGTTCCATACACAAGATATCCAAGGTTCCCACCTTATTTTGAGACTCAATATTGAGCCAGACGATATGATTTTATCTAAAGTAGCACAATATGCAGCCTACTTTAGTAAAGCTCGTGATACTAGTAAGGTCCCGGTAGATTATACATACATTAAAAATATCAAAAAGCCACCTGGATCTCCTTTGGGATTTGTTATTTTTAATACCCATCAAACTATGATTGTGGAGCCTAAAAAACCAGAAAACTATAGAGAATGATAAAAGCGAAGGTATCCCTTCGCTTTTATTTTTGGCTTATTATTTTGCTCACATTATTTTTTACATATTGATCTGAAATTTGATATTACTTATCTTAAGTTTTCTATGGAATTTAACATATAAAAAGAGGCTAGATATAATATGATATCTAGCCTTTGTTTAAACTATTGGTTTTCTTCTGTACGTTGTTCAGTTTGTTTCAAACTTTCACGATTTTGACGCAAGCTTTCCAATGTTTTCTCCAAGTTGTTTTCAACATATTTAAGAACATCACCAGCATATTGAATAGAGCTAGCTTTCAGCTCATCAGAGGATTGATTTGCTGCATTAATAATTTGATTAGCTTGTTCTTGAGCTTGTTTTACAAGTTCACTTTCAGCTGTCAATTTAGCAATGTAGTCTTTAGCTTGATCGATCAAAGTTTCAGCCTGACGTTGAGCATCAGCTAACACTTTATCTTTATCTGCTACAATACGACGAGATTCTTCAAGTTCCAAAGGTAAGGATTCCTGAATAGAATCAATAATACGCATAATTTCGTCTTCCTCAACCATACGTTTTGTAGTCATAGGAATACGGCTGCTAGATTCAATAAGAACCTCTAAATCTTCTAATAATTTTTCTGTTTTCATACAATTCACCCCTATTTATTATGGACCGTATTAAAGCGTTCTTCAAGTTTTTCCTTAACATCATCCGGAACAAGACCATCTAGCTTACCACCAAATTTAGCTAGTTCACGAATACCCGTGGAGCTGACAAAAGAGTATTTGTTATTTGTCATAATAAATACTGTTTCAATGTCATCATCCAAATATTTTGCAAATAATGCGCGCTGAAATTCATATTCAAAGTCGCTCAATGCACGTAATCCTCGAATAATAATAGTAGCATTCTTGGATTTAACATACTCATTGAGCAAGCCACCTGTACAATCAATTTCAACATTAGGAATATGTTTGACAGAATTTCGAATCATCTCAACCCGTTCTTCCATAGAAAATAAGGAATTTTTATTCGGATTTGAGCTGACAGCAATGATTAATTTATCAACCAATCGGCTGCCCCGTTCAAAAATATCAACATGTCCATTAGTAACTGGGTCAAAACTACCCGGACATACACCTATACGCACAGGTTTAGCTCCTTTCGGCTGTCTTTACAAAATAGGAAACTACCGTATAACCAAATTTCTGTTCTTTTATACATTCCCATGATTCTGGTAAGGTAAAAATCTCATCCTTATGATGTTCTAATAATAAAACACCTTCAGGTTTTAACAAATCATAGTTTACAACCAAATCTATGGTATCTTGTATAAATCCATTTTCATATGGCGGGTCAGAAAATATATAATCGAACTGTCGCCCTACTATATAATTTTTTAATTGTGAAAGTTTCCTCGGAATAATTTCTAACCGATCATCCACACGACAATGTTTAGCATTCTCTAAAATTAGTTTTCCCGTTTTAAAGTCCACTGCTACTGCATGTGCTGCACCACGACTTAAGGCTTCAATTGCTACTGCACCAGTGCCAGAAAATATATCTAGTATATCAGAACCAAATATACCTCTATTTGCTAATACATTAAATACACTTTCACGAACACGATCAAGTGTAGGCCTAGTATCTAATCCTTTAGGTGCTTTTATAGCATGTCCCTTAGCAGTTCCGCCAATAATTCGCATACAACCCTCACAAGATTATACTCATTAATTATAGTATATAAATAACCAAATTAAAAGTATCTTTTATTTATGATACTTCAATTTTAATATCACGCCCCATCAACTCAGCTAATGCTATGGATGGAGATTTTTTTTCGTATAAAACCTCATATAAAGCCTTCGTTATAGGCATTTCAATTTGATGTTTACAAGCCATTTTATAAATAATTTCTGTTGCGAAAAATCCTTCTACAACCATATTAGTATGATTAACAATAAAATCCATCGTCTTACCCTCGGCTAGTTTTTGACCAGCCGCACGGTTACGACCATGTGGGCTCATACAAGTAGCAATCAAATCCCCCATACCAGCAAGACCAGCATAGGTTTCTTTTTGGGCCCCTAAGGCCACCCCAAAGCGAGTCATCTCATGAAGGCCACGTGTTAATAGTAAAGCCTTACAATTATCCCCTAAAGCTAAACCATCTGCAATACCAGCTGCAAGGGCAATGATGTTTTTCGTGGCTCCTGCTAGTTCAACACCAATCATATCAGTATTTGCATAAATTCTAAAATTTTGACTACATAATGCCTTTTGCAATGTTGTAGCTACCTCTAGGCTTTCAGTACTCAGCACAGATGCAGCAGGTAAGTTGCGACCAACCTCTTCTGCATGATTAGGTCCAGACAAAACCGCTAAATGACACCCTATGGTAGCAAGAACCTCTTTCATCACAGTCGTCAAAAGTTTGCCACTGGTTCGTTCTACACCTTTTGAACATAGAATATAGGCTTGATTTTTATGAGCATACGGTTTAATAGCCTCTAAACTGGTACGTACATGTACAGAAGGAGTAACCATTAATACCACTTCGGCATTACTAATACATGCCTCTAAATCAGAACTATATTGTAATTCTTCTGGAAGTTTTACACCTGGTAAATAGTCTTTATTCTCTAAGTCTTTTGCAAGTTTATCTGCAAATTCTGGACGACGACAATATATAGTTGTAGTATTTCCAGCTAAAACGGATTTAATAGCAAGGGCCGTCCCCCAACTACCAGAGCCGATAACAACAACATTCATTCTTTAATCCTTTTTAATGCGCTCTACTTTTAACTCGTTTCCAGCAAGTAGACGCTTAATATTATCCCAGTGACGTACAATGACAAACAAAGCTGCTAATCCGCCAAAGCCAACAAACCAGAAGGATTCTCCAGTGAAATACATCAGTACTGGTACTAATGCAGCGGCAATGATAGAGCCTAAAGATACAAGTTTAGTGAAATATACGATAACACCCCATACCAAAAAGCAAATCAATGCTACTATTGGTGAAAGAGCAATAAGTACACCTAAACCCGTAGCAACGCCACGACCACCTTTAAAGCCCAGAAAAACAGACCAGTTGTGCCCCATCATCCCAAGAATACCACCTAAGATCATAAACATAGGCCCATAGGGTGAGAGTAGCACTACTCCTGCGGCCCCTTTTAAAGCATCACATAGAAATACAGGTAAGGCTGCTTTAAGTCCGATAACTCGATATGTATTAGTAGCGCCAATATTTTTAGAGCCATATTGTCGTACGTCTGTATTAAAGAAAAGCTTACCTATAATTAATCCACTAGGAATTGATCCGATAAGATATGATAATACAGCATATACAATAATCATAATATCCATTAGTCTTCATCATCCCGTTTCTTGCCACGTAATACTAAACGAATCGGAGTTCCTTCAAAACCAAAGGACTCACGCAATCGATTCTCTAAGAAACGCATATAAGAGAAGTGAATTAGCTCTGGTTCATTTACAAATAAAATAAATGTAGGCGGCTTAACACTAGCTTGCGTCATATAATAGATTTTTGGAATTCTACCATTGCGAGATGGTACAGGATTTACGGTTTGTGCATCTTGTAATAATTGATTTAACGTCCCAGTAGATACACGGCGGTATTGTTGTTCAGATACAAACTTCAACATATCAGCTAAACGGTGAATACGTTGCTTAGTTAAAGCAGAAGCAAACAGGATAGGTGCAAACTGTAAAAAACCTAATTCATCATAAATATCTTCAGTAAATCGCAATGTTGTTTTGTCATCTTTTTCAACAAGATCCCATTTATTCACAACAATGACTACACCTTTACCCGCTTCGTAAGCATAACCTGCAATTTTTTTATCTTGTTCTGTAACACCATCTTGAGCATCTAGTACAAGAACTACAATATCAGCACGATCTACTGATCGCAAAGAGCGGACAATACTATATCGTTCAACGGCTTCTTCGATTTTAGACTTACGACGCATTCCCGCCGTATCAATAAGTACAAATTTTTGGCCCCCATGAGTCCAATACGTATCAATGGAGTCTCGAGTAGTACCTGCTACATCAGATACTATTACACGATCTTGTCCTAATAATGCATTAGTCAAAGAAGATTTACCTACATTTGGACGACCAATAACGGCAACATGAATAGTATCTTCATCATCTACATTAGTGCCAACTGGTGGAAAATGTTTAACAGTATCATCCAGCAAATCACCTAAATTCATAAGATTTTTAGCGGAAATGCCAATGGGGTCCCCCAAACCAAGATTGTAGAATTCATAAATATTCGGCTCTTGATTTACACTATCAATCTTATTAACTACGAGTACAACAGGTTTTCCACTAGCTCTAAGAATATTTGCAACTTCTTCATCAGCAGGTACAATACCTTGTTTACCATCGACGACAAATAAAATTACATCCGCTTCTTCAATAGCTAATTCAGCTTGTAATCGCATCATCTTAGGAATAACATGACTATTTTCAGTAATGAACTCGATACCACCAGTATCGATCATTGTAAACTCACGATTTAACCACTCTGCATCGAAGTAAATACGGTCCCTTGTTACCCCCGGAATATCTTCAACGATAGAGATACGTTTATTAACAATGGCATTAAAAAGTGTAGATTTACCTACATTTGGACGGCCTACAACAGCCACTAATGGTTTTGCCATAGTTTCACCTCATTATCTAATCTAATACATTACTATATTTTATCATATTCTAAGTAAAGTACGCAAAAAGGCTAACCAAGGAAACCTTGGCTAGCCTTTTATTAGACAATGAATTATTCAGCGTCTTCTGCAGTTTCTTTTGATTCCATCAATTCAGTCAAAGCCAAACCCAATTTCTTTTCATCTTTGTTAAGAGAAATGATTTTAACTTCAACTTCTTGACCACGATTCAAGTAATCTTCAACTTTCGCATTACGTTGTTTTGTAATTTGAGAAATGTGAAGTAAACCTTGGATGTCGTCATTAACAGCTACGAATGCACCGTAAGCTACTAAACGAACAACTTTGCCGTTAATAACATCGCCAACATGCAATGTTTCTTCAGCAACGTCCCATGGGCTCTTAGATAAAGCTTTTAAGGACAAGGATAATTTATTGCTTTCAGCGTCGAAGGATTGTAATTTAACTTCGATTTCTTGGCCAACAGAAAGAACATCTTCCACTTTTTTGATTTTTTGCCAAGAAATATCGGAAATGTGAAGTAAACCTTCAATACCGCCGATATCTACGAATGCACCATAAGGCATGATTTTACGAACGATACCTTTATAGTTTTCGCCAACGTTGATATTTTTCAATGCTTCAGCTAATTTAGCTTGACGTTCCACTTCCAATACTGCACGACGAGAAAGAACCAAACGGTTTTTCTTTTCATCGATTTCAAGTACTTTAGCTTCAAATTCTGTACCAACCAAGTTGTCCAAGGATTTCACGAAATGAACATCACCTTGGGACAATGGAATGAAACCACGAAGGGATTTAACTGTTACTACTAAACCTGCTGGGATAGCATCAATACCTTTACATACGATAGCTTCATCTTTTTCTTGTGCTTCGATAACATATTGCCAATCTTCATCTTTAGCCAAGCGAGTCATGGAAAGATAAATAGGATTATCTTCTTTGATGTGATTCATGATAACTGCTTTAATTTCATCACCATTTTTTAACACATCTTTGGCAGATTCTGGTGCTGGATAAGAAATTTCAGTTCTGTTCAAAATGGCTTCAGTTTTGTAGCCAAAAGATACATAAGCTCGTTCATCTTCGACTTGAACTACTGTACCTTCTACAACATTCCCTTTCTTAAATTCTTCTTGACCTTCGGCTGCTAATAATTCTGCAAAATCTTTCATTGTCTCAATGACCTCCTTAATAATCCAGTCGGGAGTCGATGCTCCTGCTGTTACTCCTACCGTCTGTACTCGGTCAAACCATTCCAGTTGTAATTCAGTAGAAGTTTCAATGTGATATGTTGTACATCCAACGTCACGACAAACCTCTGCCAATCGGTTTGTGTTGCCGCTGTTCTTACCGCCTATCACTATCATAAGATCTACATTACGTGCTAAATCAACGGCAGAATTCTGTCGTTCTTGCGTTGCATTGCATATCGTTTTGAAAACCTTAAGATTCTTAGATTTTTTCTCTAATATGTCTATTATACTGTTAAATTTGAATTGTGAAAAGGTTGTTTGTACAACAACGCCCATTTTTTCCACAATTTGTAGTTTTTGGGCGGATTCTTCATCTTCGATGATTATTCCTTCGTTATTTGCCCATAAATTAATGCTTTTGACCTCAGGATGGTTTTTTTCTCCCAAAATCACCAAAGTCATACCTTCATCTATAACAGACTTTGCATCTTGCTGTGCTTTTTTTACATGTGGACATGTGGCATCCACAACATGTAATCCTTTTTCTTCTGCCTCTTCGTAAATAGCAGGTCCTACACCATGAGAGCGAATAATCATTGTGCCTTCAGCGATATCAGACACTTCTTGAACAGGGCTTACCCCTTTGTCTTCAAGACGACCTACAACTTGAGGATTATGAATAATAGGACCTAATGTATAGCTTTTACCATCGTTATTTGCAGCTTCATTTGCCATTTCAACAGCCCGTTTTACACCATAGCAAAAACCATGGTTTTTAGCCAAAATTATTTCCATAAAGTCTCCTCTATACAATTGTTATGATAAGAATCTATCATTCGTTGGATTTCACTTTTAACACTATCATTTACTTTTTGAATCGCTTCTGGAGTCGCTTTAGCTTTTTCAACTGGAATCGGTTTACCAATAATACAAGCCACTTTATTACGTTCCATATTGTGAGAGCCAATGATAGCAACAGGCACTATGCTAACCGCTGTTCTAAGAGCAATTGATGCTGCACCATCATGAAATTTACCAAGCTTACCACTTTTTTGACGGTTACCTTCTGCAAATATGCCTAAAACCTTATTATCTTTAAGTAGTCCCATGGCATGACGAATAGCAACTTTATCAATAGCACCGCGATTTAACGGAAATGCACCAAGCCATGTACAAAAAAAACGTGAAATGGGATTCACAAATAATTCTTGTTTAGCCATAAAGTGTACATGTCTAGGCAAAGCATAGCCGCAGATAGGGGGATCGTTATTACTTAAATGATTAGGCACCACGATAACAGGCCCTTCCATTGGAAAATTATCGCGACCATATACTTTCAATCCATACCCTACTTTATAGCGAAGCCAAAAAGCGGTACGCCATAACCAGGTAGAAAATTTATTCATGATTGATTGTCTCCTGTACTAAATTCAATATATATGCCACAGTTTCATCAAAATTCATATTACTAGAGTCTACAACTACTGCATCTTCAACACATACAAGTGGAGACTCTTCACGATTTTTATCCATTTCATCACGACTAACAACATTCTTTTTAATTTCGTCTAGTGTTTGCTCGTTTGATGTACCTTGTACTTCTAACCATCTACGTTTTGCCCGCGCATCTACAGAAGCGGTTAAATAAATTTTTAGCTCTGCATTAGGTAATACGACAGAACCGATATCACGTCCATCTAATATAACTCCCCCAACGGCGGCCATCTCTTGTTGGCGTTCTACCAAATATTGTCGAACCCCTTTATAAGAAGCTATAGTCGATACATTATCATTAATTTGCTGCTGGCGAATTAATGATGTAACATCTTTTCCTTTAATATAGACCTTGCATGCTGTTGCAGTAGGCTCTAAAGTCAAATTTAAAGAAGGTAATAAAGCTTCTACAGCAGCTTGATCCTTAACATCAATTTGACTATCAAGAACTGCCCATGTAACACCGCGATACATGGAACCTGTATCGATATATAAATACCCTAATTCATTGGCCACTACTTTAGAAATGCTACTTTTACCAGCCCCAGCAGGACCATCAATAGCAATGGCAATTTTTTTAGTGTTCATAATAACCTCTATTCTTCATCACCGTGTACGGCATGCATGGCCGCCACATAGCCTGTGGAAAAGGCAGCTTGTAAATTATAGCCTCCTGTAAAAGCATCTATGTCTAGTACTTCACCAGCACCATATAAACCACCAATCAATTTAGACTCCATAGTTTTAGGATTAAATTCTTTTAATGAAATACCACCTGCTGTAACAATAGCTTCCGCTACAGGTCGTAATTCCTTAACAGTTACTGTCATATGTTGCAATACATGGCATAAGCGCAAACGCTCTTCCTTTGTAATTTGATTAATTGGTTTAGCCGGATTTAACTCAGCAAGCTTTATAACAATGGGAATAAGATTTACAGGTAGTAAATCCTTCATCCCATTAGCCAATTGTTTTTTAGAATATAAATCAAAATCCTTTTGCAAGCGCTTATCCAATACTTCTGCAGTCAAGGCAGGCTTAAGATTAATTTCAATAGTAATTTGAGGATTTTTCTTACGAAGCAACTTACCTACCGTGTGACTTAATGATAAAATTGTAGGCCCCGTAAGGCCAAAATGAGTAAACATCATTTCCCCAAATTGTTTAGCTTGTACCTTACTTTTAGAAATTACGGAAACCTCAACATTACGAAGACTAAGCCCCATAATTTCCTTTACCCACGTTTCGTTTGTAACGATAGGAACCAAGGATGGACGAATATCAGTAATAGTATGTCCCACTTTTTCGGCTAAAACGTAACCATCACCAGTAGAGCCTGTCAATGGATAAGATGCACCACCAGTACAAATAATAGCAGCATCACAAGCATATTGTTCCTTATCCGTTGTAACACCAACTACACGATTTTCCTGTACAGAAATCGATGTAACAGGTTCATTTAAATGAACTTGAACATTATACTTTTTTAGGATTTTCATAAAGATATTGCGTACTTCTAATGCAGAATCGGATTCAGGAAACACTCGTCCCCCACGTTCTACTTTAGTTTTTAACCCCCAGCTATGCAATAGGTCCAGAAGATCTTCATTACTAAAGCGTTCATAAGCACCGTACAAGAACTTACCATTACCAGGCGTATTTTTTATAAATTCGGCCATATCTGCACTATTCGTAATATTACAGCGACCTTTACCGGTAATGCCCATTTTCTTACCAACCATATTCATTTTTTCCAATAAGATGACGCGTGCTCCTTCACGGCCTGCTATAACAGCTGCCATTAGACCTGCCGCACCACCGCCAATGACTATGATTTGCTTCATGCCTTATCTGTCCCCAATGCTTTTAGCGCTTTTACTTCACGAATTGTTAGTTGACGAGAAGCGCCTCGTTTCACACCACCTAAAGTAAGACCAGCATACGCAATACGTTTTAAATTATGAATACGGTAGCCAAAGTGTTCAAACATACGACGAACTTGACGATTACGACCTTCATGAATTGTAATTTCTACTTCATGTACACCATTATGATCATCAAAACCTAAATCTACAATTGTTGCAGGTGCAGTTATACCATCTTCAAGCTCTACACCATTTGCAATAATTTGTAAATCATCATCGCGAACACGACCTTTGATACGAACTTCATAAGTCTTTTCCACGCCTTTAGATGGGTGCGTTAGATTTTGTGCCAACTCTCCATCATTCGTAAGCAGTAACAAACCTTCTGTATATAAATCGAGACGACCAATAGGGTAAATTCGTTTCGTTTCATTTTTTATATAATCTAAAACCGTTTCTCGACCTTGAGGGTCAGACACAGATGTAATGACCCCCTTTGGCTTATTTAACAAATAATATACTGGTTTCTCTTGGGCCAATAATTGGCCATTAACCTTAACCTTATCTTTTTGTGGATTAATTTTGACCCCTAATTCGGTTACCTTGCGACCATTGACCTGTACTTTACCTTCTGTAATTAGTTCTTCTGCCTTACGCCGTGATGCAATACCACAACTGGCAATATATTTTTGTAATCGTTCCATGCTATCCTTCTGTTTCCGAAACTTCTTGATGTAAGGCTTCTATCGATTCTACACCAGCACTTCTCAAAAATTCATCAGTCGTGCCATATAGAATCGGTCTACCTACAGTATCCTTATGACCTAATTCAGCTATAAGAGATCGAGTCAATAATTGTTTTATAATTTTATCGCTATTTACACCGCGAACCTCTTCGATTTCAGCCTTTGTAATAGGCTGCTTATAAGCGATAACAGCTAATGTTTCCATGGCCGCATTAGATAATTTATCTTCTCTTTTACGAATATGACCAACATAATCAGCACATTCAACAGCGCTGACTAATTCAACACCGGCTCCAGATATACGTATTCGAATACCTCGATTCTGTTCTTCTAGTTCTCGTTGTAATTCTTCTATATATTTTTGTGTCTCCTCTGTGGAAAGCCCAAACACTTCTGCTAACATATCTATCGATATAGGCTTTGCCGATGAAAACAAAACGGCTTCTAAATGCATCGTTGGTAAGCTCATATAGCCCCCTTTCTACACGGCCCTCTCTAAGGTAGCAGTGAATATAATATCATCATCTTCATAGCGCATTTCCATAACTTGTTGTTTTAATAATTCTAAAACAGCCATAAAGATGGTTACCATACCACTTTTCGTTTCAATTGCTACTAATAATTCCCTAAAATATAAACATTCGCCACGATGTATACGACTAGACAAGGATATAATCATGTCCTCTAAACTATACGTATCCTTTTCAACCTTTACCTCACGAATCGTCTCTTCTTCTGGTAACTCTTTAGCCCGTTTTATAGTTTGATAAAAAATTTGATATAACTGTGAAAGTTCCAAATTATATACACTATCTAATCCAATCACACTCGTTTCTTCAGGACGACTAAATATATTCGCAGATACAGCGGTACGCTCCATTAATAGAGATGTAATATCCTTAATTTTCTTAAATTCTACTAATTTTGCTACCAACTCGTCACGTGGATCCTCTGCTTCATCAGGCTCAGGTTCAGCCTTAGGTAATAACATGCGTGATTTAATCTGTAATAAGGTAGATGCCATAACAAGAAATTCACTACTATAATGAATATCAAAATGGTTCCAATTGTCTAGATATGCCAAGTATTGACTCGTTATTTCAACGATAGGAATATCGGTAATTTCTATTTTATGTTTTTCAATGAGATGCAAGAGCAGATCAAGGGGACCTTCAAAAACGTCCAACTTGTAGTTATAATCTCCCATAAAACCCAATCCTCAGAAAAAATGTTTTTAACTATATAATTATAAAGCATTTATAGTAGTACTTTCAAATAATTGTTTTTTTTACACTCATCTGCTATCTTTATTATTGTAATTATTTTATATTAAAAAAAGATACGTTATTGTGTATTCCTTTTAGAGAGGATTTATTATGTCATCGAGTGTGAGGCAAATTGGGCGAAATCCAATTTTTCGCTTTGGTATTATAGGTATTGTTTTATATATCATCTTATTTTTAATTTATGAGCCCATAACCTTAGGGCTTGATGTAGAGGATATTACGATTTTAGCTGTACCAACAATTGTAGGTACCTTTTTATTTCAATATTTTATGGGGTGTACCGTTTTCCACAGGCCTTTTTTAGGGTATGGCCTAGTCGGAATCTTATGGGCACTTACCTTTCCTCTTTTATTCCATTGGTCCTATGTGAAGCCATTATACTTCTATGAATTTGCTAATGATTTTTTATTTGGCTTATTAATTTTCATGGGATTATCAGGCATTCAGTTTTTACTGAACCAAACAAATCGCTTCCATAAAACAACATCCTTAATCATGGCTATCATTTCCATGATTCTGAGCTTAATACCATTCTTACAAATTGGCTATTACATGACTACTTGGCATTGCTTAACGCCAGCCAGTCTGCTAGCCGTATATATGACCAATCCAGAAGAAGCATTTGGTTTTTTAAAGAATGCAGCTGGAATACCTGGTCTTATAGCAATAAGTATTGGTCTTATCTTATGGACTTATTTATTGTACTGGTCTAACTTAGGGATGAAAGCAGTAGTAAACTTAAATACTACACGCCCTATGCGCTCAGCTATGCTTATCGCATCCCTTGTAGCTTTTTTAGTATATGTACCATTCTTCTTGTTCCCACAAACCTGTATTGTGGCGAACTGGATTGCTGCAGGCGATTATGTAAAACAAATGCAACAATATAATGATAATCACCACTTAGTATTTGATTCCTTTAATTTAGACACAAAGGAAACAGCGGTGAACAAAACACCTGGTACTATTATTCTAGTCATTGGAGAATCTAGTTCTCGAGATTATATGAAAGTATATAATCCAAACTTCCCATATGACGATACTCCATGGCAAGGCAATATGCGTTCGGACAATAAAGACTTTGTCTTCTTTGATAATGCCTATTCATCGTACGTACAAACAGTACCAACCTTGGAGCGTGCACTATCTGAACGAAATCAATATGATGATAAACCATTTCTTGATTCAGCCAATATCTTAGATATTGCTAAAAAAGCGGGATACACGACTTCTTGGTTTAGCAATCAAGGTGTATTCGGTGAATATGATACAGCTATTTCATTAATGGCTAAAACTGCAGACACAACAAAATGGGCCCATGAATCTTATGCATTCTCAGATCGATATGATGAAGCTCTATTGCCATTATTAGAAACTGTAGATCCTACCAAAAACAACTTTATCGTTATACATATTATGGGTAGTCATATTTATTACAATGACCGTTACCCTCATGAATTTAGCAAGTGGAAACAAGGTCCGTATCCTGATGGTCAAGAAGCATATGCTAACAGCCAATTATACACAGACTGGTTATTACAACAAATTTACAATTATGGCAAAGACAAATTAAACTTACAAGCCATGGTGTATTTCTCCGATCACGGTGAAAGTTTAGACAAATCGCATAACCCTGATACATTTGATTTTGTTATGACACATATTCCATTCTGGGTATACCTATCTCCACAATATCGCTCAACCTATCCACAGACTGCTGAGGTACTTGCAAAACACGAGCATCAATTCTTTACTAATGATTTGCTATACGATACATTAGTTGGTCTCATGCATGCTTCAAGTCAACGATATGATGCAACACGAGATTTTAGTAATGCTCAATATCGATTTAATCTACATAACTTAACTACATTACTTGGTGAACAACCATTAGCAAATGATCCTGTTAATGCAAACAAGTAGTCTTTAATTAATATTGTAGCCATTATTTTTCTATTATATTGAGTTATTTTACTAGTAAAATAACTTGATATAATCAAAAAGAGATGAGTTAAACTCATCTCTTTTTTTCTGCAAGTAAAAGCTCTATATCATTTTCAGTATAAATTGTTATATTCTTTTCAAGTAGAGCCTCTACAGTACATCCATGGCCATTTTTCAGTGTTCTAGTAAAAGTTCCATCATAAATGCGCTTATATCCACAGCTAGGACTTTTCGCCTTCATCAAAGCTTGCTTGCAACCATATTTTTGTGCAATATCAACTGTTAGTTGAGCACCTCTTACAAACTCATCGGTAACATCAGCTCCATTAACAGTACATATACGTTCACCCTGCCGCTCAGCAGGATCACGAGGCGTACTAAGTCCCCCTAACACTTCCGGACATACAGGTACTAATTCATAATATTCCTTTAGAGCCTCTATCGTTTCTATATAATTGTCTTTGCCATCATATCGACAATGTACACCAAATAGGCATTCACTAATTAATAACTTAGGTTTCTTATTCATAGATTTATCTATCTCTTATATATTTATACGTAACTTATAGTAATAATTTTCACAAATCGTTTTAATTGTATATAAGAAAAAAGACTAACCCTAAGTTAGTCTTAATTGGTGCCGAGGACCGGAATCGAACCGGTACGGTTGTTTCCAACCGACGGATTTTAAGTCCGTTGCGTCTGCCTGTTCCGCCACCCCGGCATGGGTAACGATTGTGGAGGCGGCACCCAGAATCGAACTGGGGAATAAAGGTTTTGCAGACCTCTGCCTTACCGCTTGGCTATGCCGCCATATAAAATTGGAGCGGGAAACGAGATTCGAACTCGCGACCCCCGCCTTGGCAAGGCGGTGCTCTACCGCTGAGCTATTCCCGCATATAAATGGTGCCTCAGGACAGAATCGAACTGTCGACACACGGATTTTCAGTCCGTTGCTCTACCAACTGAGCTACCGAGGCATAAATGGCGACCCCGATCAGATTTGAACTGACGATCTTCGCCGTGACAGGGCGACATGTTAACCGCTACACCACGGGGCCGTAACCAAAGTACTTGCTTAGTATATCGGTTATCAGGACTTTTGTCAACACTATACTACAATATTTTTAATAAATTCTTCCTCATTTTTTAATATGGTAGATTCCCTATGTCCTGGCTCAACAATCAAATCCTTGGACAAAGTTAAAAGATATTTCAAACTCTTAATCAAATCAGCTGGATCACTTTTATAAGTATCTGTATTTCCCACATTTTGCTTAAATAAGGTATCACCAGTAAATAGATACCCTTCAATTTCTAAACAAACCGATCCCGCACTATGCCCAGGTGTATGATGAACTAATATATCAAAAGGATCTAAATTTAATTGCCCCTCTACTAAATCATTACAATGTGTATACATTTTTTTCTTATATACACTTGGTCTCCGTCGAATTAACTGTAACAACTCTTGATCTAAAGGATGTAAATAAGCGGGAATATTATAATGTGTACACACTTCATCCAAGGCTGACACATGATCACAATGACCATGTGTCAATAAAACTGCTATGGGTTCAGAATCTGCAACCATATCAATAATGTGGTTACAATGAAAGCCCGGATCAATAATTATAGATTTTCCCTCTTTGATAAGCACATAACAATTTGCTTTATAAAGCCCTAGAGGACGTTTTATAACTTCCATATAGTTCCCGCCCTCCTATAGAATACGATATCGTTTAGGAACCTCTTTTTTAATAAAATACCCTTCCCAAAACTGAGGGTGAAGCATAACTAAAATCGTAAATAACTCCAAACGACCTAGTAACATGTCTACAATAGCAATACATTTAGCAGTATCCGGCATAACATTAAAGGAATCAGTAGGACCAAAGCCACCAAACCCTAGTCCTACATTGCTAAGAAAGGCCGTAACCACTTGCATAGAATCATATGTATTAAGACCAGTACAAGTCATTAGAAAAACAGATACCACATAAATCATTAAATATAAAAATAAAAATTGATGTGTCATCTGGATCCATTTAGTAGGCATCGGTTTACCATTAATACGTACTACTTGAACCATATCAGGATGAATTGATTTTCGCAGATAAATTATAGAACTCTTAATCAAAATAATAAGTCGTATAATTTTTACACCGCCCGTTGTAGAACCACTACAACCACCAAAAAATGTACAAATAAATAACATCATCTGTGCTGCAGCAGGCCACAAATCATAATCACTAATAGCAAAACCACTACCAGTTTGAAGCGAAACTAAATTAAAGGCAGCATTTCTAACAATCTCTAAAGGACTAGAATAGCTAGATTGTAATGCTAGAGATATTGATACAATGGCAATACCAATAAACACTACAAGCCAGTACATACGTGTTTCAAAATCATTAATTAAAACGCGAATTCCTTTTTGAAGTGCATTGTAATACACAGAGAAATTGCCACCAGCAAGAAACATAAAGAATATAAATACGAAACAAATATAATTACTTTGTTCATAAATAAAAGCCCCTGCTGATGTCGGTGCAAATCCACCCGTGGCAATAATAGAAAAGGCATAGTTTAACGCATCAAAAGGTTCAATGCCTCCAGCCCACAGCATAAGAAAGCAAAGAGCAGTAAAGGCAATATACAACTGCCAAAGCTTTGTAGCCATTGATTGAATACGCGGCATTACAACACCAGGCTTTGGTACAGATGCCTCTGCATTAAAGAAATGTGCTGCATCTGCTCCTAAATTCTTTAAAAATGATAAGATAAGGACGATGATCCCCATTCCTCCAACCCAGTGCATAAGACCACGCCACAATACAAATGTGTTTGGTAACGTATCAACACTATAAATAATAGTGGCCCCAGTTGCAGTAATACCCGAAGTGGCTTCAAATAAAGCATCAAAAACATTAGTCAATATGCCACTCCCCAAAAAAGGTAAAGCCCCCAAAATAACCGTGAATATCCAAGTAGAGGATACAACTAAGAACCCATCACGAATACTAAAGCTTTGACTTTCACAACCGTAATAAGATAAAAGCGTCCCCAAAACTAAAGAAAGGCTTGTGGTTATAAGGAATGACCAATATGCAGTTTCAAATACAACACTGTATATAAAAGGGATTAAAGTAAAAACCCCAAATATATAGAGTAGTCGACCCACTAAGGACATAACGATTTGAATTCGCATAACCCCTCCTTACTAAGTAAGATATTTAAGCAATTTGCTTACCGATTCAGGTAATGTAAAGAGAACGATATGATCACCATCTAAAATTTGAGTATTACCACGAGGTACGATAGCTTCATTTTCCCGTAAAATTACACCTACCAAGGCCTTCCCAGGTAAACGAATATCTTTTAATTGTTTACCTGCCACAGGTGATTCATTGGTAATTTCAATCTCGATAGATTCGGCTTTACCACCTTCAAAGGTGGAAATAGATACAACCCCTTCTCCACTTCGTACAAAGCGCAAAATTTGACTTGCTGTTAATAAACGTGGAGAAAATACAACATCAATACCTACTTGCTCCATCAGCATAATATATTCCGGCCGACCCACACGAACAACGGTCTTTTGGATACCCATATGCTTCCCTACAAGTGCTACAAGTAAGTTAAGTTTATCATCATCTGTTAGAGCAATAATTACATCGCTATCAGCAATTTCCTCAGCTTCGAGCAAATCAAAATCAGTACCATCCCCATTGATAACCATGGCTTTATCCACTTGATTTGCCAGTTTCTCACAACGGTCAAAGTCTTTTTCAATAACCTTCACAGAAAAACCAGCTTTTTCTAGTAATACAGTTAAGTTACGACCTAAGAGACCTGCCCCAATGATTACAGCCCGTTTATAGAATGTATTATAATTATGGAACCAAAGTTTCTCCACTTCAGAAACGGACTCTTTCAAACCTAGAAAAAATACACTATCATCAGCCTGTAAGCGACTTTCACCATGCGGAATAATCATTTCACCATAGCGCAAAATACCAACTAATAGAACACCTTCAGGAAAGCGAATTTCTTTTAGTGGCTGTTCTAATAGAGGAAATTCATTATTCAATTTGAATTCCATAAGGCGCACAGCACCCTGACCGAACTCCTCAACATCTATAGCTGATGGTGTTTCTAAAATTTGTAGTAACTCTTGAGCTGTAACCATTTCAGGATTGATGAAAAGATCAACACCTAATTGAGCTCGTATCTCCTCATCCATATGTTCCGCCACACTATTATCACGAACGCGTGCAATAGTTGTAGGCACACCTTTTATTTTAGCTACCGAACAGGATAGCATATTAACCTCATCTGAATCAGTAACAGCAATAAACATACCAACATCAGACATATCGATTTCATTCAATAATTGAACATCACTGCCATTTCCTAAAACTAGGCTAACATCTAATGTATTTTCAAGATTATGAATGCGTTCTGGTGAGCGATCGATAACATATACATCATGATCGTCTTGAATAAGACGTTGTGCTAATGAATAACCAACCTTACCAGCGCCTACAATGACAATTTTCATCGTCTTTATTCCTCATCTTGGGGCTCATCACTAACAAGAGGTGTCCATTGGCGACCTATGTCGGTAAGCAATGTCCAACCATCCTCCTGAACAATTTTTTTCTCTTTCATTAAATGCCCTAAGGCACGTTTGAACGCAGCCTTACTAATATTGAACTTATCTTTAATCAACATCGCTGAAGACTCATCACTATATGGCATCTTTCCACCGCGATTTAAAAGATATTCCATAATAATATCACCATCTGAAACAAGAGCTTTTTCCTTTGTAGGGCGCATAGATACATTGACACGACCATCATCGCGTTTGAAAGTAATACGACCTTCAATCATTTCCCCTACTTTTAACTTTCTCGTCATTTCAGAACGATGTAAAAAGGCAATCCAACGCTCAGGAGTGATAAAAAATGCCCCCTCACTCGTTAAGTTATAGATAGCACCTTTTACAAGTTGACCAACCGTAGCTTCAGTAGCAGCTTTAGAGGCACGACGCATTTCATCATCTACATCCATGGAGACCGCAAAACGGCCAGATTTATCTGTATAAAGACGAACCCACACCTTTTCCCCTACCTGAGGGCGACCACGCATCTCCGCATGAGGCATAAAGATACCACGTTCTGTGCCAACCTCAACGAAGCAACCAAAATTTGTCGTATTGATGACCTCAACATAACCAATTTGGCCAACCTTCATAGCTGGTAAACGCATAGAAGCAGTTAAACGCCCCTTTGGATCGCGATATAAAAATACTTCTACCGCATCTCCTATAGTAACTGGTGAAGTTTGTTGATCTTTATGAAGCAAAATATCATCATTTGTATTGCCTGTTTGACCATCTAGAAAAGCACCTTGGTCACTAGTACGCAATACTTTCAATGTGGCAATTGTATTTTCCAACAATTCTGTAGCCATATTATACTCCTTCAAATGGAACTCGACCAGCGTCATTCCACAATTCTTCTAAACCGTAGAATTCACGCAATTCATCACCACCAAAGACATGACAAATTATATCGCCAAAATCCAATAAGATCCATTCACCTTCACGATAACCTTCTCTATGCTGTACGGTTATACCTAATTCGGCTGCTTTATCTTCCATTTCATCAGCAATGCTTTGAGATTGCTTACTATTATTTGCACTGGCAATCAAAAAATAATCACCTAACATTGAAATACCTTCTAAATCAAGAATTTCAATATCTCTGCCCTTTTTATCAAATGCAGCTTGTGCAAGTTCTAATACGATTTGTTTAATATCTTCTTTCTTTTTCATTATATTGCCTCTTATCTTATCGCTTACTACCGCTCTCCTCACCTGGTTCTGTGGGCTTTGTAATAGTGCCCCCATTATGTTCCGATTCAGGTGCAACTTTCGACATACTATTTGTTGGTGCAGATATAAATTGCGTCATTTCATTAGCTGGTAAATTACCCATTGTAATACCCACTAAACGCTGAGCTTCCGTAGGGTTTACCTTCCAATAAGTCGTTTCACCTATAAGCTCTTTTTCACCAGGAAGAATATAGAAGTGGATCTCTTCCTTATTAATTTTGCTCGCATTATATACCAGTTTAATAGCATCTAAAGTGGAGATATTACTATCAAAATGCTCCCAAATACGCCAAATATGCCATGCATTTGTTAAGAAAAATGCATTATGCTCTTGTTCCACCCACAACTTTAAGAATCGCTCTTGTCGTTGCACACGAGTAAAGGTATCGTGTTTAGGATCAGAATATCGTAAATATGCTAAGGCATTATTACTATCTAATGTTTGATAACCACGTCGTAAATCAATATCCTTATTGCCTTCTGCATCAACATGTTCCATCGGTTGCTCTACATAAATTTGTTGATTCCCTAACACATCATTAGTTTTCTTGAAAGCATCTTGATTAACTACCACGTAGTATGGTATTGAAATATGGAACATATCCTCAATAACAGCTTTAGTAAGTTCAATGCCTCCTTTTTCATAAATACTATTTAACATAGTCGCATCGGTTTGATCACGATTATCGATTTTACTATTACTTGGAATGCCGATAACGTCCATCGTTTTTTGATCAAGGTTTACAGATAATAGGAATAGACTATCACCTTGACTAGGATTATTGTCATCAGTGCCGATAACCAAAATATATAAAGGTTTATCTAAGCCTTTTTGCTCTACTGATACAGTATTTGCGTCCTGTTTATTTTCACTATCTATCACGGCTTCAGTAGCTTCAGTAGTTCCGACAATTGCTCTATATGCATAAGATACACCACTATATATGCCATACCCTATCCCACCGAGCAAAGTAAAAACTACAACAATAGCCAGAATAACTCTGGGCCACTTCACAGATGACTTTTGTTGACGTCTTTTTCTACGTCGGCGAGCTCTTGCTCGTTCACGTTCGTCCATATAAAACTCCATTATTTACAAGATTTTAATACATCATTACGACCAAGAATGGTCAAAGGATAAATAGAAAGATGTTGCTCAATAAGGTGATTAATAGTATTGTCAAAACCAAGCAATACAGCCTTATTTAGATCTTTTTTAGCTACCGTTCGAAGTTCATCAACACCTGGGAAATCACGATTGGGTTCAATATAATCTGCTAAGAATATAACTTTATCTAATGTAGACATTCCCACCTTACCAGTTGTATGAACACGAATAGCTTCTAAAATTTCTGAATCGGTTATAGAAAACTCAAGTTTAGCTCGAATCATACCTGCTAATCCATGTAAAAGATTACCATTGGCTAATAATTCTTCATCAGCTTTGTAATTATTCTCCTTCACCAAATCTTGCATCTCTTTCAAAGGCATTTCTTTAGCACAATCATGCAGTAATGCCGCTAATCGTGCTTTTTCTACATCAACATTATAAAGTTTAGCCAACTGAGTTGCAGATTCAACAACACCCAGGGTATGCTTAAAACGTTTTTTTCCCATCCATTGACTTACCCTTTGTTGTATTTCATCAAACGATAACATCATTTATTCCTTCCCATATATATGGTTTTCTTCTATATAATCCACTACACATTTAGGCAACATATAACGAACTGTCTTTCCAGACCGTAAGCGCTCTCGTAAATACGTAGCAGACAATTTCATTTCAGGCACTTCCATAACATGTATTTTTTCCCGTGCTTTAGCTCCTAATTCATCCAAAGTAGAATCAATAGCACTCGATCCATCTGGTCTAGTAGCTCCAATAAAATGAACCTCATCTATCAGTTCATCTATAAATTTCCAAGTCGGTAATGCACGAATAGTATCAGTCCCTGCAATAAAGTAAAATTCAACAGTAGGACCATATAGTTTTTTAAAATATTGAATCGTATCAACGGTATACGAAGGGCCCTCTCGACGCATCTCTACATCAGAAATTTCAAAATTGGGATTATCCAAAACTGCGGCCGCTGTCATAGCATAGCGATGATGACTATCAATCACATCATGTTGCTTATGTGGTGGAATACGAGCAGGTACAAAGATAACCTTTTCTAAATTAAAGCTCTCACAAGCCACTTCTGCAATCATGAGATGACCTAAATGAATGGGATTAAATGTTCCACCAATTATACCTATGCGACGTTTATCTACCATAATACGGTCACTCCCTTAATGACAATGACACAAATAATGATGAATAAGAGCAATGCCTTTCCATAGGATATCCATTCATATCGGCCCTTAGGTGTTTGAAGATATCTGAAGTATGCCCTTATAAAATAATATAGTTTCTTCACGTCCGTACTTGGCCTTCCCCAAATACAAAATATTTATAAGATGTTAAAGCTTGTAAACCCATAGGACCTCGAGCATGAAGCTTTTGTGTACTAATACCGATTTCAGCACCAAAACCAAATTCAAAGCCATCTGTAAAGCGGGTAGATGCATTATGATACACCGTAGAACAATCTACTAAATTCATAAATATCTTGGCTCGCATAGGCTCATCTGTGATAATAGCCTCAGAGTGATGTGTAGTATACCGATTCACATGTTCAATAGCTTCTTCAAGATTTTCAACGATACGCACATTTAAGTCCATATCATTGTATTCTGTGTTGAAAGAATCCTCTTCTAGAGGAATTGTGTTTTCCATATATTGAGCTACAGCTTCATCTCCGTGAATGCGAACACCGTATTCTTGTAGTGCTGTATCAAGACGTGGTAAAAAATCAGAAGCCACAGCATGATGAACTAGTAAGGTTTCCATAGAGTTACATACAGATGGACGTTGAACTTTAGCATTGACTGCAATTTCTAAAGCCATCTCTAAATCAGCAAATTCATCAACAAAGGTATGACATACACCGCTGCCAGTTTCAATAACAGGAATGCTACTATCTTCTACAACACGACGAATAAGTCCAGCACCCCCACGTGGAATGATTACATCAATATATTCCCGTTGTTGTAAAAGTACTCCAACCAGATCTCGATCAAGCACCTCAACGAGTTGAATAGAGTCACCATTAATACCTAACGACTCTAAGGTATCCCGCATGATAGACACGATGATTTGATTCGTGTGAAATGCCTCCTTACCACCTCGTAAAATTGTAGCATTTGCTGTCTTTAAACAAAGAACACCTGCATCTATGGTTACATTTGGACGGGCTTCAAAGATGATACCAATAACACCAAAAGGTACTGATCGCTTTTCAATAATCAAACCATTAGGCCGAGTGATTGTTTCTATAATGGAACCTACAGGACTTTCAAGAGCAGCCACTTGACGCACCCCTTCTGCCATTTGAGCAATGCGACTAGGTGTCAAAGTCAATCGATCTATCATAGTTCGAGGTAAATTATAATCAACAGATTTTTCTAGGTCTAACTCATTAGCCGCCATAATTTCATCTGTTTGTGCTTCTACAGCATCAGCAATTGCTAACAATGCAGAATCTAAAGTTTCTTGGTCGAGTTGGGCTAATTCAAAAGATGCCGTTTTAGCTCTCTGGCCCATATCTTTACAAATTTTTTCATACTGGTTCATAGGATTTCCTCAGTGTAATAAAACTAGATTATTACGATGTACAGCCTCATCATAGGTCGTATTAATACCCAGAATCTCGGCTATATCATTTGTATTGTGACCTTTAATCGCCTTCATATCATCAATACTATAATTAATAAGTCCACGACCAATTTCCTTATGATCATGATAAATGGAAATTGTATCACCAGGTCCAAAAGTCCCCTCTACTTCAATAATACCAGCGGGCAGAATGCTAGCACCCTTATCTAAAACAGCCCGAGCACACCCGTCATCAATCGTAATGGATCCTTTTAATCGTTTACCAAAAGCCAACCAATGATGTTTACCAGATAAACTTGCATCATGGGCTTCAAAGAGTGTCCCAATTTGTTCACCCTTACATACACGACGAACAGAATCCTCTACTTCACCTGAGGTGATAACCATTGGTACACCAGAATTTGTTGCCATATGAGCAGCTTTAATTTTTGTATACATACCCCCCGTTCCCATATTAGAACCAGCACCACCTGCAATAGCATAGGTTTCATCGTTAATTTCAGAAACAGTTTCTATCAAAGTAGCATCTGGATTGGTGGCTGGGTTAGCTGTATATAAGCCTTCAATATCTGACAAAATGATAAGTAAATCTGCATCTACAATACCTGCAACAGTAGCAGATAATGTATCGTTATCACCGATTTTAAATTCTTCGATAGCAACCACGTCATTTTCATTAATAATAGGAATAACGTTAAGTTGCAATAAAGTATGTAATGTATTACGCAAGTTAAGATAACTATGTCGTCCAGTACTATCCTCTTTCGTTAAAAGAATTTGCCCTACGGTGCGACCATATTCTCGGAACATGCGCTCGTACATATGAATGAGAATACCTTGACCTACTGCAGCAGCTGCTTGTTTTAATACGAGATCTCTAGGCTTTTCTTTAAAGCCTAAAGGGGCAAGACCTGCACCAGTAGCACCAGAGGAAACAAGAATAATCTCTTTACCTTGGTTAGCCAAATCTGATAATTGGCGCACTAATCTTTCAATACGCTCCAAATTTAAATGTCCGTTAGTGTAACAAAGCGTACTGCTACCAACTTTGACTACAATTCGTTTTGCATTAACGATAGCGCTGCGCATAGACTAACCTCCTAAGGTTGAAATTCTTAACTACGATGTATACAAATTTTTATGATTTACTAGATTATAAAATTATTTTGGCAAAATGATTTTAGGTTCTTTTTTAGCTTTATATAAAACACCATTAAAGCCAATCACTTGAACTAATTCAGCGCCAAGCATATCTGCTAAGTCTTGAAAAATTGTCTTATCTTCAGGACTATTATTATGTAATTTAACCTTAATAAGTTCACGTGCTGTAATCGCTGCACGAGCACTATCTATAACACTATCCTCTAAACCATTTTTACCAATTTGGACAACTGGTGGTATTGTAGCCGCCAATGAACGTAAATACCGTTTTTGTTTTCCTGTCATTATTACTCCTACTCTTGGAAAGTAAAGCGCTGATCGCCGATTACAACTTCATCACCGTCTTTACAGCCTTTTTCCTTCAATTTTGCATCAAGCTCCATAAAGCGCCAAATGCGTTGGAATCTACGAAGAGATTGATCATCGTCAAGATTTGTCATAGCTACTAATCGTTCAATACGTTTACCAGTAATGTAGAAAGCAGCATCATCACCGCGAGTAATGACAAATTCTACATCTTGTTTTGCTTCGTATACAACTGTATCATCATTTGCTTCAGGCTCTGGTTCGTAGTTTTCTACATAGTAATAAGCTCGTTCCATAAGCTCTGACAAACCTTCACCACTTAAGGCGTTAATGAGAAATACCTCATAGCCTTTGTCTTCAAAATATTTTTTTGTTTCGGTAATCGTCGTGTCATCAAAGACCATATCGATCTTATTGAGAGCTACAATTTGTTTCTTATTAGCCAATTTTTCAGAGTATTTACGTAACTCTTCATTAATCGCATCAAAGTCGACCTTAGGGTCTCGGCCTTCCATACCAGATACATCTAAAACATGAATTAAAATATTTGTACGTTCAACATGACGTAGAAAATTGTGACCTAAACCTACACCTTCACTAGCCCCTTCAATAAGGCCTGGAATATCGGCCAAAACAAAGCTACGATCTCCAGAAATTGTAACTACCCCGAGTACTGGTGTTAGTGTAGTAAAGTGATATGCTGCCACCTCTGATTGAGCTTTAGATACTTTTCGCAAAATACTAGATTTACCAACAGATGGATAACCTAATAAACCTACATCAGCTAATACTTTAAGCTCTAATTGTAACCAGAATTCTTCACCAGGTTCACCCTTTTCTGCAAAGGTTGGTGCACGGTTAGCACTAGTTTGGAATCGAGCATTGCCACGTCCGCCACGACCACCTTTGGCAATAACAAAGGTATCGCCATCGTTGACAAGGTCGCAAAAGATTTTTCCTGTTTCCTCATCTTTAATTACTGTCCCCAATGGAACTGGAATGATAAGAGGATTGGAACCTCGACCGTGCTTATTAGAGCTTTCACCATTACCGCCAGCTGGTGCCTTAAACTGACGTTTATATCTAAAATCTACAAGCGTATTAATATTCTTGTCAGCTTTAAAAACAACATCCGCACCTTTACCACCATCACCACCACTAGGGCCGCCATTTGGCACGTATTTCTCTCGACGAAAACTGGACATACCATCCCCACCGTCACCAGCTTTAACAAAGACGCGCGCTCTATCTATAAACATAATTTAACTCCTATGCATTATTGCTGTAATAGCTCTAATGCTTTTTTAATTTGAATATCATCTAATGTACTAGATGGATGTACACCTTTTGGTAAATCGATTTCTACATCAGGTTTAATACCTGTTCCATCAATAACACGATCACTTGGTGTGTGGTACTTAGCAATAGTTACTTTAATTCCTTCATCATCTAAACTAGGGAAAATAGTCTGAACGGTACCTTTACCATATGTATTAGTACCTACGATAGTGCCTAATTTACGATCTTGAACAGCGCCTGCTATGATTTCAGATGCACTAGCAGAGCCCTTATTAACTAAAACAACCAATGGCATAGCTACATCAGGTCCATCTGACTTATATGTATCCTTTTTACCTGATCGATTTTGTACTGTTACGAGTGTACCTAGAGGCATAATATAGTTAGATATCTTTTCAGTAGTAGATAATAAACCGCCTGGATTATCTCGTAAGTCCAAGACAAGGGCCTTCATACCTTGAGATTGAAGCTCTTTATATTGAGTGGCAAAATCTTCTGCGGTATTTTCTGCAAACTGACTAATACGAATATACCCAACTGTGCTAGTTAGCATTTTACTTTTAACAGTAGGCAAAACAATGGATTCACGAGTGATATCAAAATGCAACTTTTCACCATTACGCTCAATATCAAGAGCTACAGTAGTACCTGCTTCGCCACGAATACGAGAAGATGCTTCCTCTACCGGAATTTCAGTAGTGGCTTGTCCATCGATAGCAATAATGTGGTCTCCAGGTTTAATTCCAGCTTTGAAAGCTGGTTGGTCTTCCATAACGCTAACAGCATATAGACCTTTATCATCAGTACCAAGGACCATACCGACACCAGCATATGTTGCAGATGTTTGCATTTTCATGGACTTATATTCTTCTGCATTTAAATAAACACTATGCGGTTCTCCCAAAGAGTCAATTAACCCCTTTAGCATACCATCATAAAGGGTACTTTTAGCCATAGGTGTCATAAAAACTTGACTCGCAGTATAATAGGCTATAAATAATCTTGGCAGACCCCAGAATGAACCAGAAAGGTACCAAAATGTAAGCCACATAATAACGATGCCAGAGCCTATATATTTCAATAGACTCCATAACACCGTACGTGTATCAAATTTCATATTATAAATATCCCATAGGATCCACAGGATCCCCACTTATACGAACTTCAAAATGTACATGTGGCCCTGTACTATTGCCTGTGCTACCAGCATAGGCAATAACTTGACCCTTACCCACATCTTGCCCTTCAGAGACAGCAAGTTCAGAATTATGTCCATAAAGAGTAGACATGCCATTACCATGATCGATAACTACGGCATAACCATAGCCACCCATCCAACCCGACCAAGCAACAGTACCACCATCTGCAGCATGAACAGGTGTACCTTCATCAACACCAATATCAATGCCAGAATGATAAATTGTAGTGCCCCAAATCGGATGTGTACGATAGCCATATGGAGAGGTAATTTCACCACTTACAGGCCACCCAAGTTGACCAGACCCTTGTACCCAAGAGTAAGTTGGTGAAGATTGTTGAGCCGCTGCCGCTGCACGAGCAGCGGCACGCTCTGCTTGACGTGCTTTCAATAACGCTGTAATCTGTGCAGAAGATGCATTTAATTCTTCTACTGCTTGCATTGCTGTAGCACGATCATTTTGAGCCTTTTGAAGAACTACCTCACGTTCTTTCTTCTTTTGCTCTATTTCAGCTCGTTTTGCCGCAGCTGCTTTTTCAATCTCAACTAGTTTTGCACGAGACTGTTCTAGTGCTTGCTTTCGAGCCGCTATTTCAGCGCGCTCTTTTTTGATTTCCTCAATTAATTTAATATCAGAATCAATAATTCGTTTTAAAATTTCTAAACGATTAGCAAAGTCTGTAAAATCTTTAGATCCAATAACTACATCTAAGTAACTTAAACGACCGTTAATATAAATATCACGTACACGCTTATAAAATACGGCTTCTCGCCCTTCTAGTCGCTTTTGTGCTTCAGCAAGTAATTTTTCATTCACTGTAATATCATTTTCAACAGATATACGTTGTTGTTGAATAGAATCCAATTGTTGCTGAGCCTGACGTAATTGTTCTTCGATTTGACGTAACTGTTCGGATACACTTACTATTACAGTTTCAGCATCTGCCTTTTTAGCATTTTGTTGATTAACTTGTTGTTGAATTGAATCAAGTTGATTTGTTAAATCTTCGTCCTCTGCAACGATGTATAATGGTGTTCCCAATACCACTATACCAGTCAAAATTGCCACTACGAAGCGAGATTTAAATATACTATTATTCATAAACATTACACCTTCATGTATTGTTTCAAAGAAATAGTACTACCAATAGCACCTACTACTATGCCGCCACCTAAGATATAAAGGGCTACATCATAGAAGAATGGGAACATTGGTACTAAAGGGAAGAATGCTAATGATTCAGAAACTTCCAATGTGATGAAGTGATAAAATTCACCAACGCAAAGAACGGCAATGATAGCACCAATTAAGCCTAACAACATGCCTTCAATCAAAAATGGCCAACGAATAAATCCATTAGTAGCACCTACATATTTCATGATTGCAATTTCTTTACGACGTGCGAATACAGTCAACCGAATTGTATTTGAAATGATGAATAGTGTTGCAGCTGCTAGGAAAGCAATCAATACAATCCCACCAATACGAATTACTTGCGTAATGCGGAAAAGCTCTTCTACAATATCTTGACCATAATGTGTACTTTCTACGCCTTGGAATGTCGTAGCTAATTTTGCAGTTGCTTTTACATCGCTAGGATTATCAAAGGTTAACACATACGAGTTAGGCAACGGATTTACATCACCTAAAGCATTCACCAATTGTTGCTGATCACCAAGGCGTTCTTTGAACTCCTTCATAGCTTGCTCTTTATTAACAAATTCTAAATGCTTTAAGTTAGGTATAGCCTTAATTTGCTTTCCTACTGCCATAATTTGATCAGTTGTTAAACCATCCTTTAAGTAAATACTTAACTGTACTTGATTTTCTAGACTGGATGCCATGTTATTCAAATTAATGACACCACAAAGGAATACACCGAGCATAAATAAGGATAAAGCCACTGTAGAAATGGACGCTAATGTCATAAGTCCATTACGTTTCATAGACTTCAGTGCTTCTTTAAAATAGTATTTTATCGTTCTAGGCTTCATTAATTTCTGCACCTCTCATATTATCACTTTGAACACGGCCGTCTTTTAAACGAATAACGCGTTTATTCAAGTATGAAACAAGATCCATATTATGGGTAACCATAATAACGGTAGTGCCGAAATTGTTAATATGCTTAAACAATTCAACAATATCCTTACTAGTATCAGGATCAAGGTTACCAGTAGGTTCATCAGCAATTAATACTGTTGGGCGATTAACAATTGCACGCGCAATAGCAACACGTTGTTGTTCCCCGCCAGAAAGATCCTCTGGTAAGTCATTAGCCTTCTCAGATAAACCAACAAGGTCTAATACATGACTCACCTTTTCTTTAATGATTTTTGGTTTTTCTTCAATAACTTCAAGAGCAAAAGCAATATTCTCTGCTACCGTTTTATTAGGCAATAATCGGAAGTCTTGGAATACAACGCCAAGCTTTCTCCGCAATTTAGGAATTTTACTGCGCTTCATACGCGTAACATCAAAGTCATCAACAATGACAGTACCAGCATCTGGCACTACCTCATGCGTTAATAACTTAAATAATGTTGATTTCCCTGCACCACTGTGACCACAAACGAGAACAAATTCACCATCGTTAATGGTTAAACACACATCGTCTAATGCAACAGAACCATTATCATAGACTTTACTAACATTCTTAAATTCAATCATGGGATCCCCTTTGATTATTTACGAGCGATTACACGTTTTACGGCTTCTACAATATCATTGGCAGTTAAGCCATACTTTGCCATTAGTTCTTTTGGTGTTCCACTCTCCCCAAATGTATCTTGGACACCAACGAATTCCATAGGTACAGGCTTATTAGATACTACTACTTCAGATACAGCAGAACCAAGGCCACCAATAATATTATGTTCTTCAGCTGTAACGATAGCACCAGTTTCTGCAGCGGCTTTTATAATTGCTTCAGCATCAATAGGTTTAATAGATGCCATATTAATAACACGTGCAGATATATTAGATTCAGATAAAGTTTTAGATGCCTCTACAGCAGGTCCAACTAATGCACCACAAGCAATAATTGTAGCATCAGAACCATCTACCAAAATAGTAGATTTACCTGGCACAAATGAGTAGCCTTCTGTTGTTACATCATCTACACCAGCACGCCCCAAACGAACGTATACTGGGCCGTTATAAGATGCAGCCCATTCGATAACAGCCTCTGTTTCACGCTCATCAGCAGGTACCACTACAGTCATATTTGGCAATGTACGCATACAGGAAATATCTTCTAAACTTTGGTGCGTTGCACCATCCTCACCAACAGTAATGCCCGCATGTGTAGCACATACTTTCACGTTTAATTTAGGATAGCATACAGCATTGCGAATTTGTTCAAATGCACGTCCTGTAGCAAACATGGAGAAAGATGATACAAATGGTATCTTACCTGCCGCTGCAAGTCCAGCACCAACAGAAATCAAGTTTTGCTCTGCAATACCTACGTTAAAGAAACGTTCTGGGCACACAGCTTTAAATGTGTCTGTTTTAGTAGATTTGGATAAATCCGCATCTAGTACGATAATATTAGTATTCTCTTTACCAATGCGAGCTAGCGCATTACCATATGCTTCACGTGTTGCTTTACCCATTATTGCACCCCCATAATTTCATTAACAAAGGCTACACCTTGCTCTTCACTTGGTGCTTTACCATGCCAGCCTGCTTGACCTTCCATCTCTTCAACGCCTTTACCCTTTACAGTATGCATGATAATACATGTTGGGCCTTCTGTGAAAGCTTTCGCAGTTTCAATAGCATTATGAAGCTCATCAAGGTCATGACCATTAACTTCAATAACATTCCAATTGAAAGCTTTGAACTTTTCTGGAATTGGTAATGGAGAAAGAACTTTAGTAATATCACCATCAATTTGAAGACCGTTAAAATCGACAAAAGCTGTCAAATTATTCAGTTTATAAAAGCCAGCAAACATTGCAGCTTCCCACACTTGACCTTCTTCAAGCTCACCATCACCAAGAATAGAGTATACACGGTAATCTGCATTATCAATTTTGCCTGCCAATGCCATACCACAAGCCGCAGAAATGCCTTGTCCTAAAGAACCTGTAGACATATCTACACCTAATGTGTGTTTCATATCAGGATGGCCTTGTAACATATGATTAATTTTACGTAAGTTCAAGAGTTCTTCTTTAGGGAAATAACCTTTTTCAGCCAATGTAGCGTATAGTGCAGGCGCTGCATGACCTTTAGAAAGGACAAAACGATCTCTATTAGGAGCTTTTGGATTTGCTGGATCTACATTCATCTCAACATAGTACAACAAGGCCATCACATCGGCGATGGATAATGAACCACCTGGGTGACCGGATTTCGCTGCCGTTACAGACTGTACAATACCAACGCGAATAGCTTTTGCCTTCTCTTGAACTAATTGTTTAACATCTTGTGTTAATGTAGCCATAGAGACCTCACTTTCTGGATAAAATCCAATATATTAATAATCTTTAAGTAATGAAATAGCAATTTCTGCATTGCGTTGGGAATCTACACGCAATGATTCAATGCGGTCATAAGATGCTTGATACTCCTCACGAGAATTCAACAATTTATGACACCATTGATATAAGGCTTCTTCACGCAAATGAGTCATTGTGCCAATAGGCTCTTGACCAATCATATGTAAAAAGCTTGTAATTTTAGGATCATAGGAAATACCAATAACTGGTTTTCCCATTAAAGAACTAAAAACTAAAGCGTGAAGACGTATACCAATCATGAGGTCCACATTTCCAGATAATGACACTTGTTGCTCTGTAGAGAACGGACCTTCTAGCACAATAGCGCCATTCGGCATATAGCTGGCAATGATCTTAGCCTCTTTTGTATCCTCAGGATGTGACATAGGAATAAAGATAATTTCCACATTATCTTGTTCTTGCAATCTGCTCAATACATTAGCTAAGGATTCTCTATACTCTGTATCCTCTTTCCAACTACGAACCGCCACACCAATTCGTTTACGTTGTTCATCTGCTTCAAATATTTTAGATATATACCCTTTCAGAATATGAGAGCCAATTGAAAGATCTGCTGGTTGCATGGCCAATACCGCATCTGCAGTAACTTCTACATCTTCAATTCCCAAAGAAACTAGTTCATCCTTTGAAATAGAATCTCTAACTGTAATAGTATCTACAAAACGCAATACAAATCCAACGGCACGACGTGTTGATGAACGATTTAAAGGACCAATACCTTGGGAGTATAGCATTACTTTTTTCCCAAGCAACTTTGCTAGTGCCATAATACTTAAGTAATAGTAAGTATTGCGAATACTAGTAGCATCTTGTAATAAACTACCACCACCACTAATAACAAGATCCGAATGAGCAATTGCTTTTAAGATACCCAATGCAGAGAATGTACCTACAGCATTAATATTATGCTTTTTACTAGTCTCTTTAGGATTACCAGAAATTACAGTAATATGTGCATCAGCCTCTTCTTTACGAATAGCATCGATAATAGCACAAAGCATGGCCTCATCACCAGCATTACCAAAGCCATAATAACCAGAGATAACAATATTACTCATGGTCAACCTCCCTAGCTTGGAACCATTGTGTTACGTACATCATAAACCGTACTGCGATGATAAGAAGCACTCCAAAAAGGGCGCCAATTAACAAACCATCATAACCACGCATGATGGACATGAACACTGGCGTTCTAAGATGACAGAAGGTTTCAACCATTGAAGCAATGCCAATAACACCAGCTAGAGTTAATAAGAAATGAATTACTGTAGGCCACTTACGCATGAACGCAAAGGTAGCTAGCATTAAAGCAGGATGACCAATAATGAACTCTTTTTCACGCGGTCTCGCATACATTGCATTTTCAAGAAAACGACGTAGCATAAGTTCAAAGCCTGGTACAGGAACACCTGCAGTGTGTCCACTACGGCCAACAAATACCCATACTGCGCCACCAAGTGCTGCTATTATAAAGAATACATATAATTTAACATCCATAGTTAAGAATTCCACTACAAATGTTTTCGCTTCTTCTTTGGAATTAATCATGCGGCCGTTCCACAATGGGAATCGTTGAAGGTACGCAATAATAACTAAAATAATTGGCAGAACAAAGGTCAACTTAACACCTCTAAAGAGAGCAAACTCCATAAAGAATTTCGTATTGCCCAATAAAGATGCGATATACATACCGCCAATAGCAGCAAATAATGCAGCAATTACAAGGTATAATAAGGCAAGAATAGTAGACTTAATGGTACCTAATGGACGTGCACCATCATAACGGCGCCACTCTTCCATCAAGCGTATCATAGCACCTACAGGAGCCATAATAGCACTAGATAGAGCCCATATTTGAGTAATTAAGGTACCACTTGTAAGAATAAATACAACAATGGATGCCAAAGAAATGCCAAAAAAGGCCACAAGTTGCGTATGCTTAGACATTGGTAACATCATTTGTAGAACATATACAAAAAGTGCGATAGCCCCGATCATTGTAATAACTACTAATAATGGATTTGGTGTATAAGCAGGATAAATATCCGCTGGACCAAATTCATAACCTTTTACAGCCAATTTCTCTGTAGCTATATTAATATAGTTGATTGTAGTCTGTAAAAC
Source organism: Veillonella parvula (assembly GCF_902810435.1). Taxonomy (GTDB): domain Bacteria; phylum Bacillota; class Negativicutes; order Veillonellales; family Veillonellaceae; genus Veillonella. The sequence continues at coordinate 1,247,540 of NZ_LR778174.1, forward strand.
AGTTTCATTATTTATACCTGTTTCATACATCGGAAACAAGTTAAAACGAATATTTCGTTCTATATCACTAATGTAAAAGCGTTGTGCCGCTTCTTCAGGGGTAATTTTCTTTAACTCCTCTTTAGCGATAGTATACACACGACCTACACTATAATTATTTTTGGCCGCCATTTCCAAGAAACCTTGTTGTGGCTCATACTGCAACTGATTTACAGCTTCGATACCAACTAGTGGAATATGGTTTTTATTTAGTAATGCTAATGTTTCATCCGTTAAATTAGGTGCACCTAGAGCTTCTTTACCAGCAAAAATCATCCCTGTTACATGAGGAATGCCTTCAAGTCGTTTAAATACATATTGAATATCTTCAGATGTTACGTTTCTATAGTTTGTTGGACGAACGATAACATTGAAACCACGATCTGCAACCTCTTGTGCTTGCAACTTTGAAATACCAAGATTCATCTTTGCATAGCTATCTGCTGTTGCACCATACAATTCAAGAACAGGACCAATACTTGTATTAAGCTCTTTCACCTTGTCCTTGCCAATACGGTGGTATAAATCCTCTCGAATTTCTTTATAATAACCTTCTTTACCTGAAATTAATGCCACATAAGTCGCCCCAGGTTTAATCGCAGCGCCATTAACACGAACAGAGTCCATCTCTTCAGAGCTTAATACTTTAACTTGGCCCGCATCTTTTGCTTTTTCTAACGTGCGATCATAAATAGCAAAAGCAGTCACACCAGCATTACGTAATGCATCAAAAGCTTCTTGTTGACTACGCTTTTCAAAGGCGCTGGCTCGTAAAACTGCATCATAGTCTACAATATTTTCAATATGATTTTGAGATTTCTCAATCTGATGGCGTTCAAATACTAAGTATAAGGAAGATAAAAGACCTATAATAATACAAAGTATAAGAATCCATGAGTACTTACTTTTTTGTGTGTTCCGATGATTCACGACAAATCCTTTCTAGTTGAGTACAGGTTTAACTTTAATGAGAATTTCACCATTATCAACAGTCAAACTTTCCGCTTTTACAGGAATTGGAAAATTGTTGAAGTCATAAATTTGAGTACTTTCTAACACATTAGATGTCATACCAGGAATTGTAGCACCATTTATGGTGAACTTTTTAGGTGAAAACAATAATGTATTGCCCTTTAATTCTAAATTCCCATCTAATTTAACATCTCCTTTAAACACCATGCCTACATTCATTTTACCGATTAGGCTGATATTATCTTTACTAATGTCAACTTGTACGTCTTGAATATCACTACCTGCTTCATTACTTAAGAAAGTCGCTAAATCAGCTTTATTAATAGTCCCATCAATACTAGCAGTCCCAACACTAACGATATCAATTTGTTGACTAGCTAATAAAGAAATTGGATTAACAAGAATTTGTTTAGCATCATATCGGAAGCTAGCAAAATTCAATTTACCCAGTTTAATATTCTCCAAAGTGCCATAAACACGATCCACCTCACCATATAAAATTTTGAAAGCAGGTTGAGCCTCAACATTTACTGTTTGAGCCGTTGGTTTCAATGTTTCATTTAATTGACTTTCAATACGAGAGCCAATAAAAGATGGTAATAAAAATTGGGATGCCACTACAAGAGCAATAATTAGCACTAATAGGAATAGTAAAAACTTTTTCATAGTATCTCCTAAATTGTTAAGTTAGCCTCTTTTTTTAAGAAACCTTCGATAAATGGGTCTAAGTTGCCATCCATAACAGCTTGAACATTACCAGTTTCTACACTAGTACGATGATCCTTAACAAGATTATATGGATGGAATACATAGGAACGAATTTGACTTCCCCACTCAATTGCTTGGTAGGTACCTCCAATCTGTTCTTTAAGTTCAGCTTGCTTTTCGAGCTCTAACTCAAATAGTTTCGCCCGTAACAAACGTAAAGCTTGTTCTCTATTCTGCATTTGAGAACGTTGTGTTTGGCATTGTACTACAATACCTGTCGGCTTATGTGTCATGCGAACAGCAGAATCGGTTTTATTAATATGCTGACCACCAGCGCCACTAGCACGATATGTATCAACTTGAACGTCTTTCATATCGATATTAATTTCCACAGTATCATCGATTTCAGGCATTACATCGACAGCAGCAAATGATGTGTGACGTCGAGCCGCAGCATCAAATGGTGAAATACGAACGAGACGATGTACACCTTTCTCAGACTTCAAGTAACCAAAGGCATTTTCACCTTTAACAAGGAATGTAGCAGATTTTATTCCTGCTTCATCACCAGGTTGTTCATCCATTAACTCGATGGAAAAGCCAGATTTTTCAGCCCAGCGCAAGTACATGCGAATTAACATAGAACACCAATCTTGTGCCTCAGTCCCACCAGCACCGGCATGAAATGTTAAAATAGCATTATTTGCATCATATTCACCACTTAACAATAAAAGTACTTCTTGCTTTTCCAAGGTTTCTTCTATTTGCTTAACATATTCCTTGATTTCACTCTCCATGGAGAGATCATCTTCATCTATAGCCATTTCAAGCATCACATTAGCATCTTCAATATCACTAACAAGTTGCTTATAGCTTTCTACAGCATTTTTTAATTGTGTGGCCTCTTGAGAAATCTCACGAGCTTTATCTGGATTATCCCAAAATGTAGGATCACTCATCTGTACATCAAGTGTAAATATTCGGTCTTCCTTTTGAGCGATGTTAAAGTGAATCCCTCATCCCATAAATACGTTCTTCTAAATTAGAAATAATCGGTTTTAGATCTTCTAACAATTTATGTTCACCACCTTTAGTTAATTAGTCTATTACATCAATAAACTATTACCTTAACAAAATAGAAAAATGGCCGTTGCCCAGTGGAAATCCCTTTGAGCAACGTGCCATTCACAAATCTTAATCTATGTTTTGTGGCTCCAACACATCTTCATGATGGGATTGTGCACCTTCTAAGTGATCAACTGGTTCTTCGATTTCTTGAATCAATTGTGCACGAATTTTGTATAATGCCATGATTGTCTCATCTTGAATAGCTGCAATCATGTTTTGGAACATATCAAAAGCTTCAAACTTATATTCTACCAACGGATTCTTTTGACCATATGCACGAAGGCCAATACCTTCTCGTAACATATCCATATTATCCAAATGTTCCATCCATTTATTATCAACAACGCGCAACATAATCGCCTTTTCAAGTTGACTAAACATAGCCTCTCCAAGCATATCAACGCGATCTTGATACTCTTCATGAGCAATTTCTAATAAGCGTTCTAATAAGTCTTGACGACTATATTCTTCCATATCTTGAGAAGACATAATCTCTTCTGTTAAGAAATATTGACTTAAATGTTTATAGAGACCTTCATAATCCCATTCTTCTGGATAGAGCTTTTCATCAGCATAAGCATCTACAGATTCGGTAACAAGCTTGTCAATCATTTCATTAATTGTTTCACGCAAGGATTCGTTACGTAAAATACGGCGTCGTTGTTCGTATAATACTTCACGTTGTTGATTCATAACATCATCATACTCAAGTACATATTTACGAATATTATAGTTATGATCCTCTACTTTCTTTTGAGCACGTTCAATAGATTTAGTAATCAAAGAATGCTCGATAGGTTCATCCTCTTCCATACCAAGTTTATCCATGATACCTGTAATATTGTCAGCACCAAAGATACGCATTAAGTCATCTTCTAATGATAAGAAGAATTGAGAAGAACCAGGATCCCCTTGACGACCAGCACGTCCGCGTAATTGATTATCAATACGTCGGCTTTCATGGCGTTCTGTCCCCAAAATGGCTAACCCACCTAGTTCTGGCACACCTTCTCCAAGAGTAATATCAGTACCACGGCCAGCCATATTAGTAGCGATTGTTACCATTCCCATTTGGCCAGCAGCTGCAACGATTTCTGCTTCTTGTTCATGATGTTTAGCATTCAATACTTTATGAGGTACACCTGCACGCAACAACATATCTGAAAGTTCTTCAGACTGTGTAATAGATGTAGTACCAATCAAAATAGGTTGCCCTATTTGATGCCGTTCTACTGCATTACGTACTACGGCACGATATTTAGCAGCTTTAGTTTTAAAAATCTGATCTGGCAAATCCATCCGGATTAAAGGCTTATTCGGTGGAATTGGTATAACCTCTAATCCATAAATATCGATAAATTCTTTTTCTTCTGTTTTAGCAGTACCTGTCATACCTGCTAATTTATCATACATACGGAAATAGTTCTGGAATGTGACAGATGCTAAAGTTTGGCTTTCGCGTTCAACTTTCAAACCTTCTTTAGCCTCAATAGCCTGATGCAAACCATCAGAATAACGGCGTCCAAACATCAAACGACCCGTAAACTCATCGACGATAACAACTTCACCATCTTTAACCACATAATCAGTATCACGATGCATCATAGCATAAGCACGCAAAGAAGCACCAAGCAAATGATTCAACTCGATATTTTCTGCATCATATAGGTTTTCAACGCCAAGCATTTTTTCAACCTTTGCGATTCCAGAATCTGTAGGGGCAATAGTTTTTTGTTTTTCATCGATAACATAGTCTTCATCTTTTATAAGGTGAGGAACAATTTTAGCCAATTTATAATAATTATCAGTGGAACGTTGACCAGGGCCTGAGATAATTAATGGTGTTCTTGCTTCATCAATAAGAATGGAGTCTACTTCATCCACAATGGCATAATTCAATGGTCGTTGTACCATTTGAACAACATCGGTTACCATGTTATCCCGTAAATAGTCAAAACCAAACTCATTATTTGTACCATATGTAATATCACACGCATAGGCTTCTTTACGTTGATTAAAGTCAAGATTAGCCACAATAAGGCCCGTGGAAAGTCCTAAGAAATTATATAAACGTCCCATTTGCTCGCTATCACGAGTCGCCAAATAATCATTTACTGTTACAACGTGTACACCCTTACCGGTCAATGCATTCAAATATACAGGCAATGTAGCTACTAATGTTTTACCTTCACCAGTACGCATCTCAGCGATATTACCATTATGTAGGCAAATGCCCCCCATTAACTGTACATCGAAATGACGCATACCTAAAACACGTTTAGATGCTTCACGAACTACAGCAAATGCTTCTGGCAATAAGTCGTCTAACGTTTCCCCTTTTTGCAAACGACGTTTAAACTCATCAGTTTTTGCCACTAAGTTAGCATCACTTAATTTAATATAATTAGGTTCAATTTCATTAATATGATCTGCAATAGCACGCATTTTTTTAATTTCTTTTGCGTTATTATTGCCTAATAGCCTTTGTAAAAAGCTTAACAAACAAATCACTCCTCTACGGGACATCTTACATTATTTTATCTAACTTATTATAACGAAAAAGCCTTGAATAGTCAAAGAATTCAAGGCATTTCAAGATTATTTATAGTATTATTTTGGCAAAAAAGGTGGATGACTATTTTAAGTCATCCACCTTAATATAATAATCGGCTGATTTAAAGTAGAAAGGAGTTAGGATTAAGTTCAGCCGACATTATATATTATTGAAGTTCTGGCTCGATCAAACCATAGAAACCATCATGTCTACGATAAACAACGTTCATCGCTTCAGTTTCAGCATTAAAGAACATAAAGAAATCGTGACCAATAAGATTCATTTGTAAAATCGCTTCCTCAACATCCATAGGGCGCACAACAAAGTGTTTGCGTTTTACAACTTCAATAGTTTCTTCTTCCACAGGAGCTGCCAAAGCTTCAGGATGGAAAGCTTCTTGTTTTTTGAAACGTTTAGCCAAACGAGTTTTATATTTATGGATTTGGCGAACAATTTTATCCACTACTAAATCAATAGCTGCGTACATATCATCATTAGTTTCCACACCACGAAGAACGATTTTATCAACAAAACATGTAAGTTCAATTGTAGATTTATCTTTTACAACGGATAAAACCGCTTGTGCATTTAACTCATCATCGAAGTAACGAGTCAATTTACTTAATCTTTTTTCGATATATGCTCTTAAGGCATCTGTCACTTCAATGTTTTTTCCTCTAATTGCTACTTTCATAAGTCAACACCCTTTCTAAAAATCATCCACGAGATGCGAGTGTGTGGTATTATATAACCTTATCTCTCGTGTTATATTTAGTATTTCTACATCTAACTGTAAAACTCCTTCTTTTTTATGTAAAAATTTTATATTTTTTGTAGAATTATGTATAAAATGTATATAGAAAATCAAAAAACCCCGATAGTATATACTATCGGGGGCCAATTATATATTGTTTTTATAATTTTTTTGGTATGTAGTTACGCTTTAACAACGTTAGCGGCTTGAGGTCCACGGTTTCCATCAACAATCTCAAATTCTACATTTTGACCTTCAGTCAAAGATTTGAAACCTTCGTCTTGGATTGCAGAGTAGTGTACAAATACATCGCTACCGTCTTCACGTTCAATAAAACCATAACCTTTTTCTGCGCTGAACCATTTTACTTTACCTAACATGGTAACATCCTCCTAAAAAATATATATATTGTCTTACTGTCTTGCTCTATATGTGTATCATAACACAGCATGTATAAAATATCAAACAACAATATTTACATTTTTAATGAATATACAAACACTAGAAATAAGAATATCATTTGCTGTAAATCTCAAAAATCCCTATATCTATACATGTCATAAATAATTATATAAGCCCTATAAATTAATTGTATATTTTTATAATCATAAAAATATGTGAATTAAAAATTATTGTTTTTAAAAATGACTGTATAAATTATTGTTATATCACAAATATTTATAGCAATAATCGTATTTTTCAGATTAATCTACACTTTAAATCTTTATACAAACTCTTTATAATTAATAAATACAGCCTAAAGGTTATCAAATATATTAATAGATATTAAGCTATACATATATAATAAAAATTAATATAAATAAATAGGTTAAATTTAATGTAAAAAAACAGGAAGCAATTTCTAATTCTAGAATTTGCTTCCTATAATATCATTAATTAATCTATTAAAATTTTGTCTAAAAATGATTTTGTTCTTTCATTTGTAGGAGCATCGAATACGCGTTCAGGTGTATCATCTTCTAAAATCAAGCCACCATCAACAAATAAAACTCTATCCGCTACTTTTTTCGCAAAGCCCATTTCATGAGTAACGATGACCATCGTCATACCTTCCTCAGCTAAAGACTTCATTACATCTAGTACTTCACTAACCATTTCAGGATCAAGAGCTGAAGTAGGTTCATCAAAAAGCATTACTTTAGGTCTCATAGCTAAAGCACGAGCAATAGCAACACGCTGCTTTTGACCACCTGACAAAGAATCAGGATATGCATTGGCTTTATCCGCCAAACCTACTCGATCAAGTAAAGCTTGACCTATCTTCTTAGCCTCTTCCATAGATGTTTTACGAACCTTAGTTTGTGCTAAAGTAAGATTTTCCATAACCGTCATATGTGGGAATAGATTAAAGTTTTGGAATACCATTCCTACTTCAGCACGAACGTCATTTAACTTTTTCTTATCAGAAAGATCCATACCATCTACGATAACCTTACCAGATGTAGGTTCTTCTAAGTAGTTCATAGTGCGCAGTACCGTACTTTTACCAGAACCAGAAGGACCGATGATTACAACAACTTGACCTTGTTCAATATGTAAATTAATACCTTTTAGTACTTCATTTTTACCAAAAGATTTATGTACATTTTCTAATTTAATCATTTAATGCTATATTTCCTTTCAAGATATCCAACTAATTGTGAGATAGTCACTGTCATAATAAGGTAAATCACAGCAACCGTACCCCAGATTTCAAAGGATGCATAGGTTTTAGCAATGATTAATTGACCACGACGTGTCAACTCCTCGAAACCGATAACAGAAACTAAAGAGGAATCTTTCAACATGGCAATAAATTCATTCCCTAACGGAGGAATAATTGCTTTAAAAGCTTGAGGCATAATGATGTAACGCATAGTTTGTCCCCAAGTTAAACCAAGAGAACGACCGGCCTCCATTTGACCTTTATCAATAGATTGAATACCAGCACGGAAAATTTCAGATACATAAGCACCAGAGTTAATACTACATGCGGTAACAGCCGCAATATATGGATCAATCCGTTGACCTGTAATCATAGGCAAGGCAAAATAGATTAGGAAAATTTGCACCAGTAATGGTGTACCACGAATGATATCTACATAACATTTTGCAAGCAATCTAACTAATCTAAATTTAGATAAATTTGCTAAAGATACTAAAAGACCGATAAAAAAGCCACAACCTACAGACATGGCTGTAATTTCTACAGTCACTAGAGCACCTTGTAGCAAGAGCGGTAAATTATCCGCAATTAACCCCCAATTAAAACTCATAATCTCTCCTATTATTTAAATTCTAAAACTACTGGCATATCAGCAGGTGCATCTACATTAAACCATTTTTTATATAATGTATTAAATTCACCATCAGCCTTCATATCAGCAATTGCTTTATTGATTTCTTCTTGCAATGCTTTGTTATCCTTATTAATTGCTAAGCCCAAGTATTCTTTAGTATTTGGATATGCCATAAATTTAATATGTTGGTCAGGATGCTTAGTACTGTAATATTGAGCTACAGGTAAATCGATTACAGTTGCATCTACTCCACCATTTTGTAATTCTAACAAAGCTTCATTACTATGGTCAAATTCTTTTACAGTAGTACCTTCAATTTTATGAGCTAAATCTGCACCAGTAGTACCTAATTGGGCTGCAATTTTTTTACCCTTTAAGTCATCAAGAGAATTCACAGCCGTTCCATCTTTATATACTACTGCTAAGGCATTTTCATAATAAGGAGAAGAAAATAATACTTTTTCACTTCTCGCTTTTGTAATAGTCATACCAGATGCAGCAACATCAATATCATGTGTGTTCAAAGCTGGAATCAAAGCATCAAAAGCTACATTTTTTAGCTCTACATCTTTATTAATACGTTTACCGATCGCACGAATCAATTCAATATCAAAACCTGTATAATCTTGAGTTTTTTCATCTTTAAACTCAAATGGAACAAATGTAGCATTAGTGCCAACGATAAGTTTATTAGATGTAGGTTGATTAGAGGAACCACATCCACCAACTAAAGAAGCAGCCATCACTAACATACAACCGCCAAGAATTATTTTTTTTACTTTGCTATTTAACATATTATCAACCTCATTATTTTAACTTACTACTACTTTATAATAGTATATAGATTAAGTATAATTATGTCAATAATTTTGTATATAACTTTAGATATAATCGCAAAATCACTATATTTATATTTTAATTTTATGCATTATTTGTATAAATATTACGGCTATGTATAAAAACTTTCCCATAGTTAGTGGTTTTCTATAAATTTTATAATATACAACTGTATAAAAAAAGCACATGAGAAAAGCCTCATGTGCCCCTATACGGCTGACCTGGTCTTTGCCCCCACACTCGCCTGCTGGAAGGTTCGCTCATAAGTCCAAGACTCCCCACTACTACCTCTCTCGATTTTATCGGCAGGACTTACACCTAAGCCGCACCATGCTCACAACCCTTTGGGCTGCTTATGTGGATCGTTTTGCCTGCGACTAGCCTCGACTTTCAACCACAGACCCGTATAGACGTATTATAAAGAATAACAGTATTCATGTCTAGTTTTACTATTATTTTAAAAAATTTTGATTATATAGTTAAGTAGCCAAATATAATTTTTTTACCAAACATACTATCGCATAATTCTTAGAACAATGAGAATAAATTTTGCAACCCCTATTTGTTGATGTATAGAAAATTGGAATAGAAAACCTAAAATATTCTTCATAATATTTTAATATTTCTAAAATCACATTTTTTAAGTACCATATCTAGTGGATTCTTAAATTGTCAATTATTTTTTGTATGCCAAATATGAATACAACATATTTGTAAGAACATACGTATCATACACAAAAAATTATTTATGGTGTATAATTTGTATACTGTTAAATTAGAACGGCCTAAAGTTGTACGATATGAACATAAGTACGAGGGGTTGTACCATATGTTCAGTTTGTTAGTTAGAGGGGTTTATTATGTTTATGTTATCATTGATGCAACCATCAGGTTTGTATGAACTGGAGAAAGACAGTTTAGAAGCCATAAGCGCACAACTTTTACAGATGATACAAATGAAAAGCTATCATCTCTATACACATTCTATTCAGGTTTCAAACTATGCTGTTAGCATCGCAGCTAAAATGGGTTTACCATTAAATGAAATTGAACAGATTCGTCATGCAGCTTTACTTCATGACGTAGGTCTATTAATGGTACCTAATGCATTAATCCAAAAATCTCCATATCTTAATAAGCAAGAAATGTCTAAGTATAAACAACATGCTGCAAGTGGTGCCAATATGATTGAAAACTATCCTTGCTGCCAACAAATTTTACCTTATATTCGTTACCATCATGAAAAATGGGATGGCTCCGGTTATCCTAAACATCTACGTGGTGCCAATATTCCGTTAGGAGCTCGAATCATTGCTGTAGCAGATTACTATGATACAACAGTTAATCCTTCTACTGAATTTTGGGCTAAAACAAAAGCTAAAGCAAAAGAAGAACTTTTTAGTGCGTCTGGTTCTCTCTTTGATCCTGATGTAGTTAAAGCATTTATTGATGTGCTTGGCTAATATGAAATCAAATATTATATTCCTACATTTAGTAATAAAGATTAGAAACTACCACTAGCCAGCGTAAGGGCATCAACGCGTAGCGCTTTATGCTTTTGTAAGACTTTTGCTACAGCTTCAATTGTCGCACCTGTAGTATATATATCATCAACAATTAATATATTCTTATTGGTAAAATCAATATCCTTATAATCAGCACATATAACAAAGGCATCATCAATATTTTGATGTCTTTCTTTATTTGTTAATCTCCACATATCTCGAGAAGTATCAAACTTGTATATACAATCTAACCATTTAAATTTTTTTCTATCTATCTCCCATAAAGAATGAGCCCATTCAAGAAAGAATAAATCTACTTGATTATATCCTCTCTTAGCTTTTTTCTTTTCGCTAGATGGTACGGGAACAATATAATCATACATAATTTTACAATTACTGTTCACAATGTTAGACTCATTATATTTCATGTAAAAGTTGTACGATACTAAAAAAGGAGCGGCCCCTTTGGACTGCTCCTTTTTTTCATTAAATTTTACATCGTAAATCATAGACTTTAGACCACCACGATATTCGGCCAACACACATACATCATCTACATAGTGTAAAAATTTATGTGGTATATGACGAATATGTAATAAATCTGTAAAACAAGCTTTACACCAATCTCCTTGTGTTGCCACAGGTGCACCACAGTGAGGGCATACAGGTGGAAATAAGAAATCCCAAAGACTCATTACGAATCACATCTCCCTTGTAGTCGTTCTTTAAACAATGTGTAACGTTCATCGGCATTAACAGTACGCACAGCACGTTCAACTGCGCTCGTAGTACCAACGATGATTACTTTACGCTTTGCCCGTGTAACAGCAGTATACAACAAATTACGTTGTAACATGCCACCATAACGTGGAACAAATGGAATAATAACTACACCATACTCACTGCCTTGACTCTTATGAACTGTAATAGCATAAGCAGGCATAATCATATGTGCTTCATCGATAGGTAGACGAACCTCTTTATGGATAAATCGAATACAAATATCGGTCCGCGTAATAGCATAGATAACGCCAATTTCGCCATTAAACACTTCTAACTCATAATCATTGAGAATTTGAATAACCTTATCCCCAACGCGATACGTAATGCCATTGACACGAACTTCTCCCTTATAGCTGTCTGGAGGGTTTACGGCTTGTTGTACATATTGTGATATCAATGTACTACCTGCTTCACCACGGCGCATAGGAGAAATAATTTGAATATCTAATTCATCCTCTATCGTCTCTTGTTCACGTTTATATACATCAATGATGGCTTTCATCATCATATCATAAGATTTAACAGGAATAAAAGAAAACTCTTCGCTCACACCTTCCAGGTTAGGCATTTCACCACGGTTAATTGCGTAAGCACTTTCAACGATAGTATTACCAGAGCTTTGACGATAAATCTGATTAAGTCGTGTATAGGGCACACAATCACTATCTAATAAATCTTTTAATACGAACCCAGCACCTATAGGTGGTAATTGATCTACGTCACCCACAATAATGACATGGGCTTCCTTTGGAATAGCAGCCATCAAAGAATAGAATAAACGCACATTAAGCATAGATGCTTCATCGATGATAATGACATCTATATCTAGAGGATCATCTTCATTCTTTGTAAAGTCATAGGAGTCACTACCTTGAACAGGTACCAATAGACGATGAATTGTAGTAGCTTCAAACTCAGTGGCCTCGGTCAGACGCTTTGCAGCACGTCCCGTAGGAGCACAAAGTATAATGCGCCCCAATCCACCGAGTTGGAAACCTTTTACTAGCGCCTTGATGATAGTTGTTTTACCTGTACCAGGACCACCAGTTATAAGAGAAAACTTTTCAAAAAATGAGAGCTGTATAGCTTCTTTTTGAGCATCACCAAAAGTAATGTAGTTGTCTCGTTCAAACTTTTCAATAAAACTAGAAATATCTAATGCTATTGGATCAGCTTGTAATAGAAACTCACGAGTATAGTTGACCCCTTCCACTTCAGAAACATACATCTCTGGCGGATAGATATATAAGATATCTTCATAATACGTACTATACAGTGCACCTTGTTCCAGCAGGCTTTCAATAAAGTTCGCAATATCATCTACATCAGTTTGTAATAAATCGTCAAGTCGACCGATAAGTTGGTCTACTGGTAAACATGTATGACCTTGATTATCTAAACTACGTAGAATCCATTCTAAACCAGCCTCTAAACGGCGTGTATCACTACCATTAATACCAAGATGCTCTGCTAGTGTATCGGCCGTACCAAAGAGCATATCCGGTGCTACACGTAATAATGTATAAGGATTATCCTCTATAACTGCGACGGACTGCACACCATAATAGGTATATACAATACGACTCCATTTCGATGAAATGTGATGACTTTCAAAAAAATGATTTAAATCAGATAAAATACCTTCGCCAAGTAAGGTATTGAATAGCTCATCCTTAACACTCTTTCGGAGACCTGGAATATCTTTAATCTCTTCTGGACGTTCTTCCCGTAAAATTTCTAAAATACGAATACCGAAATACTCTAGTACCTTCTCTACGGATTTTTCACCAAAACCTTTTATTCCTAGATTCAACAAATAAGTCTTGGCAGCACCCATATTATCAGGTTTTAACTTTTCAACACTGCTCGCATCAAATTGGCGGCCGTACTTTTCATGTTCTACATAGCGGCCCCGTACTTCGATGTCTTCCCCTTCTTTAGGAGACTCAAATTTGCCAGTACAAGTAATGTATTCCTCATTATAATCTTTTAGGATAAACACGCAATATGTACGTTGTGTATTCTCATATATAGTTCGGTATACAAATCCTCGTATGGCGTCCATTATTTCTCCGTATTCGGCAAAGCTTCAATAATTTCTTGCACTGCATCGGTAATACTGCCTTCGTTACCAATTTTAATATGTGCTACTTCTTCATATAAAGGATATCGTTCTTCATATACATTAAAAATATATTCGATACTTTCTTTTACAAGCGGACGAATCTCCAAATCCAAATCATCTAAAATATGATTCACATCGCGATTAACAAATACAACAAGACCATTATTGCGCATCAATTTTACAGTTTTGTCATAGGTAACAGTACCGCCACCGGTAGCAATAACAGATGGTTTGTTATGAATTAATTCTTTAATTGTAGTATATTCATATTCACTAAAAGCATCTTTACCATCGTAAATATAGATATTTTGAACAGATTTACCCACTTTGTCTTGAATCGTTTGGTCTAAGTCAAAAAAATCTCGCCCCAACTCTTTAGCTAGAACCTTACCAACAGTAGTCTTACCTGCGCCAGGCATACCAATGAGAAAAATATGCTTATGCATGTGTTCTTTTAAGAACTCATTACTCATAGAAACGACGGTTTTTATATAATTTTCAACATAAGGTGCTAAAACTTTATCTTTACAATTTTGAGTATGTAAAGCAATGATACTTTCGTCCCGTTCTTCATCAATAAGTGGTAAATGATGTTCATCCTTATATTTACCAATTTCTTTAATCAATGTGAGTCGCTTTTCAAACTCCGTAACTAATACAGAATCAATACTATCTATCTGTTTTCGAGCTTCTTTAATATCCATGAGAACCCCCTTTTTATGCATTAGCTAAAATAGCTAGAGCCTGTTCTTCATCTACCTTCATTTGATCGATAAGGTCTTGTAAGTTATTAAATTTAACTTCTCCTCTAATATAAGAAATGAACTGTACAATCACTTCTTTTCCATATATATCCTGGTCAAAGTTAAAAACGTGTACTTCACATCTATGGTACTGATTTCTAAAGGTTGGATTATCTCCAATATTGCCTACCCCATCATACCAAATACCACCAATACATACACGATTAGCATAGACTCCATCTGGAGGTGTAGCCATTTCATTAGGAAGTAATAGATTTAATGTTGGAAATCCTAATGTGCGTCCCCGTTGATCACCTTTAATCACAGTTCCTTTAAACTGGAATGGCCTACCTAGCCAATGATTTGCATCCTCCAAACGTCCCTCATGAATAGCCTTTCTAATTTCTGTACTAGAAATAGGTGTACTACGACCATCACATGGCAGTAAAGGCTGTACAAGAACTCGTATATTCTTATCCGCTACCACTTTTTTCATATATTCTGGATTGCCAAGCCCCTTTGCACCAAATGTAAAGTTTTCACCAATTACAATAGCTTCCACATTCATATCATTGCAGAGATCATGTAAGAATTCATCTGCAGTCATTTTTAATAATGCTTCAGTCATAGGTAATCGTAAAATATAGTCAACTTTGAGCTCTTCTAGCACAGTATCCATAATCTCTTCTTGAATCACCCGTTTAGGTACTCGTTCTGGATGTAATATAGTCAACGGATGATGTTCAAAGGTAATGATAATACTTACGCCATTGACTGATGTAGCCTCTTCAACAGCCTTACGTATAACTCGTTGATGACCTCGATGAATGCCATCAAAGGTACCAAGGGCATATACTTTTGTATCTTTGATTTGGCGTAGTTCATCAAACGAATGTATTTGCTTCATACTTATCCTTCAATAAAAATATTTTTTTCCACCTTTAATGAGTGGTTTGTTCGTCTCATAATACCTATGAAACCAAGAGGTCCATAGGCTCTATAAAAATTATCTGGCTCGGTAAAAGAAAATTCCCTTTCAATAGGTAATTCCTTCCCTTGCACCATCATCCTTAATTGTACACTATTTACAGTCACTTTTGAAAGATGAGAAACCGCCGCATCCGTTGGTAACAAAAGGCTTTTACCATGTAGCATTATCTCTTCAGCCATCTTAGCGGAACCGATGTCAAAAGGCCCTACTTGAGTACGTGCCAAAGAAGTCATAGTGCCAGGAATACCTAAAGCAATACAAATATCGCGTAATAATGAGCGAATATAAGTCCCCCCTGTGCATGTCACGCGAACCGTGAAAAAAGGGAATCCATAAGCAATGAGCTCAATATTTTTAATATGAATTTGGCGTAATGGTAGCTCCACAGGAATACCTTTACGGGCATATTCATAAGCTCGAATGCCGTTTACTTTAATAGCTGAATACTTAGACGGTCTTTGGTCCTGAATACCTGCAAATTTTTTCAAGATACTAACCAGTTCTTCAAAGCTTGGTTTAACCATAGTTGCTGAGATCTCTGTAGATTGAATAGCTTGATTCAATACAACGCCATCACGCAATACCATATTAGTATCTGGCAATACAGTTTGTCCTGAGCTATCTTCAGTATCTGTAAAAGTACCCAATTTACATTCTGCTACATAAGTTTTATCAAAATCCTCGGTGTATTCTATAAGGCGAGTAGCCTTGCCAAGAAATACAGGCAATACACCATAAGCCATAGGATCTAATGTACCACTATGACCAATGCGCTTTTCTTTTAAAATACGACGACAAATAGCAACGGCATCATGACTCGTAATACCAGGAGGTTTTAAAAATGGTAAAATGCCATCCATTATTAAATCACCTCAATGAGAGCCTGTTTTGCTTCTTGTAACGGCAAATTAATAGTACACCCAGCAGCACGAATGTGACCACCTCCACCAAAATGGCTTGCTACAGCGTTCACATCAATACCTTTAGAACGTAAACTTACACGTGTTCTATTATCAGCTTCTGCTTTTAATAAAATTGCCACATCTACAGTATCAACATTTCTAATAATGTCTACAAAACCATCTGTATCATCGCCAAGAATATTCATGGTATCACGATTTAGCTCGATAGTGGCCACTGTATTATTTTTATGAAACTCGATAGTTTGCATAACTTGTTTTGTTAATTCTAAGCGACTGGCAGATACGGCTTCAATGGTTTCAGAAATAACATTTGGTCTAGCCCCTGCAGCTACACATTTAGCAGCCATCTCAAGGGTATTCGCCGTAGTATTACTAAACTTAAAGAAACCGCAGTCCGTAGCTATCGCCATATATAACGCGATACCCATAGACTCAGTGATAGGCCAATTCCATTTTGTACATAAGTCGGTAACAATTTCACCAGTAGCAGCAAAGTCAGGCTTTAAATATAGATGGTCCGCGAATTCTGTATTAGAAATATGGTGATCTATATTAAAAATAGGTGCACTCCAAAGTGCACCTACTTTGCCAATTCGCTCATACGTGCTAGCATCCAAAACCATAAGCATATCAATATCAACTGGATTAGTTTCAAAATACGCTACATCATGAATGTGGTCCGTATATCGTAAGAATGTGTACTTCTCAGGAACTACATCATCCACTACCATATATACAGTTTTACCTTGTCCTACAAGGGCTTCGTAAAAGGCTACCATGGACCCAATAGCATCACCATCAGGTCTAATATGGACGGTTAGCATAATAGAATTAGCTTCACACAGAGCCATATGTAATTGATTAATAGTAATCTTACTCATGTTCTGTATCCTTTTTGTTAATTTATTTCTTCATCCTTTTTGATTTCATTCAAAAGGGATTCAATATGCATGCTATAGTCTAAAGACGTATCCTTATCAAAGGTGATGGAAGGAATATGGCGTAATTTAAGTACTTTACCAAGCTCTGTACGAATATGACCTGCTGCATGCTTTAATGCGATAAGGGTATCTTCTTTTTCCTTATCGGAACCAAACAAGGAGACATAAATCGTAGCTTCACGTAAATCACCTGTTACATGAACATCGGTAATAGTAGTGAAGCCGATACGCGGATCTTTCAATCCGCGCATCAACATTTGACTTACCTCTTGTTTGATAAATTCTTGTAATTTTCTGACACGAACATCACTCATATAAACCTCCTATAATTGAGGTGCAATTTCTTCCATCAAGTAAGCTTCAATAACGTCGCCTTCCTTGATGTCGCGGTATCCTTCTAAGGAGATACCACATTCAAAGGATGTTTTAACTTCCTTAACTTCATCTTTAAATCGACGTAAAGAATCAACCTTACCTTCAAATACAACGATGCCGTCACGAATTAAACGAACTTCAGAGTCGTTAGTAATACGACCTTCTGTTACATAAGAGCCAGCTACAATAGCCTTTGGTGTGGAAATAACCTGACGCACTTCTGCACGACCTACGACAACCTCTTTAAATTGAGGCGCCAACATACCGCGCATAGCAGATTCAACGTCATTGATAGCATCATAAATTACACGATATGTACGCAAGTCAACCTTTTCTTGTTCCGCTGCACGTCGAACATTAGCATCAGGGCGTACATTAAAGCCCATTACAATCGCATTAGATGCAGATGCCAACATGATATCCGATTCATTAATGGCACCTACTGCAGCATGAACAATAACAATACGAACCTCAGGGTTTTTGATGCCTTCTAAAGATTGACGCAATGCTTCTACAGAACCTTGAACATCGGCTTTGATGATAATATTAAGATCCTTCAACTCGCCTTGTTGAATTTGGTTGAAAATATCATCTAATGTAACTTTATGTGTAGCTTGCAATTCTTGAACCCGTTGCTTAGCAATACGTTTTTCAGCAATTGCACGTGCTTCGTTGTCATCCATACCATTTATAATTTCACCGGCTTGTGGAACTTCGGAGAAGCCCAAAATTTCTACCGGCATAGACGGACGAGCAACTTTTACTTTTTCACCGCGCTCATTTGTCATGGCACGTACTTTACCGTATGCAGTACCAGCAAGTACTGTATCACCTACACGAAGAGAACCTTTTTGTACCAAGACAGTACATACAGCACCACGACCTTTATCAAGTTGAGCCTCGATAACTACGCCATATGCCTTACGGTTAGGGTTCGCTTTCAATTCCATAACCTCTGCTACAAGCAAAATATTTTCAAGTAAGTCATCAATACCTTGTTTTTGTTTAGCAGATACAGGAACCATGATGACATCGCCACCCCATTCTTCTGGTAAAAGACCATGTTCAGACAATTGTTGTTTAACATGGTCTGGGTTAGCACCTGGTTTATCCATTTTGTTGATGGCTACAATAATAGGTACATCTGCAGACTTCGCATGATTAATGGCCTCGATAGTTTGTGGCATTACTCCATCGTCAGCAGCTACTACGAGAACTGCGATATCTGTAGATTTTGCACCACGTAAACGCATAGCAGTAAACGCTTCATGACCAGGTGTGTCAAGGAATGTGATTTTATTATCCTTGTAGCGAACTTGGTACGCACCGATATGTTGAGTGATACCACCAGCTTCGCCAGCTGTTACATTAGTTTGACGAATTACGTCCAACAAAGATGTTTTACCATGGTCAACGTGACCCATAATAGTTACTACAGGAGGACGTGGTTTTAACGTTTCTGGTGCATCTTCAATTTCGATAACATCTGTAGGATCTTCTTCTGGTTCTACTTCAGTTACAGTTACACCGAACTCTTCAGCTACAATAGTAGCTGTATCTACATCAACCTCTTGGTTAATGCTGGCCATAACACCTAAAAGCATCAATTTCTTGATGATTTCAGATACTTCACGACCCATTTTTTCAGCTAATTCTTTAACAGTTAAAGGACCGCTCAATTCAATTTCTGTAGCAATTGCTGCTTCAGCTTTACGTTCAGCTTCTGCTTTTTGCTGTAAGTACTGCTCGTTACGATGTTTTACGCGATTCTTCTTTTTTTGCATAGATGTAGATAACAAGGATTGAGGGCGGTTATTGCCACCTTTTTTATTTTTCTTGTTACGGCGATCATTATTAGAATTGCGGTTATCGTTATTGCGGTTGTCGTTATTACGATTATCGTTGTTGCGATTATCATTATTACGCGCATCATTAGAACGAACGTTATTACGGTTATCATTATTGCGGGTATTATTAGGGCGATTGTTAGCGCGGTCTCCACCATGTTGGTTACCATCGGATTTGCGTGTAGGCTCAGAGATTTGTACATGACGTACATTGCCTTTTTTATGATCCTTTTGTTTAGATTGATCGTCTTGTTTTTGACCAGATTGTTTATGTTTATCTTTTTTCTGTTCGTTAGAACGATTTGGATGTTGTTTATGTGACGCAACTTCTTGTTTATGAGCTGCAGGAGCAGACTTTTGTTCTACCTTTTTTTCTATTTTTTGTGCTACTTTAGGAGCTTCAGATTTTTTACCTAATTGTTTTTTTACAATTTCATAACCTGAATCATCTACAGAATTAACTGCTTTCGTAACATTGATATTATTTTGTTGCAAGATAGAAATGACCTGCTTACTTTCTACGCCGAACTCTTTGGCGATTTCATGAACGCGCTTTTTGGACATCTACATACCCCCTTATTATCGATCAATCTCTTTAAGTAATGCCTTTGCAAATCCATCATCTAGTACGGCAACTACTACCCTAACTTCCTTACCAATGGCCGTTCCTAAAGCCTCTTTATTGGCAATACTGTGAAGTGGAATGTGATGGGTTTCTGCTAATTGAGTATATTTCTTTTCATTATTGGCTGCACAGTCACCAGCGAGAAGTACCAATTTCGGTTCCTTTCTCTTTATAGCTTTTTCTACGATAAAATCACCAGAAATAACTTTTCCTGCTCGTTGTGCTAAGCCTAAGAGATTCAAAATTTTATCTTCATTCATGTATATCAGTGATTACTCATTCTCTTGTAAATCACGTTGTAATGCTTCGTATATCTCTTTAGATACACTATGTTTTAATGATCGTTCTAATCGTTTTGCCTTATAAGCCTGCTCAAAACACGACATAGACTCACATAAATAAGCTCCACGTCCTGGTGCTTTACCGCTGCGATCAATAGTGATATTGCCGTCTGGACTCAAGGCTACGCGAATCAACTCTCGTTTTGCCTTAGGTTCACCACATCCTACGCAAGTACGCATAGGTTGGGATTTTGGTTTCATGACTATTCACCATCCTCAGCATTGCCAAAACCTGTGAAAGGTTCTTCAGCAGCTTGAGTTTCGCTTTTAATATCAATTTTCCAGTTAGTCAACTTAGCAGCTAAACGAGCATTTTGACCAGCCTTACCAATAGCTAAAGATAATTGATAATCAGGTACGACTACATAAGAAGCTTTTTCTTCTTCGCTTACATCTACCGATACAACCTTCGCAGGGCTTAAGGAGTTAGCAATATAAATTGCTGGATCTTCATCCCATTTAACAATGTCTATTTTTTCATCGTGTAATTCATCAACAATATGTTGTACACGTTGCCCTTTAGGACCTACGCAAGCACCTACAGGATCAATATTTTCATCACGACTATATACGGCGATTTTAGAACGCATCCCCGGTTCACGAGCTACAGACTTAAGCTCTACTACGCCTTCAAAGATTTCTGGAACCTCTAATTCAAATAGACGTTTTAATAGACCTGGATGTGTACGAGAAATCATAATTTGAGGGCCTTTCGTAGTTTTCTTAACCTCTACGATATAGCATTTAATACGATCCCCTTCACGGTATGTTTCAGTAGCAATTTGCTCTGTTGGAGGTAAAATTGCTTCTGTTTTACCAAGGTCGATAAACACATTTTTACCTTCGACACGTGTAATAACACCAGTGATGATATCACCTTCACGACTGTAGTATTCCTCATATACTACACTGCGCTCAGCCTCTTTCAAACGTTGAATAAGCATTTGTTTTGCAGTATGGGCAGCACTACGACCAAAGTTAGCAGGAGTTACATCGACTTCTACTACATCACCAATCTCAAAACGCTTATCTTTTTTGCGAGCATCCAACAAGCTAATTTCTGTTTCAGGCAATTCAACAGTTTCCACAACTTGTTTTTTGGCCATTACTTTATAAACACCTGTTTCGCGGTCAATCACAACGTACGCATCTGGATTAGATGTTGGTTCTTTGCGATATGCTTGCAGTAATGCAGCCTCTAAGGATTCAAAAATAACCTCAGGAGCAAAACCTTTTTGTTTTGTAAGCACCATTACCGCTTGAATTAATTCTTGACTCACTCGTATGCCTCCATATATTAAAAATCAAGATGTAATCGAATTTGTGCAATAGCAGAACGTTCAAATGTTATGCTTTCACCATTAATAGTAAAGTCGATAGATGTGTCCGTAAAACCTTGTAATGCACCAGTAAATTGTTTACTGCCATTAACAGGCTTAAACAACTGAATATCTACATCACGGCCATTATACCGAACTAAATCCTTATCTTTCTTTAGAACTCGATCAAGGCCAGGAGAAGATACCTCCAATAAATAATTTTCCGTAATTGGATCCTTTTCGTCGAGGACAGCACTTAATTTTTCGCTCACCAACTGACAGTCATCCAAATCTACACCACCTGGTTTATCAAGGTAGACACGTAAATACCAATCCCGTTCACGTACATAGTCTACATCGACGAGTTCCATATCGGTGCCGGCTATAATACCTTCAACTACAGAGGATACAAACTCCTCCACTGCTTCTCTTTTCATAGCCATCGCCTCCTTACTTACTACATCTTGTATATATCTCTTGATTCTAAATACTCTAAAATTGAGCTAATCATAAATGAAAGAGTGGACATAAGCCCACTCTTTTAAAAGATTATATAAAAGTCATATATAGTATATCACATTTGCTGTGTATATACAAATTCTACGCTTTTGAATGGGTATTAAAGAAACCAATCCCACATAAGTCATTCTATAAAAACAAAAAATGACAAAAAATAGCATAGTTAAATCTATCCAAACTTTAATCAATGCGCTCATTCAAGCCTTTTAGTATAGCACCTAAATGCTCACGCAATAGCACTGCTAAATCATCTAGATTTTTTGCATCTAAATGATGGTCGATTTCTGGATAGCTTTTATAGCGAAGTTCCGCAAAGTATTCATCACGCAATTCATTATAATACAATAGTAAGCCTGTACACTCATCCATCTTGTGGTATTCGCCGATGATAAAAGACCCATTAATCATGCGAATCGCATGGGCTGGATCAATATCGCGTACAAAACCTTCTAACTCCTCAGGCATAACTTGTGAGAAGTCCCATTCAGGAATCCCTCGGCGACGATAAGTAAAAGTAAAATTATTAGCAGGTTCTATTAACATATTGGTTAACCCTTTTACACATCGTTCTTGTAGCCCTGTCCAAAAAGACTCTAAATCGGCTCGCACAAAAGAAATGTCCACAAAGGAAAATAGTGGCATTTCTATATGTACTGTATAGTCCTCTACCTCTTTATCATATAAGGCAGACCAACGCCACCCCAATTCATTTTGATAGTGGAAAATAGGCACCTTTAATACGTCTTCACCAGCACTAATACGATTAGCTAATATTGTATAGTCACTTTCAGTAGATGTAACTAACGTAAAGCCGTCAACAGTTTGAGGTAACCAAGAATAGTCTAAGGCTTTACAAGCTTCAATAATTGTTTCCATATAACGCCTCATATCTTTCTTGATACTGTAAGACCGCCTTTACATAGCTACGGGTCTCAGGGAACGGAATCGTATCGACCATTCCATTCCAGTTATTTTCACGAAGCCACGATTCCACATGACCACGACCAGCATTGTAAGCAGCTAATGCTAACACCTGATCACCATTAAATTCCTTTAACAAGTGACCTAAATACCATGTACCTAACTCAATATTTATAGTAGGCTCTTTAAGTTGACGATCTGTATAGTTACCATGCCCCACTTGCTGTGCCACCCAACGAGCCGTATCTGGCATGAGTTGCATCAATCCAAGAGCCCCCGTTTCAGACTCCGCTGTGTTTTTATACTTGCTTTCTGCTAAGATAACACTAGCTACCAAAGATGGAGGTACCTGCTCTTTCTCAGCTGCAGCTATAACTTCCTCTTTATAGTTAAAGGGATACGCAATCTGACGCGCCAAATGGTCATCTAGATATGTAAAATAAAACCATCCTAGTACGACACAAGATAGTGCTGTTGCCGTTGCACGTTTCATATATCCCCCTTTCTATATAGAAACTATACATAGTCACCAAGATATAAAATATAACAAAATACTAGGTTAATATTATACGAAGTTTTATGGGCTTATTATACCATTTAATAGTAATTTTTATATACCAATTTTGACACATAAAATGACTATCATTGAGGTTCTTATAAAACTGATTCGATGCGCTCATCCCAAATGTTATCTAATTGTTCCCTTAAATTTAAAGGTGTACCATTATTGTCAATAATTACATCCGCGTAAGACCGTTTATCCTCAAGACACATTTGACTATTAATACGAGCCAATGCCTCCTCCTCAGTCAATCCATTGCGGCTCATTAAGCGCTCAATTTGAGTCGACTCATTCACATATACGAGCCACACCTCGTCCATCATGGTATACCATTCTCCCTCGATAAGTAAAGGGATATCATATAGTAAAACTGGTGTATGTAGCTCCTCATAATGAGCTGTAAGTTCCATAATTCGATTTTGAATATGCTCCTTTAAACAACCATTCAATTGTTGGCGCTTTTTTGCATTATGAAAGACAATAGCTCCTAATGCTTCTCGGTTTAATGTCCCATCATCGCGCAATACATCGGTTCCAAATGCATCTACAACTGCTTCTAAACCCTTTGTACCAGGCTCAACAACTTCACGAGCCACAATATCAGCATCGATATATGGTATACCTTTATCCTTAAAATATGTAAGAACTGTACTTTTGCCCGATGCGATGCCACCAGTTAAGCCAATTTTAAACATATATACCTTCTATTAATTATAAATACATATTACTTTACTAATGCCCAGTTTTCTGCATGGTGTACGTCTACAATAAGAGGC
Organism: Veillonella parvula; assembly: GCF_902810435.1. Taxonomy (GTDB): domain Bacteria; phylum Bacillota; class Negativicutes; order Veillonellales; family Veillonellaceae; genus Veillonella. The sequence continues at coordinate 1,272,128 of NZ_LR778174.1, forward strand.
ACTTGTAACTCTACAACAGACTGCATTGTACTACGTAGTAACTCTTCTATAGCTTCTAATTCAGAGTTCACCACTTCAAGTACTAGTTCGTCATGCACTTGTAATAAGAGTCGAGACGTAAAGTTTTGTTCTTCTAACTTTTGCTCCACTTGATTCATAGCTAACTTAATGATGTCTGCGGCGGTACCTTGAATTGGCGTATTCATTGCGGTCCGCTCAGCAAAGGAACGACGGTTAAAGTTACGACTATTGATATCAGGTAACTCACGTTGACGACCAAACATAGTGCGAACTTTGCCAGTTTCATGAGCCTCTTGAACCATTCGATCCATATACTCTTTAACCTTAGGATAACGGCTAAAGTAAAGATCAATATAGTTTTTAGCTTCACCACGTGTAATACCAAGGTCACGAGATAACCCAAAGTCAGAAATACCGTAAATAATACCGAAGTTAATAGCCTTCGCATGGGAACGTTCTTCACTAGTTACATCATCTTGAGCTTTACCAAGTACCTCTGCCGCTGTAAAGCGATGAATATCCTTACCTTCTACGAAGGCTTTAATCAATGCTTCATCGCCAGATAAGTGAGCTAAAATGCGCAACTCAATTTGGGAGTAATCAGCACTCACCAATGTATCATATCCAGCACCTGGATAGAATAAGGCACGAATTTCACGGCCTTTTTCGGTACGAACAGGAATATTTTGCAAGTTCGGATCAGATGAGCTAAGTCGACCTGTAGCCGTAACCATTTGATTGAAAGTCGTATGAATACGACGAGTTTTATCATTGATGAGAACTGCCAAACCTTCGCAATAGGTAGATACTAATTTAGCAACAGAACGGTATGCCAAGATTTTTTCAACAATCGGACTTTCGTGACGAAGCATATCCAGTACTTCTGCATCTGTAGAATAACCAGTTTTGGTTTTCTTGATGATTGGCAAGTTCATCTTTTCAAACAAGATTACACCCAATTGTTTAGGTGAATTGATATTGAAAGTTTCTCCAGCTAGTTCATAAATCTCATCTTGTACTTGAGCTAGTTCCTCTTTAAAGCGAGCCGTTGTTTCCGCCAACTTCTCTGTATCGATATAGATACCATTCTTCTCCATCACAACTAAAGTATGGATTAAAGGCAACTCAATCGTTTCATATAAAGACCATAACTCTTCACGACGTGCAGATTCACAAGCTGCTTCGTTCATAGCGAGTAATGCTTTCACCATGGACGCGCATTCTACGTCTATACTACCGCTAGCAATGCTAGGCACAGAGAAGCGCTCAGTTAGATATAGATATCCATAATTAGTACGTGTAGGATCTAATAAATACGCAATGAGAGACATATCGTGAACACGAGCAGTTTTATCAGCATTAAACAAAGAGATCTCAGCTGGCACAGCTGCACCAAAGGCTTCAATAATCTCCTTAGTTTGAGTTGTAACGATGAATTTAGCACCTTGTAATACGGCTAAAACAGCTTTAGTATCATCTGTTTTTACAATAGTATCACCATTAGATAGATACGTATTCGTTACCGTTCTAAATGGTGTTTTTCCATCTAATATAACATGTACTGCTACCGTCTTATCTTTATAGAAGTCGGCTGTTAATGCTTTAGCATCTGCTAAATCATCTAAGGAAATCTCCTCTTGTGGTGCAAATAAAGAGCCTGGATCTCCAAAAGCTGCTTCCTCGCCCCCCATTACTTGAACAATGCGAGGTGTTAATTTAGTGAAGCCTAAAGTTTCAAATAAAGGCTGTACTTCAGAGGTATGGAAGTTTTGTACAAAATCTTCCACTTTATAAGATAACTCCATATCTGTTTTTATTGTTGCTAATTCACGAGATAAGAAGGCTAACTCTTTATTCTCTACAAGGCGCTCTTTTAATTTCTTACCAGAAATATCTTCAATATGTTCGTATACAGCTTCAAGATTGCCATATTCGGTAATTAATTTAAGCGCTGTTTTCTCACCTACGCCTGGTACACCTGGAATATTATCGGAAGAGTCACCCATAAGCGCCTTCATTTCGACAACCTTATCAGGACCATAACCATAAAGCTCCTCCATATTATCTAGAGTAACTTCTAACATATCAGAAATACCTTTTTTATTTAAGAACACATGACTATGTTCTGTTACAAGCTGTAAATTATCGCGGTCACCTGTAATAATTTGGACAGCCATTTCAGGGGCTCCAAACTTTTTACTTAAAGATCCAAGAATATCATCCCCTTCAAAGCCTTCTTCTTCGATGACACAAATGCCCAATGCTTTTAATACATCTTGAATTAAACTAAATTGTGGACGCAAATCCTCAGGTGCATCTGGGCGATTTCCTTTGTATTCACTATACATTTCAGTACGGAATGTTTGACGACCTTTATCAAAAGCTACAGCAATATAGTCAGGATTAATTTCTTCATACAATTTAATGAGCATTGTTAAGAAACCATATACTGCATTGGTTGGTGTTCCCAAAGCGGATTTTAATGGTGGTAATGCAAAAAATGCACGGAATAACAAACTGCTGCCATCTATAATCATTAATTTTTTCATAATACACCTCACTTAATTCTATTCTTCATTATAACATAAGGACCCTTTTAACTTTTATAAATAAAAATTAATATATTGTTCCACTAGAAAATGAATAAGTAATCTGATTTTAAAAACCACATATATGCTTTCGTTAATAAACAGTAGAAAATGTTTTACAAATCATGTCATTAAGGAAAATATTGGGCTGAAAAGTCCTTGCGTATCAATATTTGGTATGATATAATCATTCAGGTATAAGAAACGATTTTTAAGGAGGTGACTCAATTGCCAAACATTAAATCCAGTATTAGAAGCGTAAAAACGGATGCTGAACGTCGTGCGAAAAACGCCGCTGTAAAATCTCAAATTCGTACAGCAGCTCGTAAAACCGTTGAAGCTGTTCAAGCAGGCGCAGTAGAAGAAGCAAAACAAGCACTTGTTCATGCTACTAGCGTAATTGATAAAGCAGCCTCCAAAGGTGTACTTCATAAAAACACTGCAGCTCGCAAAAAATCTAACCTTGCAGCTAAAGTAAACGCTTTATAATTTTAAAAGCAAGCAAGACAGTCTCTCGGGGATCCGTTGAGACTGTTTTTTTATGGCCTTTTCTATTTAATCATAAAATATTTTTCGTTTGTTATACAGTTATATTATTACGCCCTATGGGCAGATTAGAGGACTATTACTATGAGAACACTATTATTAATGCGTGGTGCTCCTGCTAGTGGTAAGTCTCAGTGGATTCGTGACAACAATCTTGAGGCTTACACCCTTGAAGCCGATCATTTCCGTATGCTTTTACGTAGCCCTTCCCTTAGTGAGAACGGCTGGTATATTTCACAAGAGGATAATGGTCCAGCATGGAAGCTCCTACTAGATTGTTTAGAAAAACGAATGAGCAATGGCGACTTTGTCGTCTTAGATGCTACCCACACTACATCTAAAGCTGTTAATGCTTACAAAGAATTGCTTAATAAATATAAATATACTGTATATTACTATGAACCAGATACATCCTTGGAGGATTGCTTGGCCCGTAATTCGGCTCGCGCCGATTACAAACGCGTGCCAGAGCAAGTCATTCATCGTATGTACAAAATGATTAAAACAAGTACATTACCAAAGTTTTGTAAAAAAATTAACTCCATTGATGAAATCAACAATTACTTCACGGTTAATCTAACAAATAGATATGATCGAGTGCGTGTTATCGGTGATATTCACGGTTGCTACACCGCATTACAACAAGCTATTACACCATGGGATGAAAAAACATTATACATCTTCTGCGGTGACTATTTAGAACGCGGTATTGAAAACAAAGAAATGATGTACGAAATGATGCGTCTCAGCACATTGCCTAATACAATTATGTTAGAAGGCAATCACGAACGACATATTGCAAACTTTGCATTCCATACAAATTTAAATCGTTCCAAACGCTTTATGAAAGATGTGGTAGCACCTATCATAAAGGATATGACGAAAAAAGAAGTGGAATCACTCCAACGAGAACTGCGACTCTTTTATAAATCACTTCGTCAATGTTATCCATTTAGCTTTCATGGCAAAAAATATTTAGTTTCCCATGGTGGTATCTCCTATGTGCCCAACATGACCTTCATAGCTACCTCAACCTTTATTAATGGGTTTGGAGCTTACGAAACAAATATCGCTAATATCTATGATACTAATTACGAGCAAAACATGTGTCAGGACTTCATTCAAATTCACGGTCATCGTGGCGTTCCAGATGGAAAGTACTCCTTCTGTTTGGAAGGAGAAGTTGAGTTTGGTGGAGAACTAAAATACATTGATATCACAGCTAATACTTTCACAAAAAATGGAATAAAAAATGATGTATATGATAAAGATTATATGCGCCATGAATTCCAAAATATGACACAACATGTCATCTTCACACAAAATGAAGATATTAATATTATTGGCAATTCAAAATTAGTAAAAGTAAAACAGTGTTTCCCTAACCTATATTCCTTAAACTTTACCTCTCGTGTATTTCATAAACGATTATGGAATGAAAGTACAGTACAAGCTCGTGGATTATTTGTGGATCGAATTACAGGAGATGTGAAATTACGTAGTTATAATAAATTCTTTAATCTTGGTGAGCGCCCAGAAACAGAGTTAGATAATCTAGCTAATACTCTCTCCTTCCCAGTTGAAATTAGAACTAAAGAAAATGGTTACCTTACCATTCTTGGCGTTATCAACGAAGAATTAGTATTTGCCTCTAAATCTACAACAGAGGGTATACATGTGGATTTATTTAAAAACCTATTCCATAGATTACCGGAAGGCTTACAAGCAGAAATCAAAGATTTATTAGCACGTAATAGCTGCTCTATGATGTTTGAAGTCATCAGCCAAGAGGATACTCATATCATTAAATACGACCAAGATCATCTCTATGTGCTCGATATGATTCAAAATACTCTAGACGTAAATGGTAAACATATAGATGTCCCATTCTCTAGAGAAAAATTATCTGAACTTTATACAATCCTACAAAAATATGACACTGACTTGATTTCCATTGTTAAAACAGTTCAACAAGTTTCTACCATGGATGAGCTTCAAGCCATCATAAATGAGGAGCTGAATTCATTCCATGAATCTGAAGGCTTTGTATTAGTCGATAGCAATGGTTTTATGACTAAATTCAAAGGTCCTTATTACAATATGTGGAAACACAAACGAAATCGCATTCTAGAGCCATATCAAAAATTTGGTAAAATTCCATATGGAAACTGTAAAAATGAAGATGACACTAAATTTGCAGACTTCCTTGGTTCATTAGATTATGATGTAGTATGTAAATCTACCATTCTTGATATTAAAGATATGATGGAAAATCAAGGCTTGCTATAATTAAATAAACTCATCCTGTTTTAAGGATAAAAGCAAAAGGGACTGCAACTAGAATGTGGTAAAACCACATTCTGTTACAGCCCCTTTTTATATTAACTTTTCATCAAACTTAATACTAGAACTCCATCACACCTGTAGTAGTTATTCTAATTTCTGGAATTACAGTTAATGCAAGGAAACTCAAATTAATAAAAGGATCTAGGCCTTTCGGCACGCCCATACCGTAAGCAATATCTTTCATCTTAGCCACTTTTGCATCTACTTCTTCGTGAGGTCGATTTGTGATTAAGCCCATTACTTCAAGAGCTAGTTCCTCTACTACTTTGCCTTCACTAGCAATGACATATCCGCCGCCAATTTCGCGAATACGCTCAATAGCGACCATCATATCTGCATCGTTGTCGCCAACAACAATCAGATTATGTGAATCATGTGCAAAGGATGACGCAATAGCACCATTTTTTAAATTGAAGCCTTTCAAAATACCGACACCATTTCTACCAGATGCTTTATACCGCTCGATACAAGTTATTTTATTGTACTCAGCATTTGGTTTAAACAATTCATTTTCAACAGGAACCTTTTCAACCGTTTTTTGTGTAACTATTTGCCCAGGCACGATATTAATAATCGCTTGCGGACCTTCAACAAAAACGTCTAATTTTTCTTTTGTGAAAGCACCTATATTAATCGTATGCAGTAATTCAGCTGGTACAATCTTCTCTTCTCTTACGAGAACACGTTCAATCTGTTTTCCTTTATAAAACACCTCGTGAATATCTACGCGTTGTTCATCATTAAGAATTACAAGATTAGCACTATAGCCGGGCGCAATAGCGCCTAAATGTTTCAAACCGTAGCATGATGCCGGATGAGTGGAGGCCATTTTATAAGCTTGGATTGGTGTCAGTCCCAGTTCAATAGAACGACGAATATTATAGCTGATATGGCCTTCTGAACGAATATCCTCAATATGTTTATCATCTGTACAGAAACCATAACGTTCCGTATTCCCTTGTTCTTCTACAAGCCCTTTCACAATGGAGTCTAGATTATGAGCCGCACTGCCCTCACGAATCCATACATAGATGCCATTTTTAACTTGCTCTTTTGCTTCTTCGTAGGAAATACATTCATGATTTGTAGTAATGCCTGCCAAACGATAGCTTGCTAGTTGCTCTAGTGAAAGTCCAATAATATGACCATCCATAATTGTATCTTTAAAGTAATCTAACTTTTTCATCATGTAAGGATCACTATTGATAACACTATAACAGTCCATGACTTCACCTAATCCTAAAATACGTGGATTAGCTTGTAGCTTATGTAACATATCTCCATCTAGAATAGCGCCATTATCTTCACCTGGTACAGCGGGCACACAGGATGGAGCCATAACATACACATCACCTTGAGCCGATGCAGTTTCATTGATCATGTACTCAACACCTGCAATACCTGCAACATTGCCTGCTTCATGAGGATCTACTATAAAGCCTAAAGTCCCTACTTGAGATGCTTCAAAGACTAATTCCTTAGGATTTACTAATGTAGACTCTAAATGTAGATGACTGTCGATAAAGCCAGGTACTATATATTTACCGCTATAATCATATTCTGTTTCACCACTATAAGTACCAACACCTATAATCGTATCATTATGAACGGCAATATCTGCTTTCACCCATTCATCGGTGAATACATTTAAAACAGATGCCCCCTTCAATACGACAGAAGCCTTGTCCAGCCCCTGTGCCTGTCGAGAAATTTTTGCATTAAATTGTATCATATAAGGATCCTCCTTACATAAAGATTTCTTTCAAAATGAAAATGAGCGCCAAGAAATACATGACACCAGAAACATCTCGATATTTCCCAGTCAGAACCTTAATTAATACATAACTGATGAGACCCCATTCAATACCTACACCTATGGAATAAGCAAAAGGCATCATAATTATAGTTAAGAATGCTGGTAATCCTTCAGAAATATCACCGAAGTTTATATCTTTAACAGAGGCCATCATAAATAGACCTACTACGATAAGTACCGGAGCAGTAGCCGCTACAGGAATAACCATGAGTAACGGCGCTAAAAATAAGGATGCTATAAAGAGTCCTGCAATGGTTAAAGCGGTCAAGCCTGTACGGCCGCCTTCTGCGATACCCGCTGCCGATTCAACAGCTACAATGTGAGGAGATGTACCTAGTGCACTACCAATGATAGTGCCTAATGCAGATACTTTCATACAAGAGCTTTGTACACCCAACTGTTTATCTTGAGGCACCTCAGCTTGATTTGTAAGACCAATCAATACGCCAACTACATTAAATAAATTAACGAACAAGAACGTAAAGGCCACAAAAACCATATCTACAGATAAAAGTTCGCTCATATCATAATGAAACCAAATCGGTGCCAACGATGGTGGCATAGAAAATATCGTCGACGGCAACTTTGTAATCCCACAGAAGAACCCAACAACCGCAGCAATTATAACGGCTAGAAATATTCCTCCTTTTACATTGCGCCCCGTAAAAACGGCGATTAATATGATTCCCAAAATGGATATCAAGCTAGATGGCGCCTGTAAGTCCCCAATGCTCACAATAGTAGCAGGATTGCTGACGATAAGTCCTGCACTACTAAGACCAATGAGAGCGATAAACAAGCCGATGCCCGCTGTTACAGCCAATTTAATCGTATGCGGTATGGCATTAAACAGATATTCTTTTAACGGTGTAACTGCGATTAGTAAAAATGCTAAACCTGCGATTAATTGAGCCGTTAACGCAAAGGCAAAGCTATGTCCCATTTGGACCACAATAGTGTAAGCAAAAAATGCATTGATACCCATACCAGATAAGCCGGCGAATGGCATATTGCTATATAAAGCTAGCAATAATGTCATAATAATAGCACTAACAGCCGTTGCCGTGAATACGGCGCCTACATCCATACCGGCAGCGCCAAGAATAGCAGGATTTACAGCTAATACATAAGAAATGCAAAGAAATGTAGTGGCCCCCGCAAATAACTCTCTCGATACGGATGAGCCCCGTTCTGAAATCTTGAATACTTTGTCCCATACACTACCTTGTACTTGTTCTCTCATAATGATTCCTCCTCTCGTACTTACGATTATGGGTGTATTCTTTTATACTTATATATTTCCACATATAAGTAAGAATTTCCTGTTTTTTATTAAAATCTACTCTATAAAAAAATACCGCAGTATGTATTTAACTCAATTAAAGTAAATATATACTGCAGTATTTCGCATATGTAATTATTTATAAAATCAATAATGTAAAGCTATTCAACTCTACATAAATATAAAATCTAGATCTATCCCTTCAGAGAATCTAAAAATGAAGTCCCAATCCCCCATTGTTTCAATCCAAAGTTTTGCAATATGGTTTCCCCTATATCTGCAAAACTATGTCTATCACCCAAAGCTACTGAATGACTCATACTTGGACTATAAGCTAGCAAAGGCACCATTTCTCTCGTATGATCTGTACCTTTCCAAGTCGGATCATTTCCATGATCTGCGGTGATGAGAAGTAAATCGTCATCTTTAAGCAAGTCCAACAAACCACCTAATTGGTAATCAAAGTCTTCAATAGCACGCTTATATCCTTCTACATTACGCCGATGACCGTACAGACTATCAAATTCAACAAGGTTGACCATCATGAACCCCCGTGCAAAGCTTTGGCCCAATAGATAAGGAACTACGTTCATACCATGCGCGTTAGACTTTGTCGGATATGATGCATCCCAGCCAACATGAGCATAAATATCGCCGATTTTGCCAACTGCCACTGTCGAAATGTTTGCGTCTTGTAACTCTTGTTGCACCATTTTCTTTTCAGGCATGCGACTATAGTCATGACGATTTGAAGTACGTACAAAATGCCCTGGTGTACCAACAAAAGGCCGAGCTATGATGCGCCCCACATAATAATCACCGACACATACCTTATCGCGTGTAATTTGACACATGCGATACAACTCTTCTAAAGGAATGATATCCTCATGAGCAGCAATTTGAAAGACAGAATCCGCCGATGTATAAACGATTGGCTTACCTGTTCTTATATGTTCTTCTCCGAGGCGTTCAATAATTTCTGTTCCAGAGGCTACCTCATTACCAAGAAATCCATATCCCGTTTCTTTTGTGAAAGTATCCATCAGTTCCTTCGGAAATCCTTCATAAAATGTCGGAAATGGTACCGTTACAGGATGCCCCATCATCTCCCAATGACCACTTGTCGTATCTTTGCCGGAACTCGTTTCAGCCATACGACCATAAGCACCAATAACAGGCTCATCAAACGCTGAAATATCGGCAATATTAGCTAAACCTATGGATTTTAAATTTGGACAGCGAATAGGTCCTGCTACAGCTTCGATATGTCCTAATGTATTCGAACCTTCATCGCCGAATTTAATCGCATCGGCTGCATGCCCTATACCGACACTATCCATTACTAGTAGAATAATTCGATTATACATATGTACTCCTAAACTTATATAAGATTATTTACTCATATAATGTGAAAATATTTTGTATCAGATTACAATTAAACTCATAAACATGAGTTAGTAAAAATCTATAAGGTAAAAAGTGGTAAATTATATAATTTATGACTTAAGGTATGGCATAGCAAGCATAAGAGCCGCCAAAGATTTGCTATCCTTAATAGTCTCATTCTTGATAACCTCCAATAGTTCCGGTAAAGTATAGTATTCTAACTCTACATATTCATCAGGATCCCAATTAGTTTCCCCCATGGTAAGCTCCTTAGCAAGATATAAATGTAATACTTCATTACAGAAACCAGGACTCGTAGCAATAGTCCCTAGTGAGATCCATTGAGCTGCACGATAGCCTGTTTCCTCAGCAAGCTCCCGTTTAGCACAAACAATGGGTTCTTCATTTGGATCTAGTTTTCCTGCAGGTACCTCCAGTAATGGCTGCTGCAAAGCATATCTAAATTGACGTTCCATAACGATCTTATTATCCTCTGTTACCGCCACAATAGCGGTAGCTCCAGGATGATGCACCACTTCACGCCATGCATCTTTGCCATTTACATCGGCAATATCATAGGTAACTTGAATCAATTTACCATCAAATTTCACTTCACTAGACTTCTGTATTTCCTTACTAATTGCCATATATACCTCTAATCTTCTATTTTATGTAAAAACCCGAGCCTTCTTATACGTTGTAAAATTTCCTCTAAGTACACTTTATTAGGAACAATAAAATCAATATTATCCCGCGTATGACGCTGAACTGTAATATTGTCATCCATAATAGCAAGAATCTTTTCTCTTGTTGTAGGCTCCACCATTTGCTTTATTACAAAAAGAAATCCATTATCTATATCTTGTTGTACTTTATTATACATGTCGCCTATACCAATATAGGAGCTGCCCTCCTTTTCTACTATAGTAGAAATAAAATCTATAAAACGTTGAGGTATATACACCTTATTATCTTCAAAAGCAACTCTTTCATATGGTTCGGCATACATATCAAGATTATCTACAATGATTAAATATAGTAAACGAGAATAAACTCTGTCCATTTCTATAGTATAACCAGGTAGCTTTCTATGTATATGATCTACTATATCCTGAACAGTAAATATATCACCCCGATCCATAACCTCTTTAATAGCAATATGGATACTATCCGTCATATTGGAAGGAATACCTGTATTAACAACGCTGCAATAATATAATTTTGATAATACATCTATACTAACTCGTTCATTGCGAACAATCTTTTTACTATGTTTCTCTTTCGTTAATAGGGACATTCTAAACTGCGTATCATAAATGTAATCATAATATTGCTCTTTTGCAATATAATCATCATTTGCCAATTGAGCTATATTATCGTGAATATCCTCTGGTAACCAACTTATAAAAGATCGTGAAAGAAATACATCCCCAATATATACACAACCTTGATCATTGGCACGTTTTATAAATTCATGTATATATACAGGATCATTAAAAGGCTCTAAATATTCATGAGCCACATAATAATCGTTAGAGCTTAACACATTTTGGATGTTATCAATTTTATAGCTCGCTTTTTGACTTATCCGATTATCTAACCCCATCGTATCAGCTACGAGCTTCAATATATTCTTGGTATATAGAGTTCGTTCCATCAACGGCATCTCTAGCTCTTTTTGCTCTGCATATTGCATAATTTCTCGATACTGTTCTAATCGTTTCCATCCAGGATAGGTATTATACGATACATAAGCTACACCGTTGTCAGATAAATTCTTATTACAGATAGATAGAATTTTATCTTTTACCACATCCGGAACCCAAGACCAAATCCCATGTACAATAATATAGTCAAAAGTGCCGAATGATTCATCAATATCTAGAATATCCTTCTCTATTAAATGTATATTGGTAAGTCCCATCGACGCAATCAATTCATTCCCCATCTCAATCTGCGAAGACGATAGATCGATGCCCGTAAAGGACGCTTCAGGGTAATATAAAGCTTGAGAAATAATGTTTCCACCAAAAGAACATCCGAGCTCAAGGACACGAGCCTTTTTTAAAGGCACTGGGTTTAATCCAAATAACAAAGCTCGTGCTGCTAAAGTGTTCAACGAGGTCGCCCCAAAAGGTTGAGAGATATATACTACATCTTCATAACTCTTTTTAAGTATCTTGTTCTCATCCAATACATGCATAGTATTTTGTGTAGTCTCAATATCATTACCCATAACTGATGTACCTACGTTCTTTTTATGTTTAGACTCCTGTTTCATAAAGCCTCCCGAATTTTCTACTAACTATAATAATTATTATATAGTATTATGTAAAAGAATTATAGCTGAAGAGATTAATTAACACACAAAAACCGCCCAACAAAGTTGAGCGGTTTTTACTAATTTATACAAAACCATATATTATTTACATAGTCCCTGTGCTTCCAATACCACCAATTCTTACACCTGTGGCATCATCATCGTTTGTAATAAGGTATTTAGAGAATATACCTTGAGCAACGCGTTCGCCTTTATCAAGGGTAACTGTTTCTTTGCCAAAGTTAAGAAGGGCAATCATAATATGACCTTCATTATCCTCATTGTTGTAGTAATCACTATCAATGATACCTGTACTATTCACAAGTGCCAGATGTCGTTTAATAGCCATGCTAGAACGAATATGAATGGCAAGATATTCATCGTATGCCATAAAAGCTTTAATACCCGTTGGCACCAAAACCACTTGACCAGGTTCTAAAGTAACAGCTTCAGCACATTCAATATCATAACCTGCGCTTTCAGTTGTTTTACGTGTTGGTAAGTTGATATCTTGTTCTTCAAAAGCAGAAACTACTTCAAAGCCACGAATATCCATGTAACACCTCTTATTTTAAACAATCTTTACGGGACAAGTTTACACGGCCTTGTTTATCAATCTCGATAACTTTTACCATGATTTCATCCCCTACACTTACTACGTCTTCTACATTTTCAACGCGTTCTTTTGCAAGTTTGGAAATATGTACAAGACCTTCTTTGCCTGGTAATACCTCTACGAATGCGCCAAAGGCCATTAAACGAGTTACTTTACCAAGGTATACTTCACCTACTTCAACCTCTTTAGTAAGGTTAGTGATGATTTCTTGAGCTTTCGCAGCCCCTTCTTGTTCTACAGAAGCGATAAATACTGTACCATCATCTTCGATGTCAATTTTAGCGCCTGTTTCTTCGATGATACTGCGGATTACTTTACCGCCAGAACCGATTACGTCACGGATCTTATCAGGATCAATTTTCATTGTAATAATACGTGGAGCGTATTGAGACATTTCTTGACGTGGTTCAGCAATTGTATCAAGCATGATACCCATGATATGCATGCGGCCTTTGTGAGCTTGTTCTAATGCTTCTTGAAGGATTTCACGGGATAATCCGGAAATCTTGATATCCATTTGAATTGCTGTTACGCCTTTAGCTGTACCAGCAACTTTAAAGTCCATATCTCCAAGAGCATCTTCCATGCCTTGAATGTCAGTTAAAATTGTATAATGTTCCCCTTGAGTTACAAGACCCATAGCAATACCTGCTACAGGAGCTTTAATAGGTACCCCAGCATCCATCAAAGACAATGTAGAACCACATACGGACGCCATGGAGCTAGAACCATTCGATTCCAATACTTCAGATACTAAACGCAACGCATATGGGAAGTCTGCCTCGCTCGGAATCACAGGCACCAACGCGCGTTCAGCCAATGCACCATGACCGATTTCACGACGACCAGGACCGCGAGAAGAGCGAGTTTCGCCAACGGAGAAAGATGGGAAATTATAATGATGAATATAACGTTTTTCAGTTTCAACACCAAGACCATCGATGGTTTGTTTTTCGGATAAAGGCGCTACTGTTGTGACATTCAACACTTGAGTTTGGCCACGTGTAAACAAGCCAGAGCCATGAGTACGAGGTAATACGCCTGTACGGCAAGAGATTGGACGAACTTCATCAAGTTGACGACCATCTGGACGGATTTTTTCAACAGTAATCATATGACGCACGATTTCTTTTGTCATTGCATCAAATGCTTTATTTACATCAGCCAAGTTATCTGGATAGATTTCTTCAAAGTGAGCTAATACATCTGAACGTACTTCGCTTTCTTGTGCATCGCGTTGTTGTTTATCTGCACAACGAACTGCAGCATCAAGTTTATCATGACCATAGGCACGAACTGCATCACTGATTTCAACAGGAACATCTTTACATTCAAATACGCGTTTTTCCTTACCTACTTTTGCAGTCATATCTTCTTGGAATGCTACGATTTTTTTGATTTCTTCGTGAGCTGCCATGATAACTTCAAGAATGATATCTTCCGGTACTTCTTCAGCGCCACCTTCAACCATGAGGATAGCATCTTTAGTACCAGCCACAACGATATTAAGATCTGTTTCTTCTAATTGTGCTTTCGTTGGATTTACAACAAATTCACCATTGATACGTCCCATACGAACGCCTGCAATAGGACCATTCCAAGGAACATCAGAAATAGACAATGCGGCGGAAGCGCCAATCATACCACAAATGGCTGGATCACAATCTTGGTCCACTGACATAACTGTTGCTACTACGTGTACTTCGTTACGTACACCTTTATCAAATAATGGACGAATAGGACGGTCAATCAAACGGCTATTCAAGATCGCAGACTCAGGTGGACGCGCTTCACGTTTAATGAAGCCCCCTGGTAAACGACCAACCGCATACATTTTTTCTTCATAGTCTACTGTAAGTGGGAAGAAATCGATATCCTTCGCCTCTTTAGAGCCTGTAGCAGTAACGAGTACACGAGTATCGCCATAGCCAATCATTACGGCACCGCCAGCTTGTTTTGCAAGTTCCCCAGTCTCAATCGTAAAAGTACGACCAGCTAGGTCCATTTGGAATTGTTCCATTCCTATTCCTCCTAAAAATCTTCTTATATGTATACCTTCTAATTATATATCAATTAAGGCTAAATAGCCAATTCAAAAAAAAGCCGTCCAAGTGGACGGCTAATTTTATTATTTACGAAGACCAAGGCGTTCGATAAGAGAACGGTAACGTTCAATATCTTTACGACGAAGGTAGTCAAGCATGTTACGGCGTTGACCAACCAATTTCAACAAACCACGACGGGAATGATGGTCTTTTTTGTGCTCTTTTAAGTGATCTGTTAAGTATTGAATGCGGCTTGTTAAAATCGCAACTTGTACTTCTGGAGAACCAGTGTCACCTTCATGAGTAGCGTATTCTTTAATTACTGCTAATTTAGCTTCTGTAGTTAACATTAATGTTACCTCCTAAAAAATTATAATCCCGATAAGCCTAAGTAACCGTTGGAGAATCGAATACTTCGCTTACGATATGTCTTACGACCTAATTTAGTATACAGTATCTGCCCTATGTTGTAAAGCAAAAATACAATAAATACACAAAAGAGGGTCTACGCCCTCTTCTATTATTTTGCACCAAGTACCATGCGGTCGCTCAATGCATTTTCCCCAGCCACTTCGAACTTTTGAAGTAAATCAGCAACTGTTAATTGTTTCTTTTCTTCCCCTTTAACATCATAAATGATACGACCAGCGTCCATCATGATAAGGCGATTACCAAAGCGCAATGCATCACGCATATTATGGGTAATCATAAGAGTTGTTAAATTATGTTCTGCAACGAGTTTATCTGTTAGTTGCAACACATTTTCTGCAGTCTTAGGGTCAAGTGCCGCAGTATGTTCATCCAATAATAAGAGTTCTGGACGAAGCATGGTAGCCATTAACAATGTAATGGATTGACGTTGACCACCAGATAGTAGGCCCATACGAGCAGATAAACGATCTTCAAGGCCCAAGCCTAATAATGCAAGACGTTCCTTGAAAAATGCTTGTTCACTATCTTTGAAAGCCCATTTAAGACCTAAGCTTTTACCACGGCGCATAGCAAGAATCAAGTTTTCCTCGATTTGCATATTACCAGCAGTACCAACCATAGGGTCTTGGAATACACGTCCAATGTATTTAGCACGTTTGTATTCTGGCATTTTTGTCACATCAATCTCATTAATTGTAATGGATCCTTCATCTACTGGAAATACACCGGCGATGGAGTTTAGCAAAGTACTTTTACCAGCACCATTACCACCAATTACAGTACAAAAATCACCCTCTTCTAGACGAAGGTTGATGCCTTGTAATGCAGTCTTTTCATTAATTGTGCCCTTAAAGAAGGTTTTTACCATATTTTTTACTTCTAACATAGTGTCCTCCTTAACGAGCCAACCATTTTGCTTTCAATGTAGGTAGGGAAAGCGCGATGGCAACAAGAATTGCAGTGAATAATTTCAAATCATTTGGTGGCATACCCATGTAGAGAACGGCAGCAATAACGATACGATATACTATAGAACCAAGTACTACAGCGATGAGACTGCGTACGAAGGATTTCGTACCAAATACTACTTCACCAATGATTACAGAAGCCAAACCAATAACGATGGTACCAATACCCATGCCTACATCAGCAAAGCCTTGGAATTGACCGATAAGAGCCCCAGACATACCAACAAAGCCATTGGAAATCAAAAGGCCAAGAACGATCATATTATCAGTATTTACGCCTTGAGCGCGAATCATTTGAGGGTTAACACCTGTAGCACGTAAGGCTGTACCAATTTCGGTACCGAAGAACCAAAATAAAAGCAAACATACAACTACAGCAACGATAATACCTACGATGGCTGCAGACCACATATTCGGCGTGTGGAAAAATCCACCAAGAATCGTATAAATTGTATCCATTCGAAGCAAAGATACATTAGCTTTGCCCATGATGTGAAGGTTTACAGAGTACAATGCAATCATTGTCAAAATACCGGCCAATAATGCAGGAATTTTCAATTTTGTATGAATCCAGCCTGTTACAGCACCTGCTATCATACCACCCACACCGGCAAGTAAAATGGAAAGGATTGGATTCATACCACTTGTAATTAAAATAGCGGAAATGGCCGCCCCCATTGGGAACGTACCTTCCACAGTTAAGTCAGCCACATCTAATACACGGAAGGTTATGAATACGCCGACCGCTAACAAAGACCATAAAAGGCCTGTGGTTATGGTGCCTACCACTAAATCTAACATTAAAATCTCCTCTATTGTTTCATGTCTTTACGAAGAGCTTCAGGAATCGTGATTCCCAATTTTTTAGCACGTTCTTCGTTAACAGTTAACTTAATCTCTTTTTGTGTCTCAATAGCTAAGTCTGCAATTTTTGCTTCACCAGCTAGAACTTTTGCAGCCATTAAACCTGTTTGGTAACCCAATTGATAGTAATCAACAGAATATGTTGCTACGCCACCAGTCATTGTCATGCCTTCATCAGCAGCAAATACCGGGATTTTAGCAGCATCTGTAATTTGTGCCAAGTTAGCCATAGCAGATGCTAATACATTATCTGTTGGTGTATAAATAGCTTGCACATCTTGGTTTACAAGATTTGTAGCTGCTTGTTGAATATCATTTACGTTGGAAACAGTTGCCTCTACGACAGTAATACCTTTTGTAGCAGCATACGCTTTCATTTTTTCAACTTGCAATTGGGAGTTGATTTCAGAGGATGTATAAATGGCACCAATACGCTTTACGTTCGGTACTAATGCTATGATAAGATCAACCTCTTTTTCAACAGGTGTCATGTCGGATGTACCAGATACATTACCACCAGGGCGTTCATTAGATTGAACGAGTTTAGCTGTCACGTAGTCTGTAATAGCTGTACCCATGATTGGCATGTCATGAGAAGCATTTGCCATCGTCTGAGCCGCAGGTGTTGCAATAGCTAATACTAAATCTTTTTTATCAGATACGAAACGTTGTGCAATGCTGTTCAAATTAGATTGGTCAGCCTGTGCATTTTGTTGGTCAATTTTAATATTTTGACCATCTTTATAACCTTTAGCCGCTAAAGCATCTACGAAGCCCTTATTAGCAGCATCAAGAGATGGATGTTCTACTAATTGAATAACACCAATTTTTTTTTGGTCATTAGTTGCGGTATTGGAACCACAACCGGCTACCATTGCCATAACAGCAATGGCACTAAGTGCCACTGCAATACCTTTTTTCCAGTTCATGTATAACTCCTTACCAGTTATGTATTAAATCATAGTCGCCTTGTTCATCAAATCCTCTGGTAAGGTGATGCCCAATTTTTCTAATTTATCTTTCCCCACAACTAATTTAAATTCTTTCTGCATTTCGATAGGCATGTCTTCAACTTTAGCTTCGCCAGTTAAAATTTTTGCTGCCATCAAGCCTGTTTGGTAACCAAGCTTGTAGTAATCTACAGACAAGGACATAACGGCTCCACCTTTCACGTGGTTATCTTCACCGCCAAATACAGGAATTTTTGCTGGGTCGGTAATAGCTACGAGATTGCTCATAGCAGAAGCTACAACATTATCTGTTGGTACATATACAGCATCTACACGTTGAGATACGAGGTTTTGTGCCGCTTGTTGAATATCATTTACATTAGAAACTGTAACTTCTTCAACTTTAATTCCTTTTGTAGCCGCATAAGCTTTCATCTTCTCCACTTGAATTTGAGAATTTACTTCGCTAGAGCTATAAATAGTGCCAATTGTTTTCGCATTCGGCATTACTTGTAAAATTAAATCTACTTGTTGCTCTACTGGATTCATGTCGGATGTACCAGACACATTACCGCCAGGTTTTTGATTAGATTTAACAAGTTTAGCTGCCTCGTAATCAGTAATAGCTGTACCTAAGATTGGAATATCATGAGTTGCATTCGCCATGGATTGAGCCGCTGGCGTAGCAATTGCTAAAATCAAGTTTTTCCGATCGGATACGAAACGCTGCGCAATGCTATTCAAATTAGATTGATCAGCTTGCGCATTTTGTTGATCAAAAGTAATCTTTTCTGCTAAACCTTTTTCTTTTAGCGCATCAACAAAACCCTTATTTGCCGCATCTAATGCAGGATGCTCTACCAATTGTACAACACCAACTTTGTATTCACCATTCGATATAGTTCCATTTGAGCCACAGCCTGTAAACGCCATTAGTGCTGCCGCCGTGAGCGCTAGGGCAATACCTTTTTTTAAGTTCATGGGGATTTCCTTCCTATCTGCAAAGATTATAATACTTTTATTATAAACAAATTTATCTACTACATCAATGTAGCAGGTTAAAGTATTTTATTTTTTATATATGCGAAAATAAAATAAGAAATCCACCTATTAATCTAACGATGCTAACATATCCTCAGTCAATTCATTTGCCGCTAAAATATAGTCCTTAAGAGTTCCTTTGTCGAGAGCGACCTTCATAACCGGCACTTCAAAGGGATCGAGGATAACGCACATCAAAATTTCACCGGTTACATAATAGCCAACCACTGCTTCGCCTTCTTCAGCATCTAAGGTTTCACGTTTTACTGTAACACAGTATGGTTTCATTACTTGTGCTGCCGCTTCTGCTACTTCTTCTCGATTTGCAATATACTCTTCAGCCTTCGTTTCGGGGATGTCAAAGATATCTACCTTTACGGTCTTAACCTCTGTCGCCTCTCCCTTCGCCGCCTCAATAGCTGCACCTAAATCTGTTTGATTCATATATACCTCACATAGAATGGACTTTCACCATCGGCAAAAGTCCCATCGCATTAGATTGTTTCATCCGCCGCATTTAAGAATGCAACGTAGCATTGTTTTGCCTCGTAAATATCAGCCTTAGATGTAACCTCCCAAGGAGCATGCATACTAAGTACGGCTACACCACAATCGATGACATTCATACCATAAAGGGCCATGATGTACGCAATCGTACCGCCGCCACCGAGGTCTACCTTACCAAGTTCAGCAGTTTGATAAGTTACGTTATTAGACTCCATTACACGGCGGATAAAGCCCATGTACTCAGCATTGGCATCGTTAGAACCAGCTTTACCACGAGAGCCAGTAAATTTATTGAATACTACACCCATACCAAGATAAGAAGCATTTTTCTTTTCATATGCAGACGCATAGAGTGGATCATAGCCTGCACTTACATCGGAGGACAACATACGGGATTTTTCCAACGTACGGCGCACGCTCACCGAGTTAGGTTTACCCATAAGTGTTAAAATTTCAGCCACTGCATTTTCAAAGAAACGAGATTGCATGCCCGTAGCACCTACAGAACCAATTTCCTCTTTATCGACGAGTAAACAACAAGTAGTGCGCTTTACATTATCAACCTCAAGCATTGCCACCAAGGATGTATACGCGCATACGCGGTCATCTTGACCATACGCCATTACCATGGAACGATCAAAGCCCATATCTCGAGCTTTACCTGCTGGTACGATTTCTAATTCAGCAGACAATAAGTCACGCTCAACAAAACCATATTCTTTTTCAAGAAGAGTATTGATAAACTTAGTAACCCCGTCTTTTTCTTCGTCTTTAACTGGACGGCTACCGATGAGTAAATCAAGAGCTTCCCCTTCAATTACTTTAGCTGCATTCTTTTGCATTTGCTCTTGACCTAAATGAGGCAACAAGTCAGTAATACAAAATACAGGATCAGTTTCTTTATCGCCAATATTAATATTGATACGAGTTCCATCTGTTTTTACCACAACACCATGAATGGCAAGTGGCATTGCAACCCAGTGATACTTTTTAATACCACCATAATAGTGAGTGTCCCAAAATAAAAGATTACTATCTTCGTATTGAGGATTTTGTTTTACGTCAATACGTGGAGAGTCAATATGAGCCCCCAAGATATTCATGCCCAACTCGATATCATCAGTACCAATATTAAATAAAGCAATAGATTTATCCATATGTGTGTAATAAATCTTATCACCAGCTTTAATTGACGTATTGCTTTTAATAATGTCATTTAGATTTACATAGCCCTTTGTTTCTGCCAATTCCACAGCTTGCACAACGCATTCACGTTCTGTTTTACCATTATCTAAAAATTGACGATATGTATCACTTAAAGCATATACCTTTTCCATAGTGGCATCATCATAATTATGCCATGCATATTTACGTTCCATAATCTATCCTTTCTAAAAATTCACACTCTAATATTTAGTACAACTTAGAGTGATGAACCTAAGTTTACAAAATTATTTTTGGCGGTCCTTTTCAAGTTCCGCCCTGCGATATTCTAAATATTTTCGCTCTTTTTCGCGATTGATTTCAGACTTCTGAGTATATAGAGAACGAATTTCATCCGTACAATGGGTCAATACCTTTGTAATGTAGAATTTACAACTACCGGACTTAATCGTATATTTTCCAACTTTAAGTTGCACCGCAAAATCGCCATGTTTAGGACACACTCCGATAGCTAAGTGCTTATCCCCTTGTAATCGTTCAGGTCTTGTCATTTCTAAACGAGTTTGACAGTACGGACAGAAGGACATACGTACTCTTCTATCATGAACAATACGTTTTTTCTCAGAGAAATTTTCATACATAAAAAATGTCAAAATAGGAGGATATAGGAAAGGATTGTTACTTTCCTTGCGAATTAGATCATAATGCAAAATCCCTTGTGCAATATCTAGAGTCTGACATATATGAGCCGTAAAGACAGCATCATGCAAAGCATTGTGAGCAGATAAATGCTCCGTCGATATATTGAGATCCTCTATAGCATGAGCCACAGAATACTGCTGACTTGTTCCATATCGTTGATAGGAATAAATCATCTGCGCATCGACCCATTGATCATAAGATAATGCTTTCATCTTATGGAGCATAAGGTTCTCTCGTAGGATAAGAATATCGTCTGACCCCCATGAAAGTAGCATGTGTTCATCACCACACCATTTTTGAAAGTATTGCATAGCCGTCTTGAACGGCACACCATGATCGAGTTCACGAGAAGTTATGCCCGTCAATTCGCGCACATGTTTATGCATACGTGGCAAGTATTGAGGTTTAATGAACATTGTAAAATGATCTATAATGTCCATCTTTTCATTCAGTTTTACCGCTCCGATTTGAATGATTTCCCCTGTCAGCGGCATTTTAGTGCGCTTCATAAAGCTGATGTCGTTGCTATAAGGTTGATTCCATTCTAAATCAAATACAATATAGTTCATATGTTTATTTCGATTCTAAAAGCAACGTTTCCGCAGCTTTAATAACCTGTTCTTCAGAAATTATAGATAATCCTTTATAATTTCCTTCTTTAATAATTTTCTTCATACTTTTACCAATCTCATAAGAATCCATCGTTTCAAGAACGATAGCATGAGCTTGATAAGGTCCATAAAAGAATGGATTTGATGGCCCATACAGTGCCACAATTGGCACACCTTGACTGATGCCTACATGCATCGGTCCAGAGTCATTAGTAATTAACAGATTACAACGGCTCATAGCAGCTGCCAAAGGCCCTAACTGGAATTTCCCCGTAGCCACAATAGGCTTTGTTTCCATTTGTTCCACTACGGGCTGCACCATTTCAAGATCCATAGGTCCGCCAAAGAAAATCGTCTTACAACCTAAACAACCAAAGTAATCTGCTACATGAGCAAAACGTTCAGCAGGCCAGCGTTTCTCAGGAACGGCGCTACCGATATTAAAACCAATGAGTATATCAGTATCAGTTACTCCATGTGTAGCGTAAAACTCTTGAGCCTGACGACGCCATTCTTCACAGGTTTCAATATGTAAACCAGAGTTAGAAGTATCTGTTACACCTAATTGCTCTAGTACATTAATGTACATATCCGCGGCATGACGAGTTTTACGATCTAACCGCGTATATTTTGTCATGAATGGTCTAAATAAAAAATGGCTCATACCAGTTGTGATAGGTGCATGAATCTTCCATGCTAAATATGAAGTACGCTCATTAGGATGTAAATTAATGACAATATCAGGTTTTCCCTTAGCATTAATTTCACGAGCAACTTCATTGAGACCTGAGATACTATTATGGCGACCTTTTTTATCTACAACAATAAGTTCATCAATATTTGGATTATATTGCATTACTTGTTGTAATTTTTCATCTATTACATACGTAATATGACTATGAGGAGCCGCTTTGCGAAGCACTTCTAAAAATGGAGTCGTTAATATAACATCTCCTAAATGCATTAAAAAGGGTACCACAATGCGCTTATAATCTAGTTCCATTATAGTTCCTTTCCAAGTACTTGTTCATACACTGACCATACTGCGTCTACAGGAATTTGTGCCATACAGTCTGGATCATCTACTAGTGGTTGCTCAGGTGTAGCCTTAGATGTAGGTGAAATAATGAGATGTACATGACTGCCACCATAAGGACCTGTACGTTTAGGAGATGTTGTGCCAAACATGGCAATCAAAGGACGCTTCAAGGCATTTGCAATATGCAATGGTCCCGTATCGGCACTAATAAAAATTTGACAATGACGAATCAACTCAATGAGTTCAGGCATTGTTGTAGATCCCACTAAATTAATGAGATTATCATTCTTTACGTAGTTCTCAATAAAAGTACCCTTCTCTGCGTCATCAGGGGCACCGGCGACAACAACCTTTTTACCAGATTCGCATAGACGAATACAAAGTTCTCCAAAATTAAGAAGTGGCCACTCCTTAACAATCCATCGTGCCCCTGGTACAACTACAATATATTCATCATCTACACCATGGCATTTCAACTTTTGTTTTATAGATTTCTCAGCCTCAACGTAGGCTGGCATAGGAAATTCAATCTCCTCTACCTCGCCACCAAGTGCACGTACAGTATCAAGATACCGTTCGATAACATGGTCGTATTTATGCTCACCTACTAAGGCTTTATTAACTAGATTACTTCCTTCGCGAAGCTCCCAGTAGCCATACTTTTCAGGTGAACCAGATAATAAAGATACAATGGCGCTTTTAGCAATACATTGAAGGTCCAGGGTCATATCAAAATGACGACTATGCAAATCTTTGCGCAATTGATATAAATAAGCAGGCTTTTTGAGTCGTTTTTTATCGATAATAATCACATCATCGACCCAAGGTGTACCAGGCAAGAGGCTAGCAAACTGCTCGTGAATGGCCCATGTAATATGAGCATTAGGCCAATTCTTTCGCATAGCGTACAAGGTAGGCAATGCGTGAATTACATCGCCTAAGGAACTCATCTTGATGATGAGTATATTCTTGTAATCTTTCATATAGCCTCCACCCCCAAATACAACAACTCAATACACACACTAAATTATTGTTTTAATAAAATCTAATAAATTTGTACCTGTAAATAGGTAACCTTTAACCCCAGCGGCTTCAGCGGCATCAACATCACGCTGACTGTCACCTATAAGGAAACTCTCTGCAGGATTTACATCATAATCCTTAATGGCTTGATTAATCATGCCAGGTTTAGGTTTTCTACATTCACAATCCACCGCGTATAATGGAACAGATCCTTCTTTATGATGAGGGCAGTAATAGAAATGTAAAATCGGTGCCCCACTGCGGTCTAGTTCATGAGCCATATGGTCATGTAAAATTTGAACATCAGACTCTTTATAGTAACCGCGAGCCACACCACTCTGATTTGTCACTACAATGAGATCATATCCCTTGCTATACGCATAGGCAAGCGCCTCTTTTGCACCGTCTACCCACTCTAAATCGCTGACTTTATATAGATAGCTAACATCTTTATTAATAACGCCATCGCGATCTAAAAATAATACCTTGCGCATTAGCGTAAATACCCTTCATTATTATCTAATAGTTCACAGTATTCTTTAACGGCATCTTCCATTTTATGGAACCCTTTATCATAGCCAGCTGCTAACAATTTAGTAGTATCAGCCTCTGTAAAGCTTTGATATTTGCCTTTTAACACCTCTGGGAATGGCACATATTCAATTTTGCCTTGACCATTGTAGTCGATTACAGCTTGCATGAATTGGTTAAAGCTATGAGCATTACCTGTACCACAGTTGAAAGTACCAGAGATTTCAGGGTGCTCCCAAAAATAAAAGTTTACATTAACTACGTCTTTTACATAGATAAAGTCACGTGTTTGACCACCATCTTCGTAGCCATCCGTACCTTCAAAGAGGTTAATGATACCTGTTTCTTTATTTTTGTAGAACATTTGGCGTACTAAAGAAGCCATTTTATCTTTATGAGCTTCATTAGGACCATATACGTTAAAGTAACGTAAACCAACTACTTGTGCAGTATATTCACCTTCATATTTGCGTACATAACGGTCGAATAACAGCTTAGAATACGCATATGGATTAAGTGCTTCTTCAGCTTCAGGCTTTTCTACGAAACCATTTGTACCATTACCATATGTAGATGCAGAGGATGCATAGATGAATGGAATACGGCGATCTTGGCAATAATGAAATAAATTTTTAGAACCTTCATAATTGTTCTTCATCATATATTTGCCATTATATTCCATCGTATCTGCACAAGCACCCTCGTGGAATACGACTTCAATTGGGCCTACATCGAATGTACCATCAGAAATGGCACAATCAAAATCATCACAATCGATGTAATCTAGAAATTCTAGATTTTGAATATTGCGAATCTTACGACCATCTGTAAGATCATCTACGATCAAAATATCAGTACGACCTCTGTCGTTAAGTGCTTTCACAATATTACTGCCAATAAAACCAGCACCACCTGTTACGATAATCATAATTTGCCCTCCTTAGCCATAGTAGCTATTTTCCCTACAATATCTGATGTAGAATAGCCTTCTTTAAACGAAAGAACCTCTACATTGTCAACGGACTCCCGTCCGATAATATCTTCGATTTTATAATCTCCGCCCTTAACGAGAGTGTTAGGACGTAAATATGCTAATAGTTCAGCTGGTGTATCTTCTTCAAATAACACAACCCCATCGATGCATCGCAACGCACTCAACAAGGCCGCTCTATCCTCTTCACTTACAATTGGCCGCGTTTCCCCTTTTAAGCGTCTAACCGATGTATCAGAGTTCAACCCAATGATAAGGTGGTCACCTAACTGTGCCGCTTCTTGTAAATACGTGATATGTCCGCGGTGAAGAATGTCAAAACAACCATTGGTGAACACTACTGTCTCACCTTTGCTTTGCCATTGTGAAACGAGTTCTTTCATTTCTTCCTTTGTATATAATGGTTTAGATTGAATACTATGTTTATAGGAATGCCATAAGTCTAATAGCTCAGAACGATGTATTGGATACGTACCAACCTTAGATACTACGATACCCGCTGCACCATTGGCGATATGCAAGGCTAAACGCATCGATAAACCACTTGCAAGACAGGTCATCATCATGGATACAACGGTATCTCCTGCACCACTTACATCGAATACCTCTTGTTGAGTAGCAGGATTATGCCATGTACGGCCATCCTTTGCAATAACCGTAATCCCTTTTGCAGAGCGCGTAGCTACAATATAATCTAAATCTACAGTAGCGAGTACAGACTTAGCAGCCTCTACGATAGTAGCATCATCATTTTCTAATTTACGGCCTACACATTCACCGAGTTCTTTTACATTCGGTGTAATACATGTAGCACCATTATATTTAGACCAGTCTGCACCCTTAGGATCTACGATTGTTTGCACACCATATTCCTTAGCCAAACTAAAGATTGTCTTCAACAAGGTAGGTGTACAAACGCCTTTACCATAGTCGGATACGACAATACCATCGATACCAACTTTACATAGATTTTCGAGCCAACTAGCTAGTTGTTGCTCTTCTTGGTACGTCAGATCTGTAATCGTTTCAAAATCAAGACGCATCATCTGTTGACGATCACCTAAGATGCGCATCTTAGTAATAGTAGAACGGTCATCACTAGTGATTAAACCAGTCGTATCGATTTTATCAGTATCAAGTAAATTTTTTAATAAATGGCCATGGTCGTCATTACCTGCTAGTGCACCAAGGTATACCTTACAGTCTAAATTAGACAGATTAGATGCAACATTACCAGCTCCACCAAGGACCTCTTTCATCTTGGACACGCGGTTTACAGGAACCGGTGCTTCTGGAGAAATACGACTTACATCACCAAAAACATAACGATCTACCATTACATCGCCTACAACGGCAATCTTCAAGTTTGGCAGTTGCTTTGTTAAAAATTGATTAATGGTAGTATTTATCATAATCCACCTATTCCTTACCCAAATATACATGTCTTCTTATTTATAATAGCCTTTGTTTGAAATAACATGTACCTATATCTAATAACCTAGTGGTTAGTAATCTTCTTCAATAATTTCGCATATAATGTGGCCAGCTAAGATATGCATTTCTTGAATGCGCGCTGTCACATTACTGGGAATAGCCAGCGTAATATCACATAGTTCGGCTAGTTTGCCGCCCCCTTCACCGGTGAAAGCAATGGTATGCATACCAATAGAACGGGCCATTTCTGCAGCTTTTACAACATTCTTGGAGTTACCAGAAGTAGAAATACCGATGAGAACATCACCTGTACGGCCTAAGCCCTCTACTTGACGTGCAAAAACAGATTCAAAATCATAGTCATTCGCAATAGCTGTTAATGCGGATGTATCAGTAGTTAATGCAATGCCTACAAGAGAGCGCCGTTCCTTTTTAAAGCGACAAATCAATTCAGCTGCTAAATGTTGAGAGTCCGCCGCAGAGCCACCATTACCACAGAACAAAATTTTATTACCATTTTCTAAAGCCGCTTTACAGCGATATCCGATTTCTTGAATGGTATCCATATGTTCCATCGTTTTACCAAACACTTCAAGATGCTCTGTAAAACGATCTGCAATGATTGGATTTAAATCAGTCATTATAAAATCTCCTTTAGTAGTCTATCTGCATTTTTCCAGAATAACTTTTCACACTGTTCCACAGATAAGCCTGCCTCTTTAAATGCATCATAAAGACGACTCATTTGAGACATATCTGCAATCTCTGTGTCGGGTGGAATCCCATCAAAATCAGTTCCTAATGCCACTACATCTTCACCGCCCTTGTCGATGAGATATAGACCATGTTTAACAATATCTTCAATGCGACTAATTGGCGATGTGCCGAGAAAATTCTGTGCAAAATTAAGTCCTATAATACCTCCCTTATTAGCGATAAGTCTAATAAGATTATCTGGCAAATTTCGCGTATGAGACCGTAATTCCCGTGCATTTGAATGAGATGCTATAAAAGGAACATCTAAAATATCTCCTAGTTGCTCTGTACCAGCATCGTTAAGATGAGAGCAATCAACAATTATCCCTAACTCTTGCATAGCTTCTACAAATTCAACACCTTTAGATGTTAATTTCTTATGTTGCTCACCACAATGTGGCTCGCCAAGTCCATTTGGATAGTTCCATGTTAGCGTTATAAGTCTGACTCCATCTTGGTAAGCTTGGTTAAGTTTATTTAAATCGCCACCTAGTACGCCACCTTCCTCAATAGACATAAGTGCCCCAATCTTACCAGTCTTGTATACAGACTCTACATCTTGATAAGAGAGCACATGTTGTATGTGCTCTCCATAGTGATGAATTTGTGATACACACAAATTACGCATCTCTTCATAGCGGCCATAAGGGTCATTCGTCTCACCCATATTAATAAAGAGTGCAAAGTCTTGTATCTTGCTATGAGCCTTTTGTAATTTTTCTATATCGATTTTCCAAGTATTGCGATATAAATCACCACTATCAGGATGATCTAGCAATTGCATCATCGTATCACAATGTAAATCTATCATAAAGCCTCACACATTGCTAATTTCAAAACCATGTATAACCAATCAGTAATACAGAATCAATTATTCTTCTACGACAGGTTTGCGTTTCGGCTTTTTAGCGTCTAACTTCTTCAGAGCTTTTAACTCTTCCATAAAGCTATCAATATTATCAAACTTACGATATACACTAGCAAAACGAACATATGCAACTTGATCTATGTCTTTCAGTTGTTGTAACACAAGCTCACCAATGCGATCAGTTGTAACCTCTTGGTTAATTTCATTCCGAATATCACGCTCTACATCATTAACTACTTGCTCCATCACAGACATAGGAACTGTACGCTTATCACAAGAGCGCAATAACCCATTCAGTAGCTTACCGCGGTCAAATAATTCACGTCGTCCATTTTTCTTCAATACCATAAGTGGTACTTCTTCTATAATTTCATAGGTAGTAAAGCGACGGCCACAATTGATACATTCACGGCGACGGCGAATACTATTACCTTCATCAGTCGTTCTAGAGTCTGTTACCTTCGTGTCTGTGTGTTGGCAATAAGGACATCTCATCTGTTACTACTCCTTTTCTACTAATCATTCTAAAATAACGCATAATACGCCCATTTTCTCTATATTATATAGTACCATGAAACCCTTGAAAATACAAAGAATCCCTAGGATTTCCTAGGGATTCTTCCATTATTCTTCAATTTTTCATTTTATGAAATATTTGAGAAATAATATTTTTAATTTTAAATGATTGTTAGCTTATCGTTTTAAAGCATCTTCAATACGAAGCAAGCAGTCACCAGATTCGATACGGCTACCTTCACGTACAAGGATTTCTTCTACGATACCATCGATAGGAGCTGTGATTGTTGTTTCCATTTTCATCGCTTCTGTAACAATCAATGGTTCACCTTTAGTTACAGATTGACCATTCTTAACGAGGATCTTAACAACGGAACCAGACAATGTAGCACCTATTTCACCAGGGTTAGATTCATCCGCTTTGCGACGAACTACACCAGTTGTCTTAGCATGTTTATCATGAACCTTAATACTACGAGGTTGACCATTAAACTCGAACAATATGATACGATTACCATCTTCATCAGGATCAGAAACACCATTCATTTTAATGATAAGTGTTTTACCTTTCTCGATAGTTACTTGGATTTCTTCGCCCCGTTTCATACCAAAGAAGAATGTCGGCGTATCTAATACAGATACATCGCCAAAGTCTTTAACAAATTTGTTGTAATCTTGGTAAACCTTAGGGTACAAGCAATATGCACTAATATCTTCATCAGTTGTTTGGGCTCCCATTTCGCTTAATTCATGACGAATATGTTCAAAGTCTGTTGGTGGTAACACCGCACCAGGACGAACTGTGATTGGGCGAGCACCTTTCAAGATGATCTTTTGTAATTTTTCAGGGAAGCCTTGATATGGAGTACCAAGACGACCTTCAAAGAATTCAACTACTGACTGAGGGAAATCCAATACATCGCCTTTTTCGTAGATATCTTTTTCAGTCAAATTGTTTTGTACCATGTACAATGTCATATCGCCTACAACTTTAGAAGATGGAGTTACTTTAATGATATCACCAAACATCATATTTACTTGGTGATACATTTTCTTAATGTCAGTCCAACGATCACCAAGTCCTACCATCTTAGCTTGTTGTTGCAAGTTGGAATATTGACCACCCGGCATTTCATGTTGATATACTTCAGTATTAGGATATGCTTCTGCTTTATCTACACCTTTGTAGTATGGTCGAATGCTACCAAAATAATGAGACATTTCTTCCATGTAATCGATGTTCATTTCTGGTTGACGTTCATGACCAGACAATGCATAGTACATGGAGTTCATGCTAGGTTGAGAAGTACCATTAGCAAATGCGGAGTATGCTAAGTCGATTACGTCAACACCAGCGTCTACAGCGCGGCCATATGTATAAATAGAGTTACCAGAGCCTTCATGAGTATGTAAATGAATTGGCACAGAGACAGCATCTTTCAAGGCAGATACCAAATTATAAGAAGCTTGAGGTTTCAAAAGACCAGCCATATCTTTAATGGCAATAATATTGGCACCAGCTTTTTCAAGCTCTTTCGCCATATTTACGTAGTAGTCCAAGTTGTATTTTGTACGAGCCCCATCAAGGATATCGCCAGTGTAGCACAATGCAACTTCAGCTATTTTATTTTGTGCACGCACTTCATCGATAGCAACATGCATATTATCAAGACTATTCAAGCTATCAAATACGCGGAAAACATCAATACCATTAGCAGCAGCCCGTTGAATGAATTGACGAACTACGTTGTCTGGATACGATGTGTAACCTACAGCATTAGCACCGCGAAGAAGCATTTGAAGCAATGTATTTGGAACTTCGCGACGGAACATGCGCAAACGCTCCCATGGATCTTCATGCAAGAATCGATAAGATACGTCGAATGTAGCCCCGCCCCAACATTCTAAGGAGAATAAGTTAGGTACACCTTTTGCAGCATGACCTGCTACGCGAGCCATATCAATGGTACGAAGACGTGTAGCAAACAAAGATTGGTGAGCATCACGCCATGTGGTATCAGTAAAGAATACTTGTTTTTGTTCAGATAACCATTTACTGAATTTATCTGGTCCAAGTTCATCAAATTTTTGTTTTGTACCAGCTGCAGGACTTACATCCAAAGTAGATGGCATTTGAATCGGTTCAAAGTCAGGAACCTCTTGAGCCCCTGCACCAGAATAACCATTAATTGTAACATCAGCAATGTAACGTAACAATTTGGTACCACGGTCACGATCTGGTTTTAATTCGAATAATTCAGGATGTTCTTCAATGAAGTTTACATTATAAGAACCACTTTGGAATTCAGGATGTTCCAATACATTAATCAAGAAGTGAATATTTGTTTTTACACCACGAATACGGAACTCTTTTAAGCAACGAAGCATTTTACGAATAGTTTCTTCGTTATTAGGGCCAAATGCTGTCGCTTTCACAAGCAAAGAGTCATAATAAGGTGTTACAACGGCACCAGTAAATGCATTACCAGAGTCAAGACGGATACCAAAACCACCGGAGCTACGGTATGCCAAGATTTTACCGGTATCAGGCATAAAGTTGTTTTTAGGGTCTTCAGTGGTAATACGACATTGGATAGCAGTACCTTTACAAGGGACTTTATCTTGTTCAGGAATACCTATTTCAGGACTATGTAAGCTAAAGCCTTCAGCGATTCTAATTTGAGCATGAACAATATCAATATCTGTAATCATTTCTGTTACAGTATGCTCTACTTGAATACGTGGATTAACTTCGATGAAGTAGAAGCTACCGTCAGCAGTTACCAAAAATTCTACAGTACCTGCATTCACATAGCCAACATTTTTCATTATTTTAACGGCAGCATCACATACAGCTTTACGAGTTTCTAAGGACAACGCAAAAGCTGGCGCCATTTCTACAACCTTTTGGTGACGACGTTGAACAGAGCAATCACGTTCATGTAAATGAACAACATTACCATGTTCATCACCTAAGATTTGAACTTCAATATGTTTAGGTTCTACGATAAGTTTTTCTACATATACATCATCATCGCCAAATGCAGCTTTCGCTTCAGATTTAGCGCGATCATATGCATCTCGAAGGTCTTCTTTATGATGAACTTCACGCATACCACGACCGCCGCCGCCATTAACGGCTTTAATCATCAATGGGAACCCATGTGTATCAGCAAATTCTTCTAGTTGAGCATAATCTTTTAAAGCCCCATCAGAACCTGGGATCATTGGAATTTTTGCTAATTTAGCTTGCTCACGAGCATTTACTTTATCACCAAACATATTCAAATGCTTGATTTTAGGCCCGATAAAGATAATACCTTCTTCTTCACAACGACGAGCAAAGCCTTCATTTTCAGATAAGAAACCATAACCTGGATGGATAGCATCGATGTCATGTTCTTTTGCAATACGGATGATATCTTCTATATCGAGATATGCATCAACTGGTTTTTTACCTTCGCCTACGAGATAGGCTTCGTCAGCTTGGTTACGATGCAAGGATAATGTATCCTCTTTAGAATAAATGGCTACAGTTTTAATACCCATTTCATTACATGCACGGAACACGCGGATCGCAATTTCTCCACGGTTGGCAACCAATACGGATTTAATTTTTCTCATGTATTGCCTCCTACTAGCTTCCACAAATATGAACTATCAGCTTTCATTTTTATTAATATATGAATATTTCCTATACTTACAGATAAATCAATATTACGGAAGACCTCATCAAAATTTATGATGAGTTTTTATATTCATAATAATATATACTTATTATACAATATTTTCATTATATTTAAAGGATTATACCAATTATGAAAGTATAAAATATATTTTTTACTGTTCATTACAAAAAATCATATGTCTTTTAATAATGCACATCGAATTAATTCTTTTTTATATCATTTATCACCTAAAAAGTGATTCATTAATCGATTTAATTGCTCTTGATCAGCTGCCCCCATCAATTCTCTTGCAGAATGCATGGCTAAAAGTGGCAAGCCTACATCAACAGTACGCATCGGTAACATAGCTGATGAAATCGAACCTACAGTAGATCCACCTGGAGTATCTGAACGATTTACATAAATCTGATACTGTGCATCCGCTTCTTCACAAAGACCTTTAACGATAGCAATGGCCTTAGCATCTCCGGCGTAAGATTGGCTACATGCAATCTTGAGGGATAACCCTTTATTAAGTACAGGAATATTCGTAATATCATTTTTCTCTGGATAGTTTGGATGTAATCCGTGAGCCACATCGGAGGAAATCATAAAACCTTTAGAAATAAAACTGTCCATCTCTTGATTAGAATATCCTAATGCGTCATAGACGCGTTTAATGAGATTTGGTAATATCATACCCGCCCCACCTTGTTTTGTACGACTGCCCACCTCTTCATTATCAAAGAAAATAGCACAGCGAACACCATTGGCATTCATTTTACGTGCCTGAATAATACCAGATAGTACACCAAAGCAAGATGTTAAATTATCTAAACGAGGTGAGCTAATAAAATCACTTTCCGTACCGAGCACACAACCTAGTTCCGTAGGATATAAAGTCATTTCGTAAGATAATATTTCAGAAGGATCACAATCTACTTCATCAGCTAAAAACTTCGTCCACTCATCGTATTGAGTGTCTGATTCTGGAAATAAACTAGGATTATTTCTATTATTTAAAGGCTTTGTAGGATTATCTTCATTACTTCGTTCCATCATCAATATAGGAAGCATTTCTTTTTGACGATTTAGTTTAATCCCATCATTAACAGAGCGATTCATATGAATTGCTAAATTTGGAACAATAGCGATAGGCCGTTTTGTATCGACTAGAACAGAATCTACGTCAAAGGCATTTTTCCCTTTTAACACAACCGTACCTGCTGC
This sequence comes from Veillonella parvula, assembly GCF_902810435.1. Taxonomy (GTDB): domain Bacteria; phylum Bacillota; class Negativicutes; order Veillonellales; family Veillonellaceae; genus Veillonella. The sequence goes on from NZ_LR778174.1 coordinate 1,306,389, forward strand.
ACCTAATGGACGGTCAAGCCATGTATTTTCGATAAGACCACCATACATTTCAACATTTAATTTTGTATATCCTTTGACAGAGGTTATAGGGTTTGGTTTAACACGAATAGCAGGAAAATCTGTATGAGCCGACGCAATACGTAATGTGTGCTCTGGTTTCTTACCTATATGAAAGGCAAATAAGGTGGTGCCAAACACATTAACTACATAAGACCCAGAATCTAACTGCCACTCATCTTCTAAACTGAGCTCTGTAAAACCCGAGTCCAATAACATTTGTAAGCTTGTATCTACTGTGTGATACGGAGATGTACAAGCGCCAATATACTTTAATAATTGTTCATTATCAAACTTCATAGATCCCTCCTATGCACAAATTACATAAATTTGTACAATTAGCTTGAATAGTTTATTACGTATATTATTCTACAATATTTACATTAATTATCTATTAACTACTCATATTTTATCATAAAAAGCCGCCCCTAACGGGACGGCTTTCACCATACATTGTAATTTACATTTAACTTTTATCTAAGAAATCCTAAAGTTAAATACATTACACATATAAAATTTATAGTACCTAGTCTTACCACATACCAATCAACTTCATCCATACAGAACCAAGACCCATAAAGATGATTAAGTTGATTACAGATGTAAAGAAACCGAGTTTCCACCATGTGTTTTGAGGAACATAACCAGTATTGAAGATTACTGGAGATGGACCTGCTGCATAGTGAGTCAAGGACATACACAAGTTAGAAGTGAATGCAATCATCAATAATGTCAACATTGGTGGTGCACCTGCAGAGATAGCTATAGCAGAGAACGCTACGAACATTGCAGAAATATGTGCTGTCAAAGATGCAAATACATAATGTGCATACGTGTTAACAAGAACTGCTACAACAAAAGCAATTACCCAAGAGCCTTCAGGGATAATACCACCCACTTGAACTGTAGCCCATTTGATAAAGCCTAATTTAGAAAGGAACCCGGCAAAGCCCATCAAAGTCCCCATCCAAACCAATGTATCCCAAGCACCTTTTTCACTCTTAACATCATCCCAAATAAGAACACCTGTAGCAAGCAAAATGGAAATACCCAAAAATGCAACTGTTGTCGCATCAAGTTTTGTGAATTGTGAAGTGGCCCATAATACTAAGGCTAAAATAAATACGCCAAGCATAACCCATTCTTGGAAGCTCATTTTACCAAGACCTTTTAACTCTTCACGAATCATTTGTTGCGCTTCGCGAGCGTCTTTAATTTCAGGTGGATATACTTTGTAAATGAAGTACGGCATAATAATCAATGCAATGATACCAGGAACAATTGCTGCCATAGCCCAATCCCCCCAAGTAATGCCAATGCCAAAGGATTGAAGTGCTAAAGCCGCCACCAAGGTATTACCAGCCATGGATGTTTGGAACATAGCAGATGTAATTGTATTAACTTGATAAATAGATTGCATCAAAAAGGAACCAATTTTGCGAGGACCATTTTGTGGTTCAGAACCAAAAGCTTTTGCCAAGCTTGTAGTAATTGGCATGATAACGCCACCCACACGAGCTGTGTTAGAAGGTGTTGCGGGAGCCAAAATCAAATCAGATAAAGCCAATGCGTATGCTAAACGTAATGAACTGCTACCAAAAGCAGAAATCAAGTTATACGCAATACGTTTCCCCAAACCAGTTTTAATAAAGCCACGAGAGAATAAGAAAGCGCCTACGATCAACCAGATAGCAGAGTTAGCAAAACCAGAGATGCCTTCGCTAATTTTCAACGTACCTGTCAAAGCAGCCACAGTAATAACAACGATGGATACGCCACCAATCGGTAATGGCTGAGTAATAAAGCCTACGATAGTAGCTACAAAGATGGCGAATAAATGCCAAGACTGAGGAGTTAGCCCCTCTGGAGTTGGAATAAACCAAAGGCCTACCCCGAAGGCCGCTGGAATAATCCAGTTTAATAGTTTTTTCATACACATACCTCCTACATAGGAAAAAGCTCAAAAAAAATATTTATATCTTCTTATCATAAATATAATATATTTCAAGATAAAAAGATGTGAGAAAAAGCTGTGCATCACAAAGTATGCACAGCTTTCATTATCATATAAATCCTATTCAGGTAGAGATACGTTCTCTAAGTTTGTTTTTTCGATAGACTCAATATCACCTTGGTCGCAAAGGTTTGCAATAGTTGGATCGATTGGTAAACGGTTTAACAATAAAAGACCGTACTTTTGAAGGATTTCTTCAATGTGGCTTTCACCAAAGATTTGGTAATCCTTACCGTTATCTGGGCAATGGAAGTAAGAGTAGTTTTCCACGACACCAATAATAGGCACTTGCATTAAATCAGCCATTTTTACTGCTTTTTCAACAATCATGGATACCAAGTCTTGAGGAGATGTAACGATAATGATGCCATCCAATTTCAAGGATTGGTATACAGTAATCGCTACGTCACCTGTTCCTGGTGGCATATCAACGAATAAATAGTCGATGTCTTTCCAAATAACATCTGTATAGAATTGCTTTACAACATTGCCTAGAATAGGACCTCGCCATAAAACAGGATCAGTATCATTTTCCAAAAGAAGGTTAACAGACATAACGTCAATACCACCTTTGGATTTTACGGGATACATACCGATTTCGTCGGCATACGCTTTTTCCTTGATACCGAACATCTTAGGAATGGAAGGACCTGTAATATCAGCATCGAGGATACCTACTTTGTAACCTTTACGCGCCATGGTAATGGCCATCAAGCTTGTAACCGAGGATTTACCTACGCCGCCTTTACCAGATACGACGCCGATTACATGTTTAACAGAACTAAGCTCGTGTAATTGAGCTGTAAGATCTTGAGGTTGTTGAGGCGCGCCACCACCGCAACCAGAAGATTGAGATGGGCATCCGCCACAATCACTGCTGCTACCGCAACCCATAGTAAACACCTACTTTCTTTGAGGTTATACCTCATATCTATATTAAAAACTTATTTCTATATGGTAAACACAATGTATCTACTTATATATTGTATCACGTTATATCAAAAATTATCAATATATTACTCACCACAGAATTCTTTAGTTAAAGAGCCCAGAATTTCCATGCCCTTCGTGATTTCATCTACAGTTGGCACAGTATAACTCAAGCGAAATGCATGACCTTCCCCTGCTCCATCTGCTGCAAAGGCACCACATTTAATTATTCCTACATTGCGATCCATACAAGTTTCAAAAAATACATCACAATCTACATCCTCAGGCATCGTCATCCATGCAAACATACCACCTGTAGGTTGCGTTAATTTAACTTTAGAGCTGGCATACTTTTCAAAAGCGTTAAGTAATGCATCACACTTTGTTTTATATACTTTACGCACATTATCCAAATGTGCGTCATAATCGATAGTATCAAGAACCTTAGCTACAACTTTTTGAGTAACCAACGGCATTTGCCCTGCCGTATTATTTTTCAATGCTTGAATAGCCTCAATTACCTTAGCTGGACCAAATAAAAAGCCTACACGCAAGCCGGCAGATAATGTCTTAGAATAAGAACCTGCATATAGAACGCGGTCTTCTGTATCAAAAGATTTAAATGTTGGAATATATTCGCCAGCAAAACGGATTTCACCATATGGGTCATCTTCATAGATAAATAAATCATATTTAGATGCTATAGCGTAAATTTCCTTACGGCGTTCTAAAGGCATAGTAATGCCTGTTGGATTCTGAAAGTTAGGAATTAGATAAATATATTTACCTTTACCAGATTGAGCCGCTTTTTCTAACTCACTTGGAATCATACCGTGCTCGTCAGTTTTAACACCTAATGCTTTACCGCCCATATTGCGTACAGAGTTGATAGCACTGGTGAAAGTAAATTCATCCATATAAACTTCATCGCCTGGTTCTAATACGGTAATGGGTACAAGACCTAGTAATTGACCCGCTCCATTAGAAATAATGAGACTTTGTCCGTTAGGATTCATCTTATGTGTATTTACAAGACGTTCCAACGTAAGTTCAGCAAGACGCGCATCACCTTGCATAGGTCCATATTGTAAAAGACTCATAGGATTAGAGTGAACCACCTCATCAAAAGCCTTTTCGATGACCTCTACAGGAATTGCTTCTGGCGCAGGATTGCCGATACCAAAACTGATAAAGCCTTCTACTCCTACACCACGTTCAAAAACTTCACGAATAAAATTAGGCCCTTTTAAGGTTACACGTTCAGGAAGAGAAAAGCTCATACTATCGCCTCTTTCATATATTTATACCAAAATCATACAAATTGAGTGTAAATAAAAACATTAATTACAAGAACTGATTATTAATTTATCTGAAGTCAATATATAAACAATCATTTTGTATATTAAAAAGTTTAATTTTTAGATTACGCATTAGGATCGTGCTCTTGCTCAGCATTTCTCTTATTTATATAGTGTTTGTACACTTGCCACAAAACAAAGTACACTACACCAACCACAAGTACAATAATTCCTAATCGCCCCATATTTTCTTGGAAGTTTACAATATCTGTACCAATAGCCACTTCTAAAGCTGTTGATGGGAATTTACCAATTAAATTAGCCAATATATAATCTCTCGGCTTAATTTTACTGATAGCCCCTAGCGCTGTGATTACGCCAGATGGAAAATACGGCAAGGACCGGGCAAATAACATGACCACAAAACCGTTTTTACCCGAAAAATCATCTACTTTCATTAACACGGTACTCTTAGCAATCAACTTGTCCGCTGTATCACGCAAAAAGTAACGCATAATATAAAAGCTAATAACTACCCCAATTGTTTCTGCTAGCCAAGAAATAATGATGCCTGGCCACAAACCGAATACCAAACCATTTGCAGTTGAAATAAAAATGGATGGCAAGAATCCTACAGCATTAACGAAAATATCGAGGACCATACTCACAACCATAGCCATGGGACCAAAGCTTTGAATATACTCCGCTACCTCCTCCATAGAGCCACTCGTTGCCAAGTGCCACATGGTCGGATAAAACGTAGGATCTACTATATTTATGGCAATTAATAAAACAATGAAACCAATGCCTGCTATTAACTGTACCCAACCTTCACCAGAAGGTTTTAAATTTCTTTTACTCATATATACCTCGTATTAAAAAGACTAGCTTAATTATATCACGTATTCTATAGGGAGGTTATAACTAGTTCTATTTCTTCCCCCCAATTTAACTAGCTATATGTTTACTGAATAACAATAATGGAATAAAACATATCGTTCGTTTAGATACTACCAATTAAAAATATTTATTTTAATTGGTAGTATCTTCAAAATATATATATTTTAATAGCATAATAATTATCTATAGATGTATAATACTACTATAACGAGAATTTCCTTAAAGAAAGAAGGTATAATATGGTATCAGCAGGTCAAACAGCTACAGCAACAGTTCTAGTAACTGAATCTAATATTGCAAAAACAATGAAGTCTGGTTCTTTAGATGTCTTTGCTACACCAGCGATGTGTGCACTCATGGAGGAAGCTGCACAAGCTGCAGTACAGCCATATTTAGAGGACGGTGAAGGCACGGTAGGTATCGCCCTCTCCATCACTCACGAAGCCCCTACGCCTTTAGGCGCAACAGTAACAGCAAAAGCTACTGTAAGCGCTGTAGAAGGTCGTAAAATCACATTCGATATCGAAGCCTCTGATGGCATTGGTGTTATCGGTCGCGGTACACATGAACGGTTTGTAATTAATAACGAAAAATTCATGGCTAAGGTAGCAAGTCGAGCCAATTCTAATTAACGCTCTTCCCTACGCTTAGGGTTAACAACATTTTATAGAACTATATTATAAAACGGCATCTATCATACGATAGATGCCGCTTCTTATTACTTTTAAAATACTAAAACCAATAAAGGATTAGCAAATTTCAACGATCCAACCTTCTGGAGCTTCGATTTCACCATGTTGAATGCCAAGTAATGTGTCATATAATTTTTTAGTGATAGGCCCCATATCATCCATGCCAGCAGGTACATTAATGGTACCTTCTGGAGTATCGATTTGGCCTACTGGAGATATAACAGCAGCAGTACCACAAAGACCAATTTCAGCAAAGTCTTTTAATTCATCTTTATGAACTGGACGATGTTCTACTTCCATGCCAAGATAATGTTCCGCTACGTACATCAAGGAACGACGTGTAATAGATGGCAAAATACTATCGGATTTAGGTGTTACTAATTTACCATCTTTAGTGATAAAGATAAAGTTTGCACCACCTGTTTCTTCAACATGAGTTCTAGTAGCCGCATCAAGGTACATGTTTTCTGCATAACCTTTGTTGTGAGCATCAGTGATGGCATACAAACTCATTGCATAGTTTAAGCCCGCTTTAATATGACCAGTACCATGAGGAGCTGCACGATCAAAATCAGTAATACGGATTTTAATTGGTTTAGCACCACCTTTGAAATAAGGACCTACTGGTGTTGTGAAAATACGGAATTGATATTCATCAGCTGGTTTTACACCGATAACAGAGTTTGTACCCATCATGTAAGGGCGAATATAAAGGCTTGCACCATGGCCATATGGAGGAACAAAGTCTTTATTTGCTTTTACAACTTCTTTTACAGCTTCGAGGAAACGACCTTCAGGTAATGTAGGCATTACAAGGCGTTCCGCAGACTCGTTCAAACGAGCTGCATTTAGATCTGGACGGAAACATACGATGTGACCATCTTTAGTGTAATAAGCTTTCAAACCTTCGAAAATAGTTTGAGCGTATTGGAATACACCAGCACATTCGTTTAATACCACATTAGAATCAGTAATTAAACCACCTTCGTCCCATTTACCATCTTTATATGTAGATACATAACGGTAGTCAGTTTCCACATAACCGAAACCGAGATTATCCCAATCTATATTCTTGCTCATAACAATGACCTCCATACATATAAATTATACATATAATCTTAACACTATATATGTGTAATTTCAATAGATTCTATAGAAATCATCATAGTTCTATAAAAAACATCAAGTATAATAATTTTATTTATTAGGAATTATATTATAATAATTATATGATAATAACATTACATGCCTTTTAGGAGAATTACTTTATGAAAGAAAATATTACGACCTTAATACCTAATGCAAACAATATCATCTGTATTGGTTTAAATTACGCAGATCACATTGCTGAAACCAGTCTTGCTACACATGAATTTCCAGAAATATTTATGAAAACCTCAAACGCTTTAGCTGGAAATCATGATACGATTACCATAGAGAATGAATCATTACATTATGACTATGAAGGCGAGCTAGTTATCATCATTGGTAAAGCTGGTAAAAATATTTCCAAAGAAAAAGCAGTAGACCATATCTTAGGGTATACCATCGGCAATGATGTATCGGCTCGTACTTTACAGTTTAGAGGTTCCCAATGGATACTCGGTAAATCTTTAGATAATTTTGCCCCTATTGGTCCTACTATTGTTCCACCTCATACATTTGATTTTGAAAGTGCTACCATCACCACTACTGTAAATGGTGAAATACGACAAAATGCAAAATTACAACAAATGATATTTAAGCCGGATGCGATTATAGAATTTGTGTCTCAATATATTACACTACAGGAAGGTGACATTATCTTTACGGGTACACCTAGTGGCGTTGTACTTGGCAAGAATGAAAGCAAATACTCTTGGCTTAAGCCTGGTGATACTGTATCCATTTCCATAAGTGGTATTGGCACACTAGAAAATAAATTTGTCTAAAATATATGGTTTATTATAGTAGCGTATTTACGCTTATTATAGATATGAACTAAACCATCTATTTACAATCCAAATACATATAAAAAGAGATTACCCTTATGTAGCTCCAACTACACAAAGGAATAATCTCTTTTTTTATAATGTATTGTTTTGATTTCCTTTTATAGTGTACGATTTATGTTTTCTAGTATCTAAATACGCCCAATGAAGTATAGAAAACATTTACTTATGTTTTGCCTCGAGTTCTAATAAATATTGCTTTCGATCAAGACCTCCTGCATATCCAGTTAACTTGCCATTGCTACCAATTACACGATGACAAGGAACAATGATAGAAATTGGATTGTGCCCTACAGCACCCCCTACGGCTTGAGCAGACATTTTTTCTTTACCTTGCTTTGTAGCAATCTTTTTACCAATATCTCCATAGGTCGTAGTCTCCCCATATGGAATTGTCTGTAAGATAGACCATACAGACTTGCGGAACTCTGTGCCCTCTAACTCAATTGGTGGTGTAACAAAAGGTTTTCTACCAGAGAAATATTGATCTAACCACATAATAGTCACTTCAAAAGGACCTGTTTTTTGTTCTATATAATCTGCATCATCATACGTAGGTGCGTGACTTTCATCAACAAAAAACAAATCTGTTAAGTATGATAATGTACCAAGCATAATCATGGTTCCTAATGGACTTTCATAGGTATATTTATAATTCATAGTACATTAACTCCTTCTTAAGATAACAAATCATTCAACACTTTTAGTATATCATCATTAAATGCTATTGTATTATGCTGAATTTCAAATGGAATCGTTTGCTTTTCCATATTAATTAGCACATATAATGCATCTATATTATCGTCTGCCATCCGCATAAATGGATATTTAATAATCATGGGCGTATTAAATCCCACACCTAATTCTAACAATACAATAGGTTTATCTTTATGCTTCTCTACAAAAGCGGTATATCCTTTCTGCGCCGCATACCAACCTTCATCTTGAACAAAAGTGCTATCAATACGAAGATTCATGGTCATTGATCTCCCACATTTAGGACAATGAGGAATCAAGTATGTAGGAATTTTCATATCTCTTTGCTCATCTACCATACGCTGTACTTGTTCTTTATTATCATAGGTCTTTTGATGACATGGCTCTGAGCACTGCCACAACCCATAATCCCCCTGCATGTAGTAAAACTTATTTTTATCTACACCGGCTAATTGCATTTGATGATCTACATTTGTAGTAATGACAAAATAGTTTTTACCTTCTAATAATTTCATTAACTGAAGATAAGGTTCACCGACTTGTATGTCATATCGATTATAGTACGTAAGACGGCTAAAAAACGCCCAATATTCTTCCAGACTTTCATAATTATAAAATCCGCCTGAATACATGTCGGTTATACCATATTTTTTGTAAAAGTCGTCAAAGTATTTGTGAAAGCGTTCACCACTATAGGTAAATCCTGCTGCAGTTGACATTCCTGCACCTACACCGACTAATAAGGCATCCGCATTGTTAATCGCTTCTTTTACACGATGTATATTATCCCAATAATTTGTTGTAGATGTCATAATCTATATCCTTAAATACATTAAATACCACTTGGATTTTACTATTACTTTCTTTTAAATAGGTTCTCACAGTATGGACTGCAATTTGTGCCGCCTCTTCATTAGGAAATCTAAACTCACCGGTAGAGATACAACAGAATGCAATGGAATGTAAGTTGTAAGCATTGGCTAGTTGTAAACAAGACCGATAGCAAGAAGCTAATTCATTTCGCTCTTTATCTGTTACCTCTTCGTAAATAATAGGTCCCACCGTGTGAAGTACATGCTTTGCCGGCAAATTATACCCATAAGTCATACGAGCTACACCCGTTTTTTCAGGCATTTCCATATACTCAGTCATTCTTGCACATTCCATACGAAGCTCAATACCAGAAAAGGTATGAATAGCGTTATCAATACACTTATGATTTGGAGCAAAACATCCGAGCAATTTATTATTGGCTGCATTTACAATAGCGTCTACAGATAATCGAGTAATATCTCCTTGCCACAGATAAATCTGAGGCTCTCGCTCTTCCATATCATTAATGGTTACGATTCCCTTTTCACGGGCTAATGTAATTAAATATTCATCCTCTATCTTCATCCATTCAAGAGGCATAGCACCAGCAGGACGAATATTACATAGTGCTCTAAATAGAGTAAACTGTTCTTTTTCACTTACGGGAATATCTATATATTCGTTATGTTTCTCTTTATATTCTGCTACCAATCCCTCTAAAAGATAGCGTAATCGTTCCTGCTGTGTCATATATAACTCCTAAATAGAATTAACTGGATTATAAACCTATTATATAGTAAAAAACTGCTAGCACATAATATGCTAGCAGTAACTTTACTGATTAGTATTATATCAAAAACTAAGGTCTAACAAAAGCTTGACCACCATGATTAAAGAGGATATCTCCATCTAGTACTTTAGTAGTAACCCCTTGTAGACTACCTTGGATTTGGCTCATCATAAAGCGATAGCCTGGGCTATTCAAGTGTTTAATAAGAGCTTCCTGATCGCTATAAATCTGAATAACGTACCAGCGATTCTTTGCGTTTCTTTCACGAAGCACATAACCAGCCTTATAACCCGCATCGTCCCGAACGGCACGTTCCATATCGAGTTGATATTGTCGTTGTACCGTATCGATTTCATTGCTATCAACAGTAAACTCAGTTAAGGTAACTACTGCCTTACCATCATTGACGATAGATAATGCATCTTTCTTTTCAAATAAAAGTACAGACTGTACATCGTACATCTTACGATTTGTTAATTTAGAACCGACTTCATTAACAAATGCTTGATAATGGTCAGATTTGCGATGTGCTTCAATGGCAGCTAAATCTTTATAGATTTCAACTACATAAGACTCCGAAGGATTCCCCTTTACATGAGCCACATTCATGGACAATGTATTAGGCTCTTTTTCCATAGATGCTGTCAGATTGGCTACACCTGCACTATTATAAGTTCCTTGTAGCTCTACAGGTACTTCGAAACGATACATACCTACACTAGGTGCTGTATCTACAGATTGATCCCGTTCCATAACAAGAGCTGCAAAAGATGTGCTTACACCTAATACGGCAATAACAGATGTAACTATCATACGTTTTAATAATGTTCTATTCATAGATCTTCCTAAACTGCTCCTAAAACACTTCAAAATTACAATGTAATATATTCTACTATTGTACCATGCTCTTCAATAAGTTTAACTAGTTCTTTGCCTTGAAGCCACACGGTCGCATCATTTTGGTTCGGATGTATGCCGATTAAATTATTTTCGTAGTCCGCATCAATATAATAATGTACCTTACGGTCCTCATCATGGAGCAAGCAAAATGGAGATACATGACCTGGTTTAATCTTCAATATATCCCATAGTTCTTCTTCGGAACCAAAAGAAATTTTTTTAAGTTTGTGATCTTTACGAAATTGTTTTAAATCTACACGCTTTGATCCACGAACGGTAATTAAATAGTAATGCTCCCGCTTATGGTCTCGAATAAATAGATTCTTCGCATCCCACTCAGGATACGGCAACTGCACATTTGGCTTATCGTCCATACTAAATAATGGTGCGTGATCTGTAATTTCAAAATCGATATGATGGTCACGCAAACAATCATATACGCCTTGTTTATCTAAATTCATTATTACTTCCACATAATATCAACTAAATCTATAGACTTTTCTAATAATAGTTTACCCATAAAGGTTGTGTTCCAACAGCCTTTTCAACAGAACTTATCCAATCTGCAACTTCTTGAAGCCTAATTGATAACACTTCATAATCAATAACACCTTCATCTGCATCATCCCATAATTTATTCAATGCAGATTTAACTCCCTCTTCAGGAAAAAATACCCCATCATGTTCAAAACTATCAAACAATGCGCCCGTTCCATTTTTTTCGCAAATTCCATTTGAATTAATTAACCATCCGTCAAAAGTTCTCTTAATTATATATATCTCTTCATGAGCATATCGACGAGTGTAAACAATAAATTTCATTTCTCGATTTAAGCTCAAATCACTTTTATTAGACAAAATAATCCCTTCTTTTTTTATCTCAGTTAATAATGCATTTAGACAATCTATATTATCATAGAATTTTATTGTATCCACCTCTGGGTCAAGCCTTCTATTAAAAAGTAAATATTTATTAAATATAGGCATATTTCCCCAGTGTAATAACGGTAATATACACTCAATTTTTTTTAATATATCTCGGTATTCTTCAGAGTAAAAATTTTTATATCGATTTCGTTTTATATCTTCATAATACCTACCATATATTCTTATAAAATCAGCTTCTGCAGCGCATAAAGAATCCTTTATAATGGTTCTAGATAAAAATACTTTTTCCAGAAAATTTCTCATAACCGAATTTAGTATAAATACATTACTTTCTTCTGTAAAAAACTCAGAAACGAAGTATTTAAAATCATATTCCTTAAAAGCAAACCAGTTTTTAATTTCTGTTTTTGTAAATATATAATTATCAATTATTTCTTTATCAATCAAAAATTTAACTATATTGATTTTAAGATTTCGTATACGCACCTTACTCCATAAACTTTCATTTTCAGAATCACTCATAATACACCTTAAATATTTACTCTATACAACTAATCGAAAAACACGGACAACCACCATGACAAAATTGATAGTGTTCACAATTCATACATTTGTTCGATTTAAAAAACAATGTCTTTCTTATCTGATTAAAAACTAAGGAGTTTTGCCAAATCTCCAATAAAGAGGTACTTAAAATACTTTCACCGTTTAACCCTTGACCACACATAAACGAACAGGGATAAACCATCCCTTGCTCAGATATAAATGCTGAATACCTTGATGCTTCACAATAATCTACACTCTCTAGAACTAGACTATTTTTAATCATAGTTAGATGTGATATCATGCAGCTATCAAAACCTACTTGACAACGTGAAAAGTTAATTACATCATATAAAAATGTTGATAATTCTTTTGTTGATTTCAAGACAGTTCTTTTCTCTAGACCAACTGGTTTATAATTCAAAAATATTATAGCATTTACCTTATCAATTATTTCTAAATTTAAAAGATCTCTAGCTTTCGAAATATTATCCGCATCTAATACAAAATGAATATTTACCTTAATATCACGATTAAAACATTCTTCAATAAGTGTTATTGCATTATTATATGGTTCGTACCAACTAACGGCCAAAGCACCGCAATATACCTTAGTAGCATCTAGAATTTCTGAAGTCATACCATCTCCATTTGTCGTATATGATGGTATTATATTATTTTCTCTAGCAATTTTTAAAAAATCAACAAAATCAGGATGTTGGTTGGGATTTCCTCCTCCTAATGCTACTTGAAATACTTTTAATTCTTTTGCTTCATTAATGATATCTCTATATAAAGAAGTACTCATATGTTTGCCAACTTTACTAGAATTTCTATAGCAAAATGAACAGTTTCTTTCACAATAATTTGTAATAGAAATATCAAGTAATTCTGGACCTGATTTTTTCCAGTTATTACAATTATCAGCTCCATCTAAACGAATAGTTTTTCCAGTATTCTCATCAAATAGAGCTTTATAACCATATTTATCACTAATAAAACGCATTACCATCCACTAATATTTCCATTAAAGTAAATATCATCCTCACATACTATAAAACTTTCACAACAAAAATATACTTCTGCAACTGTCTCAGCATCAGATCGAAATGTACCAAAAAAAACATCTTGACCCATATTTATAAGTTCTGTTACTTTGCTAATAGTATTTTCATTAAAACCTTCTTGTTTCAAAAAATTCTCTATATCTATACAATGGGGATCCTCTTTTATAACATCGATAATATTTCTTTTATTTACCTCAATAGAGTCAAATAAATCTTCAAAAAACTTATTGAGTATACATTTATTTTCTACTCCAATAGATTCTAGAAAAGAGGACTTATTAAGATCATTTTTTGTAGAAATAATAAATGATGTAGATGAGCTATTTGTTACAAAACCATTTCTAATCTTCATAACTAACCTCTACCAATAACCGATTAATAATTATTAGAATTTCATCATTAAACTCTATAAGATTCTGTATATTATAGCTATTGCTATAAGGATTTAGCTTCCATAATATCTCATTATCCTTAAAAGATAATTTTTCAATATCCTCATAGTCAATTAATTCTTTATTGTATAAGAATTGTATAAAAGATGAATACTCATTTTTGTAATATTTTTCATAAAACTCAGTTAAATTTATACCACCTGATAAAATATTATTTAAAATGCGCTTAACATAATATTCACCAAAAGAGTCTTTTCGCATTCCACAATTTTTAATTATTTGTTTAATAATAAATTCTGGTGTAATATCTGACTTCACTTTTAAGTAATATGTTTCATCTAATCTAATAATTATACACATCTTATTTCTCCCATATATTAGTTAGCTGATCAAAAATACTTCTATAATTATCCTCTATTATATGAGACTTTAAATTACAAATTCTATTATTACAGTTAGCTTCATTTAAAACTGAAAGAATATCATTCACATTCTTTTTTATAAATATATATGTATTATTAATACCAACGTATTCTTCAAGTATTTCTAAAGATTCAGATGGAATGATAGAGTAAGCTTTTTGCCATAAGTCATTAATTAAATTGGGCATTATATGATAAATAAATATCGATAATTTTAACGCATCAACATAATTTCTTCGCTCTACTAAAATCTCAAAATTATCAATTGATCTTTTAATAAACTCATCACCCAATATCACATAATTATTATAACTAAAAGCTTGTTCATATCTATTATTTATTTTAAATGGAAACAACTTTCGAATAATCACATCATATTTTCCAGGAGTTTTAGAAAACTCTAGTAAAAAATCAAACAACACATCAATAGAGCTATTTTTAAAATATCCACGATCTCGACGATTTATTAAAAATTTACATATTTGTATACTATAAGGACCTCCATTAAAAAGATGCTTCTTCCATAATTGAATATCATCCTCCCTGATATATGAGTCTTCTAAGTTCCATATATTTTTCCAATATATAGAACTATAATTTGAATACTTTTTAATGATATTTTCAATTTCTGATGACTCAGTTCTTGATAGGAAAAAGATATACTTTTGTACTCCTTCTAATATACTCCACTTATTATCATGCATATCTCTCCAAAATTTTGGGAAAATCTCAGCTGCCTTTTCTAAACGTACTATATATCGAGTCAAACAATAATCACGAAACTCATCAAAAGTAAAGCTTATTATTTCATCAACATCCTCTACAAATCCCTTTTTTAATCTAAATTCTGTTTTAAAAATTACATCGGATTCCAATAATTGATAAGCAATTTGTAAATCTTCTGAATTTAGTTCATCCAATCGTATATGTGAAAATTCTTTAGTATCAATCATAATCTCAGCAATGTGTTCTATAAGTTTATCAAATAGATTTCCATTAATTTGATTCCCACTATTAATTAACTCTAATTTTTTTAAATCATAATATTTCTGAAATAAAGAATATTTGTATATATCATATAAATGTACTTGACGTTTCTTTTTATTGACTTCACAAAAAAATCTAAGCAATAGAGTATCTCTAGTTAATTGATCATAGACTGCCTCTGGTAATGTACTTTCTAAAATTTCTACATCAAAAAACTTTAAATAGCCCTTGAAAATTCTTTTTTTAGATAAATCAGACCTAAATTGCCTCATATTCATTCTACAAAATTGTCTTCCAAAATTATCATCGGATAGCATACCGAAACGCTCATCATACTTTTCATTCCTTGTAGATAAAATTATTTTTATATAAGGATACTTTAATAATTCTGAAATTGATGATTTTATATAGTTTCCAAAATTATTAAGTGTTGTATTTTCATTAAGACCATCAATTACAATAACAATAAAAGTTCCTGTTATCTCCCACAGTTTCATCAATGACTTTTTAACATACTCTTTTTCCCATTGATTATTTATAGTAATTACCTCTAATATTTCTGTTGCCGGATTTTCAATAAAGCTTGAAGCATTGAAATAGAATGTTGGAATATTTCTTTTTACAAGAAAATTAGATGTAAAATCACATAAAAAATTAGTTTTACCTTGGCCAGCATTATTAGTAATTACTACTATACGTTTAGAAATAAACTCCAAGTAATTAGCTATTTGTTTTAGCTTAAATTCAATAGAATTATTAAACATACTTCTATGAATAAAAAAATCTTCAAGATTCTCTGAATCGTTATAATCAATCTTTTTTTTAGCTATTTCAATTATATTAATATAATGTTTTATTTTTGCATCTACATTGCTCAATTGATTAAAAAAATTATTAGGAGAAATTTTTTCTGAATATTCTGCAAAAGAAATCTCTTCGCCCTTTAAAACTTTATTTATATTTGAATAATCTAATGATTGTAATTCATCAATTGATTTACTTAAAAATAAAATTGGATCACTAAAGTATCTCATATTCTCTTTAAAAATATCATCTTCCACAAAGATACTAGGGATATATTTCGCGCTCTTCTTATTTTTTTCAATTTCACATAATGTTTGACTTTTACTAGTATCTAAAAGTTCATCTATATATTTACTTTGAGTAATCGCTTCACCAGGCAAATATTGTCTAAACTTATTTATAGATGTAAATCCAATTCCCAATACACCAGATTGATCCGTAACTTGTATTTGAACTATCCCCACGGCTCGACTATTAAGAATTATAGGGGATCCAGAAAGACCACTATAATCTTGAAGTTTCCCCTTTATAATACTTCCAACTTCATAGTCACAATGTATGAGTGTATTATTACTAGGATATATACCTTTTCCACTTAAAGAATGTTCTATAAGTAAATATGATCTATAACCTTCTATTTCCACTCTATCTTCTTCAGAAAAAATTTCTTGATCAGTAAAAAATAAAGTATCTGATTGCTCATAAAATAAATCTTTAAATTTTAAATCATGTATTTTAATTAATGCTATATCATTACCATGAAAAATAACATCACCCTTAAAAGTTTCATTTAGATATTCAACATTAACACGTTCATCAGGTGAAATGACATGTTCAGCCGTAATTACAGTACAACTATCAATTACTATACCGGTACCATACTTTTCAACTTCTTCTTGTTTTATCTTCACAATATTTGAATACATGTCTTACTCCAAATCATTAAAAGTATATTTTAGATTTCCCAAAATAAGTCTTGTATTTATAAGTTAGCTCTAAATTAGATAAAATTGCTTTTCTTCTAATATCATAATTAAAATAAAGTTCAGAAACATCCGATTTTATAAGTCTTGCTAAAAATTCGTCTTCAGGGTGATTGCGACGGCCATTTGTAGAAATGAATGCTTTATTAAATTTAATATTCTCTAATAAAGCAATATTGGGTTTAGTTGTTCCATGATGAGAAATTTTAACAAAATCATATTTATTACTAGCGACTTTAATCCAATCAGAACTTTCAGAATCTGCCATAAAAAGAAATTTTCTACCTTTATATGACATCTCAACAACAATTGATGCACGATTAACATCATTCATTGGGGCTAATGAAGATGTTCCAATCCAAGAATCTATATCTATTGGTGATACACCAATTTGTGAGACTGGAATATCAGATATGGCTTCACGCCCCATACTTAAGAGCATATTTTGTAAAAAAGTTAAAAAATCCTTTTTCTTCAATTCATAATTGGGGCCTAAAGAATCAATACAAACTTTATTAATCCAAGATTCTAAGTTTAATAATAGTTTTTGATTAGGATTTAAACATCTAATAGAATACTCTCCTTGTTTTAATCTAACACCTTCAACTATTGGTCTTCCATCATTGATAGAATTGAGATTATAATGATTTTCTTCACATAGCAATTCAAATGTCTGTGCCAAATTTGCAGAAATCAATCCCGCTCCAGAACCTATGAGACCTAAAAATTGTTCAAAAACCTTACCATATTTTTCTTCATTTTTACTTGATAATTTCTCGACAACATGTTTTTGTAATATAGTACTATGTTTTATCAGATTAAAAATCCCATTAAACCATATTTCTTCAATCTGAATTATATTTGGATTTAAATTATCACCATTATCCTTTAAAAATGAAATAGCCCCTCCAATATGATCTTCATCATAATGGGTAATAATAAGAAGCGAAATTACATAATCTTCACTAGATAATCTTAATAATAATGGCTTTAATTCATATTCATACGTTGATTTATATCCACAATCAATCAAAATACATCTTTTATTTGCTAATTGTAGAAGCACACAATCTCCAGATTCCGCTTTCAACAAATGAATAATATTACATATATTCATAGTAATTCAGTTCCTATAATCATATAACATCATATAACAAAGTTTAATAGCAAATAATTTGCAAATAGAATCATAATTTTAGTAATTTAGTTCTACTTATTGGGGAATTTTATAGGTACCATCAAATACAAATAATTCAGGATGTTCATGTACGAATGATTCTTCATAGATTCCATCATATTCATATACTACATCATCTTTTTTATCGAGAAAATCGAACAACTCCTCTTCATTTTCCCAGTCTTTCAAAATGGTCCATCGTTCTTCCCTATCAAATGGAATGGACCCACCAAAATAATCGATTACAGATTGTAAATTATCTGCTAATGGATCCATCTTGAAGAGGCGTAAGCCAGCTAGAGCATCCTTCCATACAATACCCGTAGAGTTATAGAAGAACTGATGATGACCACCATTATTAACCTCTGCGAAGTACCAAGATATAGCATTAAGGTATCGCTGTTCTAAAGTAAAACCTTTAGCAGATTCTAAATAGTCATCATAAGAACCATAAATATTGATAGTCCAATACGCAGGCTCATTGATAGTCCACATATCATCTGTAGCTTGGATTTCTTCAATAGTAATGGTCCGATGACGAGGTACACCTTCTCGTTTCTTCTTTTTCTCTGCTACATAATTGCTATAAGCTTTACATAACTCAGGATACTCTGCTTCACACTGTTCAAAGTCCATCTGCATATAGCACATATCAATGACTTCAAAACAGTACGATTTTATATCATCCAGATTCTTTTCCTGAGCTAAACGTACGCCCTGATCTACTAATCTTAGCATCTGTTTCATAATATCTGATGTATACGATTCATTATTATCTAAAGCAATGGCTCCATACGCATAGGCACAGCGATAATACCACACCGCATCACGATATTTTTCATCAATAGACTCTAATACCTTAATTGCCTCTTTTTCATTGCCATTATTGTTATAAGCTCTACCGAGCTCACCTAACAGAGATATAGATAAATTTTCTGTGCCCACACTAGTTAACACATCAATAATAGTTTCTACTTGTTCAGTATCATTAAGATCTTTAACAGTTTGTAATTGCTCTATATCAGAAAGTGCTTTAAATTGTTCAACCGTTAATGTCATTATGCCACATCCTGTCGTATTACAAATATAGTCTTATAGTTAACATTATTTAGAAACTAGCTACCACAAACAATAAAGAATACAGGTATACTATCTTCATTATCTATAAGTCCGTAACCTTCACATTCATGACCTTCGTATTCAATACCTTCAAAGAATACGTGATCACCAAGTTCTTTATTAGCCATTAAATTATGCAATTTAAAGAGCAATTCTTCTCTAGTAAAATATGTACCATTATCCGCCACAAGATGAGCCATAATTTCTACCTGCCACATGCCATCTTCTTTATCTTCTTCAAGTAATTCCTCATCGGTAACACGTTCATTATCAAAAAGTTGATCTTCACTTTCAATCCAAGCTTCATAGGTTACTAGAATTTCCGGTTCTTCTAATCTATCGTCGTCATCTGCTTCATCATCTACATATTTCTTTACATTTTCATTGTATTCTTTGGAAAACTCTTCTCTGCTATATGTTTGCTTATTAAATACCCAATGTACTACATCATATGTAGGATAGTTATCTTCTTCGCATTCATTAATATCTCCAGTAACTTTACCTTCCGTAGTAGCTTTACCTTCTGTAGTATCTTTACTATTTTTCTTATCAAAAAGATTCTTAATGGTTTCAAATATCACAGGATAATCCTCCTTGTACTCTTTTGGCTTAATTTTAAATAGTTGATACTTTACTACTTCACAGCACCAACCAAGCTGTTTATCTAAGTGAGCTTCTTTCGTCATTTTTATGCCTGTCTCTATTAACTGTAATGCCTTCTGTACATGTTCAGATTCGTAACATTCACCACATCCTAACATCGCATGAGCATAGCCACAACGATAATACCAAGACCAATCACGATGTGCCTCATCTATACGATTAAATAAATCGATAGCCTCTGCTGCCCGTCCATTATTGTTATACATACGTCCTAAGGTGCTTAGCAATATAGAGGACAAATTATCGATGCCTATATTATTAACAGCTCCATCGCACGCTTGATATCGATATCCTCTTGACCATTAAGGAACTTAACCTTTTCCGCATCACTTAATTCTTGAAACTCTTCGTTCGTAATGTCTTCTATACTGATATATAAGCCCTTAATAAAATCACCAAAGTTATCTGCTAATAGAGTAATTGAGTAATCACATTCTTGGTCTACACGGACAACCTTAGGTTCGCCTATAGGACCACACTCACGATAATCGAGGAAAATCATGTCATGCCCACCAGAAATCGTATCGGCTACAACGACACCGATAGGGGGATATTTTACTTTCGAAATCCAAAATTCATTCCCTATCTCACCTAAAAGAGAGTATTTCTTATCTCTATCGATGCCATATATACCTGTTATATATACACAATCCCTATTATCATTGATAAAACAATTTTTATTTACTACACCACCATTATGGTTTTTAAGTAACTCAATATAAGCTGCCGGCAATGTATACCCTAGATTTGCTTCAGCTGCTTTAATATCCTCATCAGTAACAGGTTTACCTATATAGGATTCAAATGCATAATCAACATCGTTCCAAAATCCGTTCCAATCAAAGTCTTTTAGATTACTCATAATACTCTCTCCTAGTTAAATAGATTATTTTAACCAAATAGTTTCTCATCAGTGGAATATTCTTTAATTAAAACTTTTACCCTGCGTCGTAACAAAATGGTATCAACAATATAGGAAAAAATGATATAAGGAAATACATTTATAATCGCTATAGGGGCTAAAATAACTGCTACTCGCAATAGGTCAAGTGAATATGCATACCATTTAAAATCAATGGTATTTATAATGGGTATAACATAGTCTATTACGCTTACTTCCCATTGCATTACGGGGTTTAGTTCTTCACTAGTTCCTAATAGCCAAACGAAACTTACAGCAAAGATCAAACAATATAATATGCCAACAGGAATCAATATCTTCGCTCTCTTTTTTAACAGATTACGACAAATCTCATGTTCTTCCTCTGGTGTTACATCATATACCATATTGCATTGAATCTGAATCCGTCTAAATCGATAGCGAATATACTTATACAAAAGGTTATTCGGTGTATATAGCATAATAAGCTCCACATATACGTTATAATGGGGAAAACATTAAGAATATATTAGCCATCTATGGCAAAATAATGCAAATCTTTAAATTCATCATCCCAAAATGTAAAGGAAAAGATATGGGTATCATCAAAGGTTTGCTCGCAATAGGTTACAGCATCACGTTCGGGTTCAATAATAGGCGTACCAATACGTCTTTTCACTTCTTCAATGGTTATCGTCCCATACCAATCGCTTATTTCGTTATAGATGAAAGTAACAATTGTATCTATATTCTTATGGTAATTAACAGCTAATAACTTTGCCGTATCTAAATTAGCATCTGTTGGTTTCTCATCCCAGCAAAACTGTATTCCTTCGTAGGATATGGTATATTGTCTTAACTGTTCATCATATATTGCAGAATTAGTTATCATTTGTACCCTTCACATAGCTTTCCATCTTCGGTCTTAAATCTAACACTATTTCCCAACTATCTAATGCTGGCACCTTATGATGTGCAATAAAATCTGCTATTATCTGTAATACCTCTTGGGGGCCTTGCTCATTTTTACCATATATAATAGCGCCTTTCTCACCATTATTAGTTACACTAATTTCTGTATGTAATAAATCAGTATCTTGATCACTACAAACTTGTACAAAGTTATACTTTTTATTATCTATTAAGATTGCATTTAATGGTAATATAACTACAAAATCTTGCTCTTGATCTTGAATAGCATATAGATTTTGCTCAACTTCATTCAGTGTAATACCTTCATATTTATAAGTACCTACATCAATTGACCAATCAGTATATGTTTTATCGAAGTCAGCTATCATATATATCCTATTCTCCTTAACTACATATTAAAATTACCTTATTTTAAAATAAAGTTTCTAATTGACCTGACATATCCGCCATAAATTCATCAAATTTACAAAGTTCTCGTAACTCTTGATGTTCTATATCATAACAACTAATCTTTTTACTTTTAGGATCCCACACAATTTGCCACTCATTATACTCGCCTAGTTCTTTAGATAAACGCAATAGATTACGACGACCTAATTTAAATGGAATCGTATCAATAAGTGGGAAGAACTCTATAGATATAAAATCGGAGTCTGGTAATTCAAAGTAAAGATGATCGCCCTCTAAAAAATTTACTAATGCTTTTGGTAATTTAAAGGGCTTTAACTGATCCATCTTATTCTGTATATCATGGAACTCAGCAGGCTCTAAAGATTTAAAATACTCTGCCATTTCCATATCGCCCTTTTCAATGGCAATGCTATAGGGACGCATACCATCCTTTTCCGTAATGGTTACATCAGCACCATGTTCTACCAAGTATTTACACATCTTTAAGTCTACATACCGAGCTGCTACACACAATGGGGTTGGTTTAAAGGGATATACAGAATCAGGCTTGTTGTAGTTAATATCTACACCATTGTGGATGAAAAAATCTAGGACCTCATAATTTCTATCTGTAATGGCATTTCTGAAAGCTCGACCACCATATTGCTGTACCGTATGGCCTAAGTCATGAATAATCTGTAAGTGATTATATTTCTTGCCATATAAGGCAGCTTGAAAAGCATCTACTTTCACACGGTTCAAAGCATGAACATTGGCACCATGAGCCACAACATAATCTATAATCTCTTTATTACCATATCTAACAGCTAATAAGAAACTAGGATTTTCTGCCTCATTAAGATTAGCACCATGTTCTACTAACCATTGAACACTTGGCAAACAACACATGACTAAAGCTAATTCTAAGGGTGTATGCTCACTATATTCATCATTTTCTATGACTTCATGAATATCCCAACCAGCCGCCAACGCCGACACAAGTGCAAGTAGATTACCCTCAATAATATCCGTCACTATTTTAGGCACAGATTCAAAAGTACCTAAATCTTTTATCTCTATCATGTCTCTCTCCCATGAACTATATTTTTAAAATGATTATCACTAATTACATTATATTACATTTATAAGTATGATTGTATAGTAAAAGCCCCTCGTATAAGCGAAAGGCTATCATATATCAAATACAATTCTAAAATCTCAATTTATCTTTTCATAACGAAATAACAAGAACATTAATAAATTTTAATCCATGCACATTTAAAAATTGCATTCCACAGATAGTCTATTTACCATGACGCTTGGCAACTTGACAGATAATCTCTTCATCACTCTTTTCATCACTTGGATTAGGAGAAAAATAAAAACTAAGATTCTGATCTTCTCTATATTTATAATATAAAAAAGATCTTAAAGTACGAGCCTTATTACTATTTTCTATAGTTCTAGTATTCTTATGACCATTTGTACTCCCATTACGTTTAACATCATAACAAAATATTGCATCAGGATTATTACCTTCACATCTTGAACCTTCTAATCTCCTAAGCAAATCGCTCTTTTCCTCTATTTTCTTAACAGGTATAAACTTTGCAAAAATTTTCGAAAAATCAATAAATAAGTCACGATTAGCATCGCTTCTATTGATATTAAAAAATTTAGCGAACTCATCTCTACTATTAAAATATATTTCCCAAAAATCTGCATAAGCATGAATAGAATCTTTAACATTATTGCCTCTAATAAATTCTAATTTTACTTTTGCATAATCACTTGGTTTTCTCTCGTTTTCGTTATACACTTTAAGAATTACTACATAATTTTCACTCTTATACTTAAACCAAAAAGTATCGATTATCCATTCATTTTCCTTCATACTCTTTAATAACTTTCGAAGATTTTCAAATCTAACCTCAGCCACAAAACGCACCACCTTCTATTTTGATAAAACTAATCTTATAAATATTATCTAACAGCGTCAAACTCTTCACAATTCAGTTTTGCTTTTAAATCTCTAAAATATATTTTTTGTTGTCGTTTCAAATATAAGCTTATAAATGGCTTAAGTATTGATTTTTTAGAAACAATATTTTCTGTAAAATCTAGAATCGTTTTATCTCCCTCCGCATAAAATTTTCCAACCCAAGTACCCTTAATATTTTTATTTTCTATCTCAAATATCCATGACTGGTATTTGATACATTCTGTAATTTTAAAATAAGTTTCAATACCATCCTTTGTAATCTCTATAAAGTTATGCTCATCTATAATTCTTACATCTTTTAAATCACTTCTCCATGAATAATCATTCAGATTTGTCACTGTATCCCATACTATTTCTATTGGACATATTAATGTAGCTCTTAAATTAGAAACTGCCATAGTAATCACCTCAAATATATTAAAAATACACATAATCAATAAAAGATGGATTAAACTCTTTAACCTACTTACATATCTCTACAACCCCCTTAATAATATTCATATTAATATAAGTAGTATTCATAACATGATAATATTCAGAAACATATTTCAATGATATACTTAAAATAGTGTATTTTTATTTATTAAAGGGTTGTGTGTATGAGAAAAAGTAAATGTAAGAAAAAAGCAAGTGGTTGCAATCAAACCATTACCTCGAAAGCTCTATTATTTTCCATGATTTTAACGGCTATGAGTGGTCAAATTGTAAATGCCATTGACAAGAATGTAACAGATGAACCTGTACCATTACCAACTTATAATGTGACTGTGACAGCTACAAGAACAATGGAAGACATTGTATGTTTCTGTTGTAACAACGGAAGATATTGAAGCGCGAAGAGCTGATACGGTAGCAGATGCTCTACAAATGTTGCCTGGTGTTTATAAAAGCCAAAAAGCCAATGGCGGCTTACAAATCCGTGGATTTGACTCTACCAATACATTAGTACTACTTAATGGTGTACCAATGAATAATACATTTAATAATAGTGTTGATTGGGAAGCTATACCGGTACATTCAATTGAACGAATTGAGCTAGTACGTGGCCCTAGCTCTTCTTTATATGGTGGTAGAGGTGTGGCAGGTGTTATCAGCATACAAACGAAACAAGCAGAACCAAAACAATCCGTAAAAGACATTCATTGGCATGGTCAAGTTGGATATGGCTCTCATGGAACACTGAATGACGAGTTAGGCTTTGACGCTCGTGTATCAGATCGTGTTGCTGTTGGTATGTCTTTTGAACAAAGACGTACCGATGGATATCCAGGTTTCTTCATTACTGGCAAAGCAGCAAAAATCAAACCTAATACAAAAACAGTGACACCTGATAATCCTGTACCACAAACCAAAGATGGTGCCTATCTATTAGGTAGTCGAGGTAATAAGTCATATAATAATAAAAGTCTTTCAACCTATATAACGATGAATCTACGTGACAAGGAAGCTTTAACATATTCATATCTATACACAAAAAATAGATATGCCTATGAAAATCCTATGAGTACGATTACAGTAAATGGTAAACCAGTTTTCTCAGGAAACATCAAAATAAATGATCAAAAATATGTGGCTCTTAGAACAAGTAGATATTTAGGCTATGATGGATTGAAAGAATATCACGCTCATAATTTACAATATAAAAATGACAAGAGCAAATTACAAGTTATTTTTAATGTATTGGATCGCAAGAAAGACGGATTCTCTAGTCCTAATAGTCCAAACACACCAAACTATAATGGACCTGGCGATGACTCCTTCTACCCTGGAAAAACAATTAACTTAGATGTACAAAAAATCTGGGACCGTATGGGTAAACATACTCTTGTTGCTGGATTAAACTGGAAAAAAGAAAACTTTGATCAAAAACGAAGAGAACTAACAAATTGGAGAAATCATTCCTCTTTTGATTCTACAACATATCCAGGTGGATTGTATGAAATTAACAAAGGCGCTACTAACAATCTAGCATTATTCATACAAGATACTTATCGACCTAATAATGATTGGGCAATTTATACAGGGCTTCGTATAGACCGATTTAAAAAGTACCATGGACAACACGTTACGTATGATAAGGTTAATAAAAAATATGACACCGTAAATCATGGAGAAGGCACATATACAGAATTGAGTCCTAGATTGGCTATTGAACATTATTTGAATGACTCTTTGAACGTGTATGCTTCTTACGGACACTCCTTTAACCCACCTCCATTGAGCCAAGTGTATCGATATAGTGATATTGTAAAAGCCAATCCTAACTTAGATCCAGAACGGTCTGACTCATTTGAAATTGGTCTAAAAAAAGAATGGAATACAAAAACAACATTAAATGTATCTGGATTCTATGTAAAAACAAAAGACAAAATAAAATATGTAACCTATTATGATCGTAATGGTGATGTAGATTATAAAATGTATAATAATGTGGACCTAGAAACTCGCCGTGGTGTAGAACTAGAAGTTCGACATAAATTATCATCAAAATGGTCTGTATTTGGAAATTATACTTGGCAAATGGGCCGTATTAAACACAAAGAACTTCCTAATACAAATACTAACGAATATACGGAAGTAAATTATGATATTCCTAAACATATATTCCATGCAGGGCTTGAATATACTAGTGGCAAATGGAATGCACTTTGGGATACTCAATATGTAAGTCGTCGTCAATCTGTAGATGACATTACTGGTCAATATGGTTCTGAGGATAGTTACTTTATTTCTAATATAGCTATGAATTATAAGTTCTCTAAAGAGGCGACATTGCAGTTTGGTATTCAAAATGTATTTAACCGCATATTCTTTAATGATGAAGCAACAGCCGGTCGTACATACTCCGCAAGTATGAAGTTTAAATTCTAGTAATCATTGGTCAAATTATAGTAAAAGCCCTTCATATATGATATGTACCCCCTTTACTGGACAACCAGTAAAGGGGGTACATATCACTATGCGAAGGGCTTCTCTATTATTTGTCTATTTCGAGTCCATTGATAAAAGCAAACTTAACCATATCAGCTCCATAAAACTCTCCTTCATCTAATAAGATACTTTCCTTCGGCAAGTCTTTCAAATGATTATAAAAGCCAATATATTTACTGCTTAACTTATCTTTTTCTATTATCTTATTAAAATACTGCTCAGCCTTAGCTTTTCCACCAAAGTGATAAATATAATACAGTAAATTATGATCAATTATATCTCCATCTATAAACTTTTCAATATTACTTTCTGTATCTTCAAAATCATCAAATATTGGCATGATATGTTCCTCAAGTAATTTGCTAACTTCATCTACAGTATACTGATAGCTTGCTCCTGCTAATTGCCACCAGTGCCAAGCTTTTCTATTTAATAAGCTTCCAAGCTCTCCGCCATAAACAAATCCATTATGATAATTAGCCTTCTTCATATCTTTTGAATAAATAAAAATATGTGGAACAAATTCTACACTACACGCATAATTATTTCTGTTAGCCTGAAAACAGATTTCAAAGGTAAGATCTTTATTTTTAGAGATTTTCTTTAACTTCTGACCTTTACCGGTCACCTTAAAATCTGGAAAATGACTCGCTATATCTTGCCACGCTTTTTCACATACCTCTCTAGGCTTCAATGTCATACTAATACTCCTCAAATATCTTATAACTTATTGATATTAATTATATTACATCTACTAGTATGAGTGTATAGTAAAAGCCCTTCGCCTATGTGAAGGGCTAATCTATTATTTTTCTTGTACTTGTTTTCCACTCATATGCTCAATGGTGATTTCAAACATCTGTGTTGCTCTCCCATTACGAGCAATTTGTTCATCAGCTAAAGTTTCATCAGGATAATACTTCATAGCAAATTCTTTTAATCGCTCTATAGATTCTGGTCCAGCCTCTAATAAACGACACCGCCCAAACACAACTACGCTTTGTACATACGGTGCCCAGAATTCAGATTCATCAATACGCTCATTACCATATACGGTAAAACATACCTTATCTGAAGTTTTCAATGCATCTACTTTATGACCCGCTTTAGCTCCATGAAAGTAAATTTTCCTCTTATCAGAATCATAAAAATAATTGATAGGAATAGCATACGGATAGCTCTCATCACCATTCATAGCAATAATTCCACGACGATTAGATTGTAATAAAGCTTCTGCAGCACTATGGTCTATTTCATTTATCTTTTTACGAACTGGTTTAAACATATATATCTCCTAATTTTTCTTACTAATTGTATTTACAAGATACATGAAAGTACCACTATTAGTATTATCAACTTTAGAATACTCTTTCCAGTTTATGGGATACATACCCGTTAATACTATGGGTGCTTCCATTCCACGCATTGTTCCTTTTCCTGTATTAGCGTCCCAATTCATGCATCCAGTTTTAATAGAACCATTCTCAATAGAAAATTCAGCATATGTACAATTTACCTTTGTCGGAGGCTTTAGATAAGACATCTCACTAGTTATCTTAATAGTATAACCTTCAATAAATTTACTAGTCTT
This sequence comes from Veillonella parvula, assembly GCF_902810435.1. Taxonomy (GTDB): domain Bacteria; phylum Bacillota; class Negativicutes; order Veillonellales; family Veillonellaceae; genus Veillonella. Next base: position 1,335,263 of record NZ_LR778174.1, read on the forward strand.
ATCCCTGAACTCCTCTATACGCATAATATCTTTTAAATAATTATAGCAGCCTTGATCCTTAGCCCCTTGCTCCTTCAACACATACACTTCATCATTTATAGTTTTAATGCATCTTTTTGTCGTATATTTAAGCTCAATAGGAATCCATTTACCATTTAATATAACAAGAATATCAAGATGTAAGCTAGGATTAAATTCAGGCACAAATTCTAATCGAATTTCACAATCAGGGTATTTCTTTTTTATGAGCCAAGCTAAGCTAAACTGAAAGTCTGCTTCAGAATGAAATATTGGTCGCCACATACTCAATAGGTGCATTATCTCATGAATATCTAAGATTGATTCCATAACACATACCTCATCGAATACAATACATCTATTTATTCTAATTATATTACATTTATAAGTATGAATGTATAGTAAAAGCCTTCAGATAAGTGAAGGGCTTTTAGTCTAGACAACAAAATATCATTATTGATTATTTTAATATCCACGATATTCATGCAATAAGTGAGATAGTTTATTATTCAACTCTATAAAATTTATCAAATAATGCTCATCTATATAAAATTGTTGATTGGTAATTCTATCTTTTGTAGCTAAAATTTGCTCTTCTTTAGATGACGTACATCTGAAACTATGAATGATGCGATTTCTCTTATAAACAATATCTGAAAATAACTCGGCTATTTCTGCACCAGCATTTTTCGTAATTGTTTGAGCAATAGGCGATTTAAGTTGGCCTGATTCTTTATCAATCAAGTCATACCAAGAATAATCACTATCTGTATTAATAATGTTCTCTATAATAAAACCATTATTAGAGATAAATACTGAAATAGCCATCCCCAACAAGTAAACATACTCGTCCTTAGGTAAAGATATCCTAGCAAGTGATCGAAGCTCCATTTTCTTACTCCTTTAAAAGATACGACTTATATTATTTATCTACAAGAAGAAATAGTCTCATAATAGTTTATAAAATATCAATTTAAATAGTTATTTGTCTATCACTATATATTCTTGTTTCAAAATAACCATAGCCTAAATTTGACGCCTTCCAGTCTCCAGCAACTATAATAAATTTATCTTTATTTTCAAATACCATATTTCTTATCTTTTTATAAAGGTTTATATCAGAAATAGATAATATAAAATGATAATTAGGATTTGCTACAGGGGCTACTAAATAAATCTCATTTTTATCACTATCGTAAAAGCGACCTTTTACACAAGACTCAATTATTTTAAAGCCGAAAACACCTTTAGGATACCAGTATGCAGTTCTATCATCTAAAATCATTCTTCCAATTTTCTCATTTCCATATGAGTAATTAGGAGGAAATCGTTTGCATATAGAATATATCTGCTTTATTGTACTGAGTGTGAGATTATAATATTCACCATATGAAGATTTTTTAGAATTCCCACTTGAATTTTTCGGATTCTTCTTAACTAAAAGATTTTGCATCGCATTTTCAAAAGAAAAATTTAATTCATTAAATTTATTGTCATCAAAAGCGACTGAACTATTTGCATAAGGACAATTAGCAATATGTTTATACGCAGATTTAGTTGCTCTAAAATATGCTTTCCGAGAGCCATCACCAGCACATACAAATAATTTACTATTACATAGCGGATTTGGACAATAAAAAGATTTATCCCTATTTTCTTCAAGAGCCTCACTTGCTAGTATTAAATCTTGTCTTTCTTTATCTCTATATGCATGGTTAGCCAAAGAATCATCTCCATTTATAATTAACCAACTTACTAACCCCATTATTATATTTCCTATAAAATTTACTATAATTGAATTTCTCTCCCGCTCTTACATAACCAGTACTAATACTTACTGCGTCACTTCGTTTCTAGTAAGCAAAGCCACCGCTTCGACATGTGCTGTCATAGGGAACATGTCAACAGGTTGTACTTCTTCTAGTTCATAGCCATAGTGTGTGAGGATTTCAATGTCACGCGCCATAGTTGCTGGGTTACAGGATACGTAGACAATGCGTTTTGGTTCCATACCTGCAGCAGAGGTTAGTACTTCTTCTTTACAGCCCGCTCGGATTGGGTCGAATACGATGACATCTGGTCGTACGCCTGCTTTATAGAGTTTTGGCATTTCTACAGCCGCATCGGCGACGATAAACTCTGTATTATCATAGCCATTGCGTCGGGCGTTTTCACGAGCGTTGTTAATAGCTGGTTCTACGATTTCTATGCCAATAACATGTTTTGCCTTATGAGCTAAAAACAATGAAATGGTACCTGTTCCACAGTACGCATCGATAACAGTTTCCTCCCCTTTTAGGTTCGCATATTTTAGTGCTTGATCGTAAAGGACTGTAGTTTGTTCTGGATTAACTTGGAAAAAAGAGTGAGGTGATAAAGTAAACCGCAAGTCTTTAATATGGTCTGTAATAGTCCCATCTCCATAAAGGATGCGATTTTTAGGTCCAAGAATAACATTTGTACGCTTACCATTCACGTTATGAACGATTGTTTCCACTTGAGGCACACGTTCAGTCAGGTTTTTAACCCACTTTTCTTGATGCGGTAAGTTATCTGTTGCGGTTACAAGAATAACCATCCATCCAGATTGTCCAATACGACCGATTACATGGCGTAGTATACCTTTGCCTGTATGTTCATTATAAGGTTCGATATCAAATTCTTTAGCAATTTGATAGCAGGCTTGAGCAATGCTATTATTGCCTTCATCTTGTATGGGACAATTCGTGCCTTGCACGATATCGTGAGAACCCATGGCATAAAATCCCATGAGAATATCACCTTTAGTACCACCTACAGGCATTTGCATTTTGTTACGATATGCCCAAGGGTCTTTTGGACCTAATGCGGGTTTCACAAGTTCTGGGTTTTGATGTCCAATGCGTTCTATAACATCTTTCACCTTTTGTGTTTTTAGTGAAAGCTGCCCTTCATAGGTAATATGTTGTAATTGACAACCACCACAGAATCCGTAAAGATCACAACTGGCATCGATCCGATTCGGCGCCATAGTAACGATTTCCAAGAGTCTACCTGTAGCATACGTTTTTTTCACCATAGTAATAGATACTTTCACTGTTTCCCCAGGTAAGGCAAAGGGAACAAACACTGTAAAGTCCTCTACGCGACCTACCCCTTCGCCACTACTGCCAATACCGTGAATGGTAACTAATACTTCGTCCCCAAGTTTAACAGGGGCATTTAAAAGAGCTTGTTGTTTTTTAGATACAGAAGTATTGGTATTTTGTTGTCCATTATAATGATTGGAATTCTGTTTCCCATTAGATCGATTTTTATTCTGTTGTTTAAATTTCGATTTATTCTTACGAGATGTACGACTTGTACCATTCATTACGAGTCTCTTTTCTTCCAAATTTTAATCATACCAGTTACAATGAGTACAAAGAATACCGTTCCAAATTTCACCAATAACTCTTCCCCTTGAATATAGGGAACAAGGAGTGGATCTTCTACAATCATTTCACCAGCAACCCAACCTAATAAAGCACCACCAGCCCAAAGGATGACAGGAAACTTATTAATGATACGAGCAAATAGTGTAGAGCAGAACACAATGATTGGAACAGTGATTAACATACCAACAATAACGAGCTCTAAATGTCCTTTAGCGGCACCAACTACGCCAATTACATTATCGATACTCATCATCGCATCAGCCACAATGATTGTCCAAATGGCTCCCATTAAGGAATTCTTAGCTTCGATATGTGCATCTTCATCTCCACCTTTTAAGAGTTGAATGGCAATCCATACAAGTACAAGTCCACCACCTAAGTGAATAAGAGGAATTAAAGTAAGTGCTTCTACTAAAAGAGTGGCAAATACAAGGCGCATTCCAATAGCCCCCACTGTACCCCAGATAACAGCTTTCTTTTGTAATTCTGGTGCCAATTTACCCGCTGCCATCCCAATAACAACGGCATTATCCCCGGCCAATAATATATCGATCAAAATAATTTTGCTAATCGTTATCCACGTTGCAACTTCTAAAAATTCCATTCTATACTTACCTCAATTCACTCTGCTAATTCTATAACTATCCCTTAACTATACCACAAATTCTCTATTTTCTCATCTAAAAGAAAGCTCTTAGACTACCACTGTTATTCTTAAGATTAGCCTATAAGGTTCATTATAATGACTATACTTTTACGAAAAAAATATCTCTCCTCCTACGACTAGAAGAAGAGATATATTACATTATTTTTTAAGTTTCTTTACTAACAAAGATGCCCCTACTACGAGAATAACAGCACCAATTTTAATGAGTAATGCATACGGTTCTACGGTATGTGAAATTAATTTATCTTCCACACTCATCGCTGCACCCACCCAGGCAAGGATACCGCCACCAACGTAAAGGATGATTGGAAAGCGTTCGATAACTTTTACAAATAAAGTACTACCATAAATGATAATAGGTACTGTAATAAGCATACCGACAGCAACTAATGTCATATTACCACTAGCGGCACCAACTACACCAATAACATTATCAATACCCATAATTCCATCTGCAATAACAATGGTCATGATAGCAGCGCGCAAATTATCTTTAGCCTCGATATTGTGCTCGCTATCATCATCAACAACAAGCTTGTAACCGATCCATAAAAGAAGGATACCACCAACTAAACGAAGAGCAGGAATATTGTTCAATGCCTCTACAAATAGGAATGCCATAACAAGACGTAAAATAATAGCGCCAGCTGTGCCCCAGAAAATCGCCTTCTTCTGTAAATGTGCGGGTAGGTTGCGAGCCGCCATACCAATAACGATGGCATTATCACCAGCTAATAAAATATCAATAACGATGATTTGAAGCATCGCTAATAAGCCTTGTACAGTTAAGATGTCCAATGTATCCTCCTTAGAATAAAACAATAGTATATATATTATAATCGATATAGTAAAGTAGTGTAAAATTCAATTATCAACATATATATACGTTTTTATCATAATTCTTTCTTATTAAATAAGATAGTTTATATAAGGTCATTTCTCCCCTTACATAATCACAATATGGGCTCTATTTTTTTTATAAATTTAATTCCTTTTTCCCTTAGGTTTTGGCTATTAAATTAAGCTACTTTATGATATGGTATAGTATATCGTTACTAGGGAGGTTAGTATGTATCAAACATATTCTATACTGCAAAAATTATGGTTGTTTATAAAACTATTTACTCCAATGTGCATCACTCAATTTTCCCTGATTGGGGCGACCTTTATCGCCATCTTTTTAACGGGGCAATATAGTACGACTGATTTAGCTGGTGTTGCTACGGGATATAATTTATGGCTCCTCTTCTATATCTTTGCACAAGGTACATTAATGGGTATCACACCAATTATTTCTCAACTATTAGGAGCTAAGAAAACAGATGATATTCCAATAATCTTTCATCAAGGCCTTTTCATCGGTACAGGACTAGCATTTTTAATTTTACTAATCGGTATATTCGGCTTACGGCCTTTATTGACATATTTAAATCTTGAGCCGGCCGCCACCGAGGTATGTATTAGTTATCTGAAAGCCTTTGCACTTGGTTTATTCCCATTACTCTGGGTAAATACCTTGCGTAACACTGTCGATTCTCACGGATTAACGCATTACTCCATGGCCATCGTCTTTACAAGCTTTGTGATTAACGTATTCTTAAATTATGCACTCATCTTTGGTCATTACGGTTTTCCTGAAATTGGTGGTGTTGGTGCTGGCTACGGTATTGCTGGTGCCTGTTGGACAAACTTAGTTCTATTTAGCTTAGTCATTCTATTGCATCCTAAGTTAAAAGGCTATCGCATCTATAAAGATTTCCATAGCCCGAATTTTCACTATATCCGTGAACAATTACAAGTTGGTATACCCATTGGTTTTTCTATCTTTTTTGAAGCTAGTATCTTTAGCATTGCTGGGCTCTTAATGGTTCACTTTGGATCTGCTGTAGTAGCAGCTCATCAATCTGTCATTTCTTTTACTAATGTATTCTACTGCTTACCATTAAGTATCGCCATGTCCGCTACCATTGCCGTTGCCTATGAACTCGGTGCAGGACGAAAAATAGAAGCTATCCAATACTCTTATATTTCTCGTGTATTAGCCATCATCATAGCCGTTCTCATTTGTGCCTTTACGTTCACTCATATGGATAATATTGCGGATCTATTTACAAATGATGATGAAGTATATGAACTTATTTATCAATTCCTTGGATATGGCGTATTCTTTGCCGCTATCGATGCCATCGGTACTCCATTACAAGGTATTCTAAGAGCTTACAAGGATGTAAAAATAGTGCTTTACATCTCCCTCGTATCGTATTGGGGCGTATGTTTCCCAACAGCTTATACCCTTGCCAAAAATCCTAATTATGGACCATTTGGCGTATGGATTGGGTTGTTGGCTAGCGTAGTAGTTGCGGGTATATTATTTACACTTCGCACATACTACATACAACATTACAAACCTAGAACTATTGTAAAATAATAAAATCACCTATTGATTACGCTCAAGTGTAAGTAATCAATAGGTGATTTTTTTATTTTAGAGCCTCTTGTTTCTCTACTTTGGACATACGGAAGAAATTATATAGCGCTTCTGCCGTCTTATAATTCATAGATTCTACATTTGCAAGTTCATCAATAGATGCCTCTTTCATGGCCTCTAAACTATTAAAGTGAGCCCATAAGGCCTTACGGCGTTTAGGCCCGATACCTTCAATATGGTCAAGAATAGATTCAAGATTTCGCTTACCGCGCAACTTACGGTGATAGGTAATGGCAAAGCGATGCGCTTCATCACGAATTTGTTGAAGTAATTGAAGCTCCGGCGTGTGATGACTCAAAATGATACTTTCAGATTGTCCCTCTACAAAGACCTCTTCAATACGCTTAGCCAAGGAGATAACTGGCACATCTGTAACACCAACGGCACGGATTAACGGCAAAGCCGCATTGAGCTGACCTTTACCACCATCGATGATAATAAGATCTGGCATAGGCCAGTCTGTTTCATTCCCGTAACGACGTTCCATGATTTCAGCCATCGATTTAAAATCATCAGGTTTACCTTGTGTGGTTTTCAGTTTAAAGCGGCGATATTCTTTCTTCGCAGGCTTGCCACCTTCAAAAACAACCATAGAAGCCACCGTTTCAGTTCCTTGTGTATGAGATATATCAAAACACTCCATACGTTCGGGTAAACGTGGTAAGTCGAGAATCTCGGCTAGCTTCTTAACCGCCCCGCCAGTCTTATCGATTTGGTGCTGCCACTGACGACGACGTTCTTCAAGGAAAGTTTCCGCATTTTCATGAGCCATCTTGATCATATCCATCTTATAGCCACGTTGTGGCACAGATACATCTACGTGTTGACCTTTTAACTGTGTAAACCATTCCGTTAATAAGTCCCTATCTGTACTCTCCATAGGTAGTAGTAACTCTTTAGGAATAAAGTTTGTATCTCCATAGTATTGCTTGATAAAGTCCGTCATAATGGTTTCTGAACTATCGCCATCATGTTGCACAAAGTAATTCTCACGGCCTAACAGACGACCACCGCGGATGAATAGCAACTGTACACAGGCCATCGATGTATCTACAGCCAATCCTAAGACGTCTAAGTCGCCACGTTGAGTAACCATGCGTTGTTTTTCTTGTATCTTTTCAATGCTAGACAATTGATCACGATAACGTGCCGCATCTTCAAAGCGCAAATCTTCTGCAGCAGCCTCCATCTTTGATTTAATTTCCTTTAGCAATGGTATAGGTTTACCTTCAAAAAGTTCTATGATTTCGTCAATATACTTCCGATAATCGGGTACCGATATTTTATTAAAACACGGTGCCTCGCAATAATGCATATGATACTGTAAGCATGGGCGTTCTACCTTCATAGATTTACAGGTCCGCAATGGATAGTACTGTCGTATTAATTTCAGTACCACATGAACAGATGTGACATCTGTAAAAGGGCCAAAGTACTTAGCTCCATCACGCTCTAGGCGACGCGTCATATATACTCGAGGATAGTCCTCTTGCACTGATATTTTAACATAGGGATACGTCTTATCATCACGAAGCCTAATATTATATTTCGGTTCATGCTCCTTGATAAGTGTATTCTCCAAGATGAGCGCTTCCATCTCCGTTTTTGTTTGAATGACTTCCACATCGACGGCTCGTTTCATCATGGCCGTAACCTTTGGTGCGCGGTTCGCATCGTTACGTACATAGGAACGCACACGGTTGCGCAGATTAATAGCTTTACCTACATAGATGATGCGGTTATATTGATCACGCCATAAATAGACACCTGGCGTCGTTGGCAGATGACTGACCTTTTCCAGTAATTCTTCAGACGGCATGTTTCCTCCTTTCCTTGTAGATTACAAGAGAATAGCTTACACACTTCTTTAAATAATGCCCTTCATGAGTTGAAGGATGTAGTCTATTCTCTTTATGATTTTTCTTTTATAGAAACTTAATTATATGTACTATTTTATTTCTTATGCTTTGCTGCTTTCATAAATTTCTTAGTCTGTTCCAATACAGGACCTAAGAATTTGCCGGTATAGCTTTCTTTCACCTTAACAATTTCCTCAGGCGTACCAGTTGCCACGATAGTGCCTCCGCGATTACCACCTTCAGGACCAAGATCAATAATGTGATCAGCCATCTTAATAACATCTAAATTATGTTCGATAACAACAACTGTATCTCCGCCCTCTACAAGTTGTTGCAATACATGTAACAACTTACGAATATCTTCAGCATGAAGACCTGTAGTAGGCTCATCGAGGATGTATAGCGTTTTACCGGTGCTACGACGCGCTAGTTCTGTAGCTAATTTAACCCGTTGAGCCTCACCACCAGATAATGTAGTAGCCGCCTGACCTAAACGGATATACCCAAGGCCAACCTCTTGGAGGGTAACCATCTTACGGTTAATTTTAGGGATGGCACTAAAGAATTCTACCGCATCATCAACTGTCATATCTAATACATCAGCAATGGATTTACCTTTATATTTAACCTCCAAGGTTTCACGATTATATCGCGCTCCTTTGCAGACTTCACAAGGCACGTATACATCTGGAAGAAAATGCATTTCAATCTTGATAATACCATCACCACGACAAGCTTCACAGCGGCCACCTTTTACGTTAAAGCTAAAGCGCCCTTGTTTGTAACCGCGCATCTTTGCTTCCGGTGTTTGACTATAGAGCTCGCGTATGGCATCGAATACACCCGTGTATGTAGCTGGATTGGAACGAGGTGTACGGCCAATCGGACTTTGATCAATATTGATGATTTTATCGATATGTTCAAGACCACGGATTTCTTTATGAGCCCCTACTTTGTGGTTAGAGCGATATAATTGATTAGCTAAACCTTTGTAGAGAATTTCATTAATCAAGGTAGACTTACCAGAACCGCTGACACCAGTAACAACATTAAACAAGCCAATAGGGAATTTTACATTTACATTTTGTAAATTGTTTTCCTTAGCACCGCGAATTTCAATGCAGTTCTTACCTGGTTTACGGCGTTCTTCCGGAAGAGCGATAAATTTACGACCACTCAAATACTGACCAGTAATGGAGTTTTCTACCTTCATCACTTCCTTAACAGTACCTTCTGCAATGATTTGACCCCCATGTTCACCTGCTCCAGGACCGATATCTACTAAATAATCGGCAGCACGCATCGTATCTTCATCATGTTCTACAACGAGCAAGGTATTGCCTAAGTCACGTAACCCTTTTAATGTATCGATGAGTCGATCATTATCGCGTTGATGTAAACCGATAGATGGCTCATCTAGGATATATAATACACCTACTAAGCCAGAGCCGATCTGTGTAGCTAACCGAATACGCTGTGCTTCACCACCAGATAATGTGCCTGCACTACGGTTCATTGTTAAGTAATCGAGACCTACATTATTAAGAAAACCTAGACGAGCATTGATTTCCTTTAAAATTTGAGCACCAATCACTTGTTCACGTTCAGTTAACTGTAGATTACCAAAGAAATCGAGTGCTTCTTTAATAGTTAACTGCGTTACTTCGTTGATATTCTTATCCCCTACAGTAATAGCTAATACTTCAGGTTTAAGACGAGCCCCATGACATGTAGTACACGGCTTAATAGACATAAACTTTTCAAATTCTTCACGCATAGAGTCTGTAGAGGCTTCACTATGACGGCGCTTAACCATCGGTAAAATACCTTCGTACTCAGTAAAGAATTCCTTTATCTCACCTCTCATATTTTCATAGGTGAAGCTTACCTTATCCGTCGTACCGTACATCACCTTTTTCTGTAATGCTTTCGGCAATTCATCATAGGTGGAGTCTAAGGAATATCCATTAGCTTTTAATAGACCTTCTACTTGACGCATAAACCAAGCATTAGGATTGGAGCTCAAGGCTTGCACGCAACCATCGGCAAAGCTAATAGATCCATCTGGAATAACGCGCTCCTCATCAACCTCCATAGTAGAACCAATCCCTAAACAAGATGGGCACGCACCAAACGGACTATTAAAAGAGAACATACGTGGTTCAATTTTAGGTAATGAAATATGACAATCTGGGCACGCAAAATGTTGGCTATACATGTGTTCAGGTCCGTCTACCTCTTGAATCACAACGATGCCTTCTGCCCATTTTGAAGCGGTCTCCATAGAGTCAGCCAACCGAGATTCAATGCCTTCTTTTACAACGAGACGGTCCACAACGATATCGATGGAATGCTTCTTATTTTTCTCTAATACAATTTCTTCGTCCAAGGTACGCACTACACCGTCTACTCGAGCACGAACAAAGCCTTCCTTGCGAAGTTGTTCAAACACCGATTTATGTTCCCCTTTTTTACCTTGAATCATAGGGGCCAGCACTAAAACCTTTGTACCTTCGGGAAAGCTCATTACATCGTCGGTCATTTGTTGTATTGTTTGCTGAGTAATAGGCTTACCACACTCTGGACAGTGTGCATGACCTACGCGTGCAAATAACAGACGTAAATAGTCGTAAATCTCCGTTACGGTACCAACCGTAGAACGAGGGTTGCGACTCGTCGTCTTTTGGTCGATAGAAATGGCTGGAGATAAACCTTCAATATAATCGACATCGGGTTTATCCATTTGTCCCAAAAATTGACGTGCATACGCAGACAGGGACTCAACATAACGTCGTTGCCCTTCTGCGTAAATCGTATCAAATGCTAGGGATGATTTACCCGAACCACTGAGGCCAGTTAAGACGATAAACTGATCACGTGGTAAGGATATATCAATATTTTTTAGGTTATGCTGACGCGCACCTTTTACAATCAATTGATCTTTCATTATCTTTCCTATTTAAAGAGATGATACCAAACGGCATCATCTCTCTGATTACTAACATGAAATAATATATGTATATTATCGCACATATAGTCTATATAATCTATGTGTTTTCTTACAATCTTCTAAAATTGCTCCTAAGATTTACTTTTTGGACTTGTCCGCTTTCTAGATTTGGTAGAAACTGGCTTCTTCAACTTGCTATCTCCTGCACTATGCATATCGGACCATTGTTGACGTAATACGCCCAATTGATCACGTAACTTAGCTGCGGTTTCAAATTCAAGTTGCTTGGCGGCGGCCTTCATTTGACGATCTAGCTCTTCAATCTTATTGTACAATTCTTCCGGTGTTATATCTGCCACCTTAGGTGTTGATGTATCTTGAACATATGGTTCGTGTCCATGATCCATGCCCTCTGAGGATTTTTTTTGTTTTCCTTTTTTCGGTGAAAGTCCCTTTCCATCGGTAACCATATCTTCTTCGATTTTCGTTAATTCGATAAGCTCTTTTACATCTTTAGATACAGATTTAGGCGTAATATTATGTTCAATATTATAAGTCTCTTGCACGGCACGACGACGATCGGTTTCATCGATAGCTCGTTGCATAGAACCTGTTACACGATCTGCGTACATGATAACATGACCATTCACATTACGGGCCGCACGACCTATAGTTTGAATCATAGCCGTATCGGAGCGCAAGAAACCTTCCTTATCCGCATCTAAGATAGCAACTAAGGAAACCTCTGGCATATCGAGGCCTTCACGAAGCAAGTTAATACCAACTAATACATCGAATACGCCAGCCCGCAAATCACGAATGATTTCGGCCCGCTCAATAGTAACAATATCGGAATGAAGATAGCGAACTCGTACGCCCATTTCCTTCAAGAATTCCGTTAAGTCCTCAGCCATCTTCTTCGTCAATGTCGTAACAAGAACCCGTTCGTTCTTGGCAGCTCGTTTGTGAATTTCTCCAAGCAAGTCATCCATTTGCCCCTTAATAGGACGAATTTCTATAGATGGATCTAATAGGCCCGTAGGACGTATGATTTGCTCTGCAATATTCGTTTCTACTTCCATTTCGTATGGACCAGGCGTTGCCGATACGTAAACAATTTGATTGATACGCTCTACAAATTCATCGAATTGAAGCGGTCTATTATCGAGTGCAGAAGGAAGGCGGAAACCGTATTCTATAAGAGATTCTTTACGCGCACGGTCACCATTGTACATGGCCCGTATCTGAGGCATCGTCACATGAGACTCGTCCACCATGATGAGAAAATCATCTGGGAAATAATCAATCAATGTAAACGGTGCTTCCCCAGCCTTGCGTTCAGACATATGACGTGAATAGTTTTCGATGCCCGAGCAATAGCCCATTTCTTGCATCATTTCTATATCATAACGGGTACGCTGTTCTAAGCGCTGAGCCTCCAATAGACGGTCAGCAGCCTTTAACTTCGCTAACTGCTCATCTAGTTCGGCTTCTATACGCTCTACGGCAATATTCATCTTCTCTTTCGTCGTCACATAGTGAGATGCCGGATAGACAGCAACGTGTTTGCGTTCCGCAATAATTTCACCCGTCAAGGAATCTACCTCTACGAGGCGGTCGATTTCATCACCAAAAAGCTCCACCCGAATGGCTCTTTCACTATAAGCGGCAGGGAAAATATCAATCGTATCCCCTTGTACACGGAAGGTGCCGCGAATAAAGTTCATATCATTTCTCGTATATTGAATATCTACGAGTTTAGATAAGATTTCATCGCGCGATTTCGTTTGACCTAAGCGTAAGGACAATACAAGATCAGAATAGTCCTCAGGGTCACCTAAGCCATAAATACAGCTAACAGAGGCAACGATAATGACATCTCGGCGCTCAAATAGGCTCATCGTAGCGCTATGTCGCAGTTTATCGATTTCATCATTAATAGACGCATCCTTCTCGATATATGTATCACTAGAAGGAATATAGGCCTCCGGTTGATAAAAATCGTAGTAAGATACAAAATATTCTACCGCATTATTAGGGAAGAAACTTTTAAACTCGCTACATAATTGAGCAGCCAAGGTTTTATTGTGAGCAATGATCAAGGTCGGCTTTTGAACTGCCTCAATAACCTTGGCCATTGTAAAGGTCTTACCAGTACCAGTGGCACCGAGCAAAACTTGGGCCCATTCACCGCGTTCAATGCCTTCCGTTAAGGATTGAATCGCAATAGGTTGGTCCCCTGTAGGTGCAAAGGGCGCCTCCACTTTAAATGGTTGGCCCCCCTCGTAATTATATGTACTATGCTTCATTACTGTTCATCCTGATGTTTACGGATGGCTTTCATTTCTTCATCCGTCAAACGACGACCTACATTTTCCGCTTGATTCAACGTATCCTCACCTTCTAAGACTTCGATGAGCATAGCAATAGAAAAGCGATCTAGTGTAGGTGTGGTCTTCTGGATTTCATCAGCCATCATCCAATCTGATTCAGTATAGTTATTAATACGTTCTGTAATTTCTTCCCAGTTTGAAAGTAGCAATCTCGTAATGGGGCGATATAGTTCAATACCGAAGTACTCGATTAAGCTAACTATCTTATTCATATTTTCTAGGCTAACATTACATTCATTTTTTTTATTTTCAGATTCTACATATTCAAGTAAGAATTCCCGGTTATATTTATTTGTCACCTTGAATCATTCCTTTATTAAATAGTGCATTAGCAAATTCTTTTGCATTAAATGGACGCAAGTCATCCATACCTTCGCCAACGCCAATCCAGCGTACGGGTACGCCCAGTTCCTCTTTAATAGAGATAACTACGCCGCCTTTTGCTGTACCATCTAGTTTAGTTACTACAATACCATTTACTGGTACAGCTTGACCAAATAATTTAGCTTGGCTTACTGCATTTTGACCCGTAGTACCATCTAAAACGAGCAATGTTTGATGCGGCGCACCTTCTACGTGGTTATTCGCTACGCGCCCCATCTTTTTAAGCTCTTCCATAAGGTTAACCTTAGTATGTAGACGACCAGCCGTATCTACGATAACAAGGTCTGCATTACGAGCTTTCGCAGCTTCCATTGCATCATATACAACGGCAGCAGGGTCTGCGCCTTCTTTATGTTTAACAATCGGCACACCAACGCGATCAGCCCAAATGGATAATTGGTCAGCTGCAGCGGCACGGAATGTATCACCTGCAGCAATGATAACCTTTTTACCTTCTTTAGTATAATAGTTAGCCAATTTAGCGATTGTCGTTGTTTTACCAACACCATTTACACCAACTACGAGGATAACCTCAGGATGGTGCAAAGTAATTTCATCTTCTTGATCGATGAGCATTTCCGTGATGCGGTCTTCCATAAACGGCATTACATCGCCTGTATGATTAATGATACCTTCTGTTACACCACGACGAATTTCTTTCATCAAGTATTCTGTCGTCTTAGGGCCTAGATCACTAGTAAGCATAACTGCTTCTAAATCATCTAAAAAATCATCATCGATTTGCGCATAACCAATAACGATGCTTTCTACATTTTTTACAAAAGACTTACGAGTTTTCTCTAAACCGTCTTTAATTCTATCAAAGAATCCAAATGCCATTATGCTAGATCCTCCTTCACATCTTCAAATGCTACTGTTAATAATCGCGATACACCGCGTTCCACCATGGTTACCCCTTGAAGTACTTCGGCAGCTTCCATCGTCTTTTTACGGTGAGATACAACGATAAATTGTGTTTCTTTATTTATTCGATTTAAGTAAGAGCTAAATCGTTCAACATTAGCTTCGTCAAGCGCCGCGTCAACTTCGTCAAGCACACAGAACGGAGCTGGACGATAGTCAAGGAATGAGAACAATAAAGCGATAACCGTAAGAGCACGCTCACCACCCGATAAAAGTGTCAATTGTTGACGCTTTTTCCCTGGTGGTTGAATGTAGAAGTCGATACCACCCGTCAAGATATTATCTGGATCAGTAAGTACAATTTGCGCAGTACCACCGCCAAACAATTGGCTGAATACTTCTTGGAATCTACGGCCTACCACATCCAATACATCATATAGCTGTGTACTCATCGCCTTATCCATTTCGGCAATAACCGCCTGTAATTGCGCCTTTGCCGTATCTAAATCAGCTAATTGTGTGGTTAAGAAATCATAGCGTTCTTTAGTCTCTTCGTATTCCTCAACGGCATTTGGATTGACTGGACCCAATTCGGCAATTTCGGCTATCAAACGAGCTTGCTCATCCTTCCAATCGCTAACGGAGCCTTCAATGCGAAGGACTTGAGCATCTTCCAAAGTAAAGCCTAGCTCTTGTAATTCTTCTACAAAGCGCTCACAGTCCATGCGATGACGTGTAATTTTACCTTCCATATCAACAAGGCGACCTTGCACCACTTTGTAGCGTTGATTCAATCGGTCTTGCTCACTGAGGATAGATTCCATTTCCTCGCGCCCCGTAGATGTTTTATCATAAGCTTCATCGCGAAGGGCACGTAATCGTTCAACCTCAGCCGTAGCAGAGGTCAACTCTTGTTCTGCAACTTCCTGAGCCAGAGGGATATCCTCTTCATAGCGTTGTGTAGTACTAACTAACAAATTACGAAGTGGTGTTAAACGCTCAATAATACTAGAAATAGACTGATTACGCTGTTCACGTTGTGATTCCCGTTCCTGAATGGTATGTCGCAAGGTATCACAAGTAAGGCGAGCTTCTGTAAAAGCTTCATACGCCTCTTGTTGCACCTTTTGCAACACGGTTAATCGACCCATCAACGCCCCTTGATTACCATCCATACCATGATCCTCTTGCAAGGAAGCTAATGCTGTTTCTTGATCTTTCAAGTTAGCTGTTGTAGTAGCCAAATCAATATCAATTTGTACTAAACGTTGCTCTTCTTCATGGAGAACACGTTTCTTACGATCCAGCTGATTTTGTATATTTTGTACCTTTGTTTCACTAGCCACATAGAGTAAGTTCGTATGTTGATAGCTTTCATCAAGAGTCGCTTGATCCTTTTCAGTCTCTTCAACCCGTTTTTCAAGGCTTTCTAAGTTAGCTATTAAGGAGCGAATTTGTTCTTCAATTTGTACCAGTTCTTGTTCAAGACTAGCAGCCTCTTCCTTGCGGCTCAATACAGAAGCACGCTTACGTTTTGTGGCACCACCGGTTAGAGAACCACCAGGTTGAAATTGTTCCCCTGTAAGAGTTACGATGCGCAATTGCTGATTGTATTTTTTCTGTAATCCAATGGCATCATCCATGGAAGACACTACCAAGGTGCGCCCCAATAAGTATTGGAAAATATGGGCGTATTTATTATCAAAAGAAATACAATCAACAGCAGTGCCTAATACACAGCTTTCATGTAAAGCCGGTGTATCATATGGTTTACCTTTAACAGAATCCATCGGCAAAAAGGTTACGCGACCACCTTGGATAGATTTCAAATAATTGACACCCTCCGCAGCAGCGCGAGCTGTAGTAGTTACAACGTGGTTAACACTACCGCCTAAGGCCGTTTCGATAGCCGTAGTATATTTCTCCTCTACCGTAAAGAGATCGCCAACAGCGCCCGTGATCTGTTCGCGCCAAGAACCTTTACCATTGAGGATGTTCTTTGTGCCTTCTAAGTAACCTTCGTGCTGTTCCTCCCACTGTGCTAATAGTTCTAATCGACCTTTTGCACGTTGTTCTTGAGTGCGCAGCTTTTGTAATTCCTTACGCTCTTCACGCGCTTTCATGACCGCATCCTTAGCATCATCAACGAGGGCTTGTCGTTGAGCAGATAAGGCATTAAACTTTTGACCTAGCGCTTCAAATTCAGAACGAGCGACTTGTAGTTCACTATCTACCTGTGCTATTTCAGATTCTAGAATAGCACATTGATTTTTACTTTCCCCCTTGCGAGCTTCTAAGCTCCGAATACTAGCCTTAGCCGTTTCAATAGCACTCACAACTTCTAATTGACGTTTCTCAAAAGCCTCTCGATTGGATTGCAAGGATTGGAACTTAGCTTGTTCTGACCTTACATCTTCAACAGCCTTTTTGTAACTCGCTTCTAATTCTTCTAGATTAGACTCTTTTTCTACTAATTGAGCACTTTCATCTTGAATCAATTGATTTAAGATGCGCAATTGTTGCTCCTCGCCCTTTTGCGTAGCCTCTAGCTCGCTAATGCGCATAGACGTTTCATCTAATTCACGGCGCGCTGTTTTTAGTTGCTCTTCTAAGAGACGTAAATGACCAGATAAGCGTTCTTCATCGCGTTGCTTTTCAGTATATTGAGCCTCCCACAACTTAAGCTGTTCCTGCTCTTTTGACGAGGACGATTGCAATTCGTGACGACGAGCCTCTAATTTAGACAATTCAGTTTGAAGCTCAATTTCTTCATCTTTAAAGGCAATATTATCGTTTTCAAAACGTGTTAAAAGACGATCAGAGGTCTTATAATTGTGGAAGCCTAATGCCCCATCATAATCGCGCTTTGCGCGGCTTAAGGTCATATATTTTTTAGTCTTTTCCGCTTTTTCAGACAAAGGTCCTAATTGCTCTTCAATGGTAGCCATTACGTCTCGTACACGCTCCATATTACGATCTGTACTGGCAATACGACGCAATGCATCTTCTTTATTGATCTTAAAGCGAGAAATACCTGCTACATCTTCAAAGATAAGGCGCCGTTCTTCAGGTTTAGAATTTAAAATAGCATCAATTCGGTTCTGCCCAATGATAGCCATGGAGTCTCTACCAAGACCGGTATCTGCTAGTAAAAGATGTATGTCCTTTAAACGACAAGATCGCTTATTAATGAGGAACTCACTTTCACCAGTGCGGTATATACGGCGTGTAATGGCTACCTCAGCCATATCTATATCTAATTGTTGGTCACTATTGTCAAACACAAGTGTAACCTCAGCAGCGCTCATAGGTTTGCGCTTTTCCGTACCAGAGAAAATAATATCCTCTGCTTTTTGACCGCGCAAATTACGGACATTGGATTCTCCCAATACCCATTTCATAGCATCCGTAATATTACTTTTACCACTTCCGTTAGGACCAATAACGGCAGTCATTCCTGGTGAGAATTTTACAATCGTTTTATCCGCAAACGATTTAAAGCCCTTTAATTCCAACCGAAGTAATTGCATGACTGCCTCCTTTCTACCAACAACCCTAAATAATCATATCTTTTATTATAACACATATTGCAGGCCATCAATACAGCAACGAACGGTATTTCTCGTGCGTTCTTCACACCATTCAAATGCATACTGCGGATACTGAATCTGAAAGTATTTAACGTTTCGATTATTAAGGCCTCGCACCTTAGATGTTAAGCATCTCGGATAAGAAATAACAATATTATGCTGTACTGCAATACCATTATTCCTAATATAATTTGTTCTATCATTATTAGTGTTATCTATATATCCACTATTATCAGCATTATAAGCACTAACTCCACTAAATCCTAGATTTTCATAAGTAGCGTAGTCAGTTAGATTAAAACAATCGTTACTTAGTGCGTACGTATACTGAGATGCATGCTCATCAATACAACGTTCAATTCGCTGCTTATACTGTTCGTTCACAACCAGCTCCCCCATAGCGGGCTCATATGGCCCCGCTACTAAGCTATTCCTAGAATCTAATTCTTCTGTACTTTGTAAACCCGTGCGAATGACTTCAATGCCATGCTGTTCAAACCAATCTTTTAAAAATGAACAATACTGTATAGCTAGCTCAGTACTTAGTGGTTTATATTCTCCAGCTCTATACTGTTCGGCTAGCTCTGTATTTTCTATAACTAGTACGGGATAGATACGTACAAAATCAGGTCGTAATGCGGCTACTGCAATGGCCGTTTCTATTATGGTTTGCCAAGTCTCTCCTTTTAGTCCCGGTAAAAGTTGAACCCCAACGGTCATATCACGATGTTTTAATCGTGTAACAGCCTCTACTACCTCTTGTGCCGTGTGCCCCCTCTTAGCATCGACTAAAATACCATCATTCATAGACTGCACGCCAAGTTCTACAGTTTTTACTCCATAAGACTGTAATAATGTAATCGCTTCATCACCTACAGCATCAGGTCTTGTAGAGCAACGTATGCCATCAATGATTCCCCGTTGAAGTATTTCATAGGCAGGCATTAATAATTTATGTTGTAAATCTTTAGGAATAGCCGTAAATGATCCCCCATAAAAGGCAACCTCCCAAAACTTCTCGCACCGTTTTGTGCCTACATAGTCTTTAATTGTTTGTTGTATATAATCTGGAGTTAGGTGACTAATACCAGATTGGCCCGTAATACGAGATTGATTACAAAATGTACACACATAGGGACAACCTACGTGAGGTATAAAAAAGGGGATCATACCAAATGGTTTCATAAACACCTCCTCTTCTTATGTAAAAATTATTACTCATCTACTATTATATAAATTATTACTCACATACTATTATACAGAAAAAAGCGCCATTCGGCGCTTTTCTATTTATCAGCCATCAACTTTTCTAAAGTCAATTGAGCCGCATGTTGTTCTGCAATTTTTTTACTTTTACCAGAGCCGGCCTCGTAAGTAACACCATTGATTTCAACCTCCATATGGAAGGTTTTAGCATGGTCGGGACCACTTTCACTGAGCAAATGATAGACAATATGTTTATCCCCATCTCTTTGCACATATTCTTGTAATAATGTCTTATAATCTTTGCCCCGTTTACCTTCTAAGGCTTGCATGATATAGGTAGTTAAATGCTTTAAAACAAAGGCCATAGCCGTTTGATAATCTGTAGAAATATAAATGGCACCGATGAGAGACTCAAAGGTATCCGCTAATATAGAGTTTCGATCGTTACCACCGGAAGCGCGTTCTCCATGACCGAGCAATAAATATTGTCCTAGTTGCAAAGAACGACTCACAGATGCTAAAGAATCCTCACACACTGTAGCGGCCTTAATTTTCGTTAAATTACCTTCAGCCATATCTGGATATGTCTTAAATAGGTATTCCCCAATAATAAGATCCAAAACAGCATCGCCTAAAAACTCTAATCGCTGATTGTGATGAATATGCTTTGATTTATGTTCATTCGCATAAGAAGTATGTGTAAAAGCACAATCTATAATGGATATATCTGACACAGGTATGTCTAAACGAGCAACAAGCTCATGAAGAGATTCTTCACGAGCTTGTGTTATCTTACTCTTATGCGTTTCGATAGTAACCATTAAGCTTCATAACGGCGAATGCAAAGTGTACCGTTATGACCACCAAAACCGAAAGAGTTAGAAAGTGCACATTTTACTTGAAGTTCACGTGCGCCTTCACGAACATAGTCCAGATCCAAACCTTCATCAGGATTGTCACAGTTAATTGTAGGGTGAACTTTACCAGTTTCGATAGCCATCGCCATTACGATAGTTTCGATAGCACCAGCAGCACCTAACAAGTGACCTGTCATGGATTTTGTAGAGTTAACAGCGATATTTTTAGCGTGATCGCCGAACAATTCTTTAATAGCCAATGTTTCATTTTGGTCATTAAGGCCAGTAGATGTACCATGAGCATTGATGTAGTTAACGTCTTTAGGATCAATACCTGCATCTTTAATTGCTAATTCCATACATTTCCGAGCTTGAACACCACCTGGAGCTGGTGCAGTGATATGGTAAGCATCACCATTGCTACCATAGCCCACAACTTCAGCATAGATATGCGCACCGCGTGCTTTTGCGTGTTCTAATTCTTCAAGAACTACGATACCAGCACCTTCACCCATTACGAAACCATCGCGGTCACGGTCAAATGGACGGGACGCTTTTGTTGGTTCGTCATTGCGTGTAGACATAGCTTTCATAGCCGCAAAACCAGCTACAGCAGCCGGAGATACCGCAGCTTCAGTACCACCAGCAAACATCACATCAGCATCACCACGTTGGATGATACGGAATGCATCGCCAATCGCATTTGTACCAGAAGTACAAGCAGTTACGTCTGTAATAACTGGACCTTTAAGACCAAGGCGAATAGATACGCGTGCAGATGTCATATTTGCAATCATCATAGGTACTGCAAATGGACTTACGCGGCCAGGACCTTTTTCGAATAATGTTTCATACACCTCATGGATAGAGTCAATACCGCCTATACCTGTACCAACTACAGTACCACAGCGATCTAAATCTGCTTTATCTAAATCAAGATCAGCATCTTCACAAGCAAGAACAGCTGCACCGATAGCAAATTCTACAGAACGGTCCATACGACGAGCTTCTTTCTTATCTACCCCATAGTTTGTAATATCAAAGTCTTTTACTTCACCCGCAATGCGTGTTGCATAGTCAGATGCGTCAAAGCGTGTAATCGGCCCAATACCAGATTGACCTGCCAATAACGCATTGTAGAAGTTCTCTTTACCGATACCTACAGGAGTCACTGCCCCTAAGCCAGTAATTACTACACGTTTTTCCAATTATTCCACCTCTTATAGCTATACAGCCCTTTAAATTAATCAATCTCTGCTACTTGCTGTTTTAATTGAGCAAAGATATCTTTAACTGGCATAATCCTATCGACTTTTCTCATATTATTGCCAGAGAACACCAACCCCGTTTCCACATCACCTTGTTGTGCGCGAGAAAGAGCACGGATAATGCAGAATTTATGGGAACAATGTTTTAAACAGTTATCACACACCGTTGGAGGCGCTACAGTACCATCTAAAACAGATTCAGCAAATTTGTTTTTTATTGCTTGACCAGGCAAACCAACAGGACTTTGAATCAATACTATATCCTCAGGGTTTGTAGCTCGTACATACATTTTTTTCAATTCATCAGATGCATTACATTCATCAGAAGCAGCAAAACGGCTACCCATTTGAACACCACTAGCACCGATTTTTAACATTTCAACGATATCACGGCCATCTAGAACACCACCAGCAGCAATTACTGGAATGTTTTTTACCGCTGCTACAACTTCGGGAACGATTTCTCGAGCGGAACGATCCGTCCCCAAGTGTCCACCAGCTTCACAGCCTTCTACGATTACAGCTGCAGCACCTAAACCTTCAGAAATGCGAGCTAATTTTGCGGACGAAACAATTGGTACAATAGGAGTACCAGACTCTTTGCCCATTGCGAACATATCTCTTGAAAAACCAGCACCTGCTACTACAAGATCAATGCCTTCTTCGATGGCAGTCTTTACTAAGCCAGCAAATTGAGTTGCTGCTACCATCGCATTTATACCAATAATACCCGTAGGTGATAATTTTCTAGCTAATTGTATTTCGTATCGTAATTCATCGAAAGGCAAGCCCGATGCCGCAATAAGGCCGATACCACCTTCATTTGCAACGGCTGCTGCCAAGCGAGCTGTAGACAATCTAATCGCCATACCACCTTGAATAATAGGTACTTTGGCCACTAGATTCCCAATGCGAAGTTCAGGGAGCTTCACTATCAAATCCTCCTGTAAATAAAACCGGTTGGGAGGCCACTCGGCCTCCCGTTCGGTTGAATTGTTAGCTTTACAGCTTATTTAGCAGAATCAATATATTCTACTGTATCCTTAACGGTTTTAATTTTTTCTGCAACGTCGTCAGGGATTTCAACATTGAATTCTTCTTCAAATGCCATGATCAATTCAACGATATCTAAGGAGTCAGCGCCTAAGTCGTCGATGAATGTAGAATCAATGGTAACTTCAGCTTCATCAACGCCTAATTGTTCCACAACGATTGCTTTAACTTTATCGAAAGTGTTCATTAGTGGTTCACCTCCTTTCAAAGTGTATTTATATATAGTCTAATTTTACAACTACATTACCATGCCACCATCAACATTGATGACTTGACCCGTAATATAATTAGCAAAATCGCTAGCAAGGAATGTTGCTACTGTTGCTACTTCTTCGGCATCAGCCATACGGCCCAACGGAATTTGAGTAACCATAGCTTCTTTAACTTTTTCTGGTAATACATCAGTCATATCTGTATTGATAAAGCCTGGTGCAATAGCATTAACTGTAATACCACGGCTAGCCAATTCTTTAGCACAGGATTTAGTAAAACCAATTACGCCCGCTTTAGAAGCAGCATAGTTAGTTTGACCAGCATTACCTATAACACCAACAACAGATGTCATGTTAATAATATGACCAGAACGTTGTTTCATCATGATTTTAGATACTGCTTTAGTTACCAAGTAAACACCTTTTAGGTTGATATCGATAACAGCATCAAAATCTTCGTCTTTCATTCGCATTAACAAACCGTCACGCGTAATCCCCGCATTATTCACGAGAATATCAATGTGACCAAATTCTTTATGAGCTTCTTCCACCATGGAAGCAACTTCATCAGCATTGGCTACATTAGCTTTAATTTTAATGGCTTTGCGGCCTAACGCTTGTACAGCTTCAACAGTTTCTTGCGCTGCACCTTCGCTACCGCTATAGTTTACAACAACATCAGCACCAGATTGTGCTAGATTGATAGCTACAGCGCGACCAATGCCACGGGATGCGCCAGTTACAATGGCTACTTTACCCTCTAAATGCATTTTATCGAACCCCCTTCAAAAATTCAAGCGTTTTCTCTAAGGATGCAATGTCTTCAACATTGGCTAATTCCATATCTTTGTTAATCTTTTTAGTAAAACCTGTAAGTACTTTCCCAGGCCCCACTTCAACAAAGCGAGTAACACCAAAGTTTACCATTTCAGCTACACAATCTTCCCATAAAACAGGGTTAGCGGCTTGAGTAACTAAGGACTCTTTAATGTCATTGGCATTAGTCAAAATCTTGCCAGTAACATTTGCAACTACAGGAATTTGTGCATCACTCACTTGAATCTTATCCAACTCTTCCTTTAAACGAAGAGCTGCTGGTCCCATCAAACGGCTGTGGAATGGAGCACTTACCGGAAGCATTACTGCGCGTTTTGCACCTGCTTCTTTCATTTTTTCAGCTGCTGTTTCCACCGCTGCAGTTTCACCGGCAATAACGATTTGTCCAGGGCAATTGAAGTTAACTGCTTGTACAGAACCTACAGAAGCATTTACATCTTCACAAATTTCTACAACTTGCTCACGAGGTAATGCCAAAATTGCTGCCATAGCGCCTTTACCCAATGGCACAGCTTCTTGCATATATTCACCGCGTTTATGAACTACATATACTGCGTCTTTAAAGTTCAATACACCGGCTGCTACTAGAGCACTATACTCACCAAGACTATGCCCGCCTACGATGTCAGGCGTAAAGCCTTGTTCTTTTAGAATTTCATAACAAGCTACGGATGCAGTCAAAATAGCTGGTTGTGTATTTGCTGTTTTAACGAGCTCTGTATCAGGACCTTCAAAGCATAATTTACTGATGGAATAACCAAGTGCCTCGTCAGCTTCTTCAAAACGTTGTTTCACAATAGGGTACGCATTATACAAATCTTGTAACATGCCTACTTTTTGAGAACCTTGACCAGGAAAAACAAATGCCGTTTTCATTAGGGGCCTCCTTATTTACTAAGACCTTGAAGATTCTTAATCACAGTTTCAGCTTCAGTCATAATATCTTTAATGATAGTTTCACATGGTTTAACATCTGTTAACATACCAGAAATTTGACCGATCATTACAGAACCTTCTTTTACATTACCCTCAATAGCAGCTAAACGAAGTGTACCAGCACCTAATGCTTCCAATTCCTCTTTAGATCCACCACTGAATTCAAGGGATTTATATTTATGAGCTAACGCATTATCTATAATACGTACAGGATGACCTGTTGTTAAACCAGTCATAACTGTAGCACGATCTTTTGCTTTCAATACAGCGTTTTTATAATTTTCATGGGCAATACATTCTTCGGATAATACGAATCGTGTCCCCATTTGTACCGCTTTAGCACCTAATGCAAATGCCGCAGCCATACCACGACCATCTGCAATACCTCCGGCAGCAATAACTGGTACATCTACAGCATCAACTACTTGAGGAATTAATGCCATAGTTGTAATATCACCTACGTGACCACCAGACTCTGTACCTTCAGCAATAATTGCATCAATACCACCACGTAATAAGCGCTTTGCTAGTAATACTGATGCAACTACAGGAATAACTTTTGTACCAATTTCTTTCAAAGCGGGAACATAAACACCAGGATTACCTGCACCTGTAGTGATAACAGGAACACGTTCTTCCACGACTACTTCCATAACCTCTTTTACAAATGGAGACATGAGCATGATATTACAGCCAAAAGGCTTACTAGTGCGCTCTTTTAATTTATGGATTTCATTACGGAAAATATCAGGAGGCATATGACCAGCACCAATAATCCCAAGTCCACCAGCTTCAGAAACGGCTGCCGCTAATTCTGCAGTACCGAGCCAAGCCATGCCACCTTGAAAGATTGGATACTCAATCTGCAATAAATCACAAATGTCAGTCTTAATCATCTTGATGTGTCCTCCTTAATACCATTTCAAGACCAGGCTTGCCCATGTTAGGCCTGCACCAAATCCTGCAAACGCAACATTATCACCGCGTTTGAAACGTCCCTCGCGATTAGCTTCATCAAGTGCAATCGCTACAGACGCGGCAGATGTATTACCATACTTATGTAAATTAACAAAAACTTTTTCCATCGGCAGATGTAAACGTTTGGCTGCCGAATCAATAATACGAATATTCGCTTGATGAGGAATGAAGTAATCTAATTCATTTAACTCCATATCAGCACGTTCTAAGGATTTTAAAACCGTGCGTCCCATCGTTTTAACGGCAAATTTATATACTTCAGGGCCATCCATATGAATAAATGTTAAGCCCTCTTCTACGCGTTGATCATTTGCTACTACAGCAGTGCCACCTGCAGGAATGCAAAGCGCTGATCCTCCAGTGCCATCGGCGCCCATGTCAATACCTTTAATGCCATAGCCTTCAGGTACTTCAGATACTACTGCAGCCCCAGCACCATCACCAAAGAGGATACATGTACCACGATCATTCCAGTTTACTCGACGAGAAAGAATTTCTGCCCCCACAACGAGTACTTTTTTATAAATACCAGAGCTAATATAACTAGCAGCAGTAATCAATCCATATACAAACCCAGAGCACGCCGCTTGTAAATCATAGGCTGCAGCGTTTTTAGCTCCTAAGTTTGCTTGCAATACACAAGCTGCCGAAGGAATAATCATATCTGGTGTTAAGGTAGCAAAGATAATCATGTCGATATCCTCTGCAGAGACATTAGCCATTTGCATAGCTTTTTTTGCTGCCTCGGTCGCCATATAGGATGTATTCATACCTTCCGGTGCAATGCGTCGTTCTTCTATACCCGTACGCTCTCTAATCCATTGATCATTGGTATCAACCATTTTTTCAAGATCAAAGTTTGTTACTACATTGTCAGGAAGGAAGCTCCCAGTACCAATGATTCCTACAGGTTTATTCATCATAGTCATACTTTAAGGCTCCTTCAATATCCATCGTTTCTCTTATGTGTTGAATAATTTTACGCTCTACTAAATCACTAGCAATTTCAATAGCAGTTTTTATTTCTTTTGCTTTAGAACTACCATGAGCAATCATGAATACCCCATTAACTCCTAAAAGTGGAGCACCACCATTTTCTGTGTGATCCAAACGTTTTGCCATCTTTTTCAAGGCTGGCTTTACAAGCATAGCTCCTATCTTGGCAAAAATACTTCCTGCCATAATGCTATCCTTTACTAATTGCGTAAGACCTGTTACTAACCCTTCCGCAAATTTAAGTACCACATTGCCTACGAAGCCATCACATACGACAACATCAACGGCACCTTTAGGAATATCGCGACCTTCAATATTTCCTTTAAAATTGATAGTCTTCATACCCTCCAAAATCGGATACGTCGCCAATACGACATCGTTCCCCTTTGTGGCCTCTTCACCAATATTTAACAATCCCACAGTAGGATTTTCTTTTCCTAATAAAAGCTTAGCGTATTCAGACCCCATTAAAGCACCTTGTACAAGATGTTTAGGTTTACTATTAGAATTTGCACCAGAGTCTAACATAACTGTTATACCACTTACCGTTGGCATTGGAGTTGCAATGACAGGGCGATCAATGCCTTTAATGCGACCGAGCCCAAACAAAGCCGCTGCAACAGCAGCTCCCGTACTACCTGGAGCAATTACAGCATCACAACGATTATCACGAACCAACGAAGTAGCGACCACAACAGATGCATCTTTTTTCTTGCGCAATGCTTGACCTGGATGTTCATCCATGCCGATTACCTGGCTAGCATGATGTACAGAAATACGTGGATTCTTAGCTTCATTATTAGCTTCTAATATATCAAAAATTTGCTGCTCATCGCCGACGAGCACCACTTCAATGTGTTGATTTGCTCGTACGGCTTCAATGGATCCAAGTACAGTCTCCATTGGAGCAAAGTCGCCACCCATGGCGTCTATTGCAATTTTCATAATTTACACCCTATTCTCTACGGATTCCATAATAAATTTTGCGCGAAACACTTCTTTTATTTTATCTCTTATTATAACCCAAATAAAGAACTTATTACCTCGGCGACGAACAATTTCTGCTTTCGCTACCAAATTAGTACCAGATCCTACCGGGTTCTTATATTTTATATTTCCAACTTCCGCAGAGCAAACAGTCGTCCCCATAACCACTTTTGCAAGGGAATTTGCTTGAGCATATAAATACTGCGGTTCTACATATCCGAATTGATCTTCCATATCAGCCGTAGTACGCAACATAGATAATGCTTGGTGCCCCTCGGTGACATCAATCAATTCGCCAACCACTTCATATGATACATGTTCTGCCATTTCATGTGATTGACCTGTAGCCATAACACGAATGCGTTCACGCAATTCAGGAATACCCAATTCTAGTCGATCGAGACGAATTGTTGGCACACTTACACCAAAGTGTGTTGCCAATTCTTCATCAGTAAGAAATGGCGTAATATTCAGTTTTTCTTGTAACTGCTTCTGGCGCTCTTGCTTCTTTAACCGACTCATGGGACCACCTTTTATGACCTAGTATTAATATTACATCCTAAGTATATACAATAATTCCCTTATTGGCAAGACTTTTCATACATATAGTAAGAAATTTTCATAGCATATACAAAATATAGTTGTTTTTTTATATTTTAGTATTTTTGTTTATAAAAAATAAAAATGTGTCACTATCTTATAGAATAATCTTACTATAAAATAATGACACTTGCTATTCATAACAAAACATATAAAAATATGAGTGTATATTTTGAAAGCATATAAAAAAGACGCCTACAAAGTAGGCGTCTCTCTCTGCTCACATATTAAGCATTAGCTACTACTTGTTCACCTTTATAGTGACCACATGTAGGGCAAACACGATGAGGCATCTTAGGCTCGTGGCATTGTGGACATGCTACATAACCAGGAGCTTCTAATTTCCAATTAGCACGACGACGATCGCGACGGCATTTAGACAATCTACGTTTAGGTACTGCCATTATCTGCACCTCCTTAGTACAATCATTAGGATAATCTATCATCTTTCTCATCAAGCAAAGCACGTAACTCTGCAAATCGAGGATCCACCACAAAGGATTCACAAGAACAAGGTGAAACATTTAAATTTGCTCCGCAATGAACGCACAATCCTTTGCAATCATCCTGACATAACACTTGAGAGGGCTCATTGATGATTAATGTATCCCTAATTAGTTCAGTTAAGTCAATTTCTTCTCCATCAAAAGAATTCACATCATCTGCAGCATCTCGACAATCACTAAAGATTTCCTCAAAGAAATCTTTTCGATAATGTTCTGTTGTATTTAAACAACGGGAACAATCATAATCGCCTTTAGACTGAATCGAACCTTGAACGATGTAATTTTGACCATCAAACCAAAACTCACCACTAATGGTTATATCATGACGGCTCCAAGGAAAAGCAGTTACGTCACCAAGCTCAGAGGCTGATATCGTATAGCTATAAGGAAATTTCTTTCCTATATGTTCTTTTGCTTGCTCTACTTGCAGTTTCATAATCTTACCTCGACTCATAATATTATAAACATGACATGGTGCTTTGTCAAATAAAAAAGACTATCTCAAGTGGACTCAAGATAGCCTTTTGGTAAGTCAATTACATTTTTTCGAATTGGTCTTTACCAACACCGCAAATTGGGCAAACATAATCAGCTGGTTGATCTTCGAATTTTACGCCTTCAACAGCTTCGTCATAAACCCAACCACATACTACGCATACATATTTTTCCATGTGTATTTCCTCCTTCACTTGAAAATTATTGTTTAATGTTTATCTTTAATTAATTCAGATACTCTATCTGTAATGTAGTATATCAAAGACATCGAAACTTTTCAATACTCATTTTCTTATTTTCTCATTTTTTATAATATTTAATAATCATAGATACTATGCGGTTTTCTACTACTTAACTCATTTGAAATATATTATCATTTAATTTTTTATCTTTAGACTACTGCTAAATATTTTATTTTAATCCAATAATTGGAAATTAATTTTGAAAGCATATTGTTTAAATAAAATAACTATAATAACCTTATCTAAGGTGTACATAATTACTATATTATACTATTATATAGAGAAGAGATTATGTAATTACATATAATCTCCAAATAATATTACGCTTAATCTCTTTAGTATATAAGTATATACTGATGAATATTCTTGACTTTATTAATACTCTAATTTTCTATAAGAAAATAAAATCATTCTTATATAAAATTCTCGCATAAAGGTATAATAAAGTTTCAGTAAATTTAATTGTTATCATAGGAGGCTTTATGAGAACAGCGTTAACACAACTTTTACAAATCGAATACCCTATCATCCAAGGTGCTATGGCTTGGGTATCTGAACACAAACTAGTTGCTGCCGTAGCTAATGCAGGTGCTACAGGTGTAATTGCTCTTGGTGGTCGTGATGCAGAATGGACGCGCAACGAGATTCGTGCCTGTAAAGACTTAACGGATAAGCCTTTCGGAGTCAATCTCATGTTAATGGCTCCCAATAAAGACGAATTAGTGGATATTATCATTGAAGAAAAGCCTGCATTTGTAACACTTGGAGCAGGCAATCCTGTACCATATATTAAACCATTGCAAGATGCAGGCATTAAAGTTATCCCTGTTGTCCCATCTCTAAAACTTGCTAAACGCATTGAAGAAGCTGGTGCTGATGCAATTATTATTGAGGGTATGGAAGCTGGTGGACATATTGGTAGCCAAACAACCATGTCCTTGATGGAAAATATTTTACCTGAGATTTCCATTCCTGTTGTTGTAGCAGGCGCTATCGTAGATGGTCGTGGTATTGCAGCAGCATTGTTGATGGGTGCTGAGGGTGTACAAATGGGTTCCCGTTTTTTGTTAGCTGAAGAATGCCAAGCCCACATAAATATGAAAGAAGCAATTATCAAAGCCACAGATACAGACTCTGTTGTAACGGGTCTCCTCTCTGGTCACGGTGGAGTACGTAGCTTGAAAAACGAATTCACTACACGTTACTTAGCTGCCGAAACAGATGGTGTTACTACCCCTGAAGAACGCACCAAAATGTCCCAAGGCACTAACAAACGTGCTGCTATCGATGGTGATGTTGTAAATGGTGCTGTACAAGTTGGACAAGGTTTAAACCGACTTACTACTATTGAACCTGCTCACACTATAGTACAAACAGTAATGAATGAAGCTATCATGTCTATTCGTAAAGCACAACGTCTTATTGAAATCGTATAGTTAATAAATTAGGAGTTCCTTATGTTACCATTTCACGGAAAATACCCCAAATTAGATCCCAAAAGTTGTGTTATGCCTGGTGCAGAACTTGCAGGTGATGTTGAACTAAAAGAATATGCTTCCATTTGGCAAAACTGTGCACTTCGCGGTGATGTAAATAAAATTGTAGTAGGTCGCTATTCTAATGTACAGGATAACTCTGTATTACACGTTGATGACGACAGGGCTTGCATTCTTGGAGATTATGTAACAATTGGCCATGGTGCAATAGTACACGCTAGTACTATCGAAGATAATGTATTAGTTGGAATGGGCGCTATTGTATTAAGCGGTTGTCATATTGGCTCTGGCTCTATTATTGCTGCTGGTGCAGTCATAAAGGAGAACACTGTAATCCCACCTAATTCTTTAGTTGTTGGAATCCCAGCTCGCATAGCTCGTACAGATGAAACGCAAATCGAACGTATTCACAATCAAGCACTAAAATATAAACACTTGTGGACTGTAGAATATGGCATGCTTCCTGATGCGGGTGGCGAGGAATACGATAAGAACGCAAAAATCGTATAATTACATATACATTAAAAGCGGATAGTTGATTAATTCAACTATCCGCTTCTTTTCTATATATTATATTTACTTTTATTAACTATTATTTATTGCTACTTAGCGCTATTTAATTTTGATTGAATGATTTGCTCTACCATAAGAGCTGTCCCCATTGTTAAAGCTATAGGAAACAACATCTCTACAGAGAAACGAGATAATTCAAGCATAAATACACAAGATGTCATAGGCATTTTTTGTGCAAGTCCTAAGAATACTACGGCCCCTACAAAAGCAGACATTCCCAAAGATACTGGCGCTATAGCAATAGCCCATACGGTACCAAATACGATCCCCAAAGTACTACCTAACATCATAGATGGTGTAATACGACCACCATATGCACCAGCGGCCAAAGCAAGTAAAACAGCTACCCATTTGGATCCAAATAAACCCAATGCATATGTCCATGTGATATCGTTCGTAAAAGTCAACTCATTGCCTGCTTTACCATTTCCAAGAATTTCAGGAAAATACATAGCTAAAACACCAATTAGTGTAAATGCTACGATAGAAATGGGAATCATTACAGGACTACTACGATGAATGGCGG
Organism: Veillonella parvula; assembly: GCF_902810435.1. Classification (GTDB taxonomy): domain Bacteria; phylum Bacillota; class Negativicutes; order Veillonellales; family Veillonellaceae; genus Veillonella. Next base: position 1,367,660 of record NZ_LR778174.1, read on the forward strand.
GTAGCTTACTTTGTGTAATATTAAATAAAACAACACCAATTGCAATAATAGCGCCTAAAACGATAGAAAACTCTACATAATGACTCCCCAAACTGGGTTGTGCCATTGTATATTGTATAACATCTCCTACACCAGCTTGTCGCGTCACAAATGTAGCCAAACCACAACATAAGAGGGCTGCACTCATAGCCCGTATATTCCAAGTAAGAAGCAAAGTTTCTAATGTAAAAATTGCCGCAGATAATGGTGAATTATAAACTGCAGCTAAACCAGCGCCTGCAGCACATGCAATTAATAATTGACGATCTTCTTGTTTTATATCAAAATGTTTAACTAAAAAGGTAGTAATACCTGCGCTAGCCTCACGTGGTGCAACTTCTCGACCTAATGGAGAACCAATACCTACCGTAATTATTTGCAGTGTTGCATGTAAAACAGTAGTAATTGGATTCATATCCATTTTACCAGAAACTGCTGTTTTTATATCTACAACGCCTTTACCATATCTGTGAATCAAAACCCAACCTACGCCACCTATCACGCCACAGACGATTAAGGGTATTAATCGTTCTATCGGTGATACTCGGGCCACAGCTGCACCAAAGCTCAGATGATCAGCAGAAGAGTAATTATATACGAAATGTTGGATTCCATGTAATAAATGCGTATAGGAAGCCCCTACTAGCCCCGCTATAAAGCCAACTATAATAATGAGTCCTATAAATCGTTTATCATATATCATATTTACTCCATCGCTAATACAATTTCCCCAGCCGCTAATGTCTTTTTAACATCAATGATACGCTGATTTGAGGAACCTCTGAAGCGCAAAGCAGGGTCCTTAAGTTCATCTACAAAGCGGCCATCTACGAGAATATCGATTTCTTGTAATAAAGCACTTCGCAACTCATCTTCTAAGATATCATCTATTTCATAGCCGGAATAAGCCCAAATCTTCTTTTCTGGCGCCGCTGCTCGAACAGCTCTCACCACCGGTAATAAGCCTTGTACATTTTGAAATGGCTCCCCACCTAATAATGTTAAACCTGAACATGTAGGATTCTTCACATAGGAAACCACTAAATCTGTCTCAGCTTGCGTCCATACCTTACCAGCATTAAAATCTTGGTATTCTTCGTTAAAACAATTATAACAACAATGTGTACAACCTGTTACAAATATAGATGTACGAATCCCTTCTCCATTGGCAATATCGTATTGTCTTATTTGCCCATATCTCATCATAACCTCCATAGTAGTGCCTATCAACTTTGATCAACACTATATAGATATATTTCAATTTCTCATATATACAGTAAAAGCTGTGCCTTAGGCACAGCTTTTACCATTTAAAACTATCGTATTTAGAACTAAAATCATATCTATTAAAATATCCACATCATTAGATGTCTATGATAATTATATTAATCTATATAACAGTTTATCTTAATATGCTTAATATACAGGATAATTATTAAAACTATACCTCTAATAATCTTAAATGTGCATTACACGATCTTTAATTTCCTTTGTGCGCCCTTCATTCCAGAAGTTTTCACCAAGGTATCCACAAGTACGACGGATAACAGTTAATTTATCGCGATTTGTATTGTGGCAACGAGGGCATTCCCACTCGTTATGTTCATTTACCTTAATTTCTCCATCAAAGCCACATTCGTGACAATAGTCAGACTTGGTATTAAATTCAGCATAAGAAATATGATCATAAATATATTGAATCATCGTCAAAACAGCTGGAATATTATTAGTCATATTAGGAATTTCTGCATAGGAAATACAGCCACCTGTAGATTTCTTTTGGAACTCAGATTCAAAAGAGAACTTATCAAATACATTAATCTCTTCTCGTACGCTTACATGATAACTATTAGTATAATAACCTTTATCCGTAATATCCTCAATAATACCAAAACGAGCGCGATCCAAAGAAGAGAATCGATGGGTTAAACTTTCAGCAGGTGTACCATATAATGCGAACCCCATGTTATGTTTAGCTCGCCATTCATCAACAGCTGCATTTAAGCGGTCCATAATCTTCATCGCAAAAACGCGGCCTTTTTCACCTGTATTCGATTCACCGGTAATTAAGCGAGTTGCTTCATAAATACCAATATATCCCAAGGAAATAGTCGCATAACCGCCAGTCAAGAATTTGGCAATTTTCTCGCCTTTTTTAAGTCTTGCAATAGCACCGTGTTGCCAATGGATTGGTGACACATCACTCACTACGTCCTTAAGTAATTCATAACGAAGCATTAGTGCTTTTTCTGCCAACTCAAGTCGTTTATCTAAAATTTCAAAATATCGTTCTTCACTACCTCGGGCTAGAATGCCAATTTGAGGTAAGTTTAAACTTACTACACCAATGTTAAAACGTCCATCAAACTTGTATTCACCATTTTCATCCTTCCAAGGAGATAAGAAGGATCGACAGCCCATAGGACTAAAAACATTACCTGAGTAGTTTTCCTTCATTTTTTTTGCAGAAATATAGTCAGGGTACATGCGCTTAGCCGTACATTGTGCTGCCAATTCAGTTAAGTAATAGTATGGACTATCTGGTGTTACATTATGCTCATCAAGAACATAAATCAACTTAGGAAAGGCTGGTGTAATATATACATCGGCTTCGTTTTTTACACCTTTAATACGTTGGCGCAAAATTTCTTCTGTAATAAGAGCCGCTTCCTTCGCGTATTCATAGTCTGGTTGGAAATACATAAATAATGTCACAAATGGAGATTGACCATTTGTAGTCATCAATGTATTAATTTGGTATTGAATAGTTTGAATACCATCTTTAACCTCTTTACGCGTACGTTTCCACGCAATTTCACGAGCCTTTTCCATATTAGGCTCCATGCCGTAAATCTCAACTTGTTCTTCAATAACATTATTGAGGATTTTTTCATAAGATTTACGTACAAATGGTGCCAAAATACGGTCAATACCATTAATACTTTGGCCACCATATTGACCAGATGCTACTTGTGCAATAATTTGTGTTGTTACAGTACAAGCAACTTGGAAAGACTTAGGTGTATCGATTTTCTTACCATTGATTACTGTGCCATTTGTAAGCATGTCTTCCAAATTAATCAAGCAACAGTTAAACATAGGTTGAATAATATAATCCATATCATGGAAGTGGATAGCTCCACTATCATGGGCTTCCAAAATATCGGTAGGAATCAATTTACGACGAGCAATATCCTTAGATACTTCACCAGCAATTAAATCCCGTTGGGTAGATACAATAGCAGCATCCTTATTAGAATTTTCATCAAGAACACTGATATTACTACGATCTAATAAACCAATTACATCATCATCAGTTGTATTTTGACGGCGTTTAAAAGCTTGAACAGCTTTGTAACCTTCATAGGCACGTGCCGTTGCAGGATTATGATACTCAATCAACTTATAATACACTTGATCTTCAATAGCATAAATTGTCATGTCTTTTTGAAGCTTAGTAGCATATTCCTCAATTTCATTTGCAATACGCTGTGCCAAGCCCTCTTCGTACAACCCAGTACTACTATGTTCAGCTTTTTCAATAGCCAAAGCAATCTTGTTTTTGTCGAATGGTACCTTCGTGCCATCACGCTTAATGACCTGCAACATATTGGCAACCTCCCCATCTTGTTACTGCCAAAATATATGTTAAGAAGTATAAAAAGTATGTCTAATCACACTTTTTATAAATTTATATGTAAAAATGTAAAGAATTATTAGAAAACCCCTCTATTTTTACTGCCCTCTCAGTATACTATATATGGTGGTTGTTTTCAACCCTAAATACAATATAAAGTAAAAATAGGTTCCTCTATCTATGCCAATATGACATGGATAAAAGAACCTATATAAATTATAATGCAAAGCCAAATAGACGAGTTAAGAAATTACCCTTTTTCCCCACCCAACTAGATGGGACAGAAGGATAAAATGTGCGATTAGCTAAGAGGTCGCGTTCATTAAGATGGATATTTGGCAACAAATCTTTTTTATACGTATTGTCTAATTCAGAAATTGCTTCCACATAACCTTGGTACGCCTCAATATCACAGCCATCGCTGTAACCAGTACCAAAGAAATGAATTAAACCATTTCGATATAATTCAATGGCCCTATCATAGTTAGCGTTACCATGATCAAAAGATGCCATATTACATTGAATCAAAATACCTCTATCAACCCATGCTAGTAATTGTTCAGGTTTAGTAAATAATTGTCCATAAGTTTCTACTTCACTAATAATAGGTACAAGCCCCATATCTAGTAGACTTAATAACCACGCATTAATATGATGCACTTTGCTATTTTGTGGAAGAGCAACTAATATAAAATGGCTATCTCCCAACGTATATTGATTGCGATGAGAAGCTATATATGCAACCATTTCATCACAAAGCATTACGCGAGCTCCACTGTGAATAGTTATATCTACTTGTTGCTCCTTAACCATAACTTTTACTTCATTAACTAAAGAGTTCATAGCATTCCATGTGTTCAGATCCATAGATACTGTTACATCAGGCGTACTAAAAATATCTGTAATACCTTGTTCAGACAAGGACTTAATCATTTTTACTGATTCTGCCATTGTTTGAGGCCCTTGTGGACCTAACACAGCTGGCAAAATGCAACCATGTAAATCAACCACGCGACTCATAATCTTTCCCTTCTACTTTCGATTTTCTTTTCAAAACCGACCTCTTTTATAAAGTTCATGTTCTTCTCATTTAAGTTTATAATTCATTTTATATTCACGATTATAACAAGGGACCAGTCGCTTGTATAGTGGTTTTTCTATAAAAATAAATAAATTATTATATGTTCATTTAATACAATTTTTATATATTCATTTATTCTTCATAAAATATGACCCATAATCTCTACAATTATGAGTCATATTTTACACATTATTATATTAATAATTATTTAATTTTTAAATGTACTTTTATCTTTTATCATGACTAATATAATAAGTTAATTTCACTACCGATATACCGATGATTATACCAACTGTATCAATCAGTACATCAGACAGTTGAGAGCTGCGTCCTAGAGAAAATAATTGTATAAATTCATCTAGACTAGCTATTACTATACCCACTCCTATAGTTTTTACTACTGTGCCATATTCAATATAGCGGCGTAGAATTACATATAAAATACCACCAAGAATTGTAAATTCTGTGAGATGGGCTAGCTTTCTAACAACCCTATTTAAGGCCCATATATTTCCATGAAAGCCTAATTTATGAGCTACAGGGGTAAGCCACTCTGCAAAAATAAGACTAAACCCATCAGAGTTCCCTCCATTTTGCAAGGAATTATCCCATATAAAAAACACAATTAGACATAACACAATATATAGTATCCAACGTTTCATACTACTCTCCTAAACGCCACAATACATACAGCTGCATCAATCTCTATCAAAAATATCTCTTGTATAAACTTTATCTTTTACACCTTCTAAGCTACTATCCCAGCGATTAGCTACAATGACATCACTAACACGCTTAAAATCTTCAAAATTACGTATAACTGGCGAATTAAAGAAATCTTCTGCATCTAGTGTAGGTTCATATACTACCACAGCAATCCCTTTCGCCTTAATACGTTTCATAACACCTTGAATGGCTGATGCTCTAAAATTATCAGAGTTCATCTTCATGGTCAAGCGATAGATACCAACAATTTTCGGATTTTTAGCAATAATAGTATCTGCCACATGATCTTTACGTGTTCTATTCGCATCAACAATGGCAGAAATTAAATTTTGTGGTACATCATTATAGTTAGCTAATAATTGCTTTGTATCTTTTGGCAAGCAATAACCACCATAACCAAAGGAAGGATTATTATAAAAATCTCCAATACGAGGATCTAAACAAACCCCCTTGATGATTTGACTTGTGCTAAGGCCACGTACTTCAGCATAGGAGTCTAACTCATTGAAATACGCTACACGTAATGCTAAATACGTATTAGCAAACAATTTAATTGCTTCCGCTTCCGTAGAATCAGTATATAATTGTGGAATATTTTCTTTAATAGCACCTTCTGCTAATAATTGGCCAAAACAACGTGCTCTGTCAGAATCCTCGCCCACAACAATACGGGATGGATGTAAATTATCGTATAAGGCTTTACCTTCACGCAAGAATTCTGGCGAGAAAATTAAATTCTCCGTATTAAATTCTTTGCGCATTTGTACCGTATAGCCTACTGGTACAGTTGATTTAATAATCATTACTGCATCAGGATTAATCTCTAGCACAGTTTTAATAACTTGTTCAACAGAAGATGTGTCAAAGAAGTTTTTTTGTGGGTCATAATTTGTAGGTGTCGAAATGATAACATAATCTGCACTGTTAAAAGCTTCTACTGGGTCAAGTGTAGCTTTGAAGTTTAACTCCTTAGTAGCTAAATACTCTTGCAATTCAGCATCTACAATAGGCGTCTCTTTGCGATTTAACATATCTACTTTTTCTGGGATGATATCGAGGGCTACTACTTCATTATGTTGAGCTAACAACACACCATTGGAAAGGCCTACATAGCCTGTACCAGCAATTGCAATTTTCATTTATTTGCCCTCCATCATATAGAAATCTTTATACCATATGGCAAAACGCTTTAACCCTTCTCGTAAGCTTGTATTAGGTTTAAAGCCAAAATCTGCTTCTAACGCACTTGTATCAGCATATGTAACAGGCACATCCCCTGGTTGCATAGGCACTAATTCTTTATGTTCTTCAAAATTATAATCCTTTGGTAAAACACCAGCAGAAACCAATTCCTCTGAAAGAATGCGCACAAAATCAAGTAAATTTTCTGGGTTGCTATTGCCGATATTATAAATAGCGTACGGTGGAACCGGCAAGCCATCCGCACCATTGCGACGCTCTGGTGCAGTAGACATAACCTTAGAAACGCCTTCTACAATATCATCGATATAGGTAAAATCACGCTTACAATTGCCATAGTTGAAGATTTTAATTGTCCCACCATTACGTAATGTATTTGTAAAACCAAAGTATGCCATATCTGGACGACCTGCAGGACCGTATACAGTGAAGAAACGAAGCCCTGTGCTAGGGATGTTATATAATTTAGCATACGAATAAGCCAATAACTCATTTGATTTTTTTGTAGCTGCATAAAGAGATACAGGATTATCTACTTTATCCTCTGTAGAGTATGGAATTTGTTTATTTGCACCATATACAGAAGAAGATGATGCATACACTAAATGCTCTACACCTCTTTCACCATCATCATAAGAATGACGACAAGCTTCTAGAATATTATAAAATCCAATAATATTAGACTCGATATAGGCGTCGGGGTTAGTAATAGAGTAACGAACCCCTGCTTGAGCTGCTAGATTCACTACAACTTGTGGTTTATAGATAGCAAAAATTTCATCAACAAAGAACTTATCTGCAATATTCCCTTTTTTAAAAATCCATATATTCTTATTATTTTTGCTAAGTTCATCAATCTGTTGCAATCGATACTCTTTCAATGCTACATCATAGTAATCATTAACAGAATCTATGCCAATAATTTGAGTCCCTTCTGCTTCAGATAGTAAGGACATAACTAGATTAGCCCCTACAAATCCAGCGGCACCTGTTACAAGGATTACCGTGTTGTTTAAATCTACATTTTTTGAAAGCATATGTACTCCTTTCATAGTTCTGTTAATTATGTCGTTTTACTTTACTTAAGACTTTTTTATAGCCAGAAGCAATAATTATGCGCTCAGATGGAATGACGTATAAAATAGCCACATATAATACAACACATAAAAGCATACAGACGACGGTCCACCATACTGCATCATAGAGATGTAAAATACTATAGGCAATTAACCCAACTATAGATGCTGTAATGAGATATACACTGATATTAGATATTATGCGAAATGTACTCATATTGACAAATAAAGCTAGTAGCAACATAGAAGCTGCTAGCATTTCCATTCTTACTAACGATCGAGCATATACAAAGGTACTGAAATCATATTGAATACAAATATAAATAACTGGTATTAAAACTACTAGATGTAATATTTGAGTCCAAAATGATAGATTAGGCATCCCTTTTGCACGAAATATTTCGGAAATCAAATTAGCTGTTACAGTCATAATAGCCGAACTCAATGCCCAGGAACCTAATACAATGCCCGCTAACGTCCATTGTGGTCCTAGTAAAAGCTGAACAACAAAGTCTTGAAATACAAATAAGCCTACACCTAGAGGTACCAAAAATAGAGCCATATAGCGTTGGAATGTAAAGAATGTATTCGAAAAGGCCTGTTGATTATTTTGCACACGACTTAAAGCCGCGAATAATACAGGAGCCAAAGATGCTGTAGCCATAGCCATTACAGTCGTAACAATAGCCATTGGCATCTTATATATACCCAAATAATAAGCATCTAAAAAACGGCTAATAATGAATGTATCCACCCAAGCAGTGAGCCATATAGAAAATGCTTCAGCTAAAGACCATGCACTATAGTTAAACATATTCATAAAGACGCGACTACTAAAAAACAGATGAATTTGATTCTTCCGACTCTTTAATAATGCCAACGCCGTAAATAGCTGAGACCCTAGCATACCAGCAATTAAAGACCAATAATCGTACCCCATAAGCGCCATTGGTATAGATATCAATATAGGTGTAAGAATTGTTATGAGCCTAATATTTAAAAGAAACTTGAAATTAAAATCTCTTCGATACAATGCCATTTGGACACTACTAAAAGCAGATAAAGGAATCATAGCGCCCATCACGGCTAAAGGTATACCTAAGCCATCATTACCTACTAATACAGCCAATTCATCACGACCGATTATGATAGCGCTCCATAAAACTAGAGAAAACACTAGGTTGGCAATAAAGGCCACATCTGTAGCCTCTTGCTTATCTTGGGCACTTTCAAACTCATGCTGAACAAGAAATTTTTGAAAACCCGCATCAGCAAGCATTTCCGCAAAAGATATAACCATCATAATCGTCGCCAATATGCCGAATGCAGTCGGTGCTAACATATGAGCCAATATTATATTTGTCAGTGGTGTGATAAGCTTTGCCAAAACCTCTGTAATAACAGACCATTTAGCAGCAGCTACGATTTTAGTATCCATTATTTCTTATTGATATTCTTAATGCCTCTCAAGAATAGTTCATGATGAGCTTCACATTCCAAATAATTTTGTATTGCTAAATAACTCGTTTTGCCCAAAATAAGTTCTACCAATTTTCGGCCCAATAAAGTATTAATAGCGCGTACAATAAATGATCTACCTAAAAACTCACGCAAATAACGTTTTACATGTGTATCAGCAAAGACCTTATAAGCTTGAGTCACAAAGTGAGGGTCTTTAATTTCTTCACTACGTTTTCTATAATCCTCTAATGTTTCTGTAGCTTCAACTTCTGTGGCTAATCGTGTACCATTATCGGTTCTACGAATAGGCAATTCAGACACCACAAAATCATCCTTAGTTACGTCTACAGTAACTAGTATTGAATCTTTAATAAACTCTTGATGGTTTACAAAAAAATCGGAATTAAAGATAAAGTTGCCTTGTCCATAAATGATAGTGCCTCCCTGGTAATCTTCACGAGACCCTACACAATGATTATGTTGACAGATAACGAGATTCGCTCCACTATCGACAAATTTACGGCAATATCTCTGTAGCATAGGAGATGGATAGCGATAGAATTCCTTGCCGCCGTGATATAGAACGATGACATAGTCGCATTGTGCCTTTAAAACTTTCACTTCGTCAAAGCTTTCTAGCACATCAAAAGGATTAGCCCCCATTGTATGACAAGTAGCCATAGTAAACTCGTTCTCTGTACAAAGATAGAATCCAATACGTATATCATCTTTTTCAAAGATAAATGGCTTCTTAGCCTCTTTCAAATTAGCTCCAGCTCCAGCATGAGCAATCTTATGCTGCTTCAACAAATTTAATGTTGTCGTCAACCCTTCCACCCCTTGATCTAAGGAGTGGTTATTAGCCAGTGTTAAAAATAACGGCTCTAACACCTTATATCCATTAATTGTTTTTGTAGGCGCAATTAAATTATTACCAAATTTTACGATGGGTGTCTCTATATCAGTAAGAGGAACCTCTAAATTGAAAACATTTAAATCCGATTGCTTCAAAATTTCATAAAGCTCTTTTCCTAAAAAAGCTTCTCCATTACCGTTTTCAAATAATATTTTATTAATATCCGTAGGAACTAAATCAGCCCCGATGTACATTCTCAAGATGTAACCACTCTCCTAATTCATAATCCTTTGACATAGGACGAAATCTTTCAAATCCAGCACCAGGAAAAAATGTTAATTCTCCAATAAATAGATGCCCTTTAATTTCATAAAAATCAACACGCAAAAATGGACACCCTTTGCTAAGCTCCATCGCAACCTGTTGCATTTCACCATATGTGTCTGGCTTTGGAAACTCTGTAGGTAACGGTGGATAATGTCCAAAATGAATTCCCATAGGATTCCAATCGATATCATAGAAGTTCATACGCGTTCCTGTTTTAGAAAAACGATTAGAACATACTACTGTTAACTTTGGTTCACCATGAAAGCAATACATCTTATAATCTAATATGTCATTGCTACCTAACTCCGACAAATATTCCTCTCCGATAATACGTCGAGGAACATTCTTATAAGGCCACTCTCTAGCAATACGTGAATAATCCTGTTTTAAGAATGTTCTTAATTTAGCTTTTGCTGCTTCCCAATCAAGTGTTGATTTATCTTTACAAATAACGATGCCTCCACTATCATGTGTACATTTCAAAACGAATTGATTAGGCAACCTATCAAGGTCAATATCATCTACAGAGTTCCATACGGAAATCGTAGGTATTATATACTGATTACCTACACGTTGAGCAATAAGATGTTTAGCTTCATGTTTATCAACCATCACTGTTTGTATTGGGTCTCTAAAATTAACCTTAAGCCATTGTAACTTTTCGCTGAAAGTTTTTGGATTTTCTAGATCTAAAGGGTATCCCATATACTTAGGAAATACCTTCTTCAAAAAGTCTTCATCAGACAAAGAGTCATAATAACCCGATTTAATTAATACCCTCGTACGATAGTAAGGTTTTGTTAGAAAGGACATACCAACATTACACAATTTTCTGAACTTCATGTTTTCGTCCTTTCCGAAGCAGTTGCACCTCTAAATAAAACAACATCATATAAAAATAAGTACTTTTACTTTCATAAGAAACCATCCCCATATCCATAACAATCTGTGAAAGAAATAGAATAAGTACCATTATATATTCATTACTATGGATATCACGATAGCGAATTAAATTATAAGCTACATAGAGATACATTGAATAATAGGCTAGTAAACCAATGACACCCGTGCCAGCTAATAACTCAATATAATTGTTATGCAAGTAATAATTATCTTTACCATATACGAAAAAAGTATATACAGATGGATTATTGATACCTACACCAGTTATGGGAGATTGATAAAATAAGTCCCATCCAATATCTACCAAAGCTAACCGAATAATAGTGGATGAGTCCCCCCCTGTGCCTGTAAAGGCTTCTACCATGTTAGACATTCGGTCTAATACTTCAGAGAACATCGGCAATTGCAATACCGCAATACCTATAATGGTAAGACCTAATAAGGAACCAATAACTTTTACAATAGAATTGACCGCATTAGTACTACGAAAACTTTTAAAAATAAAGAGTAATACTGTACCAACACCGACAAAGACTAAGGCCTTACGACTACCTGTAGCCGCTAAAATACCAAGTGTTGGTAATGCAATAATATGCCACCAACGAGGACGGTCATATAGCATATAATACAAGGTCATAACAATAGCATTGGCCCCCAATAACCCTACCGTATTCGCATTCAATGCATCATTAGCAATACGTGCTGAGGATGATAAAACAGTAATAAAATAATCTAAACCGTAGAAATAAACAGTATAGAAACAAACTATATAGCCTGTCCACATGCCAATCTTTAATAATGTATCCACCGATTTCTTATCTTGATAACACATGTATAAAATGATGAGCATAAAGAATATCTTGACCATATCAAAACTTCGGCTCATAGCTACGGAAACATCTGTGGCATTAATCGCACTTAGATAACAAGCACCAATAAAAAGTAACATATAAGCATGCATCCAATTAAACCGCAGTTTTATAACACCCTGTTCTCGTATAAGATAAAAAATGATGAGACCAAATAAGCATACAAATAATACATACGCACCATAGTTCGCTTCGCCAAGGGCAAAGGAAATGGTCAACGACAACACTAAAAAGATTAGAGTTATGAACCATATCATGCGATCAGCAAGAGCCGTAATATTTAACTTCAATGGTTCTCCTCCTTACAACTCATAAAACTTCTAACCAACGTTTTGCGATTTTCCATAATGGAAATTCATCGCGTACTTTGATGGCATTCTGTGAAAGTTTAGCCGCTAGTGCAGGATCTTTTAATATACTGCGCATAGCTTCATACATAGCCTGCGTATCACCTACAGGCACAAGGATACCATTCTCTCCACTTTTAATTACCATACGAGCACCGCCTACAGGACAGTCTGTAACTACTGCCGGCAGACCCATGCCCAATGCTTCCAACATAGAATTTGAAATGCCTTCAAAATCAGAAGATGATACAAACATGGAACAAGGGGCTACCTTTTCTAAAATATTACTAGCAAATCCAGGCAATAAAACGCGATTCTCTAAATTAAGAGACTTAATTTGAGCTCGTAGTTCATCCTCTAATACACCTTGACCATAAATGACAAGTTTATATTCTGGAAACTCATCTGCCAACATACTAAAGGCATTGATCATCATAGGCAAATTCTTTTGCGGATGCAAACGACAAGCTGTAACGATTGTCTTTTCTCGTTCCCCTTCTATGGGTGACGGCAATTTACCATTAATAGGATTGGGGATAATAACACCGCGATTTTGGACATATTTTGGGAAATAAGAACGAGCATCTTCCGTTTGAAATACTAGTGCATCTGCAAATCGAAAAGCAAAATTGCGCAACGCTTGTTGATGCCACCCAATAGGTACCATACGCGGGTTATTGCGTTCAGAAAAAACAATGCGATTTTTTATAAACCAAGAACTAATCGATAAGATAAAACTCGATGCAGACAAAAAAGATAAGCATGTCGCATTTGGCCTAGTCTTTAAGATTTTGATTAGTTCTTTTATTTCTTGCATAAAGCGAATAACTTTATTAGAGCTTGTAGTATGAATTTCGATTTGTTCAATACCTTCCTCTAACGCATATTCATTACCATATCGATTAGGGCTTGTTTGGATAACTGTAATATGATGACCATCATGTACCCACTGACGAGCCAACTCTGTTAAGATTCGTTCAGCCCCATCATTACCAAGGGAGATGGTGACAATTATTATTTCCTTTTTCATAAGCCTTCCTCTTGGATATATTCAGCTAGTCTTATATAAGCTTGTGCCATTGATACCTTAGGTTGCCAACCTAGGGATTTTAACTTCTTAGAACTTAAGAACATATGCACTGTCGGCGCATAGCCAAGCCCTTGTACATCTTTTGGAATATCAAAGATGACTTCACTCTTATCATTGCTAACATGAGTTGCCACTAAATGAGCAATGCTTGCAATAGAACGCGTCTCCTCATCATGACAAACATTATATGCTTCACCAGGTAGTCCCTCTTTTAAAAGAGTTAAAAGCCCAGTTAAGGCATCAGTAATATAGCAATAATTCGACATAGAATCACCCTTTGTATGAAGTACAATAGCTTCTTTTTTAATAGCACTCTTAGTAAACTGCATAAAAACGCGATTATCAGCTACTGGAACACCTGGACCAAAGGTTTGAGCTAGTCTAGCTATTACAGCAGGAACGCTATATTCCACAGCATAGGACTTACAATAACATTCACATAGTCTCTTACTTTCAGAATATGAACTACGAATATTTAGATGATCAAGATACCCTAATCGGTCTTCAGTCATAACTTGACCAGACTCATAAGGTACACCATATTGTTCCATACTAGATAAATAAACTACTTTTTTTACCTTTTTTCGACGGCCTAACTCGAGCATGGCCTCCGTACCATAAATAGAGGTACGGATAGTTTCTACTGGATGTTCTACAAAAAACTTAGATTGTGTTGGTGCGGCTCCATGCAAAATATAATCACATGGCACATCAATAGATTCTAATGAGCCATCTACTAGGGTTAACGACTTATTGTCTAAATACTCACCGAGAATGGTTTTTGCCTTTTCATGGCTTCGCACATGACCAATCACTTTTAAATCCAGGTCATGAGTCTCATTGGCAAGTATAAGTAATTTTATAAACATCGATCCAATAAGCCCCGTTGCACCTGTTATAAGAATGCGTTGATGACGGAGGAAATGAAAGTAATTTTTTTCATGTACTAAAGCCGTTAACTCACGTTGAATAACGGAATTACTCATCTTTTAATCCTCCTAGCTCACGATTTTTAATAATCCCTGTGAACATATAATAATCAGATGGAGTTGTAATCTTTATATTTTCAGTTTCCCCTAATACAGGATATAGAGTATATCCATAGTGCATCATCATCGATGCGGAATCAATAAAGTCATGAATGCCCTCATCTTTTGCACGATTATGAACTGATATAATATCATCTAATCTAAAACTCTGAGGAGCTTTAGCCATGAGACATTCATTACGATTTAAAATATGCTTAATAGAACCATTTTGGGTAACCATAACCGTTTCTATAGCTGGAGTAACAGTAATGGCAGACCCCTTTGATTCAACAGATTCTATATTTCTCTCTATAGTAGAATTATCTACAAGTGGACGAACCCCATCATGAATCAATACAGTCACCGCGTCTTCAGGAAATAAACGCTTAGCCTCTACTAGCCCATTATATTGGGATTCCAAAGCACTTTCACCACCAGGCACAATGGATAATACCTTTTGTAGCCCCGCCTTTTCTATGAGTTGCTTTGTATAATCAATCCATTCTACTTTACAGGCAAGAACAATCCCATCAATAGTCTCCGTTTGTTCAAATACATCTAAGGTTTGAATCAAAATCGGTCTACCGTTCCATTCTAAAAATTGTTTTGGCGTCTTGCTATTTTTCATACGAGCACCTACGCCACCCGCAAAGATTACTGCTATTCGTTTCATAGGCCCTCCTTATGGTTGAGCTTCTTTTTTGGCATAATGTATGCCTTTATACTCCTTGTAAGGTGTATGTAAATCAGCAAATACTGCATCATGTTTTGCTACACGTTGCTCTACAGGTGGTAATTGCATATAGTCGCCCCAAATAAGGCGCAAATATCTCTCATACCCTTTCATAACAGGTATTTGATGACCTTCAAAGTCTTTATATACAACAGAAGCAAAGTCCTCTCTAGGATGACGTAGCTTCATACCTTTTAAGCTACCGATTAACTCCGTACACTCATCACTCGTATCAAAGTCGTATTGAGTCATTCTCTTTTCTGCAAATCGCCAAATATGATAGCGTATAGATTGACTTGAAAAGATTTTATAAATATAACCCGCTAAAGCGCGATATGTTGGTCCCTTATTATCAGGCAAACGCTGTGCATTAAAGAGTGCAAAAGTCATGGCCCACATCAACTGCAATGCACGACTAATTTTGCCGGGTGCACAGCCATCGATAGGCATAATTTCAAGTGCCAAACCATGACAAACATCTTCATGCATACTATGACGATTGATAAAAGTCGTATTATTGTCTCTAATAGAAGCTCCTGCATCATGATAGATATGATTGCGATCAGTACGACAATACGTAAATCGTTCAGTATCAGCATATTTTGGCCATAATTTAGCTAACTTTTCATAATCTGGACGAGGCATGAAAAGATCTAAATCATCATCCCAAGGGATAAAGCCGTTATGACGTATAGCCCCAATGAGACCACCGCCGCAAAGATAAAAGCGCAAATTATGTTTATCACAGAACTCTTTAAAGTACAGTAACATATTCAGCTCTTTTTCTTGTATTTCCTTTGTCATAGATGTACTCATAGGGACCTCTTTCAACGTAATACAGCTAATACTGTATCAATCATCGTTTTTATATCTTGTAAAAAAGAAAACTCCTTAATACTCCTTAAATTCCAAGCCATCTTACCCGGTAAAACCTCATTTATATAGACTTCATCAACATTCTGAGCATTTTGTAAAAGTTGATCTTCATCTTTATAAGTAATACTGGCAACACTGGTAACACCAGCAGGTAATAATAAGGTAGCTTTCATTTCATCTGTATAAGCAGCCACATAACGTGGAACCTCAGGTCTTGTACCGACAAAGCTCATATCTCCTAAAAGGATATTAATAAGCTGAGGCAATTCATCGAGACGACAGTTGCGAAGCATATTGCCTACCTTCGTAACACGCATATCATTTTGTGATGTCACTTGTGCACCTAAAGATTCCGCATTCTTTACCATAGTACGGAACTTATAGATGCCAAAGGTACGACCGTACTGTGTCACTCGAGTTTGACGAAAAAAAACCTCTCCCTCACTATCTCGTTTAATCATGATGGCTAGTACCAAGAATATAGGGCTTAATGTAATAAGCATTCCCGCTGCCATTACGCGGTCAAAAATGCTTTTGCAAAGAAGGCTTATACGCCTTTGATTTAATATTTCAAAATAGGGACGAACCGCTTCACACTGAAGCTCTTTTGGTAGATCATGAAAGTTCTTTACTAGCATTCGGTAATAATCCTTTTAAACTGTTTAATGATATATTGCACTTCTTCATCTGTAAGGAGCGTATGAAGTGGCAATGTAATTTCATTTTTAAATTGGTCATAAGCATTTGGATAATCATCGATTGTAAAGCCTAAGTTTTTGTAAGCCGTATGCATTGGAATTGGCTTATAATGGACATTCGTCGCAATGCCAGCCTCAGCCATAGCTTCAATAACCTTGTTGCGGTATTGCGCATCACGGCCGTCTAAACGGACTAAATACAAGTGACCACTACTTTCATGCTCATTTGTATAATGGTTCAACAATGTAACAGGTAAATCCTTAAATGCTGTATCATAAGCTTCAATAATTTCTTTACGACGTGCCAAAAGTTTTGGGTATCTTTCAAATTGAGCTAGTCCAATAGCCGCCATGATATCCGTCATATTACATTTATAATAGGTACCTTTAATATCATATTCCCAAGCACCTGCTTTTGTTTTTGCAAGAGCATCCTTATCTTGACCATGCAAAGATAGCAATTGGAATTGCTTGTAAATAGTTTCATCATCAATACCATCTATATGACGCCATGTAGCACAGCCGCCTTCAGCAGTAGTAAAATTTTTTACTGCATGGAAGGAAAAGCTACTAAAGTCTGCAACATTACCTGTTTGTACCCCTTTATATGAGGCCCCAAAGGAATGAGCACAATCAGCCACAATAGGAATATGACCTACTGCTTTTTGAATATCATTAGCAGGTGTAAAGAGAGATTTCTTTTCATCCACAATGGAGCGTAGTCGATCATAATCGCAAGGTACACCTGCAACATCAACGGGAATGATTGCTTTTGTTTTTGGTGTAATAGCGCGAGCTACTGCATCGTAATCCATTTCATAAGCATCTTTCTGTGTATCAACAAGCACTAATGTGGCGCCCACATGAACAACAGGACTTGCACTAGCTGTATAGGAATAGGCACTAGTTATGACTTCGTCTCCAGGTCCAATCCCCAATACGCGAAGAGACATTTCAAGCGCTGCCGTAGCAGAGTTTAAACAAACGGATTTAGGTGTACCTAACTGATGAGCAATCTTTTTTTCTAATTCTTTAGTACGAGGACCTGTCGTAATCCACCCACTTTTTAAGGCTTCAACGACTTCATTGATTTCTAACTCTGTAATATCTGGAGGAGAAAAATTAATTCTCATATAAATCACCTCAATACTTTCTGTACCATATTGATACGCTTGATTTATCACATAGAATGTTAATCAAAACAGTTATATTACGCGTCAATCGCGATGGATCCTAAAAGAGGAATGCCTACTTGTGAAAGCCGTTTCTTAGCTTCAATCAAATCTTTTGGACTAACTACTTCATTTTTAACAACTAACACTACACCATCTGATTTTTCGGCCAATACAACGGCATCTGTAACAGACAATACGGGTGGTGTATCGATGATAACCACATCATATTCATCACGTACATACTCAAAAATCGTAGGTAATTTGCTAGAATCTACAATATCAGATGGATATTCAACAACTTCACCCGCCGTAAGCACATCCAAATGAGGCACTACATTACGATGAATCGTCAAATCTTCATCCATCATCACCGCATTGGTAAGACCTTTATTTTGTACATTAAAGGCTATATGTTGTGCTGGATTGCGTAGATTACCATCTACTAGAAGAACTTTATTATTATTTTTAGATAAAGCTAATGCTGTATTAGCTGCCACTTCAGAAGTTCCTTCACCACTAGTAGCCGCAGTAATACAAATAAGTTTACATTTATGTTGGTTACATACATATTGAAGATTGCTACGCAATGTACGGTATGCTTCCACAAGTGGTGTATCACCACGTTCATTAGAAATTAGTCTAATCATATTAACCTCTTACTTTGCGCAACAATACTACGATACGATTACTAGGCTCTTCGTATTCTTTTTCTTTATGATTTGGAATTACGCCCAAGTTTTGAATACCAAGAATATCATTAATTTCTTGTACAGATTGAACTTTGCGATTACCGAAGAATTGGCCCAATGTATAGAGGCAACCAAAGATGAGGCCTAAAATGGCAGAGCCTAATATAATAAGAATCTTACGTGGTGCAATCGCCTTTTCTGGCAATGTAGGAGAATCAACGATTTGAACTTCATTCGGTACCATAACCTCTGCTACCTTCGCTTCTTCTAAGCGAGTAGATAACATTTGATAGATATCTTGTGCCACATCTACATCACGTTTTGCTTGAATATAACCACGTTCTTTTTCAGGTAGTCCTTTTATAGCTTCTTCGTTTGCTTTATCTAGCTCAGCTAATGTAGATTGTTTACCTTGAGCTACAGCTAACGCAGCTTCATTTTTAAACTTATCCGCTAGCAAGCCTTGTTGTGCAGAATTGCTTGAAGGTGCTTGTTGAGATGCAATAGCGTTGATTTCAGCATTTAGACCACTTTTAGCTTCTTCAATTTGTTGATTAATTTCTTTCATCGCAGGATGTTCATCAGTATATTTACCAATATAAGAAGCTTTACGAGATTCTAAATCTGCTAACTGACCCTTGTAGGCTTGAACCGTAGCACTATCAGCGATGCTTTTACCTGCAGAACCTAATTGCTCATTGATACTGTCAAGTGCAGCTTGTGCCGTTTCTAAATCGAGTTGATTTTGAGCCTTCTCACGATCAATTAGAGTAATCTTATCAGTTAAGCCTTTCATTTGATCTGCTGTGGAGTACACCTTATTATCTATTTGAAATTGTTGTAATTTCTTTTCTGCTTGCTCTAATTCAGATTTCGCAGTAACAACGCGTTTCTGTAAGAATTCACGAGTAGTTCGTTGTTCAACATGAGAGATTTCAGCAAGGCGTTTCAAGAAGGTATCAATAAGTAATTGATTAGCTTCTTGTGCTTGCTCAGGAGACTTACCTGTTACACTTACTTGCAATAACTCGGTTTCTTTATACGGTTTAGTTTCAATGCGAGTTTTAACAAAATCTTCATATGTTGGCGCATTACCGGTACCTTCAGGATCTTCTATAGCAGTAATTACTGGCTCTACTACATTACGACTTTTTAAAATTTCTGCATCTGTGTTCATCAATTGACGAGACATAGAATCAGAATAGGCATTAGCACTAGATAATACAGAATTGCTCAAACCTTGAGCTTGTTTAATGCGCAACATCGATGTAGATTGATATGTTGATGGTGCAAGAAAAGCATACGCACCACCTAAAACCATACATGCTACCGCAATATTAATAATTTTACGGCGCTTTTTAATGAGGACTCTGCCCACCTCTTTTAAATCAATAATTTGTTCCACCCATATACCCCTTTCTGTAAAAGTATACAAACAACAGGGTCTCTCCCACTTAGAATATTAACTGTACCTAACCCTCTCAATAAAGGCACAATGTATCAAAATTAAAATAGTCTTATACATATATCGGGTAATAAATGTATCGTCCACGACCTATAACGACCTATACATTATGATTTGGGTCGTATGTAGGAATGATATCCTGCAACACATTAATTACATCTATATCAGTTTTACATGTATCAAAACGCTCTATTTCACGACTTAGCCATTCTTGATTAACATCTTCTAGAGCTGCTTCAAAAATTTTCTTATGCGTAGTAGTATTCGTACCTTCTCCGGCAGTTAATAGTTCTTCATATAACTTTTCACCTGGACGTAAGCCAGTAAATTCAATACGAATATCCTTATTAGGCTCAAAGCCAGAAAGGCGAATCATATTCTTAGCCAAATCGACAATTTTAACCGGTTCACCCATGTCCAAAAGGAACACTTCGCCCCCATTACCCATGGCACCAGCTTGAAGTACTAATTGACTGGCTTCAGGAATAGTCATAAAATAACGTGTCATCTCTGGATCTGTAACGGTTACAGGGCCACCGGTTTCAATTTGTTTACGAAATAAAGGAATAACCGAACCACGGCTACCAAGTACATTACCAAAACGAACTGTTATAAACTTAGTATCATATGTATGATTCATACCAAGTACAACTTTTTCAGCAACCCGTTTTGTAGCGCCCATAACACTAGTTGGATTCACCGCTTTATCCGTGGAAATCATAACAAATCGATCTACCCCATGAGCTCCGGCTACATCCGCAACATTACGAGTACCATAAATATTATTTAATACTGCAGCAATTGGCTGTATTTCCATAAGCGGCACATGTTTATGAGCTGCTGCATGAAATACTACATCAGGATTATAGTTATTGAAAATTTGTTCTAATTGATTCTTATCGCGAATATCTGCAATGATTGGAACCAAGGTATCTTGGGGAGCAATATTGCGCAATTCTTGATGAATAAGATAAATACTATTTTCACCATGACCTAGGAGCAATAGCTTTTTAGGTTTTACACGTAAAACTTGACGACAAATTTCAGAACCAATAGAGCCCCCCGCACCAGTAACTAAAACTACTTTATTTTTAAGATATGTTTCAACCTTGGACGTATCGAGCTGAATCTCATCACGTTCCAATAAATCCTCAATTGAAACAGGATGTAAATGAGATACAAGAACTTCATCATCAAGCAGTTGGTACATCCCCGGTAAAATATTGATTTTACATTTTAAAGGAGAACAGATTTCCATGATTTCTTGAATAATATCTCGCTTCACAGAAGGCATGGCAATAATAATTTCTTCTACCTTATACTTAGCAACTAATGCTGGAATATCTTCACGATTACCGAGAATTCTAAAACCATTCATAAGACGATTATGTTTAAACATATCATCATCAACATAACCAATCACTCGACGAGAACGCTTATGATATCGTTCAATTTCACGAGCTATAGTTGCACCTGCATCACCGGCTCCTATGATCAATGTATTCACTTGGCCACTTTCACCATCGTCCCCACTGCTATAGTGAAGTGCCACATAATGAAGCAACATACGTCCCATACCAACAGCGCCTGTAGTAAGGAACCATGTAATAAAATAGATGGAACGTGGTAATGACTTACCAAATACAAACATAGAGAAATAGAATAAAGCCGTACCAATTGTAGTCGCTACAAATACTGCTAATACCTCTCGCATCCCTGCATAGCGCCAAATACGTGTATATAAATGCATTATCAAGAACATCAACATATACGAAATAAGTAATAACGGAAGTGCTTCCACCATTTGATTAATATATTGAGGTTCTATGTGTCCATCAAATCGAATAAAAAGACTGATAAAAGCAACGATTACAATCGTCACAATATCGGTAATAAACAATATGGATGGTAATAAATATGAACGCAAAAAAACGCCCCCTTATATGATAGATATCGCCTTATCTTTAATCCTTACCTATTCGTGATACCATGTAAGCCCCTGTTAAGATTGGAGCAATATCACGAGCAAAGTTGATGCGACTATTCTTAGTTAAGTAAAGAATATCACCTTCACGCATGATGTAGTTTTCAGACATATCTCCAGTTTGTAAAATACGATTCAAATTAATAGGAATCGGTTTCTCTGGATTATCTTGATGAATCAAGTAAATTTTCTTTTTTGCTGTATCCCAGTTAAAACTACCTGCAGCCCCAATCGCATCAATAACTGTACTAGATTTAGTCAACGTATAGGCGCCAGGCTTATTAATTTCACCAAATACATATACGCGAACGCCGCCCAATTTCGATACATTTACTGTGATATCAGGATTAATGATATAACGAGACAGACCTTGCTGTAACTCAGCTGTAAATTCATCTACAGTTAAGCCATCTGCTTTTACGGCACCAACCATAGGGAACGATACATATCCATCTGGTCTAACGGTATACACAATATCATTACCATTACGCGTACCAAGCTCTGCCTGCTGAACCACTTGAATATTCAGTTCATCTCCTTGACGCAGACGATATTCTTTATCAGAGCTAATTACGGATGCACTAGTTTCCAATGGGGCATGGCCTTCCATTTGTACATTCTTGGCATTATAAGGCTGATTAGTATTTATATTAACTGGCGCAGCCATAGCCATTGTTGTAGTACATAAGAATGCAGCCATCATCATATACTGTTTCTTCTTCATACTTACCTCTTTTTCTATTCAACTTATTTAATTCATCACTTAATTATTGATGTATCTTATATCTAAAAAATCAGTCATGCTATTTTATCATTTTTTTAAATATACTTCTACAAATCTAGTATGTTCCAAACGAACTTCATAAAACCTTCAACAACGATTCCTTAAAAATACAGTATTTTCAATATATGTTCATTAATTATTATTTGCTGTTTTCATTCCTAATTCACTAGTTTTATTATTGAAATTTGTAAGAATAATAAAATATATTTAAACTCACTTCATTATCAGCTCACATAGTTCTTCTATTTATATCAGAATTAGTGATAAAAAAATAAGGTGTATATACTAGAAATCTAGTATATACACCTTATTCAAAGTTTTTGACACTAATGATCGCTCTATATAATTAATTATTCAACACGACCGCCTAAATAAGCTTCCATAACGCGAGGATTATGGCGAACTTCATCAGCAGAGCCAGATAATACCATTTTACCAGTCTCCAAAACATACGCATAATCAGCAATCTTCAATGCTTGACGCACATTTTGTTCTACTAAAAGAACTGTTGTTCCATCAGCGCTGATTTCTTTAATGGTTTCAAAAATCTCATTTACTACTAAAGGTGCAAGGCCCATAGATGGTTCATCTAATAATAACAATTTTGGACGAGCCATAAGTGCACGACCAATAGCTAGCATTTGCTGTTGACCACCTGATAAAGTACCACCCAATTGATAACTTCGTTCATCAAGAATAGGGAATCGTTTAAATACCTTTTTGATATCTGTTTCGATTTCTTTATCTTTACGTGTATAAGCACCCATTTCAAGGTTCTCATAAACACTCATGTCTTGTAGAATTTGACGTCCTTCAGGAACTAAGGAGATACCATTTTGTACAACTTGATGGGTTTGGCGACCTGTAATATCTTGACCTTCAAAAATCACTCGACCAGATGTGGGTTTTACAAGTCCCATAATAGTCTTCATCGTCGTAGTCTTACCAGCACCATTAGCACCAATAAGAGATACAATGGAACCTTGTGGAACTTCTAAACTTATATCTTTTAAGGCTGTAATATGTCCATAACCAGCCACAATATTTTCTAGTTTTAACATATTACACCTCCTCTTTACCTAAGTATGCTTCAATTACAGCTTCATTATTTTGAATTTCTTGAGGTGTACCTTCAGCAATTTTCTTGCCAAAGTTAAGTACTACCAAACGATCACAGATATTCATCATCAATTCCATGGCATGTTCGATAACCACAACGGTAATACCTAGGTCACGAATCTTGCCAATCAATTGACGCAGAACTTCAGTTTCACTATCATTCATACCTGCTGCCGGTTCATCAAGTAAAATTAACTGAGGATGTGTCGCTAAGGCACGAGCAATTTCAAGACGACGTTGCTTACCATACGGTAATGATGTGGCAACCTCTTCCGCATCATCTTCAAGCCCTACAAGCTTTAAGAACTCATAAGCAATACCACGACAACGTTCTTCTTCAATGCGTTGACGTTTTGTTTTCAAAAAACTAGATAAGAAGCCAGAGCCAGTACGACAATGCATACCGGTTAAAACAGTTTCAAGAGCAGTCATATTGCCAAAGAGACGAATATTTTGGAATGTACGAGCAATGCCCATTTCAACAGTTCTATGAGGCTTGATGCCTACAACAGACATACCATCAAATACAATTTCACCAGAACTTGCAGGGAATACACCAGTAATCAAGTTGAATAGTGTGGTCTTACCAGCACCATTTGGACCGATGACACCAAATACTTCACCTTGTTTAACGCCAAAAGATACTCCTGTGAGGGCTGCAACGCCACCAAAGCTTTTACTTACGTCATTTAATTCTAATAGCATTCAGTTCCCTCCTATCCTTGTTTTTCTTCTTGTTGTTTGCGTTTATATGCTTCAAAACGTTCTGTTAATACTTGTGACTCTGGAATATATGGAGCCTTTTTAAAGCCTAATTTGCGACTAATTTTATCTACCATAGATTCTGTCAGAATACCATCTGGACGAACGGCCATCAAAATGACTAGTAATGCACCATAGATGATGTCCCGATAGTCGGATAAGAAACGCAATACTTCTGGTAATAATGTAAGAATAAAGGAACCTAATACGGAGCCCCATACTACATTGGACCCACCAAATACAGGGAATAACAAAATTTGTACTACTTTATGGTAGCTGAAATCTGTAGGATTAATAAAGTTTGTAATATGCGCATACAAACCACCGCCAATACCAGCGATGAAAGCACCAATGATAAAGGCCATCATCTTGTAGTATACAACGTTAATACCCATCAATTCTGCTGCATGATCATCAGCCTTAATCGCTGCAAAGGCACGACCCACACGGCTATTATTAATCCGTACACAAAAAGCGATAATCAATACTAAAATAGCTAACAAAATAATGATAGCCATTAGATTGCCCCATGCAACAGCATCAATGCCCATTAAACCATCGAAATCAAATTCATAGGCATAATTTGTCAATTCTTGAGGAATGGATGGAATACCAGAAAGGCCTAATGCACCATTTGTAATATCCAAATTCAAGAAAATAACACGCACAACTTCGCCAAATCCAAGTGTAGCAATGGCAAGATACAAACCTTTAAGACGTGTTGTTGGCAAACCGATAATAACAGCCACAAGACTAGCAACTAAGCCACCAATAATAATGCCTACAACGATAGGCAAATCAGCTTTCAAAGAAAGAATAGCGCCTACGTATGCACCAACACTCATAAAGCCAGCAGCCCCTAAAGAAAGCTGTCCACTTGCCAGTGTGAAATAAATTGAAATACCCATGATGGCATTAATGATGAAAAACATCACGATCTGTAGATAATACGGGTTTAATAATTCCATTACGGTCTACCCCCTTTATCTTTAGATCCAAACAAGCCTTGTGGGCGCCAGAATAATAATAGGATAATGAGACCAAAGGCCACAGCATCACGGAATGTAGATGCACCATAAGCAACAGAGAAGATTTCTGCTACACCTAAAATAAAGCCGCCAACCATGGCGCCTGTAATATTACCAAGACCACCTAAGATAAGTACTGCCAGACCTTTAAAACCTATAATAACACCCATAGTAGGCTCAATAGCATTAAAGGACAATCCTACCAATACACCTGCCGCTGCACCTAAAGCAGATGCAATCATAACAGTAATAGATATAATCATTGTTGGATTGATACCCAAGAGAGCTGCTGTTTCCGTACTCATGGATACAGCGCGAATAGCCTTACCAATCTTAGTTTTCTTAATAACTACATTTAAAATCAGCATTAGCACAACAGAAACGCCTAAACCAATAATTTGTACCATAGAAATTTTGAAAGCTCCAAAGTCGATTAGGCCACCAATATAGTCTGGTGGGAATGATCTAGTTTGAGGGCCCCAAAGCAATAATGCCAAACTTTCAAGGAAAATAGAAACACCAATAGTACTAATAAGTGGTGCCAAGTGAGACACCTTTTTCTTGCGTAGTGGACGAAGCGCCACAAATTCTAAAAGATAACCAAGGATAGCACCTACAGCCATAGCTACGATAAGGGCTACAAAAATGTTAACGTTAAAAATTGTTACCATAAAAAGACCAACGAAGGCACCTATCATAAAGATGCCTCCGTGAGCCATGTTGATAATATTCAAAACACCGAACACAAGTGTTAAGCCAATAGCGAGTACAGCATATAAGCTACCGAGGGTTAACCCGTTAACTAATTGTTGTAAAAACACTATACTACCTCAACTTATTTTGTTAATGCGTCAAATTGACCGTTTTTAATTTGTAATACTTGAACTTCCATGGAAGGATCGCGTTTTTCGTTGAATTTGAATTGGCCAGTTACACCAACGAAGTCAGCAATATTTTTCAATGCTTCCCGGAATTTTTCGCGATCTGTTGTGGACCCTGCTTTTTTCAAAGCTGTTTCATAGAGATATACTGCATCATATGCTTGAGCAGCGAATTGGTCAGGTTCTTTACCGTATTTAGCCACATAGGCTTTACGGAAATCCTTAACCTTTTGATCTTCTTTGTTAGGGAACCATGGCGTACCAACAATAACACCGTTAGCAGCATCGCCAGCAATTTTAATGAATTGTGGGCTGTTGAAACCATTGGAGCCAACTACAGGTTGATTCATACCCATTTCACGCATTTTTTTCATGATTAATGCGCCTTCTTGGTAAAGAGAAGCAACTACAATTACATCAGGTTTTGCTTGTTGAATTTTAGTCAATTGTGCAGAGAAGTCAGTATCTTTATCTGCAAATGTTTCAGTATCAACGATTTGTACACCTTCAGATTCCAATGCTTTACGAGCTGTATTATTTACAGATACCATTTGGTCATTGTTGTTAGAGTACATGATAGCTGCAGTTTTGAAGCCTAAAGTTTTATGTGCTTCTTTAATTGCAGTATCTACTGCCAAGGATTCAGGTACAGCATTACGGAAAATGTAATCGCCGATATCCGTAATACCTTCAGCCGTTGTAGATGTACCAAGCGCTACTACTTTACTTTTGTTTGCTACAGGCCCCGCAGCCATCATTTCACCAGATAACATAGGACCGATAACTGCTACCACTTTATCTTTTGCAATTACTTTGTTCATCGCATTGATAGCTTCGTTTTTATCACCTTTAGTATCTTCTACTAATAAGTTAATTTTTACAGCATTTGCATCAGCATTGATTTCGCTTACTGCCAATTCAGCACCAGCTTTAATGGATTCACCATATGCTGCCGCACCACCAGTTGTTGTTGTTAATAATGCAATTTTAGCTTCATTGCTATTTGCACTACCTGCATCTTTATCGCTACCACAACCAGCAGCAATTGCCATTACACCAGCAAGGCCAAAAATGGCCGCTTTTTTTAACATGGATTTATTCATGTTACACCCTTCCTTCAAAACATAAAACTTTAAATCTATACCTATATTATGAGAATATAAAATAGTTTGTCAATTAAAAGATAATGATTTTAATTCCCTAATAATATATACATTAAATAAGTTATTCAGATAGACGTTCCCACTTCTTATACAAGGATTCCAACTCTGTCTGAGTCTCTTCGATTTGTGTGGAAATTTTGGACATTTCATCTAAATCTTGTTGTACTACAGGATTAGCTAATTGCACCTCATACATCTTCATCGTCGCCTCTAAACGAGCAATTTCAGCTTCTACCTCAGCCAATTGTTTTTCTACCATATAAGCATTCGGCTTCTTCTGATTTTCCTCCGTAGTTTCTGATACTGAAAGCATTGACTCATTAATAGGAGTAGCTTTACTATCACGCTTACTGCTATCAGAGTTTTTCTCATTAGCCAATGCTAATAAATCTTCTTGCTCTTTCAGCTTTTCCTTATAGTATGAATAATTACCGAGATACTCTGTAATTTTACCTTCATCTAGAATTACTGTTTTTGTAGAAACTTGATCCAAGAAGTATCTATCATGAGAAATAATAAAACAAGTCCCTTCAAATTGTTGCAATGCTTCCTCTACAATTTCTCGTGTAGGAATATCTAAATGGTTTGTCGGTTCGTCTAAAATTAGAAAATTATCTCCTTGAAGAAATAATTTAAGCAAAGCTAAACGAGCGCGCTCACCACCAGATAATTCACCTACTAGCTTAAATACATCGTCCCCTTTAAACAGGAAAGCCCCCAGCACATTACGAGCCTTATCCTCGCTGTAGTTAAAGTGATTCATGATCTCTTCCACTACCTGCCAAGAATCATGCAATTCTTCGTGTTCTTGTGAGAAGTAACCCACTTGTACGCGATTGCCAATATCCACATGACCAACTTCAGGGAATAGTTCTCCTACAATGGTTTTCACCAGTGTAGACTTACCCGCGCCATTAGGTCCAATAAGCGCTACTGATTCACCTCGTCGAACAACTAGAGAGATATCATCAATAATGCGACTTTCACCATATCCGACAGATAAGTGATCTAAGACTAAAACCTTATCAGCACTCATCGCAGCAGGAGGAAAAGAAAATTGTAAATGATGTGAAGTAACAGGTGCCTCTAGCCGCTCTAATCGATTTAGTTGAGACTGACGGCCACGAGCCATTTTAGACTTGATACCAGCGCGGTATTTATCTATATAAGCCTCTGTTTTCTTAATATACTCCTGCTGTTTTTCATAGGCCACCATATCAGCCTTTAAACGTTCATCACGTTGTTGAATATAGCGACTATAGTTACCACGATAGGTTGTAGCCTTGTGATTATCTAACTCCACAACACCTGTGACGATACGATCTAGAAAATATCTATCATGGCTGACAATAAGAATACCACCTTGATAGGCAGATAAGTACCCCTCTAACCACTCCAGCATATCCATATCTAAATGGTTAGTCGGTTCGTCTAAGAATAAAAAATCAGGACTACGTACTAACGCTTTAGCTAAATTGATACGCGTTTTTTGACCACCTGAAAAAGCATTAGCCGGCTTATCTAAGTCATCATCAGTAAAACCAAGACCATAGACTATGCGCTTTGTCTTTTGCTCGTAGTCATAACCACCTAGCCATTCTAGACGATTCTGTAAATAATCTAAGCGTTGTAAATCCGATTCGCTAGCCTTTTCGGTTTCCAAGCGACTAGTGAGCTCTTTTAATTGTTTTTCCAATGCATGAACATCAGCCCAAGCCTTTTCGATTTCCGTAGCAAGGCTATCATCTCCAAGATTTACATCTTGTTGTAAATAGCCAATACTAGCAACAGGCGACTTGACTACATTACCTTCATCCAGCTCTTCATAGCCTAATATGCACTTTAACAAGGTAGATTTCCCAGCCCCATTAGGGCCTACCAATGCGAGTCGATCCCCTTCTTTTATCTCAAAAGACACATTGGAAAATACTTGGCGCACTCCAAATGATTTTCCAAGGTCTATCATTCGAATGCGTTCCATTCACAACCTCCTAATCATTTACTCTTCATTATACCACAGTTGCCCTCACTAACATTAACATTTCTATAGAATCTTTTGTTTTTCGACTATGACGGAATAATTTTCCTAACAAAGGGATATCTCCCAAAATAGGTATTTTTTGTATTTGATGTTGATCTCGATTATCCATGAGTCCACCAATAACTAGCACTTCTCCTGGTTGTAATCGTACTCTTGTATGTGCTTGACGTGTGCTTATTTTGTAGGCTTTCATTTCAGATACCATAATAGGTGTACTCACTTCTGCATGTATTTTAGCATCTACACCACCATCAGCAGTAATAATAGGAGTATAATTCAACTTAATGCCCACCTCTTCATAACGAGTAGAACGCTTTCGTTCTCCATTCACTTCCGATTCTTCTATAACTGGTATTCTTTCACCTATCAAGATATGTGCAGTCTCACCATTGAGAGCCATGATAGATGGCTTTGCAATTAGAACGGCTTTACCTGAGCTTTCCATAAGACTTAGTTCTGGTTTTACAAAAAACTTATAGGCCTCTCCAGTCGGAGTTTTGCCAAAGGTAACAGCACCATAGGAATGTGTTTTATCTTCTCCATGGCCGGTCAAGCTAAGCCAAGACCATCTAAATCCTTGTTCCTTAGCATAGGATTGTTCCATAGCAATGATGGTAGCTTCTAATTGCACTTGTTTTGGTTCCTTGTCGATAGCACGTACTAAGGTTTCTACACGTCGCTTTTCTCCACTCGTCAAATGCATAATTACTTCGTTTTGTTCTGAAAGCACTGCCATTTTATCGTTTTTTACCACTGTGCCTACCACATTTTTCAAAGACTCAGCCGGCAAATGTTCAGGTGATATAACATATAGCTCTCTTTTTTCAAGTGTTTCATCATCAGAATCAATAAGAAGGGTATTATGCTCCTTCGATACGGAAAAATGATATAACTTACCTAATTCACTAATAATTGCTTCTGGTGATTCTCCCTTTACAGTGGCCGTAATACTCCCTTTTAACGACTCTACACCAATTACGGATATACCATAACTACGACAAATGCCTAAGACGGTCTCCTTTAAGGATGCATTGCGTACAGAAATCGTTATGAGTTCGTTCCCAACCTTTTTTTCATTTTTATCTACTTCACTACTATTTACGATAGTTTCAGAACTACTAGCAGTTATTCTATCATTTCTATTAGTACCTATCCTATCAGTACTATTAGCAAATACCATGAAGGGAGTTACAAGCATTACGACCATCCATAAGCTTATTTGCAATATAACTGTCACTATAATCTTATCTATACATTTTAGACCTATAAAGCTTAATCGATTTTTAGCCACCGTGATGAACCTCCTTCAATAATTTCTACACCACTTGCAGTTATCTTAGATACTGATATTTCTTTCCACACACTTCCTATACTAACCATTTGTTCCTCTGTACCTTTTCGTAAAATAGCAATATTCTGTTGTCCCTCAATAATACCTATAAGCTCTATGGGATGTTGTTTGATAGGATTACTTATAGAAGGTTGTATACTAGATTCAACTCGTCTAGCACTAATATCTTTAGCTTTTAATTCAATATAATTACCACTATGCTTTTTATTATTTCTTATTTGTTGATATTTTTCATTTCTACGACTTTCATCTACCTTTTTCTCAAAAGTCTTCATTGAATCATCTGACTCATGTAAATCATTATTTATATCAACGAAATTGCCATTACTATCTTTAGTTATCTTATTCTGACCAAGTAATTCATCTATAGGAATATCTTTAAAAACCTCTCGCCAAGGATTTGCTCGCTCAACACCGGTAATATCATATAATAATCGTCCATGAACATCGCTTTTTACCTCTCTATCCTTTACATTTTTTATATCACTTTCATCTTTAAAATAGTTCTTTCCTTTCCCATTTCTATTATCATGTGTTGTTTCTTTTGATAATTTTTCTGAGCCTCGTTCAATTTGATTAGCATCTCTACCATTAGATTGATCTAAACTAATATGAACATTTTCCTCCTCATGTGGATAAAAAATACCAATGCCTAAAAGGGCAACCGTAATGATAAAGAAAATACCAAGTGCAAACTTATAGTGGCGCATAATAAAATGCTGCTTATCAATCCACATTTTCATACGTTCTATATAGTCTTGTAAGTTCATAATCCACCTCCTGCTGACATATTCTAGGAGGCTCTTTTAAAATCCTACAAAAAAATGACTCTACCAGTCACCAAGGTGACTAATAGAGTCATTCATTATATTGACAAATCAAAACAATTTGTTCTTTATTTACTATTAAATCCATCTGGATGAGAGGTATGCCAATGCCATGCATCTTTGATAACATCAGCAACATTACTAAATTTAGGATCCCAACCAAGTAAATTTTTGATTTTTTCAGAGGAAGCAATTAATGTTCCTGGATCACCAGCACGGCGATCACCATATTGAACAGGAATATCGATACCCGTAACCTCTTTTGCAGTCTCGATGATTTCCTTTACAGAGAATCCATTACCACTACCAAGATTAAATACTTGAGATTCTCCGCCTTTACGCAAGTAGTCCATAGCCAATACGTGAGCAGCTGCTAAATCATTGACATGAATATAGTCGCGTACACATGTGCCATCAGCTGTATCATAATCAGTCCCAAATACAGTTATATGCTCTCTTTTACCGCGAGCCGCATCTAACACAAGTGGAATCAAATGAGTTTCAGGATGATGGTCTTCTCCAATCATACCAGACGGATCCGCACCGGCCGCATTGAAATAACGCAACGCAACATATGTAGAACCATAAATCGAACTATAATCAGATAACATTTTTTCTATCATCAATTTAGTGCGACCATATACATTTGTTGGTTGTAGCTGAGCATCCTCACAAATAGGAACTACCTTAGGCTCACCATACACAGCAGCCGTACTAGAAAATACAAAATGCTTTATACCTGCGGTACGAGCAGACTCAATAAGGTGATAAGAACCAACTACATTATTTTCATAATAAATAGCTGGATTTTGCATGGATTCACCAACTTGTGAGTGAGCAGCAAAATGCATTACACCTAGGATGTTATGTTCTTTCATAATACCTACTAGTTTAGGATCAGCAATATCCATATTGTAGAACTTTACCCCCTCAGGAATAGATTCTACATGCCCACGAGATAAATTATCTACAATAATTGGTGTATATCCTGCTTGTTGTAAAGCACGTACAGTATGACTCCCAATATAACCAGCACCACCTGTTACTAAAATATTCATAGTTCCCCCTCATGAATTATGTACTTCCTTTGCTCGAGCCAATTTGGGTCCGATGAGACGCTTATAAACCTCTACCCCTGGTTGATCAAAAGCATCAACGCCCGCAAAAATGGACTCAAAATAAACGGCCCAACAATGCATAAACATAATTTCTCCTAAATGGAATGCGTTTAATGTTGGTACAGTTATAGTCATGTTAAAACGATTGTCACTAGACAAGGCTTCTCTATTAGCATCTAAAGCAATGTTTAAAATATCACAAATGCCTACATCAGATAGAGAGTGTAAGCATTCATATTGACTATAAGAATCTGGAACAATGAGATTATGTTTCCAATCCTTAACCTTAATAAATTGAACTACCTTATTTAGGCGCCCCTCTTGATGCTCTTGAACTTGAGCATGCATATCCATAGTACCTACTGCAGCAACTGGCGTACGGCCATATGGTAGACAAGTATTACTCATTTTTCCAAGAGACTCTGATAAGAGCTGCACATACCAATCAGATAATGAGTGGAGTGCTTCACTATAAGGCATAAACACCTCTATAATACGACCATATCGTTCAGATGCAATATATTTCAATAATGCACTTAAAAGGCCTGGATTTTTAAAAATGTCTTCTTCTTGACATGCTGCATCCATAGATGCAGCACCAGCTAAGAATCCTTCAATATCAAATCCTACAAGAGCGGCTGTTACAAAACCAACTTCTGTAAATACAGAGAAACGACCACCTACACCATAAGGAATGCTATAGGTCTTCCAATTATTTTCTATCGCCATAGATCGTAAAATTGTAGGATGTTCATCATCAGATACATCTGTAACAGCTATCACTTCGTAGTTAATATTACGATCTTGTAAAGCCTTCTCCAAAATCATGAAGTTAGCCATTGGTTCAATGGTAGATCCAGACTTAGAATTAATAACGAGCATCACCTTATAATCAGGACCTTTTTTCTGAGCTTGACACTCTAACGTACGAATTAGCCCTACTAAGTAATCACCATCCACATTAAAGCCTGCAAAGTACATCCTAGGATAGCCGTCACGTTCCTCTGCACTGTAGTTATTCCAAAACGCTCCACACTGCACATCAAAAATAACTTTGCTCCCCAAATAGGAGCCCCCAATACCTACGGATACAACTGTATCAATATTATGGCGTGCGTAGTCACGTAATTCGTAAAGCCGCTCTAACATATCTGGTGTATTGATACCATCTTCTGAAATATATGGAAGTTGGTAAAACAACACAGGTTCAGGTAAACCATCTTTAGAAACATGACCTTCTTCGAAGCCTGTAGAACGCAAAATATTTGTATGACGCCATACATTTTGTATAGCCCGTTCAAAATTATTCACATCACGTTCTTGTATGCAACTTTCATTATATATATTAGCATAATCTAACTCAAAACCTGATTGTAATCGCAACATCAAATATCTCCTTCACTGACATTTTATGTACAATATTCTTTTATTATACCATAAAAGAATGAATAAAATATTAGTTTATACAATCATTTTACCCACAAGCCATAACCGAATCCAACCGCATATACAGACCAAAGTAATGCAAAAGGAATGGCTAATTTAAATTTAATTTTTAATGTCTTATGACGCCATAGGACCATGCCTAATAAAGCACCAACACCCCCAAAGGCAAACGCTAAAAATAATAATGTAAACTCTGAAATTCGATCATATCCATTAATGGCACATAATTTATCATATCCATACAGACTAAATACGATAAGATTCCAAATACCTACGGTCACCCAAAATTGCGTATCACTCATATCCCCAAACCTTATTTTTCTTACTTATGATGAGCTTTAAAGTATTCTAATGTCTTTTGTAAGCCGTCCTCTAATGTTGTAGTAGCAGTAAAGCCAAAATCACGTTCAGCTTTCACATTACTTAAGCGCGAATGTTTAATATCTCCTATACGCTCATCTTCATAATAAACCATAAAATCTGTCCCGCTAATAGTCCGGAATCGCGTAATCAACTCATTCACAGATGTTCCCTTATTGGTAGATATATTATAAATACCTGTGCATTGACCATTCCCCATAGCCTTAATGTTAGCATCTACCACATCATCTACATAAATGAAATCTCTAGTTTGCTCACCATCACCAAATACAGTTAATGGTTGCCCTTCGACAATCAAGCGGTTGAAAATACTGATAACACCACCTTCACCACCATCACCTTGACGTGGTCCATATACATTAGCATATCTAAAGCATACTGTATTTAATCCAAAAGCTTCATGATAAATTCGCAAGTAGCCTTCTGCAGTAAGCTTTGTTAAGCCGTAAAAAGACGAAGGCATACCACTCAAGTCTTCAGTCAATGGCAATACTGCCAAGTCGCCATATACAGCAGCTGATGAAGGCATTAAAAATTGTTCAACATTCACTTTACGACAAGCATCGAGAACATTAATAAGCCCTATTAGATTTACATCACAGTCATAACTTGGGTTCTCCATAGAGGATTGTACCATTGTTTGCGCCGCTTCATGGAAAACAATAGACGGCTTAAACTCTTCAAATACAGATAGTAATTTTGGATCTCGTACATCCATCTCAATAAATTGAGCATCTTCATGTACAAAGGAGCGCATACCTGTAGATAAATTATCTATAACGAGTACATCGTGACCTAATTCAATTAATCTATCAACTAAATGGGAACCAATAAATCCGGCCCCACCAGTAACACATATATTCATAGCGCCCTCCCTTCTAACATCATTAAATACCTGCACCTTGTTTTGCTAGTGCATCAGCCATTTCATTATATGTATCGCCCGTATGAGCAGCCACCTTGTGAAAGTAAACTCGCACACGATTTTTTATAGAATCATAAAATGCTGAGTACTCTTGGGTTAGCTCATTATTACGTTTCCATCCCTTAGTAGCCCACATTTCTATGCCCATATAATCATAGTAAAGTGAACATTCAGAAATCCCATTATCAACGGCGTATTTCATAACATGCATAGCAGCCAACAACTCGCCAGCTACATTCCAAAACGATGTATATCGTTTATCAGTAGAGGAAAAAGAAAAAGTTTTCCTCTTGCCATTCAAAAAGATAACCCCACCTGCCCCAACAGTATTGGTCTCTTTATTATAACTACCATCGATATACGCAACCATATAGTTTGGAGTAGTAAAATCTGGTTTCACAACATTTGCTGATACTTTACTTTGAATACTAGAACTAGAAACTATAGGCCTAGAATTTTTAGATTTAAACTTCACTTCTTGTGGCAATTTAAGTTCACTCTTTTTAGCGCTCATAAAATCACTTAAAGACAAACCTGAATTCTCTACAAAAGCACGTGCTTCTACTTCTGTCGAAAATGATTTGTAGATAGCACCACCATAGCCCTTTACTTGTTTCTCACAGTCAGACCATGTAGTATAAACTCCTGGTACACGACCCTGACGAACAGCATAAAACTTTTTTGCCATACGCCCCCCCTTAATGGTCCATTGTCAGTTCAACAAATTCAGCATTTACAACAGATGCCAAATCCTTTGGATTTACCTTCATTTGCATACCGCGTAAACCTGCGCTTACATATACAAACTTTTGGGGTTCCATAGTAGCATCAAAATAGGTAGGGAATGCTTTTTTCATGCCTACTGGAGAACATCCACCGCGCAAATAACCTGTAATACCTAACAAATCCTTAACATGAACAAGCTCTACAGACTTATTATGACTAACACGTGCTGCCTGTTTCATATCTAACTCTTCAGCCACAGGAATACAGAATACTACATATCCAATTTTGTCACCTTTGCCAACTAATGTTTTAAAGACTTGTTTCTCATCGAGTTTTAATGCTTCTACTACATGAAGGCCAGCAGCACGCTCTTCAGACCACTCATATTCGCTAATACTATAAGGTATCTTATGAGTATCTAAAATACGTAATGAGTTTGTTTTTTTATGTTTCTCTTTACTCATCATAACCTCCATATACTAGCATAGCAAATAAATTTAATCATTACATAATATATTTCTATAGACAAATATAATTTTTCATTACTATTTATTTACGATTTTATTAATATTTTTTAATTCAATACGCAAAGTACCATCATCATTAGTTTTTATCTCAATAAACTCACGATTTTTCATATATTCTACAGGAAATGAAATCTCAATACCTGTATCTGTTTTAATCTTATGATGCTCTCCAACCTTCGTGGCAAACTCACGATTGACTGGCAAAGGACGCAGCATATCCGCATCAGCTAATTCTTTTTTTGCCGCCTCTTGTTGAATGGGATTCGCTTTAAATACCTCTTCTACAATACGAACAGGATCAACGGTATCTGATACTTCTGCATTTTTAGCAATCATAGATTTAGCGGTTGTCAACTCAACAACGCCATCAGACTCATGAGCTTGAGCCACCTTATCTACGATAGCTTTTACCTTTCTCACCGTATCTCGCGAGGATTGATTAGTCCCTAATTGCAAGACCTTATCTGCTAAGATATAAGATACCTCACCATCAAATTCACCTTTAGGTTCAAAAACACGAACACTAAAATCATTGAGATTAATAGATGCAAAGGCCCGTAATTTTTGTGACGGCATAGGTAATACTGCCTTATGAGAAACGAGCTCCGTAGCCAATGTACCATCATCTTCACTGAATAGTTGATGGGTAAAAGCATCATGAGCTTGGCACAGAAGAATACAAACATAGGACGTATCCGTAACGGCTTCACAAATAATCGTATCAATAACAACGGAATCCGTAGCTTGTTTCATGTATGTAAACAAGCTTTCACCTACATTCTTAGATAAATCAATAAACTTAAGCACTCCATTTTTATAGTCTACTAATTGTTTACCTACAGGACTCGCATCATGTAAGGTTCCGGTTCTAGCCCCTGGATCTTTGAAAGCCTTAACTACATGATTTGCTATATAATCTTGTATAGCTTGATCCCCAACCTTTAATTCATGTTCAGAATATACAGCTAACGAGGACGTAAAGTCGAAAATCTCTAGCGCCGCCTTATTAATCTGCATGATGCCTCCTTGTAGTACAAAAAATGTTTACCCTTTATTATACCACTCTTTTAACTTTCGTTTATCAACTTTTGAGCATTCCGTAAGGGGTAACATAGGAACTTCTATTATAGCTTTTGGCCACTCTACAGGAGGTCTTTTATTATGAATAAGTTCTATAACTTCACTCAATCTAACCTCACCATCTAGCACCATATAAACTACATAGTCTTCCCCTCGTATCTCATCAGCAATATCGATAATAGCAACCTCGGAAACCCCTTGTAAGG
This sequence comes from Veillonella parvula, assembly GCF_902810435.1. Lineage (GTDB taxonomy): Bacteria > Bacillota > Negativicutes > Veillonellales > Veillonellaceae > Veillonella. Next base: position 1,406,285 of record NZ_LR778174.1, read on the forward strand.
ATTGTAAATACAATTCCATCTCTGGGATAGAAATTTTATATCCCCCTTTATTGATTACGTCACCTGCTCTCCCATTAAACATAAGATACCCGTCACTATCAATGTATCCACAATCATTTACAGTATACGTATTGGGAATCCCTTCAATACGATAATTTGTTGTCACATAAATGACATTATCATTCTCTGCGATTTTCACGGTTGGAAATGGTCTCCCTACCGTACCTTCTCGCGCTAACCATTCTTTACCAGTGCAATACGTTATATAGTTAAGCTCTGATGCACCATAGTACAAGATAAACTCCATATCAGGGCATATATGTTGTAACTGTTCCATTAATTGTCGATCCAGAACTTGAGATCCTGCAATGATGTATTTAATGGATGATAATTTACTTTTACAATGTCGAACCAATAATCGTAGTTTCGTTGGTAATGCATATATATGGTCTACATTGTATTCCTCTATAAGCTGCATCCATCTACTAGGACGCAAGGAACTCGTTGTAACAACAGTCCCTCCAGCCCATAAAGAGGCAATGACCATATTGCTAACACCTGTGAAACTAAAGCTTCCCTGTAAAAAGATTTTAGTATCTTTGTTTGTATGAAAAATATCATTTTGAATATCAAAAAAATCGCGCCAAGATATTTCTCGTCTCCACAAAGGTTTTGGTTGTCCCGTAGTCCCCGATGTAAGTACCCCAAAATCAGCTAATGGCGGTACACCTTCATAGGCTATAACACGAGCTAGCTCATCTACATAAGCCGTATCCATCTCATTGTGACATACCATAGGAATATTACCTTTATGTAATGCCCCAAGCCACTGTGTAAGTTGTTCAACAAACGACAGTTCCTGAATTAAAAGAATCTTAGTATTTAATGTCTTTTTAGACTGAGTAAGATTTACAATGCGACTTGTATTATTAATACCGACCGATAGAATAGCATCATATAGTTCACCATATGTATATTGTATGTCATCTACGATTAAAGCCATTTTATGGGGCTCTAAATCTTTATGCTGTTGTAAGCGTTCAATAATTGTCATATTACATGCGTTCCATAATTAAAGCCGTACCTGTGCCCCCTGCACCAGCAATAGCACATAAACCATAGCGACCACCACAAGATTCTAAAGCAGCCATACAGTGAAGCACTAATATGGCACCAGAACATCCATAGGGATGTCCATAAGCTAAGGCACCTCCAAGCATGTTATATTTTTTAATGTGATTAGGGTACGCCTTGTTAAAAAGAACATCAATGATGGCAAAAGCTTCATTCCATTCCACCACATCAATATCATCCATAGTTAAACCTGTACGTTTTAAAATGCCTTCTGTACTTTCAAGAGCGCCCTCCGGACTAAACTGAGGGTTTCCTGCCCAAGGTTTAACGCTATAAATTTTAAAAGGACCTTTTTTATTAGATAAATATACAAAGGCCGCTCCATCATGAGTTAAACACGCATTGCCTGCATTTGTAATAGAGTCAGCTCCCAACAAAGGTTTCATCCTAGACAAGAGTTTCTCGTTCATCGTAGGTCGAATACATTCATCTATACATCTTTTACCATCTATAGTAATAGGTATAATATATGACTGTAAATATGGGTTATCTAAAGCAGCTGATGCTCTTTGATGACTGCCAATAATATGTGGATATAAATCTTCCTTTGTTACATTGTGTTTATGGATAGTCCGCTCAGCCCCTTCGAGCATGGCTAAAGGCGATTGATCTTGGGGCGTAAATTGAGCTACCTTATAGGTTCCTTTTCGATCATCCCCTGATGCATACACTCGCTCTGGCTGTAACGACGAACTTTCAATACCGCCTGCAATAGCGGAATCCATAATACCAGACAAAATATGTGCATAGGCGATCTCAATACTCATCAAAGCTGAGGCACATTGCATATCAACGGTAATAGCAGGCACAGAATTTGGTAAATTACACATAAGACCCATGAGACGGCCAAGGTTACCACCGGTACCAACTGCATTACCACAGAAGATTCCATCTATATGTGAAATAGTATAACGATTAATTATTTCATCAATTACTTGAGAGCCTAAAATCTCGGGTCTCATATGTTTATATTGTCCATTTAAAACGCCGATAGGACTTCTAAGCCCACCATGAATATATACTGACATATATACTCCTTCTATTAAAAGTAAAAAAGAGGCATCCCGCAGAATGCCACTTTAATTGTATTCTAAATTTTAACTTTAGTTGCTAACCAAGAAGCAACCAGACATTTTACGATATCTCCAGGAATAAATGGAAACATGACTACAGGCAAGGCCGCCCAAAGTTCTGTTTTTGTAACAATCATAAAACCTGCTACACCAAAAAGGTACACTACAGGAATGGTAATCACAAGAGATCGCCAGGCATAAGAGAAAAAGCTTTTTTTAGAACCTTTAAATATACTTAGTAATGTATATGCAACTGGCCAAGAAAAAATAAAGCCACCTGTTGGTCCCAACAATTTGCCAAGGCCAGCCGTACCGCCAACAAATACTGGTAACCCAACTGCACCAAGCAAAATATAAATGATAAATACGATAAGTGCATCCTTAGGCTGTAACAATAAGCCGATTAATGTGGCTACCAAAGTCAAAGCCGTTACCATAGCGGGACTAAATGGCAATGGGAAAGAAATATATGCTGAAATACATAATAAGGCTGTTAATAAAGCCATTTTTGTTAAACGTCTTGTTTCCATAATTACCTCTAACTAATACATCTTTGTTTCAAAGATGATGAATCTTCATTTTCACCGAAAAACGTAGCCGAAAATGCCAATGTATCACCAATGTAACCTTCTACATGAGCATCTTCAGGATATTCCACCAAAGTTACCTTGTCATCTGCAATAACTGGTGCATGAAAATAAATCGCCATTTGCAGAGCAGATTTACTAATATTCCAAAAATCCCACATCGTTTCTAAAATCATGCAGCCAGGAACAACATAAGGATTCTCACGATGGATGGAATTCGTATCATTAATATCATTTACAAATCGTATAACCTCTTCCTTAGAAAAAGATATAGCACCATCTGTTCCCTGTTGATTTATAGTAGAACGAATATTAAATTGTTTTGGCACTGGTCGTAAATCGACCATTAAGAAGCCAGACGTATCCATAATACCAATTGTGGTGGTTTTTGCTACTTTCGATACAATTTCACATACGGTTCTATCACTACCTGAGGAATCATAATGCATATGTTTAATAACGCTATGTCCCGGTAGGTTCAAATCATTATTACATAATGCTTTAAATAATGTTCTCATATAATCACAGTCCTTTTATTTATTCAATATCTTGATTATAATCAACATTATTTCATTCGTCAACAAAAGGCATTGTTCATATGTTAACAAATATCAAATGAGTTTGAAACTATAAACAAAAAGAGCCTATGATACATATCATAGGCCCCTCACGTGGAAGTTTCATAGATTATCTATTTTAGATCCAATTCCTTTAGGTAAGCTTTAAAGCTTTCACCCAATTCTTCGTTGCGCAATGCATACTCAACAGTGGCTTTTAAATAGCCCAATTTATCCCCTGTATCGTAGCGAATACCTTCATATGCTAATGCATACGTATCCGTTTTAGAGGCTGCCAATGCATCAGTTAATTGGACTTCATTACCTACACCAGGCTTAGTAGCTTCTAAGATATTGAAAATATCTGGTGTTAAAATATAACGACCTAATACAGCGAGTCGAGATGGAGCATCCTCTTTCTTAGGTTTTTCCACCAAGTTATCAACGCGATATAAATTATCAGCCAATGCTTCACCAGATACAATACCATAAGAACTAACTTTATCTTCCGGTACAAATTGAGCGCCTAAAATAATACCAGGATGCTCATTATAGCAATCAATCAACTGTTTTAAGCATGGATTTTCTGGATTGTAAACAATATCATCACCAAGTAACACTGCAAATGGCTCATCACCAATAAATGCTTTTGCACACAATACAGCATCACCAAGTCCACGAGGTGCTTTTTGACGAATAAAGTGAACTTTAATGTCCGCCAAATCCTTGATCATAGCCAATGGTTTATTTTTACCTTGACTTTGTAATAACAATTCTAATTCAACACTACTATCAAAATGGTCCTCAATAGCACGTTTATTACGACCTGTAATAATTAGAATTTCTTCAATCCCAGAATCTAAAGCTTCTTTTACAATGTATTGGATAGCAGGTGTATCGACAATAGGAAGCATTTCTTTTGGTTGTGCCTTGGTAGCTGGTAAGAAACGTGTACCAAAACCAGCTGCTGGAATTACAGCTTTTCTAATGCGTTGCATAGTATTCTCCTAACTAAAAGTCTTTACCTACAAATTTAATTTTCCATTGATCATTTTTATTTTTATGTCCATCTTTATATGTTAAGTACATATCGAAGGAGTGTAAATCACGATGCCATGTATAATAGACAGAATCAATATCCCCACTCATCATGTTATTCTTAACACTTACAGAAATATCATCTAGGCGAGTCAATTTATACGTACCGCCATAAATAAGCTCTTTTGGAAGTTCTGTCGTGTCAAAACGATAAGGGGAATTATTGTAGGTTATATTTCGTTGATTATAGCTAACCCATACATTAGCACGATTACCAACTTTAGATTGGAATCTAGCACCCCAATAAGGCATGCTACGGATACTACCATCATAACCATAGTAGTCACGTTGGTAACCACCTAAGAAGCGTAAATCAGCATTTTTACCAAGCTTAATCGGATCATGAGAAACCTCTGCATAATATTCCTTATGAGAACCTTTTACAGAACCCTCTTTCCAATAACCAACATTAACACCACCACGTACAGTAATTGGAGAATTTCCTACATGATATGTATGAGTATCCAAACGAGCTTCACCTATTTTTTCTACCCATACTGTTTCATCATTATATTCATTAGATTCCTTGCTATAACCAACAGAAGCAGTCCCCCAAGGTAAATAATGACGATATCCCACCTGTGGTTTAAAACCAGATTTAGAATACCAACGATAGTCAATATAAGCTTCACCATTTTTACCGATAGGATATTCTGTACTACCATGTAAGCCAATACCATCATCGTTACTATACGTAGGTTTTGGTATTAAGGAAAAAATACTAAATTTGCCTTCTTTGTCATGACGCAATGAAGTCGTATAAGATGGCAAGGATAATACTTTAAAGTTTTTAATATAAAAGGATGGTTTTTTAATAACGACTTTATCACCAGGATATACCTGAATATCTTGACCCTCCACACGATAATCTGGAGTATGAACAAAAGCCATTGCATGTTTTGTAGTGACCATGCCCTTTTCCATATGGCCTATTTGTCCATCAAAAGTGGCGTTATTGCCCTTTACATAATAGGGATCGCTCCATCCCATGGCTTGGTCTGCCTCAAAGTGACGATCGCTAGTGCGATATGTCATATTTTGACCTGTAATATCTTTTGTTTTACCGCCATCTTCCAAATAGCGATAGCCCCCAACAGTACGATATTCTGTAGTTTTAGTATTACCTTCAATACGCGGAGCCATCAAAGTTTGATTGCCTTGAGACACCACAACATCGCCTTGAGCATATACATCACCTGTAGAGCCAGTATAAGACATTTTATTAGCATCGATACGTGTAGGCAACTGTTCAGCAGGAGCAGCAGATTTCGCTTTTTCACCACGACGTACAACACGGATATTACTATATTCAGGTGTAGATGCTTTAGAAATTTCTCCTGCATAGGATTGACCTACGCTATCCAATGTATCTTGATATACAATAGTTGACTCAGTGGCGGCCCATACAGGTTGTGCTAAACAAACAACACATGCCGCTGCCAGCCATTGTACTTTACGTTTCCTCATGGTTACTAGAACTCCTATTACTTTAAGAATTTGTTAATTATTGATTACGCTTTACAACAACGATAGGTTGAGAAACATTTTCTACAGGTTCTTCTGGCTCCTCAACTGCTGTAGTATCTTCAGCTACAGCTGCATTTTCATCAGTATCATTATTTTCTACATATTCTTCAGATTCACCTGTTGTATTAGGTACAGTTACAGCATCAGCTAATTCATCATCACTATGAGCTAAACCATCACCACCAATAACAAGACCTTGAATTGTTACGGAATCTTGAGGTTGTACATATACAGTAGCACCAGCTGGGTACTCAATATTTTTACCTTTGATGAAAGCGCCCCCTACAAGCCCAACAGGACCGAGTAGAACTGCGCCCGCTACAGATGCACCTGCTGCTTTAACTTCACTACGGGTTTTATCCTTAGCCTCTTTACCTTGTACAGCAGTAAATTCTGTACCATCAATAGCTGGGATTGTATCAAATGTAATATCTAACGCACCATTACGACCAAAGGAACGAGCCTTTTTCAAAGAAGTAATTGTTCCGGAACCTACAGTGCCCGCAGGTACTAATAAGACATTGCCATCCATTACATTTTCTGCAACAGTAAAGGATATAGTGTCACCTTCATGACTAGTTTTAGAAGAAACCGCTTCATTTAGAGTCACTTTGAACACTTGATTACCAGACAATGTACCTACTTGGTTAGTAAGAGCCACATTGCTACCATATACCTTTGTCTTCAAAGAGATAATACGTTTTTGTAAGGAACCGCTACCAATGCGACCATTAACGCTACGTTCCATCTTTTCTACACGGTCTACAAGAGATCCTGCGTTAATGCTATTTTGATATGTATATTCCAATGCATCCATTTCTTCGCGCAAAGAAATATTAGTACCACTGCCTTCTACAGAATTGTAGAGGGAGTCAACACGTTTACTCAATGTTGCGGAATTACCATTGAAACCAGTACCATACACGGTTTCATCAAGTTGATTAATGCGGTCCACAACAGCACCATCTTGTACGGCTCCATATACAGTAGTTTCTAAAACATTTGTTTTTTCAGTTACTGTGCCAGGAGCGGCAAATGCAGTGCCTGAAATTAGGGATGCCATTAAAAGTGTAAGTACTTGTTTCTTCATAAATTCCTCCACAATGTATCTAATGTATAACTGTTATACAACAGAATAAGCACGGGCCTAAGACCGTGCTTATTCCCTGAGTCTATCAATTTATATGCTCAGTGGCCATTAAATTTTCAAATCAATAATCGCAGATACACCTACGCCTTGAACACGAGATGCACCAACTGGGTTTGTGCTATTAACAGGAACTAATCCTTTTACACGAACCATACCATTAAAGCTACCTTCTACTTGAGCAACAGCTTTAACTTCTTCAATGCTAGAAGCAGGCCCAGTAACTTGAGCCGCACCGATATAACCTTTTGTACCAATACTGATAATAGGAACTACTTTAGTTGTATATTCAGTACTCAAGTTATTTTGTTTCAATAATTTATTTAGGAAAGAGTCAATTTGTGGACCAAATTTGTTAACAACAATGCCGATACCACCAATTTTAGCTGCACCACCAAGAATGCTGCTAAGTCCACCAGCTTGAGTTGTCAAGATACCACCAAATGCAGTTGTAGTTAAACAAATCCCTAGAACAGCTGTAATAATCTTCTTTTTCATAATAAGCCTCCTATAGATACTTATATTTTAACAAATTCTATACATAGATTCTAGTGAAAGTATAAGAACTTACACATAAAGATACTAACATAATATAGATTTTCGATGAATTCTTAATGAATTTTACGCAACTTAATTTAATGCTATCATCAACGATAAATCGTGTCAACATCTAATACAAGCTACATCTAGAAAGCTCAAAAATTGAAATAAAAAGATTAACAAAATGATATAGTTTAATTACTTTTATTAATTATAAATTTAACAAATTCGTGGAACCTGATCTTCGCCTAATAAATCAATCAGACGAACACCTCCAATAGCCGTTTGTAGACCAACCTTACCAATATTTTTATCTATAGTCTTACCAATTAAAACAGCTTCACTGCCCTCTTCAAAGCTATGAAGAATCTTAAGGACTTCGTTCGTAATAGATGGCTCTACAATAAGAACCACTTTCCCTTCATTCGCTAAATATAAAGGGTCATACCCTAATATATTACATACTGACTGTACCTCTTCATGAATTGGTATAGCCGTTTCTTCAACCTTAATGCCTACTTGACTCTGATCAGCGATCTCTTTTAAAACGGTACCTAGGCCACCACGAGTGGGATCTCTCAACAAAGCAACTTGAGTTCCTACTTTATCTAATACTGCTTGAACCATCTTATTTAGTGGTGCACAGTCAGTTGTTAAGGAGTCAGATAAATCTAAACCAAACCGTTGCCCCATAACGGCAATGGAGTGATCTCCAATAGCACCTGACAAAATGATATCCATCCCTGCTTTCACACGATGTGGACCAATATCTATTCCATCTGGAATCATGCCAATACCAGCAGTATTAATGTAGATTTTATCTACTTCGCCCTTTTTAACGACCTTTGTATCACCTGTAACAATTTGAACATTTGCGGCTTTTGCCATTACTGACATAGTGCGAAGAATTTCATCTAGCTCTTCAAAGGCCAAACCTTCTTCTAAAATAAGACCACAACTTAAATATTGAGGTATCGCGCCATTCATGGCTAAATCATTCACAGTTCCACAAACAGCCAACTTGCCAATATTACCACCAGGAAAGAACGCAGGTTGCACCACATAGGAATCCGTAGAGAAAGCCATGCGCCCGGCTGTAACAGGAAACTGGGCACCATCGTGTAGGGGCGCCAATAAATCATTTGTAAAATATTTCAAAATAAAACGGTCCGTCAACTCATGACTAAATCGTCCACCATTACCATGGACTAAGCGAACTCGTTCCATATTAATCCTCCCACGTCGATCCACCACTAGAATAACCATATTTATACCATGCAGCACAGCTACCCTCTACAGATACCATACAGGCACCTACTGGATGATCTGCGGTACAGCTTTTACCAAATAACGGACATTCACTAGGTTTAATAAGGCCTTGTAAAACACGTCCACATTGACAGCCTTTAGGATCAAGGGATGGTTTATCTAAGTTAATAGGTAGGACAAGCTCTACATCGTAAGCTGTATATTCACCCTTTAATGCTAAGCCAGAGTTAGGAATAACACCAATACCACGCCATACATCATCGCATACTTCATACACTTCCTCGATCATAGCTTGGGCTACAGGGTTTCCCTTCTGCATAACTACAGAATGATACGTATTGCCCACCACAATATTATTAGACTTACGTTGCTCTAAAATATTAGCTATGGCAGACAATATTTCTAAGCCATCAAAGCCAGCGATACAAGATGGGATACCGTATTCTTTGGGCAAAAATCGGTATGGTTCTTCCCCAATAATAACGCTAACATGACCAGGTAGAATAAATCCATCGATATGGCCTTCTTGTTTATCTAGTAATGCACGCAATGCTGGTGGTACTAACTTATGAGATACAAGAAAGAATACGTTCTTTAATCCCGCAGCATGAACGGCTTTTACAGTAGCACAAATTACGGCTATAGTCGTCTCAAAGCCAATAGCTAAAAATACTATTTTTTTTTCTGGGTATTTTTTACTTAGTTCTATCACCTCTAAAGGCGTATAGATAACATGGATGTGAGCTCCCTTTGTTTGAGCTTCGCTGAGGCTACTATAACTCCCAGGGACCTTCAACATATCCCCAAAGGTAGCAATAATAACATCCTCACGTTCTGCATAGGCTAAAGCCTTATCCATATAGGTTTGATCAGTTACACATACTGGACATCCTGGTCCACTAACAAGTTCTATGCCACTTGGCAATAATTGACGAAGACCTTCTCGGAAAATCGATACTGTATGCGTACCACAGACCTCCATAAGCCGTACAGTTTCACCGGGCTTATGAAGCGCATTGATGCGCCTTAACAAAGCATCAGCTGTGTGCTGCTTTTCCTGTAAAGTAAGCTTCTTCAAGTTCTTCTAACTCCTTAAAGGCCTCTAATGTTTTTTGAGCCTCTTCTTCATCAACAATTTGTACAGCAAAACCTGCATGAACTAACAACCAATCCCCGACCTTTGCATCTGGTACGAGGAGCAAACTGCAGTCACGGGTAGCACCTGTCAATTCAACGGTACCAATAGCATCATTCACAGCAACCAATTGCGCTGGTACAGCTAAGCACATAGTATCTCCTTATCTATATCATTTATAACAAGTTTTATATACATTTACTTTAATAAAATATCTCCAAAATATATGAATAAAATTAATATTATTGTATCACAGTTACACTCATTATTTAGTGATAGTGGCCACAAACAACTAGAGCTTATACTGGCTATACAACTCATATGGATTAAACAATATTCAAAACATTACTAAATAAATTTGTCTAAGAATAAGAGTTGCATGACAATTTATAATTGATTTCCTAACCACAATTGTCCTAAAGCAAGTCCACCATCATTAGAAGGAACTGCTTCATTCATATATAAATTACCTATATGCCACGTCCTATATATGAATTCTAATAATTTACGATTTTGAAATACACCACCAGACATGGCTGCATCACTAATATTATATCGCTCCATCAAATCTGCCGCCGTTTCACATAGTGCTATTGCAATTGTTTTATGAAATGAAGCGGCTAAATGAGCTCGACATTCACCACGAACAACACCATCCATAATAGATTGAACTGTAGGTGTAAAATCAAGAATATGTCCATCATAATGGTAAGTAAGTAATGATCCTTTTTCATCACCACATAGAGTTTCTAAAGCAATGGCAATTTGTGCATCATAACTATGGACCATACCAAGACCTAATAAAGCACCTACAGTATCAAATAGTCGCCCACAGCTTGTAGCTTGAATCATGGGCATCGTAGATTGTAATGCTTTATCTAAAATTTCCCATCCCTTTGGAAGTTCTTTCATCCATTCTTGATATACAAAAGGGATATCATCGCCATAATAATTACGAATATACCATAAGGCTTGTCGCCAAGGTTCAGAAACAGCCTTTTCTCCGCCAGGTAATGGAGCTGCATGAATATGTGCCAATCTCTGATATTGATTGCCTTTACAAAGGAGAAATTCTCCCCCCCATATAGTTCCATCTGGACCATAGCCAGTACCATCCATAGCAATCCCTAGTACAAGCCCCCTTAAATTGTGTTCCGCCATAACAGACGCTATATGAGCATGATGATGCTGAACAGGTACAACAGAAAGATGGAAACTTTCACCTATTTTTTCACCTAACCGAGAAGAAAAAAACTGGGGGTGACTATCTATGATAATTTTATCTGGTTGCACAGAAAATAAGCTCTTATATCGTTTAATAGTCCATTCTAGTGTTTCATGAGTAGATGCATTCTCTAAATCTCCAATATGGGGTCCTACAAGAACTTCACTACCTTTATTCACAGCAAACGCATTTTTCAAATCACTGCCCATAGCTAATATCGAAGTTTGTTCTAAACCATCACAATGAATAGGTTCAGGCACATAACCACGACTGCGACGAATAAATCGAGGTTTATTATTGATGACCACCACCACTGAATCGTCAAGGGGCGCATAGATTTCACGATTATGAACGAGGAAATAATCTGCTACCTCACCTAGTTCATTAAACGCTTGATCGTCGTTATATAATACGGAATCACCGCTTTTGTTACCACTGGTCATTATCCATGCCGCATCAAAAGGTAATAACACCTCATGCATTGGTGAATAAGGCAACATAACCCCTAACATGCGATTATCAGGAGCCACATAAGAGCTTAAATGAACAGAACTATTATGATTTTTTTCTAATAACACAATAGGACGTTCCATCCCCGTCAATATATCTAGTTCTACATCATTAATATGTACTAACTCAATCGCCATATCTAGAGTTCCCACCATTATTGCTAATGGTTTATGCGGCCTATTCTTCCGCTTACGTAAGCGTTGTACAGCAGCGTCATTTCTAGCATCGCAAACAAGATGATATCCTCCTACACCTTTTATTGCGATAATACTACCTTCATTAATTAATTCCCGCGTAGTGTTCCATATATTCACTGTATCCACAGCCTTGCGATCTGGCTTATACAATGTATATTGGGGACCGCAGCGAGAGCATGCGTTTGGCTCTGCTCTATAGCGACGCCCTTCTATATCTTCATATTCAGCCTTACAATCTTCACACATGGGAAACTCGTTCATCGTCGTCCGCTCCCGATCATAGGGCAAAGATTTGATTATCGTATACCTTGGTCCGCAATTTGTACAGTTGATGAAAGGATATTCCTTTCTACGTTTATCTTGTTGTAACTCTTTAAGGCAATCATTACAAGGCGCTGTATCGGCACTAATAAAGGTACTCACGGATTCACCTAATGGAGATGGCTGTACAACAAAATTACTTTCATGCATATTAAGTGTAAGATGCTGTACAGTTTGACTAGTAATGCGACATAAACGAGGTTGCTCCTCTTGAACAGCATCTAAGAATAACTGCAATTCACCTAGAAAACCCTGAATTTCAACATACACACCTTGACTATCATTATATACAAAACCTGTTAATCCTAGGGAATGGGCCAACATAGAAACAAGGGGCCGGAATCCGACCCCTTGAACTATACCGGTATAGCGAATTCCCCAGCGTTCTGTAGTTTGATTACTATTTTGTTTCATATAAACTCCTACTATACTCGGAGAATCAAGTGTAATTAACCTAATGCAACAGGAATACTTCCATCAATACCAGCTTGTTCTAATTCGGCTTGAATCATAATAGCACATTCGATGCGTTTCTTCTGTAAACGACAACCAAATTCATAAGGTGTTTCTAGATCGCCACCCAATGTAATGTTGTTAGCATGACAACCACCAGAACAGAAGAATTTCGCCCAACATTCAGCACAAGTTGGTTTGGAGAATACATGTGTATTGCGGAAATCTTTAGGAATTTCTGTATTTTGTAAACCATCATACACATTACCAAGCACGTATCCATCTTTACCTACAAATTGGTGACATGGGTAAATATCGCCATTAGGTACGACTGCCATATATTCATGACCTGCCCCACAACCGCGAAGGCGTTTCGCCATACATGGCCCACGATATAAATCCATGCGGAAGTGGAAGAAGTTAAACTTCTCACCCCAGCCTTCTAACTGGCGTTGTAAATAAATATCTGCTAATTTTTCATATTCTTTCTCTAGAGCTGGCCAATCTTCTTCACGAAGCACATAATCCCCTTCTTCACCGACAACAGGCTCCATGGACAAATGCTCAAAGCCAAGATCAGACATTGCCATAACGTCTTTAGTAAAGTCTAAGTTTTTATGAGTATATGTACCACGTACATAATATTCAAGACCGTGACGTTGTTTTACTGCATTGATAAGGTTTTTAGCAATATATTTATAAGACTCTGCACCACTACCTGCTACTGGACGCATTGCATTATGTACGGATTCACGACCATCCAACGACAATACTAAACTCATCTTGTGTTTGTTTACATAGTCGATTTTATCTTGTGTTAAAAGCATACCATTCGTAGTCAATGTAAGCTTAAATATCTTATTGTGCTTTTCTTGAATGGATTCAATGTATTCAACCGTTTGCTTAACAACATCCCAGTTCAACAATGGCTCACCACCGAAAAAGTCAATTTCACAATGTTGGCGAGGTCCACTCATTTTAATAAGAAAGTCCACAGCTCGTTTTGCTACATCAAAGCTCATCAATTCTCGTTTAACACCGCCGTAATCACCTTGACTAGCAAAGCAATATTTGCATGCTAAATTACAATCATGAGCAATATTTAAGCATAATGCCTTAACAATAGGTTTCTCACCTACTACAAGTTTAAACTCTTTACTCATCGGTGCAAATAATTGCTCCGCTTTGATGAGCTCATCTAACTCGTCCATAATCTCATCTAGTTCTACTGCATCTTCTTTAGCATCTAACGCAGCATGTACAGCATCGCGATTAGTGCCATCATATATGTCAAGAACTCTATCGATGAGTTCGTCGATAACATGGATAATACCGCTATTTACGTCTAAGCAGTAATAGTTATCCTTCATCCGAAACTTATGGATCATTGGTTTTAATTCTAACATGGTACCTCCAATTGATTTGTATGGTAAAAGCTCTAGTATATAGAACTTTCTAGATAATTGTACCACATTTCCACACTAAACGTTATAAAAAGAGTCATAAAGATATACTATACAATGTATGTCTTTAAAACATAAATAAAAAAGGCCCGCTAAGCGAGCCTCTTCATTATTTTTGTTTGCAAACTTGGTTACCAACTGTGCAGCTTGTTTTACAAGCGGATTGGCAAGATGTTTGACATTCCCCACAACCGCCAGTTTTAGCAGTTTTTTGTAAGGATTCAGTGTTGATAGTACGAATACGTTTAGCCATGATTATCCTCCTCAATACTTATCGAATGATATTTATTTTATCATATTTATAAAAAGCCTGTAAAATACTATTTCGTTATATTTTCGTCTACAACTTCAGCTTATTTGGTTTCTACCACTTCAGTTTCTCCTAATTGATGGTCTGTAACTTTTGTGTCTCGCATAGCTTCACCTTTAGTTTTCTTAGGAGCATCCTTACGCAATACTTTTCGTAAAGCCATTGCCACCGGTGTTACAATTACAGCAGCAAAAACTGCTTCTGGAATACCATGTGTAACAGACAAGAATACAATAGAGCCTAATACTTGATCTGGACTAAGATTCATTTTAAGAGCAAACATATCTGCATAGAGTAAGAAGATTAATCCCATAACCATGATCGTATGAAATACAGTCCCCATAAAAGCAGAAACAATAATACGCGGACCTTGCGGTGCTTTCCACAATAATAGATATACCAAATATGCTAATACTGGGAAAAGTATACGCGGTAATACGGAAATGATTGGATTAATAAATAGTGGGGATAAAATATTAGGAGCTGTAATATTTTGCCACAAACTATAGCAACCAAAGATAAAGCCAACAAAGGCCCCCACTTTTGGTCCTTCTACAATAGCACCAATTAGAGTTGGTACATGTAAAGTTGTTACATTTAGCGGCCCTAATGGAATAATACCATAACCAGAAAGCCCTAATGCAATAGTGATACCTGCTAGTAGACCAATAATTGTCAATTCTCGAATCGTAATGCCACTTTTTTTCTCTTTCTTGGCCTCTTTACGTTCAACTTGCTTCAGTTTTTCATTGTCGTGGATTGATACAGTTGAGTTATCATCCAATGGACGTTCAATGTTGTTCATAGATCCTCCTTCGCTCTCATTCCTTACGGATATAAGTCGAAACTAGAAATTAAATACGTTCACGGCGTCGTGAAATAATACCACGCTCTACCAATGCACCTATAATCACTGCTCCACCTGTCATACCAGCTTCTAATAAAGTTGGAGTTACAAACACTAGTGGATTACCTTGGTACGTTGGAAAAACGGTGGGAACTAAAGATAATATAAATTCTGGAATATAACCACCATACAAGATATGGGCGTTCATAGCAAGCCATATGCCTGCAGTAATAATGATACGCAACAAACGTACACCCTTATATGCTAAATCTCTTGGATACAAATAGAATACAAAGACCAATAAAGAAACTAATAATAATACAAGTTCAGCAAATAATATATTTACATTCATGGATGATGCATACATAAAATATACCATCGGATCTTGTAAATCTATATATAAGATTGAAGCAATATACAAGAACGGAATCGGTATAGTATAGGCAATTATATCTAACGCTTCATCAATCATTCCCCATCGATGAGTACGATTGAAATACTTTGTGGCTAACAAACCACATAGCTCAATAAGAACTTGAACGATAAAATATACTACAAATAAAAGTAGTACTTTTGCTAATCCATTATCTACATTAAAGCTAAATGGTGTATGAAGAAACGAAAATACCGTCCACCAAGCCCAACTATAAGCATGATAGCCCATGCTTAGCGGTAAATCATCGTTAAACTTGGCATTCTTTAGTCGTCGCACCATAATTGGTATGACTAGCGACAAAACGGGGAACACTAAAATGGGTATTGATAGTGCCCCACTTAATGAAAGTACTGTCGTAATAGCACTTACAAAAAGTGAACAAATTAACGTAAATAACCAAAAACTTTTATTCATTACGGTCTCCCACCAATCGAGTTAAGCCATAAGCTATAATCAAGCTAAATGTGACACTAAAATACATAGCTAATAAAAAGGCTATATCACGACCTACTGTTGGCCATCCCCACAACATGGATAAATCAATACCTAAGAAAATTCCTTTATAGCTGATACCGTGAACGACAACCCAGCTCACTACATAAGCGATACGACTTATAGATTTACCCTCACCAAAGGTACTGCTTTTAAATGATAAATAGGCCCAAGGCATACACAAGGATAACAACAAATACCATACTAGTGCTACTGTCGCACTCGATCCATTATGAATCATATATGCAATAATGGGAATTACCACAATAAATAGATTCAAATAGAAGGAGCGTCTGCAAATATCTATCAAAATGTTCATATAAATCTCCTACGATATGTAATCTCCTTGTATTTTACAATAATCATAGATAAATGTCATCAAAAAAGAAAAACCTCCATATAGGTAAATCAATACCTATATGGAGGTTCCTTTGATTAAGCTACTACAGAATCAGCTGTTACATCAATTGTAGGAACAGTTTCCTTTGGTTCTTCTTTTTTCAACAATGGTGTCATGCTTTCAAGCCCGATCCCCAATGTGAATAGATTATGCAACCAAGCAGTTTGACTTGGTGGCATAAAGCCAAGTACACCGCCACCAACAAGAGCACCATTGAAACCAACGATACCATTGTAATTTGCTTTGATACGTTTCATCAATGCAATAGAAATGCGGCGCAAATCTACAAGAGCTTGTAGATTATCGGAAGAAATAGTAACATTCGCAATCTTTTGAGCAATTGGAGCGCCTTCATTCATAGCGATACCAACATGAGCCTCAGAAATTGCTGGGGAGTCATTGATACCGTCCCCTACCATCATAACAGTATAGCCTTCAGCTTTGGCTTGTTTTACATAACTTGCCTTATCTTCTGGCAATACTTCTGCATGCACTTCATCAATACCAAGTTCATCAGCTACGCGTTGTGCATTACGCTTAGAGTCACCAGTCATCATGACAACCTTTTTAATGCCTAATGCATGCAAATCAGCTATAACTTGTTTTGCCTCTTCACGTACAGGGTCTTTAATGCAAATAACCGCTGCTAATGTACCACCAATAGCGAGGTAAATATGTGAAGATGTATTTGGTAAATTATTGAATTTTTCTTGTTCATCAGCAGGAATCTTTGTTTTTTCATCATCAAAGATATAATGAGCACTACCAATGCGTACACGATAGCGACCAACCTTAGATGCAATACCATGAGCCACAACGTATTCTACGTCAGAGTGCATTTCCTTATGAGGTAATGCATGATCCTTAGCAGCACGTACAATTGCTTTTGCCATGGAATGAGGGAAATGCTCCTCAATACATGCAGCTAATTTCAACATTTCATCTGCATCATGACCGTTAAATGGAATAATTTGTTCAAACTCAGGTTCAGCTTTAGTAAGAGTGCCTGTTTTATCGAACACAATCATATCTGCTTGTGCAATTTGTTCTAGGAACTTACCACCTTTAACAGTGATACCGCGTTTAGATGCTTCTTGCATAGCGGAAAGTACTGCTAATGGAATGGATAATTTAAGAGCACAAGAGAAGTCAACCATTACGAAAGACAATGCTTTCATCACATTACGAGTCAACAAGTATGTTAAACCAGCACCAATAAAGCTTATTGGAACTAATTTATCAGCCATGCGGTATGCTTGTTGTTCCATACCGGATTTCATTTGTTCAGACTCTTCAATGAGGTTAACGATTTTTTCGTAACGAGATGTTTTGGATGTGCTACGTACTTCTACAATAGCTTTACCGTCTTCAACAACAGTACCTGCATATACAGAACTGTCTTGATCGCGACGAACCGCTTCTGGTTCACCAGTCATGGAGCTTTCATTAACAAGAACAACACCATCGATAACGACGCCATCCAATGGAATCACTTCGCCTTGACGAATGATAATTTGATCGCCTGCTACAACTTCGTTAACGGGCTTGCTCACTTCGATATCGTCAACTAATACCCATACTTTATCTACGTTCAAGGACATGCTTTGAGCAAGATTCAATACGGATTTACGGTGAGTCCATTCTTCCAAAATATCCCCAATACCCAATAGGTACATAACAGCACTAGCTGTTGGGTAGTCTTTTTGAAGTAAAGCAGCACCAATAGCTACACCATCAAGTACTTCGACAGTTAACTTACGTTGCCACAATGTTTTAATAGCCTTACCAATAAATTTAATACCGTCAAACCAAGCCCATGCAGCCGCAATCGGTGCAGGAAGCACTGCTTTTTTACCTAAGTAAAGTGCAGTACGGTTGATCATCATTTCACGGTATTTTTTATTTACCAAGCGAGGAGAATATTCGTTCAAAGCAGGAGCTTCAGACAAATCTAAATCGCGTAGACCTAGCACTGCATCACGCACAGCATCAATATCGCCAGTATGTTTAATGGCGATTTGACTGCTACGAGTGTAGAAGGTTACATCTACAATTGCATCATTAAGGAATAATGTATCCTCTACATAAGCTGCTTCAGCCTCTGTAAAGTGATGACCAGTTACCTTAACATGCAAGCGATTTCTGAGTTTTTTTACTACAGAAAATTGTAACATATGTGCAATCCTCTAATTATTTGTTTTCTTCAAAGATTTCTTCGTTGCGTGCTTCGTTGATTTCTTGAGCTTCTGCCAATACATCAGATGCGGATGCTTGTACTTTTTCAGCTGTTTCTAATACAGTTTCTTTAGCGCGAAGGCCAGCTGCTACGATACCAGCATATACTTTTTTAGCGTCTTTGGAAGTTAAAACTTTAAGACCTACAGTACCCAATGCAAGACCTGCTGCGAATAAGTTAGCGTTTTTAAGATTTTTTTGATCGATGTTGAACATGATAATATTCCTTTCTACTAAATATGATAAAAAATTTAATTACTATATTTGAAAAGAGGAGCCATTATAGAGACCCCTCATTCAAATTCAGAATTCGTATTAGCTTACTTAGCAGTACGTTTAATGCCTAGTGCTTTATTGGAACCATCACAGCTGCAGTTACCACCGCAACCAGAAGATTTTTTAGAGCCAGACTTGGAGCTACCGCCACCACAGCCACAGCCACCTTTACCAGACATTTGTTTGTAAAATTTATTACCGATATAAGCTAATGCTAATACAACTATGAGTCCTATAACAAGATTATCCATTATTATGCCTCTTTCTCAATATCTACTAAATTATAATATGTGTATTAGTGATAAACAAGATAAAAGCAATATCTAAAGGATATTTCCCTTTTCTCATTATCATTTAACCACGAATATTGATAATTATCAAGTATTATTTTTAAATTACTTATAACAAAATCGCAATTTTTAAATTCATTTTTGTTTAAAGAATCTAAAGGTGGCTAAACTCTCCTATTTAGCGACTCTAGATTAGAAACCTAATGCGCGACCAATGTTATAGAAGATGAAACATGCAATCCATGCAAATGTATTTTCATAGCAGAACATGAATGCAACCCATTTCCAAGAACCTGTTTCACGTTTGATAACAGCTAATGTTGCCAAACAAGGTGGGTAAATTAATACGAACAACATCATTGTTAATGCAATCAATGGTGAGAAGTTTGGATCATTTTGTAAGTAATCAGTCAATGGAGCTGGATTTTTATCATCACCACCTACTGCATATACTGTACCCAATGTAGAAATTACTACCTCTTTAGCCGCTAAACCAGCTACGAGAGATAAGCCCATTTTCCAGTCGAAGCCCAATGGTTCAAGTACTGGGTTGATTGCTTTACCAAAGGATGCTGCATAGGATTGTTCAATTTTTTCAGCAGCTTGTTCTTTATCAAGTTTGTCATTTTCAGCATCTAAGTTAGCACTGTTTTTATACATTGCCCATGCTGCTGGGAACAAGTCTTTATTTTCATCTTTAATATCATTGAATAATTCAGGTGCTTCAGAATCATCCTCTACTGCTACTTCAGGTTCATCTTCTCCTGCTTGCTTAGCAGCATCAGTAGCATCTTGTACAGTAGATTTCATATCTTCAACAATTTTATCAACTGCATCTTTTTGGTCATCTGTAGCAATACCGAATTGAGATAATGTAGCTGCATCTTTTACTTCATACTCTTGAGCAACTTGTTCTTTCACTGCATCATAATCTTTGGAGTATTCTACATCCATTGGATATGCAGTGATGAACCAAATCAAGATGGAAGCAGCCATAATGAAAGTACCGGCTTTAATGATGTACAATTTAGCACGTTCATACATGTGCATCCATGTAGCTTTCAATGTAGGCAAATGATATGGAGGTAATTCCATTACAAATGGTTCTGCTTCACCAGCAAATAAGAACTTACGGAAAATTTTTGCAAAGATAATACCGAAGATGATACCCAAGAAGTATACAGAGAATACAACTAAAGTACTATCCCAACCATTTGGGAAGAACGCATTTGCAAATAAGATATACACTGGCAAACGTGCAGAACAACTCATGAATGGTGTAATCAAAATCGTAACCATTCGATCCTTGTAGTTGTCGAGGATACGGGCACCCATTACGGATGGTACGGAACAACCGAAACCCAATAATAAAGGAATAAAGGATTTACCATGTAAGCCACATGCGCGCATTACACGGTCAATAACGAAGGCTGCACGAGCCATATAACCTGTATCTTCCAAGAAAGAAATGCCAAGGAAGAGTAATAAAATTAATGGTAAGAATGAAAGTACCGCACCTACGCCGGCAATAATACCATCAGATACGAGTGACTGTAATTGGCCCTCTGGAATAGTCTGAACCGCATAAGCTTGTAATGCAGCGAAACCATCCTCGATCCAACCTTGAGGAATACCACCAACGAAGTTAACGAACGCAAACAATAAGTACATAACAACCATGAAGATTGGTAAGCCCCAAATTCGATGCGTTAAGATTTTGTCATAACGGTCAGAGCGTGTTTCCAATTGAGTTGGCGCTTGTGTTAAACATGTATTATATACTTCTACTGCAAAGCGGTGACGATATTCTTGGAAGACAATATCAAGATCAACTTGATCCTTAATTTCTTCACGAATAGCTTCAGCCTTTTGAATAACAGCTTCCGTATTATCAAAGCGCATAACTTTGCCAATAACGTCAGCATCTTTTTCTAACAACTTAACAGCAATCCAACGAAGTGGATATGTAACAGTGCCCGCTTGTTTTAGCAATTCTACAAGCTCACTAATTTTACCTTCTAACAAATCACCATAGTTAATTGTTACACCAGGAGCTTTTTGAGAAGCAGCTACACTAATTATTGCTTCTAACAAGTCTTTTGTACCAATGTTTGTACGACCTACTGTGCTAACAATTGTAGCCCCTGTCATTTCTGCCATTTTTTTTAGGTCGTATTTGATGCCCATTTCTTCAGCAACGTCAGCCATGTTTAGAGCAATAACCATTGGCTTTTCAAGTTCCAATAATTGTGCAGCTAAATATAAGTTACGTTCCAAGTTAGATGCATCAAGAACATTAACAATAACATCTGGGTTATCATTTACGATAACATTACGCGCTACTAACTCATCCAAGGAACGTGCAGTTAAGCTATATGTACCTGGTAAGTCAATAAACAATAACTCATGGCCATCAAAGTTCGTATGGCCTTCCTTTTTTTCTACTGTAACGCCGGCATAGTTACCAACGTGTTGCTTCGCCCCTGTGATATTGTTAAACATTGTAGTTTTACCACAGTTAGGGTTACCTGCTAAGGCAATGCGAATTTGCCCATTTTCTGCCATGTGAACCTCCTATTGAACCTCTACATCAATCATGCCAGCTTCGCTTGTACGAAGTGCTAATTCAAAGTTTTTTACTTTGATTTCCACCGGATCCCCCAAAGGGGCAAACTTCATAACATGGATTTTTGTACCATTTACAAGACCCATGTCAATTAGACGATGCTTAACATTACCACTGCCATGTAGTGCAACAATAAGACCAGACTCACCTGGTTTCATGTCTTTTAACTTTTTGATAGCCATACGACACCTCCTAATTATTGTACCTAACAACCTCATATTAAACACACCAAATAATAATGCGTATTAATATCTTAAATTATTATATCAAATCAAGCATTAATTTCAACAATTATTATCATTTTTATGGTTTATTTTTATCTCATATCTATATTTTATTATCATATTTAATATGAGATTATTTATATGATTATCTAATAAAATACTGAATACTAGCTGAAATTTAATATTTCATGGCTATATATTTAGATACAGTAATCAATAAACACTACAAAGATTATCATTTACAAATGCTAACACATTCTCAATTAACAGTTTATAAATAGTTTAAATGTAGTTATTTTAATGTTTTCATTTCTCATTTCACTTAATTATATCAATATTTTTCTATATATTATCAAAAAAATATATTCGAAAGTACTATAATATTTTTTTGAGTCTAGAATATATTAAGACTATAAATCTTCCAAGTTCAATTCATTTGCCCCTAGTATGTGCATACTGTATAATTAATATAATATGTATTATAGAAAGGACAATCCATGAAATCTTTTAAATCTTTAGGTGTTTGTGATGAGCTCATCATAGCCCTACAAAAACAAGGTATCAAGGAGCCCACGCCAATTCAAGAACAATCCATTCCTGTCGTCTTTAAAGGGAATGATGTCATAGCAAAAGCTCAAACAGGCACGGGGAAGACACTAGCCTTCTTACTGCCAATTTTACAACGTGTACATACTGATGTTCATCAAGAACAAGTGCTTATCATTGCACCTACACGGGAACTAATTAAACAAATTTCCGACGAAGCGAAGGAACTAGGTTCTATTTTAAATGTAGATATCCTCCCTCTCATCGGTGGTAAAACTATTGAAGCCCAACTACAGCAACTGGGACGTCGTCCTCAAGTTATTCTAGGTACACCTGGTCGATTATTAGATCACGCAAAACGCGGTTCCCTACATTTAGATTGTATTCGCCGTGTTGTACTAGACGAAGCAGACCAAATGTTGCATATGGGTTTCTTACCAGATATTGAAAATCTCATTAGCCAAACAGACGCTAATAGGCAACTGTTGCTATTCTCTGCAACAATTCCAGATAAAATCCGAAATCTCGCAAAGGCATACATGTCTAAACCTATTTCTGTAACAGCAGAAGGCAAACATATCACGCTCGAATCAATTGATCAACGAGTGTATATGATGAATCCTGAAGAAAAAACACAACGTCTCATCAAAATGATTGAAGATGACAATCCATTCTTAGCAATTGTATTCTGTAATAAACGGGAAGGTGCCATTCGTTTATCCTACGAGTTAACCGCAGCAGGGCTTAATATTGCAGAAATGCACGGTGACTTGACACAAGGTCGTCGCACACAAATTCTACGAGACTTTGCAAAAGCGAAAACACAAATCTTAGTAGCTACCGATATTGCGGCTCGCGGTATCGACATTGAAGGTATCACACATGTATATAATTACGACGTACCTCGCGATGTAGATTACTATATCCATCGAATTGGACGTACAGGTCGTGCTGGTAACTCAGGTATTGCTGTAACATTTGCAACTCCACAGGATGAGGCTTGGTTAAGACGTATTGAACGAGCTATTCAAGCTACGCTTACCAAATATACAAAAGATGGTCAGATTAAGACTAAGGGCAACGCCAGTACTGCGCCAAAACGCACAAAATCAGCTAGTAAACCTAAGGTTACAAGCACTTACCAATCCACTAAGGCGAAAGCTCACAAAGCACGAGGCCACAAAGGCTCCAATACACGCCAACGCCGTGCTTCTACCTCCCAAACGGGGCGTCGTGGCAAACGCAGATAAAATTCGGCTTAATATCCTAAACTAAATGAAACAATTTTTCTTCTACAAGAACATTTTCAAAAAAGACGCGTACAGCTAAGCTGTACGCGTCTTTTTATTATTTACAATAAAAACAATCATTTCTAAGTAATGTTAGATTTGTTAACATAAATACTCGGTACCCCATCTACATCAGAACATTGGGTCTTACATTGAGATCGATTACTACAAATCCAGTTTGTTCGACCTCTCACCTCTTGTTTCACAAAGTAACCTACTTTACATCTAGGGCATTTATATTGTTTATCTTCATCAGATACTTCAATATTACCTTCAACACTAGAAGTATCCTCTTCTACTTGCTGCGTATGTTTACACCTAGGATAATTCGTGCACCCTAAAAAGGCACCAAATTTACCATTCCGCTCTTGCAAACGTCCTTTTTTACATTTAGGACATACAGGTAAGGAAGACAAGTCTACGCTTTCACTATCCATAGGGCGCTTACGATTTTGACTCGTTATAGTTCGTACCACATTTGGCATCATTTGATCAGAGTTTATTACTTTATCAAAACCAAGTTTATCAATTAATAATTTTAAAAACTTAATTTGATCTGCTAAGAAGGAATCTAATGTATCCTCTCCTTCGCTCATAAGTGCTAAGCGTTCTTCCCAAACAGCTGTTTCATCAGGATAAAGCAGCTCTTCTGGCAGAGCATCTACTAAGAGATAGCCCGTTTCCGTTGGAGATAAGACTTGCTTCTTCCCTGACGTTTTCATAAAGCCTCGACTGATAAGCTCATCAATTATGTTTGCCCGCGTTGCTTCTGTACCAATACCAGATACAGCCTTTAATTGTTTTTTCAAATCTTCATTTTTTACGAATTTATGAATTTCCTTCATCGCTTGTAGTAATGTGGACGGCGTAAAACGGGATGGTGGCTTTGTTTGTTTAGCCTCTACAGAAGAATCCGTATATAAAACAGTATCGTTCTTTTTAACTGCTGGCAAGTGGTCCGTTTCTTCAATAATCTCTTTTTTAGGGTCTGACTCAGCCCCACGCTCATCAGTTAGATCGGGCTCGTCATTGTCCGTCGTAGATTTAGACTTATGTCGTTTATAAAGCAATTTCCATCCTTCTTCGATAACTACACGACCATTAGCTACAAACTCTTCCTTACATTGTTCTACTACAATTTTAGTTTGCTCGTAAATATGTTCCCCATAAAATTGAGCAATATAAGCTTGACTGATGAGGAAATAAATATTTCGCTCCTCTTGGGACAAACTATTTATATTACAAGCCACCGTTGTAGGAATAATAGCATGATGGGCGGTAATTTTCTTTTCATTCCAAGCACGGCTCTTAATAGAACGATCTGCATCGGCAGCCCACTGTGCTAATCTCTCATCACCTGCATTTTGTAGATTGTTGAGGATTGCATTGCGATCATCATATTGATTGGGTGGTAAATATTCACAATCAGAACGTGGATAGGTAGTTAATTTCTTTTCGTATAATTTTTGCGCTGTATCAAGTACAGTCTGTGGATCATAAGAAAAGGCTTTACCTGCCAATACTTGTAAGGATGATAAGGATAAAGGCAATCGTTGTACATCTTTTTTCTTAGACTTTGTAACACCTTTAATAAAACCGTCTGGTCCAGCTTGTAAACGTTCTACTAATTCATCAGCAATAGCTTTATTAATGAGTCGTCCATCTGGGTCAAGCCCCTTTTGTTCGTCTGTAGGCTGCCAAGTCGCCCAAAACACCCCATTAGGATGGTTATATAATACCTTTACAGTAAAATAGTCTACTGGTTTAAATGCAGCTAACTCTCGTTCTCTACGTACAACAAGAGCTAACGTTGGCGTCTTTACACGACCAATTGGCAATGTTACCTTATGTCCTTTATAACGTTCAGATAATGTATATGCCCGAGATAAATTCATCCCAATGAGCCAGTCTGCCCGTGCTCTTGCCAATGCAGATTGATATAGATTGTGAAAGTCCTTGTTATCTCTCAAATCATCAAGTGCAGAACGAATGGATTTTTCATCAAGGGCATTTAATAGAATACGCTGTACTGGTTTTGTATTACCTACATAGTACAAAACTTCATCAACTAAGAGTTGCCCTTCCCGATCCGGGTCACCTGCGTTGACGATGACATCAGCTTTGTCAATAAGGTCTTTTACAATCTCAAACTGTTGACGGCTGCTATCTGTGACAAGCAATTTCCACTCAGCTGGCACGATAGGCAAATCTTGAGGACGCCAACGGATATATTTATCATCGTAATCTCCGGGCTCAGCCTGATGCAATACATGACCTACTACCCAGGTCACCACATCGTCACCCTGGATAAAATAGCCATTCCTCTTTTGGATATTCTTATTTTCTGGCAAGCATTTACTGATTTCGCGAGCCATGGATGGCTTTTCCGCAATAAATAACCGCATGGTCCCCCTCCTTAACCTAAAGATAACGGCTAAACCCCAAGCCGTTCTATGAAATCTCATTATACTACAATTTAGTGGTCATAACTAGAAAAATCATGTATAATTTTTACGATATATAGACTGTGAAAGTAGAACCTAAAGATTTATCTGCTTTTACAAACATATTAATAGAGGTGAATCATGACATTTTTAGAAGAAGTACAACGTCGTCGTACGTTTGCTATCATATCTCACCCGGATGCGGGTAAAACAACATTAACGGAAAAATTACTATTATATGGTGGTGCTATTCACTTAGCAGGCTCCGTAAAGTCTCGTAAAACTGCAAAACACGCCGTATCCGACTGGATGGAAATCGAGAAACAACGTGGTATCTCTGTAACGAGTTCCGTATTGCAATTTGACTACGATGGTTGTCGCGTAAACATCCTTGATACTCCTGGTCACCAAGACTTCTCTGAAGATACATACCGCACATTGATGGCTGCTGACAGTGCTGTCATGCTTATCGACGTAGCAAAAGGCGTAGAGGCCCAAACAAAGAAACTATTTGCCGTATCTAAAGAGCGCGGTATTCCTATCTTTACATTTGTAAACAAAATTGACCATTTCGGTCGTAGCCCATTCGATCTAATGGAAGAAATCGAAAATGTTCTCGGTATTCGTACATGTCCTATGAACTGGCCTATCGGTATTAATGGCGAATACAAAGGCGTCTACGACAGAGAACACGAAACTATCGAGCTCTTTGCAAAAGACGAAACTCATGGTCAAGAAAAGTTAGCTTCCGAAAAAGGTTCATTAACAGATCCTCATATGAAAGAGTTATTAGGTGACGATGTATACCAAGCATTACTCGACGATATTGAGTTGCTCGACGTTGCTGGCGATCCATTCGATTTTGATAAGGTTCGTGCTGGTGAATTAACACCTATGTTTTTCGGTTCTGCTATGACGAACTTCGGGGTAAAACCATTCTTAGAAAAATTCTTGGAACTAGCTCCATCCCCTGCTCCACGACAAGCGATAGAGGAAATAGTGCAACCTACTAGTGAAGACTTCTCTGCTCTAGTATTTAAAATCCAAGCTAATATGGACCCAAATCACCATGACCGCATCGTATTTATGCGTATTTGCTCTGGTAAATTCGAAAAAGGTATGTCCGTATTACATCGTCAATCTAATAAAACAATCCGCCTATCTCAGCCTCAACAATTTTTGGCTACGGAACGTACCATCGTAGAAGATGCATACCCTGGCGATATTATCGGTGTCTTTGATGCCGGTA
Organism: Veillonella parvula; assembly: GCF_902810435.1. Taxonomy (GTDB): domain Bacteria; phylum Bacillota; class Negativicutes; order Veillonellales; family Veillonellaceae; genus Veillonella. The sequence continues at coordinate 1,434,185 of NZ_LR778174.1, forward strand.
CTATGGGCGTAGGAGATACGCTTTGTGCACAAAAGCATAAAGTAACCTTTGGCGACTTCCCTGTCTTTCCTCCTGAGTTTTTTGCTCGTGTATCCCCGAAAGATACTATGAAACGTAAGCAATTCCAAAAGGGTATGACTCAATTGGCTCAAGAAGGGGCTGTTCAAATCTTTGAACAACCAGGTGCCCTTGATTCCTTCGTGGTCGGTGCCGTAGGTATGCTTCAATTTGAAGTTCTTGAGTACCGCCTCAAAAATGAATATGGCGTTGATTTATTAAATCATACATTGCCATATGGTGTAGCCCGTTGGATTGATGGCGAAGTTGATATTGCAGCCTTAAAAGGTATAGATAATGCGATGATTGTAAAAGATAATCGGGATCGCACCGTAGTTCTTATCTCTAACGAATGGCAAATGGGTTGGGTTCAAGAGCGTAATCCGGATGTAACATTCTTAACAACCCCTAAATTACACCATGAGCTATAACTTCTAATTAGCTTATTGCTAGGTATATATATTTTAGTTATATCTTAACATGCATTTATAGAACGAATTTATCGCATTTATAATTTAGAGCCTTACGAAATAACATAAAAATATTAAATTTTAAAACTGGAGTATATTTTATATAATTATAAATATAAAAAATATATTCCAGTTTATTTTTTTATAACAAGAAGGAAAATCACAGATTTAAGTCGAATACATATAGTATGATTATGTACATAAGTAATATATACTATTACTTTTCTATATTTATATGTATAATCATAAAAATAGCTTTATTAATATTATTGTTTTTTTTGTGTTATTATGAGTGTTTAAAGATAAAAATGTAAACTTTTTATACGTTATATATTCTATAGTATTTTTTGACCATTCATGATACCATAAAATTCAGATTTATTTTTTATTTTAAAGGAGTGATTTTATGCCACTTATTGACTTAGCCCTAGTCAACAATGTATGGACCTTAAAACTGTCCATGATTCAAACTGTAGGTCTTGCTGTAATTACCTTATTCATCGGTACTTGGATCAATAAGCATTCCAAGTTCTTACAACGTATGTGTATGCCTGCACCAGCCGTAGGCGCTCTTCCATTTGCATTTTTAACTGCTATTTTGTCTTATTATAAAATCTTAAACATTACCTTTGAAGGTTCCTTGCAAACATTTCTAATGCTTGCCTTCTTTACCACTATCGGTTTAATGGCATCCTTAAAAGTCCTCAAAAAAGGTGGTATCTTCATTATTTTCTTCTTCTTAGCATGTGCAGTGTGGATTGTAGTACAAAATACTGCAGGTATTATGATTGCTAAAGCATTAGGAATTGAGCCAATTATTGGCATCATGGCTGGTTCTGTATCTATGATTGGTGGCCTTGGTACAGCTGGTGCCTTCGGTCCATATTACGAACAATTACTTGGTATCCCTGGTACCGCTTCTGCAGCAGTTGCAGCTGCAACATTTGGCATGGTAGCTGGTACAATCCTCGGTGCGCCTGTAGGTGAACGCATTATTAAAATGCATAAAGTTAAAACACCTTATGAAAATCCTGAGTTAATGGAGGATGAAGGCATCGATATGATCGAAGATCACGTTGAAAGTGGTGGCAAACAGTTCAACTCTCAAGATCTTTTAACAATTTGTATGTGGATTGGCCTTGCATTAGGCATCGGTACCATCGTAAGTGCTGGATTATCTGTTCTTACTCCACTACCTGCATATATTGGTGCTATGATTTGTGCAGCAGTAATTCGTAACTTTGGTGATTTTACTAAAGCATACAAAATCAACGATGCAGCTCTTGATGCGGTATCTAATGTAGCATTATCCTTATTCGTAACAATGGCTATCAACAGCTTGAAATTAGTTCAATTAATTGATCTTGCTTTACCACTCATTACAATCTTAGTTGTACAAATGGCACTTATCTGTGTATTTGCATACCTTATTTACTTCCTCTTTGGTCGCAACTACGATGCAGTTATGCTTGGTGCCGGAGCTATCGGTTTCGGACTGGGTGCTACACCAAACGCATTAGTTAACATGTTATCCTTAGCAAGTAAACACGGCCCATCTCCTCGTGCTTGGCTCGTAGTTTCCTTAGTAGGTGCATTCTTAATTGACTTTGCAAATGCTTTCCTCATTACAACCATGGCTGGTATTCTTTACTAACTAAAAAGGACCCATTCGGGTCCTTTTTTTCATGAAAAAGAGCTTACTGGAATGATATTTTATCAGTCCAATAAGCTCTTTATGTATTATACTATTTGATTAATGCTGCCCATGCGTTGGCTACATCAGCAAATTCTTGAAGTGTAAAGGTCTCACCTCTTCGTTGACCATCAATATTTGCTTTTGCTAATAACTCTTCAATTCTATCTCTTGTTAAACCCGTTGTCTTCATCGTATTAGAGAATGTTTTACGGCGTTGCGCAAAACCAGCTTTCACAACGCGAAAAAATAGTTTCTCATCAATCACATCTACAGGTGGTTTATCACGCAATACGCAACGGATAACAGAACTTGTCACCGCTGGAGCTGGCAAAAAAGATTTAGGCGGTACATCAAGAACAATATCTGGTTCCGTATAATACTGAACAGCAACAGATAATGCGCCATAGTCCTTTGTACCGGGCTTTGCTATCATCCGTAAGGCCACCTCTTTTTGCACCATCACAACTAGACGTTCAATAGGTAATTTACTTTCCAACAAAGACATAATAATAGGTGTTGTAATATAGTATGGCAAATTAGCAACCACTTTAAATGGTTTATGATTCATAATCGTTGGCACATCAAGCTTTAACACATCACCATGAATGATACGTACATTGTCATAAGATGCCAATGTCGTATCTAGTACCTCCAATAAGCGACGATCTAGCTCGATAGCCGTTACATCTGCCCCACTTTGAGCTAAACCTTGTGTCAAGGTACCAATACCAGGGCCGACCTCTAGAACAGGTTCTCCCACGGTTAATTCCGCAGCATGTACAATTTCATCGACTATACCTCGCTTAATAAGGAAGTTTTGTCCTAGCTTTTTGCTCATTTTAATATCAAAGCGCTTACATATATAATGCACAACCTCTGGGCTTGCAATTACTGATTCTAACATCTTAACTCCTATTTTAACAATTTACTGCCTCTTCATAAGCATCTCGGGTTATACCATAATGATTTAAACGGTATAAAAATTGCTTTCCATTACCGTATCCAATACCTAATTTAGCACCAATAACCGCTCGACGAGCTGCACTATCAGGCATACCAGACAATCCGTGACGCACTAAGTCCACCATAGTAAATTCGTTAGATGATTCTAGAGATTCTACGTGTAATGTAGATAGAGCCTTTCTGATTGACTCTGGAGATGCTTGTTCTATGCCAATATCATCATTTGCAAACGCTTCGTCACGAGGCACAAAAGCATGTTGTGCATTAGGGAATTTTTTAGTTAAAACGCGTCGGATTCGCTCCCCTGCTGTATCAGGATCAGTTAATATAATAATGCCACGTTTCTCATAGGCAACGCGAATCATATCGATAACACCTCTTCTGAGGGTAAATCCTTCTGTAGCAATGCAATCAGCGTCTACAGCTTGAGCGATACGTTGTATATCAGATTTTCCTTCTACGACAATGACTTGTTTTAACATATATCCCCCTTTTATTCTATTAATACATTGTAACATATATATAACATTGCTTAAATACTTATAATCGAGTAGTATTAATAGTGTAATATATAAAAGGAGGCCAATTATGACCTTACAACAATTAAAGTATGTCACAACAATTGCCAATATAGGCAGTATTAGTGAGGCAGCCAAGAGATTATTTGTGTCTCAACCGAGTCTCACCAAGGCTATTAAAGAACTAGAGAAAGAAATGGGTATTACCATTTTCGATCGTACTAATAAAGGAATTACCGTATCTAAAGAAGGGGAACGCTTCCTCGGCTATGCGCGCCAAGTGTTAGAACAAGCAGCCCTTTTAGAGGAGCAATATAAGAGCCAAAGCGGTGGTAAAAAACAATTTTCTGTATCTACTCAACATTACTCCTTTGCAGTCAATGCCTTTGTAGAGCTTTTAAAAGGTGCTGAAATCGACCAATACGATGTATCCTTACGAGAAACACAAACCTATGAAATCATCGATGACGTAGCTCATATGAAGAGTGAAATTGGCTTACTCTATTATAATGATTTCAACCGTCCTGTATTAGAAAAATTAATTCACACTAACGAATTAACCTTTACTGAATTATTTACGGCCCATCCTCATATCTTTATTGGTAAAACGCATCCATTAGCCCATAAAGAGGTAGTCTCTATGGACGAATTAGAGGAATATCCATATATTTCCTTTGAGCAAGGCGATCACAACTCCTTCTACTTCTCTGAAGAAATCTTCAGTACCGTAGTGCGCCCAAAACATATCCGTGTTCGCGATAGAGCATCTTTATTTAGCCTATTACTTGGCCTTGATGGATACACTGTATCTAGTGGTGTAATCGATAAAGAGGTAAATGGTGAAAATATCATTTCCGTTCCACTTGCCGAAGAAGGTTTAATGCACATTGGCTACATTACTAATAATAAAATGCAACGCAGCCGTTTAGGTCAAGAATATATCCACGCTCTAGAACAATACGTTAGTAATTACGGTAGACATATTCAATTACCAGAAAACAAAAAATAATTATATATCATATTATTTATAGAGCGATACAACACTATTGTTCAATTTAGATGTATCAGATAATCCATAAAGAAGGCACTCTCTATTTTAGAGAGTGCCTTCTTGGGTATAACTTAAAGCATAAAATCACTCATAGACATAACTTTAAACTATATACAACTCAAATATATTGATATTTTTATATATAATCATACTTAGCTATAATTAACCTATCAAAATTATCGGTTTAATCGTTTATATAAGGAGGATTATTATGTCCAAACATACAGCACCATTCCACTTTGATATCGTAGGTTCCTTCCTACGCCCAGCAGAATTAAAAGAAGCACGCGAAGCTTTTAATAAGGGAAATATTACTCGAGAAGAATTAACAGCCGTTGAAGATCGTCTTATTACAGACCTCATTCAAAAACAGAAAGCAGCTGGCCTACCAGTGATTACAGATGGCGAATTCCGTCGTGCCTATTGGCATCTAGACTTCATGTGGGGCTTTAACGGCGTAAAAGAAATTGAACTGGAACACGGTTACAAATTCGTCGGTCAAGAAACAGCGCCAGGTTCCCTCGCCCTTACTGGTAAAATTAAGGGGACAAACCACCCATTCGTTGAACATTTCAAATTTGTAAAACAATTTGAAGACGAAAATACTACGGCACGTCAAACGATTCCTGCTCCTTCTCAGTTTTTGGCAGAGTTATTCCGTGAAGACAATGGCATTACAACGCGCTCCTTCTATCCAGATTTAGAAGAATTGATTCAAGATATTGCTGCCGCCTATCGCCAAGTAATTAAAGACCTTTACGATGCGGGTTGTCGCAATATTCAATTTGATGATTGTACTTGGGGTATGTGTTGTGACCATGCTTACTGGACAGGTCGTCAAAAGGATAAAAGTGTAACCATTGAAGGTGAAACCGCTAAATATTTACGTTTGAATAACTTAGCTCTTGAAGGTCGCCCTCACGACTTAGCATTTACTACACATGTATGTCGTGGTAACTATAACTCTACATGGGCCGCTAGTGGTGGGTACGAACCTATTGCCCCTATCCTATTTGCCAAGGAAAATGTAGACGCTTATTACCTAGAGTTTGATGATGATCGCTCTGGAGGTTTTGAGCCATTGCGTGAAGTTTCTCCTAATAAGAAAGTTGTATTAGGCCTTATCACATCTAAACGCCCTGAGTTAGAAGATAAAGAAGTCATCAAAGAACGTATCAAAGAAGCAACAAAATATATTCCACTTGAAAGACTTTGCTTATCCCCTCAATGTGGCTTTGCATCCTGTGAAATCGGCAATCAATTGACCGAAGAAGAACAATGGGCTAAACTCGCATTAGTCAAAGAAATAGCTCATGAAGTTTGGGGTGATTAAATGAATGAACATACTATATATTTAGGCGGTGGTTGCTTCTGGGGCCTTCAAGGGTATATCAGAAAGATCTCCGGTGTCCTTTCTACCGAAGTAGGCTATGCCAATGGTCCTACAGAAAATCCAAGTTATGAAGATGTATGCCACAACAGTGGGCACGTAGAAGCGCTCAAGGTCATTTACGATGCTGATATACTATCTTTAGATCACTTAATTCAATATTTTCTACGTGCTATTGATCCCTTTAGTGTCAATAAACAAGGTGGTGACGTAGGCATTCAATATCGTACGGGTATTTATTATACTGATCCAACCGATAAAGCCGTTATTGAAAGTACCTTAGCACGTGCTCAAGCCTTTGAAGGCAAACCATTTGCTATCGAAGTATTACCTTTAGAGAACTACTACTCTGCTGAGGAATACCATCAAGATTACTTAGACAAAAATCCTAATGGCTATTGTCACATTCCATTGGGTCTATCTGATGAACCACTCATCGATGATAATGCATATGCTAAACCTTCCCAGGAAGATTTAAAGGCTTTAGCGCCACAAGAATTTGAAGTAACTCAAAACTCTGCTACAGATGCGCCTTTCAGCCATGAACTAACAGATGAGTTTAAAGCGGGTCTCTACGTAGATATCACCACTGGAGAGCCACTATTTGTATCAGCCCATAAATTCGATTCTCATTGTGGCTGGCCTAGCTTTACTAAACCAATAGCTAAAGATGTTATCAAGTATTACCAAGATAACTCACATGGTATGAATCGCATAGAAGTTCGTAGCCGCATCGGTAATGCTCATTTAGGTCATGTATTTGAAGATGGTCCTAATGGCTCTCTTCGCTACTGTATCAATGGATCATCTTTACGATTTATCCCTAAAGATGAATTAAAAGGTACAAAGTACGAATATCTAATTCCATATATTGAAGACTAAAAAAGGACGCCTTAATCATAAGGCGTCCTTCTACTATATCTATTATAATTGAATATTACTGAGCTAAGTAGGTCCAATAAAAAGAGAATATATCTTATAGATATACCCTCTAAATCATCATATTAGTCCAAAACGTACACTGTAACGTCTTGGCGACCAAAGTCCATAGCCTCCCCATAAGAGTCCATTACAAGGTCGATTTTGTTACCTACTATAGCACCACCTGTATCGGCAGCAATAGCTTCACCGTAACCAGGAATAAATAAACGTGTACCCAATGGAATAACATCTGGGTCTACTGCGGCAATGCCACGTACTGCAGGTAGACCCGTAGCGGTAATACCAGCACCATCACCATCGCCAGCAAGATAAGCAGATGCTTCCATTACGATAGCGCGAGATGCACGTCCTGCTACATTACGAGATGTAGTCACCTCACGAGTGCCCTCTTTAATAATTGTAGGTACCATTGCACGTTGTGTTACTTTAGATACATCATTAGTTTTAATAACTGTACCATTACTATATAGTGTTTCACGTTGTACTCGTTCTAAGCCAGGTTGACCAACTTGAACAACCTCTTCTTCGCCCTTAGCCATAGTATCATCTTTTTGACGAACCACTTCAACAGCAACTTCTTGATCTACTGTAGATAGAGAGCGGCTTGTTACTTGAGCAATTGTTATACGTGTACCACTTAAAACAGATCCATTTTCATCGCCCACTACTACATAGTTAGGTGCTTTGAAACCAAGCTCATTAGCAACACCTTGAGCAGTTGTTTCTGTAGTGAATACAGCTCTTGTTTTACCATTTACAGTTACATAAACTGGAATAGCACGAACAACCGTTAAGGTTGTTCCATTTTGAACTGTAGATGAACTAGAAATAACTTTATCATTTGGATTTAACTTAACCCCAGCATCGCGTACAATGCCTTCGTTAGAATTTAAATGCGTTCTAACAGTGTGTGCTGCACCATCTACCATAACGGTAACGGTTTTATCATTATAAGAAAAACCGGTCATGGTTACAGCTGTTACAATCAATCCGGCAACAACAGACGAAATATATCGCTTGTGTGTCTTATGAATTCTCATGTTGTAATCCCTCCTGTAATGGTATTATTCTACTACAGATAGATACAACCTGTCAAACACCATAAGTTAACAATAAGACGAAACCCTTTATAAATACTGAATTAGTAATAGATTGTATTTTGTATTTTTTAATAAAAGTCCACTGTATGCGTACATATCTATATTTTTAAATACTATACAATATATTCCGAATTGTGTACATATATACAACACTAATACCACATATAGTATATACAGATTTTTTATTACTAAATTTGTATTTTTATGTGTTTTTCAATTGTTACCAATATTTTCTAGAACACTCAAAACTTCATTTTCTCCTCATTTTTAAATGTATAAGAAAGTAAAAAAGCCCATATAATGGGCTTTTTATATGTTATGTAATTGTATTAAAATTCATTACCTAATATATTAAGGTTTTTTCATCATCTATTTATTTTTAACATCGGTTGTAACCGTTCAATGACCGTCATTGACTCTCTGTGTTCATGCTCAATAGCAGTTTTCATTAGCTCCTCTTGAGCAGATATAGGATTCTCTCGATCATTGATTTTATGATACGAACCATCTGCTCTCATAAAATGAGCTTTTAATGTATCATCTAAATATAAATCTAAAATACTTTTTACCCGTTCTTTATGGCGTTTATCTTCAATCGGAATCATAAGCTCTACACGTTCATTCAAATTTCGAGGCATCCAATCTGCACTAGATAGGTACAGACTTTCATTCCCTCCATTACGGAAGTAGAACAAACGATGATGTTCAAGAAAACGCCCCACAATAGAGCGTACTGTGATATTATCACTAACACCGGCAATGCCAGGACGAAGCGTACAAATACCACGCACGATAAGATCGATACGAACTCCAGCAGAAGAAGCTTCATACAACTTAGCAATGACCTTTTTATCGAGCAGAGAATTCATCTTACCAATGATATAGGCTTCTTCCCCATTCTTAGCAAACTCGATTTCACGGTCAATAAGTTCCATAATTTTTTCACGTAAATTTAAAGGCGCTACAATAAACTTATTCCAAATTGGTGGGTCAGAATATCCAGAAATCAAGTTAAAGAAACGTGACGCATCATCACCATACTCATCATTACAAGTAAATATACCACAATCAGTATACATGCGAGCTGTTTTACCATTATAGTTTCCCGTTGCTAGATGGACATACCGCCTAATACCATCCGTTTCCCGGCGTACCACCATAGTAATTTTAGAGTGTGTCTTAAGACCTTTTAAACCATAAATAACATGACATCCCGCTTTTTCGAGTCGACGAGCCATATGAATATTGTTTTCTTCATCAAACCGCGCCTTAACCTCCATAAGGACGGTTACTTGTTTCCCATTATCTGCCGCTTTTATTAAGGACGCAATAATCGGAGAATCCCCACTAACGCGATATAATGTTTGTTTAATGGCCAATACATCAGGATCTATAGCTGCTTGTGCAATAAATTGCTCAACCACTGCAAAAGATTCAAAGGGATGATGAACAAAAAGATCTTGCTTACCAATAATAGAAAATAAGCTATCACCTTCATAATCAACTAATTCACTAGGAATCTTAGGATCAAACGGTTCATATCGGAGCTTATCATAACCTGGATAATTACAGAAATCAAAATACATACGGCAATCCAAATGTCCATCAATGCGATATACGTCCTTTTGCTCTAATTCTACACTTGTAAGGACAAAGTCTAATAAGTGATCCTTTATCTCTCCACAAACTTCAAGACGTACCGCATCACCACGACGGCGACGCCGCAAGGATGCCTCTACTTCAGATAGCAAATCTGTTGCTTCTTCCTCATCTATTTCAAGGTCTGCATCACGAGTAATACGGAAAACCATATAATCTTCAATACCATAACCTTGGAAAAATTGATTTGCATAATAAGTAATGACATCTTCTAGATAAACAAATCGATGTTCCTTATTACCACGGCTTGGAACTTCAATGATTCGATCTAATACAGATGGTATTGGCAAGATAGCAATCTTGTAATCCTTAGTCCCATCCTCTTGTATTTGAAAGATACGTACAATTGCATTAATGGTATGATTTGTTAAAAATGGAAATGGATGCCCCGAGTCAACAGCCAATGGTGTTACTACGGGGTATATATGTTCCTCAAAATAATGGCGTAGCCAAGCTTTTGTTTTTACATCTAGTGTATCAGGATGGGTAAAGAAAAAGCCATGAGCCTCTAGTTCAGTCAGTACATTATTTAAATACGTGCTTTGCATGGAAACAAGACGTTGTACAGATTCATCAATCGCCTTTAATTGTGCTTTTGCATCCATATGGGCTGCATCATATTTAACAATGCCATTCACAACTTGATGACGTAAGCCAGCCACTCGAATCATAAAAAACTCATCTAAATTAGAACTAGCAATAGCAATAAAACGCAACCGCTCCAACAGCGGAGTATTTGGATCTATGGACTCTAATAGTACACGCTGATTAAATTTTAGCCAAGATAATTCACGATTAAAATAATATTTAGCATTACTGAACATGGCGGTCACCTCCTCTTACAAGCATAAGTTCCATACCAAATACTTCTGTAAAATATTCAGCATCTCGATTAAACGTCCACCATTCTAGAGAAATATCCTCATTAGTGCGACAGAATACATACAATACATTATCGCGCTCTTCCAATATAACATCTGAGATTTTTTGGTTACTCCCTGCGTCGAGAGCACAGGCCACACGAATGATAGCTACTAACTTTGTAACCTGAATCTTTTGTAATTCTGTTAAGGAATTAAAATATGTATCATCATCAGATGGAGTTCCCTTATAGTGATAAAATACGACATTTGCAACTACTTGTTTTTCTTCTTCTGAAAGCCCAAAAATATCTGTGCCCATCACAATATGATACGCATGCTCTCCATGGTTTCGTAAATTAACAAACTTGCCTACAGAACACAATATAGCTGCAATGCGGCATAAGTAACCCCACCGCTCCGGTAAACCTTTATGGCGTAATGTTTTACAAAATAAAGAACTGAAACGTTCCACCTCAGCATCATGAATGCTGTCTGTATGATATCTAGCGGCAACAGCACGAGCTAATTGAGCATTTTGCTCACGCAATTGGTACATAAAGGGATTATTTTCCGCCTCAACGCCATAGAACCAGCTTATTCCTTGAGAGAAGGAGAAGCTACTAAAAATCAACGATTTAGGCTCTATAGCTGTTATAATTTCATTAAATAAAATCATAGTAGGCATCAAAATATTCGCCTTATATTCAGGTAGTTTATATCGATTGATCAACTTAGTGGCTGTTACACCATCAAAGGATTTGATGAAGCCCTTAAAACGTTCTGGTTCAATTGTAATAATATCGTCCTTATTACTGCCATCTCCCATGAGACGCGCCATATATTGAGCTTCATCGCCTGATAAAATAACACTATTAATATTGAAGGTCTTAAGCTCCTCCCGTAATGGGCCTATCATGCGATGTAAATACTCGGTAATAGCCATTGGAAACGATGTAGAGGAACGTTGGTTGCGATTAAAAGATTCCATAACACGTAATGACCCGCTATGCATATTGCGCTGGAATAATAAGCTTTCACCACGCCAAACGGTTAAACCTACACCACCAGAAGTAATATCAAGGAATAATGTTGCCTTTGTAGGATCCGTCAAGCGGTACTGATTAGTCATCTTGTAGTATAGTAAGGCATATTTGTAATACACCTCTTTAGGCATGTCGATAACCTCAACACGCATACCTGTTTGAATATAAATTTGGTCCAGAATACTACGACGATTAGCGGCTTCACGTATTACAGTAGTACCATATAATCTAGAGCGACTCACACCGTAATCAGCCATTAATTGTTTATATCCCTTTAATATATGACAAATTTCCTCAATCGTTTCAAAACTTAAACGAGAGGTTTGGAATAATTCTTCCCCAAAGGTTACCTCCCTAGCTGCATAATCTATAACGCGTACATCATCGATGTCCTTGTATTCTAAAATAGTAATACTCATGCTACTGGAGCCTACATGTAGCACTGCATATCGTAACGCTTTTGGTAATGCCATTATGCCTCCTTACGAGCTTCCTTCCACTCTATTTCTAATGTTTTCTTGAATTCTTTTTTAAAAGATTTTCCTAATTTCTCTACAGCCGCTTTTGTGACACTTATATCGCGACCGTTCAAATAGGTTACTACTAATTGTACACTAGTATATTTTAGATTCACGGATAAATGGCGAATGAATTGTTCATGACTTTCATCAAGAGCTTCAGCCAAGGCTAGAATAATAGATATTTTTTGTCCCAACAAACGCTGTTCTTGATCTAACAATTTACCGTATAAGAAGTTTTTATACTCTTTTGGCGTCAAACCATGAGAGTTCATAACAAGGAACGCGCTAAAAGCTTGTTCAATATGGGAAAGCCCATATAAATTACTATTGACAAGCATATAACAGCCATGTCGGGCATGACTATAATAATTAATCCGTTTACCAATATCATGTAATAAGCTAGCCGCAATCAAACAACGTCTTGTATTTTTATCAGCTCTATGAAGTGGTTCTAATTCATCATACAGTTTAATAGCTAAATCTGTAATATATTTAGCATGAACTAACTCATGTTTAGTCATACCTAATAATACATTCTCTGCAGAATGTACTAAAATATCATCAATAATAGAGTTACCACCTAAGTAGTGCGCTCCATAATAGTCGTAAAATAAACCTTCTCGCAAACCACAACCACCAACAACGAGTGTTTTAGTATTTACGTAGTTAAATAATTCTTCTACGATAGTGAGACCTGCAATAATGATATCAGCGCGCTCCGATGATAAACCACTAATCTTTTTGCGCTCCTCTAGAGTTTTGCCTTTTACTTCTTCCAAAATTTCATGGAATCTATGATATGGAATTTCATAATTATGTAGCTTTGTAATAGGATAAGATAACTTGCGTTGATCCATTTTAGCAATATTACGAGCAGTGCCACCGATACCAAGAAGCGGTAATTTCACATTGCGAAGCCATGTATGTTCCTTAATCGTTTTCTTTACAACTTTCGTCAGTTTATCAAGTTCTTTAGGAGTATATTCATCCCCCTTCTGATAGGTGCCTGTTAAGGTAAGGGCCCCTATCGGCAAGCTCACCGATTTTGTAATATGACGATTTCGTACAAGGGTTATCTCGGTACTGGCACCACCTAAATCAAAAATAATAAAATCCTTAAGTCCAATGGTATTGATAACGCCAAGAAACCCCAGGCGAGCCTCTTCTTCACCAGCAATACATTCTAAATCCAAACCCGTTCGTTCTTTTACGGATTTAATAAAAGCATCCCCATTTTTAGCCAAACGTACTGCTGCGGTAGCAACAGCTTTAACCGTATTTGCCTCCATTGCATCAGCCATGTGTACAAAACCTTTTAGAGCACGCAAAGAGCGTTCCATAGCTTCTTTGGTCAGTTCGTGAGTTCCCCACATATTCTCACTGAGACGTACACTTTCTTTCTCTTGATATATCAGTCGATAACTACCAGTCTTAGAAATTTCATATATGACAAAACGAACTGAGTTCGAGCCTAAATCTATAAATGCAATACGTTTCATGTTGCTATCCTCATCTTACTTCTGTTCAGTCTGAATATACTTTAGTATACCATAGAAAAACGCGATTCTCACCGCTAAGGGAGAACCGCGTTTTATGATTTATAATTCTAATTTAGTTTTATCATGTATTTTAATACTTTGTACGCAAAAACTTAGTAATTAAAGCCCAACAGATATTTTATCAGCCAATAATCTTATGAACTAGTTTCTACATTTACTCGATACCAAATACTCGTTTACCATTATTAAAAGCAATTTCACAAAACTCATCTATATCGAGCCCTTTAAGGCTTGCAATTTCTTCTGCCACAAACTGAGTTTTACTTGGATCATTACGACGGCCTCTAAATGGTGGTGGTGTCAAATACGGTGAATCGGTTTCAATGAGGATTCGTTCTAATGGCACTTGTCTTGCTACTTCCTTAAGATTTGTAGACTTAGGAAATACTACAGGACCTGCAAAGGAAATATAAAAGCCCATTTTAATGGCTTCTTTTGCCATCTCCCAGCTACCAGAATAGCAATGAAAAATGCCCCAGTTATCCTTCCCTTCATTGCGCAAGATATTCATAATATCACCATGTGCATCGCGGTCATGGATAATAATCGGGAGATCTACTTCACGAGCAAGCTCTAACTGACGAATAAATACGCGTTTTTGTGTTTCACGGTCAGAAAAATCATAGTAATAATCTAGTCCAATTTCACCAATAGCACGTACCTTATCATTGTTAAGAGCTTGTTCCTTATAAAACTCGTAGTCTTCTTCTGTAAAGTCCTTTGATTCATGGGGATGAGTCCCTACAGCAGCATATAATTGATCGTACTGTTTAGCCAAAGCTAAACCAGACTCAACGGTACCTCTGTCAACACCAGGAATCATAATATATTCTACACCTGTATCAAAGCAGGCTTGTAACATCTCATTACGATCATTATCAAAGCGCCCATCATTTACATGAGCATGTGTATCAAAAAGTTTCATTATTTAACCACACTTCCTGCCGGTAATGATTCGATATTTGTTACCTCTAAATGTTCTTCCCAATCAGAGGCGGACAAAATCATACCATAAGACTCAATGCCCATCATCTTTTTAGGAGCCAAGTTAGACAAATAGATTACCTTTTTACCAACCATAGTCTCCGGTTCATAATATTGGGAAATACCACTTAATACGGTGCGTTCTTCAATACCGATATCCAATACAAATTTCAACAACTTCTTGGACTTAGGCACCTTTTCACAGCTTATAACTTTAGCTACACGAAGATCGAGTTTCTCAAAGTCATCATAGGTAATATTTTCTTTTAATGGTGGAATATTAGATGTATCTACAGCTTCTTCAACTTCTTCTGTAACAACTACATCTACCATTTCAGGAACTTCAAAACGTGGATAGATAGGCTCACCTTTTACAACTTTAGTACCTGTTGCCAATAATCCCCAAGTTTTAGCATCTTCCAACGTAGCCGCTTCAAAACCTGTAAGCCCTAATTGTTCCCAGATTTTTGGAGCTCCTACAGGAATTACAGGGCTTACTAAGATGGCAATGATACGCAATGCCTCTGCCAAGTGATACATAGCAGATTGCAAGCGCGCTTTATCATGAGCATCTTCAGATTTAGCCAATACCCAAGGCATTGTTTCATCAATGTATTTATTCATGCGACCAATAAAGGACCATACAGTTTTGATAGCTTTATTAAGCTCCATATTTTCCATCGCCGCTTCAAAATCTTTTGCAGTTTGAACGGCTAATGTAGATACATCACGATCCAAATCATCCATATCATCGCATTTTGTAATCACACCACCATGGTATTTTTCAATCATCGCAATAGTACGGTTTAATAAGTTACCTAAATCATTAGATAAATCTGCATTAATTTTTGTAACGAAGTTAGGTAACGTAAAGTTGCCGTCATTACCTAACGTAATCTCGCTTAATAAGTAATAACGCAAAGAATCTGCACCATATGTATCAATCAATGGGATTGGATCGATTACGTTCCCCAAGGATTTACTCATCTTTGTACCATCTACAATCATCCAACCGTGTCCAAATACCTTTTTTGGTAATGGCAACTCAAGGCTCATGAGCATCATAGGCCAAATAATTGTATGGAAACGTACGATTTCCTTCCCCACTAAATGGAGATCTGCAGGCCAGTATTTTTTATATAGTTCACCATCACCATCAAATGGAGAGAGTGCACTAATATAGTTCACTAATGCATCGAACCAAACATATACTACATGTTTAGGATCAAATGGGACCTTGATTCCCCAATCAAAGGATGTACGAGACACCGCCAAGTCTTCTAGACCTTGCTTTACAAATTGAATCATCTCATTACGACGAGATTCAGGCTGAATAAAGTCAGGATTCTCTTCAATAAACTTAAGCCATTGATCCGTATATTTACCGAGTTTGAAGAAATAACTTTCCTCTTTAACACGCTCTACAGGGCGACCGCAATCCGGACAAGTATGATTAGGTCCTAGCTTCTGCTCTGTCCAAAAAGTTTCGTCCGGTGTACAATACCAGCCTTCATATTCGGCTTTGTAAATATCGCCCTTCTCATAAGCTTTTGTAAATAACGCTTGAACAACCTTTTCATGACGTTCATCGGTAGTCCGAATAAAATCGTCATTGGAAATATGCATTTTTTCCCACAATGCTTTAAAACCATTTACAATATTTGTAGTATATTCAAGAGGAGTAATGCCTTGTGCTTCTGCAGCACGTTGGATTTTTTGGCCATGTTCATCTGAACCAGTCAAAAAACGTACATCATATCCTGCTAATCGTTTAAAGCGTGCAATTGTATCGGCTACAGATGTACAATACGTATGACCAATGTGCAACTTAGCACTTGGATAATAAATAGGTGTCGTAATATAATACGTTTTCTTTGTGTCTCCCATGATGAGCCTCCTTCTAACCTTCGAATGGGAAGGTTTAACGTTCTACAATATTATATACATCCCGGCGGGAAACGTTAAAACGCTTTGCCACCTGGCGAATAGCTTCTTTTTTAGGTACCCCAGTATCTACAAGGGCTTGCACAGCATCTTCATAAGATACTGGTTCATCCAACACTTCACAAGTATCGGACTCCACTGTATCAGCACCGCTTACGATGAGGACGAATTCACCTTTATAGGTGAGCTGTTCTAAATCCTTTATAAGGCTTTCTAGATCGGTGCGTACAAAGGTTTCAAACTTCTTCGTCAATTCCCTTGCCACCGTTATAGAGCGATTACCAAAGACTTCATACATATCTTGTAAAACCTCTTGTAATCGATGCGGGGCTTCGTAAAACAGCAAGGTTCCCGTCACTTGTGAAAGTCTTTTTAATTCTTCAATACGATGTTTTCCCCGTTTAGGCAAGAACCCTGCAAAGGTAAAGGATTTAGTATCTAAACCTGATGCAATAAGTGCTGTTAACGCCGCATTGGCTCCTGGTAATGGAACTACAGCTATGCCTTCTTCAATGGCCTTTGTTACAAGGTCTGCCCCTGGATCAGAAATAGCAGGCATACCCGCATCACTAACGCAAGCAATCGACTGTCCTTCTAACAAAAGCTCCAAAATATAAGCACCTTTTTCCTCCTTATTATGTTCATGATAAGAAATCAAAGGCTTTTTAATATCAAAATGTTTTAACAATATGCCCGTATGACGTGTATCCTCAGCCGCGATAGCATCTACCTCACCCAAAATACGAACAGATCGATACGTCATATCTTCTAAATTACCAATCGGTGTAGGCACCAAGTATAATGCGCCCCATTCATTATCGTTCATACCAAGAGGACACCTCCTTCGTGTACACATTCGTTTTTTTGTAAACGATGAGTGGTGGCTCAAGTACAAGACCTGCCTGACCTTGAAAAATAGACTCTATCAAAACTAATTTTGCTGGTTTATCTAGCATACCATGAACAAACCGAATTCGTTTTGCTTGAAAGTTAAACCTTTCTAGTTCATGTAATACATATTGCAACCGACTAGCACTATAAATCATCCACAAGCGACCTTTACATTTAATAAAAGACTGTACCGCTTTCAGAACATCACATAAAGTTGTATGTCCATCATGAAGTGCTAAAGTACGCTCTTCAGATGTAGGCTTTGCACCGCTTTCACAATCATAAAAAGGGGGATTAACAATAACACCATCAAAAGGCTTATCTTGTATATCTCGATATGTCATATGCCGATAATCACCACATAACATATTTACCACATCTTGTTTACGATTATGTTCTACGCTACGCTTAGCCAACTCAACGAGAGTTTCATTAATTTCTATACCTGTAATATGACCTGCCCCTAATGACGTACCTATAAGCGGCATAACCCCTGACCCCGTTCCAAGATCAACATAGGTATGACGACCATTAAAACGACAAAAATGAATGAGTGCTATGGCGTCAAAGGAAAAGCGAAACATATCAGAACGCTGATAAATCTGTAAGCCATCGATAATTAAATCATCAAGTCGTTCTTGATCATTCATCAGGCAATGCCACCTCGGACCATTTCAAATCGATAGTACGGCCCGCTTCGAGCTGTACCTTTACAGTATGTTTATGATGATTTACCTTTAAAACTTTACCAATACCTTCATCGGTAACAACCTCCTTACCAATGCCAGGAGGTGCTATATCTTGAGGAGATTGAGTGCGTTCCTTCTTCACATATAGGTCGCCACCTTTTTTATATAAATCATCTTCGTAGTTAAGACAACACATCAATCGACCGCATACACCGGAAATCTTCGTAGGATTTAAGCTTAAATTTTGATCCTTTGCCATGCGAATCGATACAGGCGTAAAGTCACCTAAGAAATTTGAACAACACAAAGGTCGACCACAAGCACCGATACCATTTAGTACTTTAGCCTCATCACGGACACCTACTTGGCGTAACTCGATGCGCGTTCTAAATATAGTTGCCAAATCTTTAACGAGCTCACGGAAGTCAATACGGCCATCTGCAGTAAAGAAGAATATAATCTTATTCATATCAAATGTGTATTCCACATTAATAAGTTTCATCGGTAACTTGCGTTTTTCAATTTTTTCGAGACAAATTTCAAAGGCTTTTTCTTCGCGCTCTTTATTCTTCTCGATTTGTTTCAAATCCTTAGACGTCGCCTGTCTAATAACAGGCTTAACAGGGGCAACAACAGAATCTTCATAGACCTCTTTAGGTCCAATCACAACTGTGCCATATTCTACACCACGTGCTGTTTCAACGATAACTCCATCCCCAACGGATAGTTCTAATTGTTCAGGCTGAAAATAATAAATCTTTCCCGCCTTTTTAAAGCGTACGCCAACTATGGTTAGCATTTAATCCTCCTCCCGAGCATCATGAAGGGCGATACTAAGACCGTCCACCACGAGAGCGGTTTTTATATGTAAGCACAAAGCCCGTTCTGCTTGCAATGTTTCGGTAATAACCTTAGCCAATGCTTGCATAGACCAGCGCGGTAATAATCGTAATAATTGAGTTTTGTATATAGGTACTTGTAATTGCGTGTCTTGAGCCCCCATTTTAAGAGCCATCATATCTCTACTTACAAGGCGTAGCCAGTGCATCAATTCCGTTAGGCTTTCACGAGATAAGCTTTCACAAGCTAAGGAAATCATAGAAAACCATCGCGTTTCAAAAGCTAATATGTCCATCACCTTAACGGCTAACTCTAGCATTTCAATGCGACCTTGTGTCGCCAGTTTTTCCACCAATTGTGGATTACCATGACCAGCTAATAAAGCCTGTTCTATATCACCGGTAATTCCACGCGCTATAAGAGCGGTGCGAATCGTATCTACATCAACACTGTTAAAACCAACTCCCATACATCTAGAAATGATGGTAGGCAATACGGTGTTAATCTTGTTCGTAATAATGATGAAGTACACCTGTTCGGGTGGTTCTTCAATGGTTTTTAGCATAGCATTTGCCATAACTGCATTGGCTGTGTGAAAGTCCTCCACAATGACAACGCGGTTCCCATTGCCCGCCACAGACAGATGATCTTGTAATAATGAATACCACTGCTCTACCTTTAAGGTTGTTTTCATAGGGCGAATCCAAAAGGCATCACCCTTATCCATATAGATAGGTAATCCTTCGGCTTCGATACGTTTTTCCGTATCCCCATTTGCTAAACGGGCTTCCTTAACCTCTGCTAAATAAGATTCCCCCTTAGGTTGAGAGAATACTTGACGCCCTAGTAATAAAGATGCTAGGCCAATGGCCATATCTAGCTTGCCAAGACCAGATTCGCCATAAAACAAGAGACTATGAGGTAATGCATTACGACTTACAAGTTCAGATAGGTGTGCCTTAATCGAATCTTGACCAATTATAGAATCAAAATATGTCATAGCGCCTCCTATCAATACATGCTCAATATTAATATTATATAGGAAAAAGGCGACTTTTAAAAGAGTCGCCTTTTTCTAAGGTAGTAGATTTTCTACTACACTATATACATCATTATGAATTTCTTCAATAGTACGCAATGTATACTGACTAGACTTAGCTTTATCAGCACAAGGTATGCGGTGCCATTGATAACGCTTTACTAATTCTTCATACGCACCGTGAACGGCTACTAAATATGCATGATTCCCTTCGTGAATATCACCAGTATTGCCTCCTGTTTTACCAGTGCGCTCCGCCATAAGGGCTTCGCTCACTTCAAGGGGCATATCCAAAAGGCATACCGCATCAGGTTTAGGCAAGCCAAATTTTTGGAACTCAAAATCTTCAAGCCAATCTAAAAATGCAGTACGTTCCTTCGGATCATCGTATTTTACCATTTGGTGCACCATGTTAGACGTTGTATAACGATCTGCAATGATGATACCCCCATTTTTGTAAAACTGTTCCCAGTCAGTTCTGAAGGAAGCAAATCGATCGATAGCGTACATAGAGCTTGCCACATAAGGATTTACATCATGTACATCCTTACCAAATTCACCAGCTAAATACATTTTAATAGGCATAGCGGCGCCGCTATCATAGTTTGGAAAGCTCACAGACTTAACGGCATGCCCTTCTTTGGTCAAGCGCTCTACTAAGAGTTTAGTTTGTGTAGCCTTACCGCTGCCGTCTCCACCTTCTAATATGATTAAAGTCCCCATAATTACTCCTGTAACACCCAAATTGTTTCCAATGTCATATCATCAGACCCATTAGGTACATAACCTAGAGCCTTGTGATTCTCTATATATTGTAACACAGAGGCACTAATCTCTTCACCTACTGCTACACAGGGAATACCTGGTGGATAATAAGCAATTGTCTCCCCTGCAATGCGATGAAGTGCTTCTTTTAAAGGTACTTGCTCACGATTTGCATACATAGCATTACGAGGGGTTATGCGCACAATAGGCGCTGGCAGCAGCGCAGAATCTTTACTAATGTCTTGCAATTGCTCTTCCTCTGTTTTATTAAATTCTTTAAATGCACGTAACACCTTTTCACTTACAGCTTGTACAGCCTTAATAAGAGCAGTTACAGACTCGTTTGTATCACCTATGGTAATGAGCACTAGCACATGATGAGCTTGTACTAACTCCACCTCAATATGATGTTCTCGTAACATCCGTTCAAAAGCAACGCCTGTGAGCCCTAATTCTTTAGCATCAATCAGCACCTTAGTACAATCATAATTTATTACCCGCTCTTGAATATCTGTATATTCCATAGTAGCAATACCAGAAATTTTATTGAGTTCCTCACGTAAGTACATACTCAACTCTACTGCACGACTTACTAAATCATTACCTGCTGTGGCTAATTGATGGCGCGCCATATCTAAGGAAGCAAGGAAAATATAGTTTGGACTCGTACTTTGTAGCATTTGATGCATTTGCGTAATACGCCGCTTATCAATTTTTTTACCTTGCCCTAATAGCCAAGATGTTTGTGTCAAAGAGCCAACAGATTTATGTGTACTTTGAGCCACCAAATCTGCTCCAGCCTCTATAGCCTCTATAGGTAAACTTTCAGAGAACGGCAAATGAGGCCCATGAGCTTCATCAACAAGTACAATAAGTCCCCGCTTATGAGCCTCTTGTATGATATTAACAATATCTATGCCCACGCCATAATAGTTTGGATAAACTAAAAGAATCGCCTTTGCCTCTGGATGTGCATCCATTGATTTGATAGCATTTTCTAATGATACACCTAGTGGAATTCCCCAGCGTTCATCAAAATCACAGTCCATATATACTGGTTTGGCTCCTGAGAGGACAAGCCCACTAATAACGGAACGATGTGCTTCTCGAGGAATGATAATGATTTCATCAGGCCCTACAGTCCCCATAATCATGGCTTCAATCAAAGCTGTAGTACCATTAATAGAAAACCAACAACAATCAGCTCCATATAACTCTGCTGTTAAGTCTTGCGCTTCTTTTAATTCCCGTTCAGGTTCATGTAAATCATCTAAAGCATACATAACACCTAAGTCATAGGGTAACGCTGGCCCCATCCAATTCTTTAATAGTTGAGGTGCTTCAACGCCTATCTTATGACCTGGCGTATGAAAGGGCACGAAATGTTGTTCTTTATATGATTCTAAAGCCTCTACAAAAGGCATTTTTTCTTGATTACTCATATGTACCTCGTAAAAAGGGCATGAATCTCAATGAGACTCATGCCCTTATGCATGTATTTATCGCTGTGGACGACGTTTAGGATTGAATTGATTCATGCCTTTATCCATACCTACCTCTAAGGTGCCTAATACGGCTTTTACCGTATCCTTAATACCTTTTTGTACCTTCTCTTGCGACTCTTCACTAAATGGTGCTAAAACGTGATCAATGACAGTCCATTGTGGCAATGGACGTCCAATTCCTACGCGGAAACGAGGAAAATTTTCTGTTCCTATATGGGAAATTAAAGATTTAATCCCATTGTGTCCACCCGAACTACCATTTGGTCGAATACGCAACTTACCTATAGGTAAATCCATGTCATCATAGATACAATACACATCAGATGGATCAATTTTGTAGTACCGCATTAACGGTCCTACAGACTCACCACTTAGATTCATAAATGTTTGCGGCTTTACAAGTAATACTTTCTCACCATCTACGGTAATACTGCATACCTCAGCACGTTGCTCCTCTCTCCAAGGCGTGTGAGGGACACTATCGGCTATGGCATCAATAACCATAAATCCAATATTATGTTTTGTCTTTTCGTATTGCTTGCCGGGGTTACCGAGGCCTACTACTAATTTCAAGAATCACCTATTATTTATCAAATAAATTACTTACAGACACTTCATGGAAGATACGCATAATTGCTTCACCCAACAATGGAGCTACGGATAATTGCGTAATATTTGGTAAGTTGCAATTTTCCGGCAATGGAATAGTATTAGTAACGATAAGTTCCTTAATATTGGAATTTGCAATTCGTTCACTTGCCGGATCTGTCAACACTGCATGTGTAACAGCGGCGGTAACGGATTTAGCACCGAATTCTTCCAATGCTTTAGCACCTTCAACCAAGGATCCAGCCGTATCTACGATATCATCGATAATAATACAGTTTTTACCTGCCACATCACCGATGAGATTCATAACTTTAGCCACACCTGGTTCAGGGCGTTTTTTCTCAATGATTGCAATCGGTGCACCAATGCGGTCAGCCAAATCACGAGCTCTTGTAACACCGCCAAGGTCAGGAGATACAACGATAACATCTTCCATATTTTTTTCATTAATGTATTTAGCCAAAATAGATGCGCCAAACAAATGATCTACAGGCACATCAAAGAAACCTTGAATTTGGCCTGCATGCAAATCAATTGTTACAAGACGTGTAATACCTGCCGTTTGCATCAAATTAGCTACTAATTTAGCTGTAATCGGCTCACGACCACGAGTCTTACGGTCTTGGCGAGCATAGCCATAGTAAGGTACTACTGCAGTGATATGACGTGCAGAAGCGCGTTTTAACGCGTCAGCCATAACCATGAGTTCCATTAAATTATCATTTACAGGATAGCTAGTTGGTTGAATGATAAATACATCTTTGCCACGTACGCTTTCATCAATCATTATTTGTACTTCGCCATTGTTAAAACGACCTACAAATGCTTCACCTAAAGGCAACCCTAAATAATCACAAATTTCCTTTGCCAATGCAGGATTTGCATTACCTGTGAAAATCTTGAGTTTTTTGCCGTCTTCAAATGCCATTTTGTTACCCTTTCATTTGCTCCTATACTGGTTACTTATCCATAATCTATACATTACAGATACACACTATTGCCTTTTTATTGTATACTATTTTGACCTAATTGTGTTAAAAAATATGAGATTTTTTTTATTTCTTTTTGAAAGTATCCTCTGTTACCCAATTTTCTTTCACAATTTGCTTACTGCGCCCTACAGCCAAGGCCTTATCTGGTACATTTTTAGTAATAGTAGAGCCCGCACCTACATAGCTATAATTACCTACTGTTACAGGGGCAACTAAGTTACTATTACAACCAACAAATGCACCATCACCAATAGTCGTACGATGCTTAACTTTCCCATCATAATTCACGGTAATAGTGCCACAGCCAATATTAACACCGGCCCCAACATCACTATCACCGATATAGGAGAGATGTGGGAACTTAGTACCTTCCCCAACATTAGAGTTCTTAACCTCTACAAAGTTACCTACATGAACCTTGTTACCTAAAACTGTATTTGGACGCAAATGGACATATGGACCTACATCTACACCGTCTTTTACTTCACAGTCATGACCATAAGTAAAGTGGATAATCGTATCATTGCCGACTTTTACATTCGTCAAACGAGTGTGTGGTCCAATTTCACAACGCTCACCAATCACGGTATCACCTTCAAGAATTGTACCAGGATGCAAAATTGTATCTGCACCTACTGTTACCTCAGGAGCCACATAGGTATTTTCAGGATCAATAATTGTTACGCCAGCAGTCATTAACTCAACATTTTTACGATGTTTTAATATAGCTTCAGCCTCTGCTAATTGCAAACGTGAGTTTACACCTAAAGATTCTTCAAAATCCTTAGTCATGTATGCACTTACCTTGTCGCCACCATTTACGAGAATACCAACTACATCAGTAATATACAATTCACCTTGGGCATTATCATCAGATAATTGATCTAAGCAAGGCCATAATTTTTTACTATCAAAAGCGTACATACCTGTATTTACTTCTTGAACCGCTAATTCTTCAGGTTTACCATCTTTCTGTTCTACGATACGAACTACAGAACCCGCTTCATTACGAATGATACGTCCATAACCAGTTGGATTCGGCATATGAGCAGTTAAGATTGTAGCTGCTGCACCGGAATTTTTATGTTCTTCTAAAAGTGCTTCTAAACTTTCTTTTGTAACCAGGGGAGTATCACCGCATAACAATAAGATTGTACCATCATAATCACCAAGTACTGGTTGAGCCATCTTAACTGCATGACCTGTACCATTTTGTTCTTCTTGACGAACAAATTCAGCACGCTCTCCCAAGTAATTTTGTACTGCATCGCCACCAAAACCAACGATAACAACATCGCGATTGGTACCAATGGATTGAACCGTTTCAAGAACGCGTTCTACCATCGCCTTACCGCCGACCTTGTGTAACACTTTTGGCAATTTAGACTTCATACGCGTGCCCTTACCAGCAGCTAAAATAAGGCTTGCAATATTCATAGTAATCTCCTATCTATTATCTCTTATATCTCTAAACCATTTTAAATATTATTTACGTCATTATTTAGCCCATAGGTCAATACTCAATATAAACCATTATATCAGCCTATAATCTTCCTAATATTAATGATTTACTCTGCATCTAACACAGGCTCTATACTAATTTTCTTTGTATTTTCATCGATACCATAAAAAGTAAATAGTGATTCATAATCATCGATCAACTTCGGACTTGGTTCAGCTGTAGCTACAAGAACACCTGTGCCAACAACGACGCCACTCATTTCAAGAACTAATTCTTTAAGCCC
The DNA here is from genome assembly GCF_902810435.1 of Veillonella parvula. Lineage (GTDB taxonomy): Bacteria > Bacillota > Negativicutes > Veillonellales > Veillonellaceae > Veillonella. Next base: position 1,460,020 of record NZ_LR778174.1, read on the forward strand.
CTTAGCGGTACCGCCAGCTTTCATAAAGTCATCGATAATTAACACTTTCGCATTTGGAGGAATTGCCCGTTTAGTTAGAGTCATAGTTTGAATGCGCCCAGAGGAACCTGTTACATAATTGATACTAATAGCAGAACCTTCTGTTACCTTACTATCACGTCTAGCAATAACAAGTGGTTTATTGAAAGCTCTCGCTACCATTACAGCCAAAGGAATCCCCTTTGTTTCTACAGTCAAAATATAGTCTGGTTCACGGTCCACGAAACGAGTCATAATAATCTCACCCAGACGTGTCATTACATGCCAATCATATAAGATATCAGACATATAAATAAAACCACCTGGAATGATGCGATCTGGCTCCATTAAACGAGCTTGCACATCGCGTAGAATATCGTTCGCTTGTATTCCCTTGCGATGCGGAATAAATCGTACCCCACCAGCTACACCGGCCACCGTTTCTAAGGTCCCCAGTTGAAAGTGTTCCATAGACTGCCTTACACATGTTAAATCTTCACTAACCGTTGATTTAGCCATGCCAAAAAAGTCGCAAAAGTAATTTAAAGGAATCAATTTTTGCGGTGAATCAACTAACAGTTTTGTCATTGCCACCATTCGTTCTACGCGCCGTACTTTATCCATAGGATTATCCTTTACCATTCATCATATAACTATTAAGTATGCTTATTAATTTAACATCATGAGTCATCATCATATATCTATTATTTATTATACCATATTTTCCGAATATTCGAGGTTTTGAATACATTATAATTCGGTAAAAGAAAAACTCTCTAGCATGTTATACAAGAATATGATTGTAGTCTATACATCTATCATATAATCATATAAAACTAGAGAGTTATCATTATAAAATATAAACCTTTACAGATTGACGTCCAAACTGCAATGCTTCTGCACGAGAATCAAAGGCTAAATCAATGCGATGCCCTTTAATAGCACCACCTACATCGTCAGCTACAGCATAGCCATAACCTTCAATATATAATCGCGTTCCCAAAGGAATTAATTTAGGGTCTACAGATACAAGTCCCTTCCGTAGACGACTGCCTGTAGCTGTATATTTTCCGTTGCCAGGATCTTGAGATGAATAGCCACTAGCCTCCATCGTTAAAACTTTAGAGTATTTATTAGGCACTCCATTATGATCGCGTTCTGTGCCATGTCCACCATAACGAGTCTCCATCTTTTCTAAAGCATTCATCGTAGCAGGACCAACACGACCATCTACAGCGAGCCCTTTAGATTTTTGAAATTTTCGAACAGCTTGTTCTGTATTATGACCGTAAATGCCATCTATAGAATCATGTAAAAAACCTTGATGCTTTAACATGGTTTGCACCTTACTAACGTGATGCCCTCGTTGCCCCCGATCAATAGTTTTTGCTAATGATACAGAGGATACCATTACAATCATACAAACAAGCGTACATGCAATAATTATTTTTTTTATCATATACACCTCACCTTACATTAAGTAGTATACTATACAGTTTTAAATAATCTATAAACCATAAAAGTTCTATTAATATCAATAATTCATATATATTAAATTATAGTTATAGTATAGTTTTAAGGGTGTATTACATATATATCATAAAATTATAAGATACCAATGAAAATCTCCATTATATCCTGCAAGAATATTCGCTTAGATTACTTCTAAAGTCGGAAATACTCTTCAGTCTATAATGGAGATTTAATAGTTTTATTCAATTTTAGCAGTTATGGTATACACCAATATGACATTCTTTTCGGTTTGCACCAACAAGTCTTAAGAAGATGTAGCCGAATAATGCAGAGATTAATGAGCCAAGTATAACGCCACCTTTTGCCATTTCTTGAGCGTGACCGGGTTCAAATGCCAAGATAGATACGAAGATACTCATTGTAAAGCCTATACCACATACAATCGCAGTACCATATACATGCTTCCAATTAGCTTCTGTCGGCATTGGTACAAGGCCACATTTCACCATCGCAAATACTGCACCAAAAATACCTATTTGTTTCCCTATAATAAGGCCTAATGCAACACCAAGCACTACAGGATGCGTTAAGTCATTAACAGATACATTACGTAAATCTACACCAGCATTAAAGAATGCAAATATTGGTACAATTAAAAAACTAACCCAATTGGACAATAAATGTTCCCAATGTTGCATTGGGCGAACATACTTACGGCCTCGTTTGCCTTTTGAAGGAATTGTCATAGCTAAGATTACACCAGCCATAGTTGCATGTAAACCAGATTTTAATACACAATACCAAAGGATAAACCCTAGAATGATATATGGTAAAGGTCGTACATATCCTTGCTTATTACAATAGATTAAAGCAGCTACAACTACGACAGCTGCACCTAAATACATCATGTGAATACTTGACGCATAGAAGATTGCAATTACGATGATAGCAATCAAATCATCTATAACGGCAAGAGCTGTTAGAAATACTTTCATTGAATTCGGTACTCTAGAGCCTAATGCAGATATAATACCGATGGAAAATGCAATATCCGTAGCAGTTGGTATTGCCCAACCATGTATATATTCAGAATGAAAACCTGCAATTAAGTAGTAGATAAAAGCGGGCGTTAGAACACCAAATAATGCGGCAATGCCTGGCATCACACGCTTAGCATTAGTATTAAGCTCACCTGATACTAATTCACGCTTAACTTCGAGACCTACAAAAAGGAAGAAGATTGCCATCAATGCATCATTAACCCATTCTAAAATTGTTAGATTACCTATATGGTGATTAACGATTTGAAAGTATTGTTCAGATGATGGAGAGTTCGCTAAAATTAAAGCGAGTACTGTTGCTCCTAGGAGTACAGATGTAGCTGCACCTGGAGAACGTAAGAAAACAAAAATGCGTTCCATTTGAATCCTTTCTATACTTACAAAAGATTATTTTATTAAATTTTACCACGCATCTTGCGTATTTGATAAGCTAAAATTAGGACAATCGCACCTAGCAAGCCTGCCGTGATTGATCCTATAAAGATACCTACCTTAGCCATTTCTTGTGTTATACCTGGTGGGAAAGCCAGTGTAGCAACAAAAAGGCTCATAGTAAAGCCAATACCACACAAAATAGCTGTCCCATAAATTTCAGGCCACGTCGTTTTTGTAGGCATCTTAATTGCCTTAGATTGAACCAAAATGTAGACGGCAGAGAATATACCTAATTGTTTTCCTAAGATTAAACCGAATGAAACACCTATGATTACAGGATGGAATAAATTATCTATGGAAAAATCAGCAAAGGATACACCAGCATTTAAAAAACTAAATAATGGTATAATTAAGAAGTTTACCCAATTGCGTAAAGCATGGGCCCATTCTTCCATAGGATATACTACCTTATCTATAACTTTACCTTTAAAAGGAATTGTCATAGCCAGTACAACACCAGCAATGGTAGCATGCACACCAGATTTTAAAACTAAATACCAAAGAACTAATCCTAGAACACAATACGGAAGTGGTCTTAAATAGCCTTGCTTATTAGTATAAATCAGTAAACCAGTTACAGCCGCAGCAGCTATTAAATCCATAAAATTAACGCCTGCCCCATAAAAGAGAGCAATAACGACTATGGCAATCAAGTCGTCAATAATAGCTAATGCAGCTAGAAAGGCTTTCATCGCTGTAGATACCTTATTACCAAGCATTGTAATAACGCCTATAGCAAAAGCGATATCTGTAGCGGTAGGAATCCCCCAACCATGTCTATATTCTGGCATATATCCAGCCGCAAAATAATACACAATAGCTGGCGTAATAACACCTGCAAATGCGGCTAATACGGGAAGCACACGTTTCGCCTTCGTATCAAGCTCCCCAGAAATCATTTCCTTCTTGATCTCTATACCAACATAAAGGAAAAAAAGAGCCATTAAGGCATCATTTACCCACTCCAGTATAGTCATTGGACCAAGGTGTATTTGCATGACTGCAAAATACTGTGCTGCAATCGGTGAGTTCGCCACAAGAACGCCTAAAATAGCAGCGGACAGCAAGGATATCCCACCAGCAGACTCTGACTGGAAAAATGCTTTTATAAAATTCATAATAACTACCACTTTCTGAGTCATAAATAATAATACGTATTTTTATGTATATAAAAACAACTATATTTATTATTATATCATTTCAGTTCGAAAATAATCAATATTGTTTACTTTCTTTAAGTAAAGAGATAAAAAATACAATAAGTGATACAGTTAAACAAATAGCAGCAATCGTATTCATAACAGGATTTTGCCAAAGTGGTAGAAGCAATCCTATAAGAACAGATATACTACAAAATAATGGTGTACGCCAAATATGCTTTTCCTCTACCGATACTTTAGATAGAATTACATCTGATTTTTTATACTTTCTAATAATAGTCATCATAAGTCCAGTCACGATACCAATAATGAGAACAATATCCCATATAGCCCACAATATCTTCAGAGCCATCGTATTATGATTATGAATATGTAGGTTAATCATAGTCGTCATACCTGTAAAATACCATGGAACTGCTTTAGTAGAAAATCTATCATTACTAGAATCGACATACAAGTTAGCATATACAGGCTGTCCAAGAAACATAGCTGGATCATCATCATTTTCTGCACCTAAATAAAATGCATAATGGTAATTGTTAAACTTAGATGGATAATCCATAGAAATAACTTGTCGATCTGGATATACTTTCATTATACGAGAAATTGCTTCTGATGGTTGCAATATTTCAGATTGTCCAATCGAAAGTTCCTGTTTAGCATTATGAAGTACATCGGCATTATAGTTATCATTTGCAATAAAAAAGCCCCCAATCCATACACCTGTTATACATAATATAAATCCCCAGACCGTTGCAACTATTGAGAATTCACGATGTAATACACCTATTTTCATTTTCTTAGATAAAACAGAGGCTTTAGAATAACTTTTACGAAATGGACCATATAAAAAAATCCCTGAAATAATAGTGAGACTACATAAAAATGATAAGAATGTTACAATATATATGCCAATTTTACCTAAATCTAATCGTGTATGTAATTGATGAAGAGTATGTAACATACTACGAATCCAAGGATGTACAGGAGGCTCATTATGTGAAGTAATCAGTTCTTTAGATATAGGATTATATAAAACATAATCCCCACCCATTCCCATGCGAGCTGGAGGTGCTACCGTAGCCGTAGATTCAATAATACGATACCGTAAAATATGTGTAGCCCCCATAGCAGGGGATATATTCAAAATATCTTTTGATGGATATTTCTGTTTAACAAGTAGTGCCCCCTGATCAGCATACTTAAATATAGATTCTTCATGTTCATTCATCGACATTATAGCTGATGAATGATGTATTGTTCCACCTTGAGCCCATGCATTTAACTCAGTTCGAAACATGAGTACTAATCCTGTAATACAAAACATTAAGAAGAAAATTAAGGAAATGATAGATAACCATTTATGAACTTTATATACTTTTGACATACGAATTCCTCCTTTTCTATTATTTTATACATCTAGATTGAAAGTAATTCAATACATTTACTACTATAGGTATAATCATAGATATATCTATGATTACTTGAATGTATATGTAAATATATGATACAATATTTACATCGTGCGGGCGTAGTTCATCGGTAGAATGCGAGCTTCCCAAGCTTGAGAGGAGGGTTCGATTCCCTTCGCCCGCTCCATATAATTTGTGATGTAATGTATATCACAAATTATATGCAAAATATTATAATATATATACTTTTTGTATTGTTTTTTAAGGAGATATCCATGAAATTAAGTGCAAGAAATCAATTAAAAGGTACTATCGTTGAGATCCAAGAAGGCGCTGTAAATGCAATCGTAAAAATCAACGTAGGTAATAATAATATTGTTACTGCTGACATTACTATTCAATCCGTTAAAGAATTAGGCTTAGCAGTTGGCAAAGAAGTTGTCGCTGTTATCAAATCCACTAGCGTAATGGTTGGTGTAGAATAATAAAGAATTAGAGCTGCTTAGGCAGCTCTTTTTTTGTATATATATTAAATTCCTAATAAGTTGTTATTAATATATAGGCTCTATGATTTTGTGATCATGGGGCTTGTTATTTACATAAATATGGAGTTGCTCAACTAGTTTACGGTTCGATACCATTGGTGCTGCGCACCGCGGTATCGATTAGATAAAGTTTATTTACATATATTTAAAGTAGCTCAACTGCTTTACGGTTCGGTAACATTGGCACGTTGTGCCTCGTTACCGTATGGATTAGTTAGATACTACCATTAGCCGCGGCTTCCTATCAATCCTCACTGTGGATTTCCCTTCTCTGCTTCGCAGCTCGGTAAATCTTACGTTCGGAAGAAAGCGATGCAGTGAATCTGTCGTCGTTTCACTCCTCCATCTTCTACTGCCCTGCTTTTCCCAGGGCCGTCTTACACGGACACGTACATAGATACAACCTCTACAACCTTGGCTGGAGGCTGCTCTAGTAGGGTTAGCTAGTCGAAGACTAGCAAAAAGAAAAAGGCCTACCTTTAGGTAGACCTTTTTCTTTTAGTCAATCAGCGGCTTCCTATCCTCCCAGGCCGTCTCCAGCCAAGTACTTTCGGCGTTTATGAGCTTAACTACTGTGTTCGAGATGGGAACAGGTGGATCCTCATAGCCATCGCCACTGAATCTGTCAGAGTTTGTACTCTGAAAACCACATAGAAGTATATATATTTGTTGCACATTCTGCTTAATGTTTTGTTATATGTTGCGTCCCATACTCAAAGTACACGTCTGGAGGATTGCGTCGAAGCCTGTGGATTTCACATCGTGAAATCTTACGTTTCGACGTAAGCGACTCCACGCAACTTGTGCGTCGCGTTGCTCCTTCAAGTTGGTTACGCTGCTTAAGTAAAGCCCTCGATCGATTAGTACCAGTCAGCTCCAAACCTCACGGCTCTTCCACACCTGGCCTATCTACCATGTCGTCTACATGGGATCTTACTAGCTTTTGCTATGAGAAACCTCATCTCAAGGCTGGTTTCACGCTTAGATGCTTTCAGCGTTTATCCGTCCCGAACGTAGCTACCCAACTGTACCCTTGGCAGGATAATTGGTACACCAGCGGTTCGTCCACTCCGGTCCTCTCGTACTAGGAGCAGCCCCCTTCAAGTTTCTTACGCCCGCGATGGATAGGGACCGAACTGTCTCACGACGTTCTGAACCCAGCTCACGTACCACTTTAATCGGCGAACAGCCGAACCCTTGGGACCTACTTCAGCCCCAGGATGTGATGAGCCGACATCGAGGTGCCAAACCTCCCCGTCGATATGGACTCTTGGGAGAGATTAGCCTGTTATCCCCAGGGTAGCTTTTATCCGTTGAGCGATGGCCCTTCCACTCGGCACCACCGGATCACTAAGCCCGACTTTCGTCCCTGCTCGA